>NZ_CADP01000039.1 GCF_000285295.1 Komagataeibacter europaeus LMG 18890 | reverse complement strand
GGGGCGACATCCATGTCCTTCCGCGCGCAGAAATGGACAAGCGCCGCAGGGGCATGGCTTTGCAAGCTTCTGGAGCGTCGCCCAACACGTCTTGCAACCGTCGCACTTGCCAACAAACTGGCCCGGATCGTCTGGGCTCTCCTGTCGCGCAAAGAGATCTATCGTCCGGCCGGCCGCAATGTCGCTGTAATCTGACATGCGCTGCCAAGACGATGGATGCCGGGGTTCGCCCCGGTAGATCCGGCAGAATGCACTGACCAGCGTGATGGGAAGACTGTAATTCAGGAACAGTTCAGGCGATACCGTTGGATGACATGTGCCATCGAGCACGTTTTCAAGATTGGTGCCTGACACGCAAGCGCACACCCATAATGGCCAGCGAAAAACGTCGCACAAACAGGCCGGACATAAGGGCGCACCTGACCGGATCCCCGCATCCTGCGAGCAGCGATGCATTCCACCGAGAAAACAAGATTTAGAGAAACGCAGAGAGATAACAAATGTGATCCATTGCATCGAACCGGCCGTCCACATAGGTCGTCCAGGATTCCGGGAAAGGTCCGGCTCGGGAAACCGGTGATCGTCAAGGTTTTAATAAACGCATCGCCGAGTTTTGGTTCCAGGCCGCCCGCAAGCGGCTGATCGACCAGCAGGGCATCGAGGTGCATCGGGATTTCCGGCACCCTGACGCACTGGTTCCGGGTGGAAATGGTCGAATGCAGATACGTCAGCGTCTCGCCGTCATTCAGCCACGCCGCCTCGGGCATGAAGCCATCGAGCAACGCCAGCATCCGGTCGGAGCGATCAACGAAGGAATTCAATATGCCGTGCGGATCGGGGCCGTCCCGTTCCCTGCCTTCATAGAGAAAACGCTCGGCGCGACCGGAAGATTCCGCCGGTGGCAGCCAGACCAGGGTGATAAAATACCGGCTCTCGAAATGCGCGCCCTCATCCTCGAACTGCTCCCGGCGTTCCAGATCGACCATCTGGCTGGCCGCATCGGGGAAATCACTCTCGGGGTAGAGTGTCGCTGGCACGCGCTGAGCCTCGACGAACACGGCCCAGCCGGAACCCAGACGGCGGAGCGCATTGTTCAGCCGCCCGGTGACACCGACCAGTTCGGCAGGTGTGGCGCTGTCCAGATCGGGACCGCGTATCTTTGCCGTGCGCTGGAATGAACCGTCCTTGTTCAGCACGACGCCTTTCTCCACGAGCGCGGCCCATGGGAGAAAGTCGGACAGAAGTGAATTCCGGCTGCGGTATTCGCCAAGGGACATCATCGCTCTGCCCTCCCTATGCCCGCAACCAGGCGGGATAGCGAAGATGCCGTCGTCCCACCTCAATGAAGAAAGGATCGCGCTTCGCACCCCAGACCGCGAGCGTGTGTCCTACAAGCCAGAACACCGCCCCGATCAGCCACAGCCGCAGGCCCAGGGCGATAGCCGCCGCCAGCGTGCCGTTGGCGATGGCGACGGCACGGGGCGCACCACCCAGCAGGATGGGATCGGTCAGCGAGCGATGCACCGGGACATGGAAGCCCGGCACGACGTCATCGTCATATCCCGCCATCAGATCAGCGCCCCGCCGGAGAAGGAGAAGAAGGACAGGAAGAAGCTGGACGCTGCAAAAGCGATGCTAAGTCCAAAGACAATCTGGATCAGGCGACGGAAGCCCCCAGATGTTTCCCCGAAGGCCAGGGTCAGACCAGTCACGGTGATGATGATGACCGAGATGATCTTCGCCACCGGTCCCTGCACGGATTCCAGAATCTCGTTCAGGGGCGTTTCCCACGGCATGCTGGATCCTGACGCCCATGCCGACGACGCGAAAGCAAGCGACAGCAGCATGGAGGTTCCGAACACACGCATATCCGGCACATGCCGGTCAGGACGTGCGACAGCGCACACGATGGCGCGCAGACGTGAAGACGGCATCATGATAATTCTCCATTGGCATAGCTGGATGTTTCGGAAGGGGAAAAGCTGACCGAATGGATGCAATAGGTGCCCGTTACGGGATCGAGACCATTGATTTCCGCCAGTTCGGATAGGCGGCGGGAATTGCCGCGTCCGGACAGGACCGCGATGACGTCGATCGTTTCGGCGATCATGGCACGTGGCACTGTCACCACCGCCTCCTGGATCAGTTGTTCCAGACGATACAGGGCGGCCAGCACCGACCCGGCGTGAAGGGTACCAATGCCACCCGGATGGCCGGTGCCCCACGCCTTGACCAGATCCAGCGCCTCCGCGCCACGCACCTCACCGATGGGAATACGGTCTGGGCGCAGGCGGAGACCGGAGCGGACAAGGTCCGAAAGGGTAATCACGCCTTCACGGGTCCGCAGGGCGATGAGATTGGGCGCCGTACATTGCAGTTCGCGCGTATCCTCGATCAGCACGATGCGATCACCTGTTTTGGCCACCTCGGCCAGCAGGGCATTGACCAGCGTGGTCTTGCCCGTGGACGTGCCACCTGCGACCAGGATGTTTTTCCGTTCCGAGACCGCATGACGCAGGAAGTCTGCCTGCCCCTCTCTCATGATCCCGGCTTCGACATAGTCATCGAGGGTGAAGACGGCCACGGCGGGCTTGCGGATGGCGAAGCTCGGGGCGGTCACAACGGGCGGCAGCAATCCCTCAAACCGTTCGCCGGTCGGGAGTTCCGCCGAGACACGGGGTGCTGCCTCATGCACCTCAGCCCCGACATGGTGGGCCACCAGACGGACAATGCGCTCGGCATCGGCTGGCGTAATCCTGTCACCCGTATTGCCCAGCCCCTCGGACAGACGGTCGATCCAGAGCCGCCCATCAGGATTGAGCATCACTTCGACCACAGTGGGATCAGCGAGATGCCGGGCAATCGCCGGCCCCATCGCCGTGCGCAGCATGGACATGCCGCGCTGTCGGGCACCATTTTCAATCGGTGTAACCGCCATGGGAATCCCCGTCCGTTTGGGTCATCCGGCTTTTCCGGACGACGACGGGGATCATTAGAGAGTGCTGTTTTCTCCCGTTTTCAACAGCATTTTCCTGCGATCGTACAGGATCGTAGTGAATGCGGTTTTTACTTGCAGATCGCGGGATCAGGTTTCCGATGTAGGAGGCACATCCTCCGGGATCTCTTGCCGGAAGAGTGGCCCCCGGCTGAGTCGCCGCCCAAGGGCGGCCACGAACGCCTCGTAACGTTCCGCCCCCTGCGCCCGCGCCGCCGCTGCGGCCGGTTCCGGCAAGGGCGGACTGACCGTCATCCAGTAGCGGATGAACAAGGCCAGCGTCTCAAGGCTGATCCCGAGATCGCGCTCCATGCGAGCGACCTGCCGGTCGAGGCGGTCCAGCCTGCGACTCATCGCCGCCTCCCGCCGCTCATCGGCATCGGGCGACAGGAAGGATGCGATGGCGGCTTCCGCCACCAGGGAAAGGGACAGATCGCGCCGCGCCGCATGGGCGGTCAGGATATCCAGCAGTTTCGGTTCCAGATAGACCGACAGGCGCGCCTTCTTCGGGGAAGTTCTCATCACGCCCTCACAGCCCGAGATCGTTGCCACGGTCGAGCCCAGCCTGCCGGGCGATCCGCGTCAGGTCGGCGCGGTCCCGTGCTTCCGGATTCGGTGGTGGTTCCTCACCAAAAAGGTCCGGTGCCGCACGCGGCTTGCGTTTGCCGGTTTCTGCCGGATCGTGCTCGCGTGACCACTTCCGCCCTGTGCCGAGGGATTCATCACTGTCCGCATCGTCGGGCTTGTCGGGCGCTGCTGACGGTGCTGTCTCCTCTGGTGAAGGAGTGGCATGAGATGGACGGCCACTCCAGTCATCAGGCCGGACAGGCCGTGGCAGCTGCGCCGGATCGGGCGGCGGCAGGACACGTTCGACAAAACGGCGGTCCTGGAAATACCGCGCTTTCCGCGCCCGGATGGGCGGACACCCCGCCACCATGACCACTTCCTCCCGTGCCGGGAGTTGCTGGACCTCGCCTACCGTCATCAGGGGCCGCGCGCTTTCCTGACGCGAAACCATGAGATGCCCGAGCCAGGGCGACAGCCGGTGCCCGGCATAGTTCTTCTGCGACCGGATCTCGGTGGCCACACCCAGACCGTCAGATACGCGCTTTGCTGTACGTTCGTCGTTCGTGGCGAAACTGACCCGGACATGGCAATTATCGAGAATACTGTTGTTCTGGCCGTAGGCTTTATCGATCTGGTTCAGGCTCTGGGCGATCAGGAACGCCTTGATCCCATAGCCCGCCATGAAGGCGAGCGCGCTCTCGAAGAAATCCAGACGGCCAAGAGCGGGAAACTCATCGAGCATCAGCAGCAGGCGACGCCGCCCCTCCCGGCCTGACAGATCCTCCGTCAGCCGCCGCCCGATCTGGTTGAGGATCAGGCGAATCAGCGGCTTGGTGCGGCTGATATCCGAGGGCGGGATGACAAAATACAGGGAAACGGGCTGCTCGCCCTCCAGCAGGTCGCCGATCCGCCATTCACAGCGACTGGTGACGGTGGCCACCACCGGATCGCGGTAGAGGCCGAGAAACGACATGGCGGTGGAGAGCACTCCGGAGCGCTCATTGTCGGACTTGTTCAGCAATTCCCGCGCCGCCGACGCCACGACGGGGTGAGGCCCTGCCTTCCCGAGATGCGATGTCCGCATCATGGCGGACAGGGTCGCCTCGATCGACCGCTTCGGGTCGGAGAGGAATTTCGCCACCCCGGCGAGCGTCTTGTCGTCCTCGGCATAGAGCACATGCAGAATCGCACCGACCAGCAGGGCATGGGAGGTTTTCTCCCAATGGTTGCGCCGCTCCAGTGATCCCTCGGGATCGACCAGGATGTCGGCGATGTTCTGCACATCGCGAACTTCCGATGCCCCGCGCCGCACCTCCAGCAGCGGGTTGTAGGCCGAGGATGCCGGATTGGTAGGATCGAACAGCAGCACCCGCCCGAAGCGATTCCGGAAACCGGCGGTGATCTGCCAGTTCTCGCCCTTGATGTCATGGATAATGGCCGAACCCGGACAGGTCAGGAGCGTGGGGATCACCATCCCCACACCTTTGCCCGTGCGCGTCGGTGCGAAAGTCAGGACGTGTTCGGGACCGTCATGCCGGAGATAGGAGCGGCGGTATTTCCCCAGCACGACGCCATCCTCGCCCAGCAGCCCGGCCGCGCGGATTTCCGCGTCTTCGGCCCAGCGGGCGGAGCCATAGGTCGCGGCCCGCTTCGCCTCGCGGGCGCGGTGGACGGACAGCGCCACGGCCGCTGCAAAAGCCAGCACCCCGCCCGAACCCGCGATCCAGGCGCCACGCGCGAAGACCGCTGGTGCGTAGGCGTCGAACTCGTACCACCACCAGAAAAAAAGCGGCGGAGCGTAGACCGGCCAGCGATGCAGAACCGTGAACCACGGTTGACCGAGTTCCGGTTGGAACGCGAGTTCCCAGGCCGTCCATTGAGTGGCCGTCCACCAGGACAGCACGATCATGGACAGGACCAGCAGAGCCTGTCCCCACTGGATACGTGTTCCCGGCTGGTCCATCGAGTCCTCCCCTCGTTATGGGAGACAGCGAAGAACCGGGATTTTCCCGCGTGCAAGCATGATCCGGTACCCATCGTACCAGAGCGGACTGGAGCGAAGAAATACTTGCGCGTTGCGGAATCCGGTCTTGCACGCCCGACCAGAAATCCGTATCTTACGGAAGATAGATAAAAAGGAAGGATGCTTCCATGTCCACGACCGTGACCTCATCCGACGTGCAGAAGAATTTCGGTGCCTACCACGACCGTGCGCTCACCGAACCGGTGAAGGTCACGAAGTATGGTCGGGAGACGGTTTATATCGTCTCGGCCCAGACCTTTCACGCATTGAAACAGGCCCAGCGCGAAGCCATCGCCGCGACCGATCTCAACGATCATGAGATTGCGCTGATCGAAGCTGCGGAGATCCCCGAGGAACACCGCTACACTGTCGGTCAGTAAGCGCGCATCGTGCCCATTCCCGAACCGACGCCAGGCCTGGTCATCTCGTATTCCTATCTCTGGCATAACCAGCATCGCGCCGGAGCCGAGGAGGGCCGGAAAGCCCGGCCCTGTGCCATTGTGGTTGCTGCCGCCGATGCTGACGGCGACTGCCAGGTTTATGTGGTGCCGATCACCCATTCCCAACCGGACGACCCACATGCGGTGGCACTCCCGGCAAACGTCAAACGACGCCTTGGGCTGGATGACGAGCCATCCTGGATCATAACCGCAGAACTCAACCGGTTCGTGTGGCCGGGCTATGATCTGCGGCCCGTTTCGCGCAACCAACCCGACTGTTTTGCCTGGGGCTTCCTGCCGGTGGACATATTCGCGGCGGTCAAGCGAGGGATCGTCGCTCACCAGAAGGATCGAAGCCTGCGGCAAACCCCACGGGAATAATCATCTGGGGATTACGATTTACGTGTCAGGACACTCGGTGGCAGTTTCGGGCGCATCATCGTGCGCCGGTCCAGCACAGGCCCGTCGGTCACAAAGGTGCCATCGCCAATGCCATGCAGGGGTGACCTCCCCTTGCTATGCGGGTCGGCATGCGCAGCGACCCCTTCAAGAATGACGATGCCATACGGCTCGATGATGTCGACGACACGGCATTCGATATTCGCGAGACACTTATCGAGAAGCGGGGCTTTCACCTTGTCAGCCTTCCGACGCGCAAGACCGAATTTCTCGAACTTGTCCGTATCCTTCCCGGAGCAGAGACCGATCCCCACGACAGTGTCGAGCATGTCTGCGGACGGAATGGCGATCACACATTCGCGCGTCTTCTCGATCGCCTTCCATGAGTAATTCCAGGGACCGGTGGTAATCGCGAAACGCGCGTCGAAATCCAGCACCATGGTCCAGGTGATCGTCATGACATTGTCGCGCCCAGTGTCATGCGTGGTCACGAGCGTTACCGGCCCGGATTCCAGAAAGGTAAAAGCTCGATCAAGGGGAAACGGCTGCATGGCAGTCTCCATCAGGTTGTCGCCGATCCTAAACTGGTAGCAGGGCACCTGCGTGCTCTGTATTGCGCTGCGTCAACGGTATCATGAAGAACAGGAAGTACATGCGAAGAAAAATCAGAGCATCAGACTTTACAGCCCAAGCCCGCGTTTCCGCGCGAACGACCAGTCGATCCCCCCATCCCCGCGCATGATGCCTGACACCTCCCGCCCTCGCTGCTTTTCCAGCGACGGCGACCATGGCACCAACTCGAAGCCCAGCCCGTCGTCGATCATGGCGAACCGGCCCGACGCCAGATTGAAACGCTGGCGGTAGGTGCCGGCAACGGGGTCACCCTCCCCGCTCCGCCGGAACGGCATCCCCGATTTCCCGGCGAGGCTCCGGCCCAGCGTCTCCAACTCCCGCTGACGCAGCGTGGCGATCAGGTTCCGGGCATAACGGATGCTTCCGCCGTCGCGGCTGGCCAGCCCCTGCTCCACCAGATGATCCGTCCGCTTTTTCATCGCCTCTTTGACCTCGGCGCCGAACCCGGTGGACGCCAGGGCAAGAGGCTCCCGCGTGATCGCCTGCCGGTCGAGCCAGCTAGCGCCCTCCGCCGTCACCTGCCGCTCCAGCGTGACGTCGGAACGCACAGCCAGCGCGACACGATCACGTCCCTGTTTATCGCTGAAACGCCGCAATTCCACGATCGAACCGACCGCTCCGTCACCAGCGGCTTCAAGGTCCGGCAGACGGACATGATGCGTTCGCCCATCAATTCCATCGATGACGGCATAGGCCGTGCCACGCAGCTCATCGTCAAGACCACGATCAACCAGCCGGCCGATGACGGGATCGGTGGTATCCTCGGCGGCGATTACCCATGATGATGCGGCACGGTCGATCTTCTGCTCCGTCAGCCCCCGATGGATCCGTTTGATGATATCGTTGCGCTCGCTGATCTCCCGCAGCGTGGCTTCCGCACTCTCGTCCATCCGCCAGCGATCCGGCCTGACTTGGTGCGCCAGCCCCATGGTTTCCAGACGGCGCAAGCGACCCAGCTTCACGGTGGCAAAAGCGTCCGGTGTTTCGCCCGGCGCGCGCCCCAGAGCGATGACACCATCTTCCCCGGCGTCCCTCTGAAGCTGACGGTCAAGCTGGGTCCAGCGATCGGCATTCACCTGCCGCTCGACCGCCTGGTGGATGTCGTGATCAGTGCGTGGCCCGAGTTCCAGCGTCACCAGATCCTGGGCACGAGCACGCATTCCTTCGCGGATATAATCACGGGCGATCACCAGGTCGGAACCGTCCTCCGCAACGCCCCGGACGATAACGTGCAGATGCGGGTGTGCGGTGTTCCAGTGATCGACGGCGACCCAGCCGAGCTTCGTGCCGAGATCGGCCTCCATCTGCCCCATCAGATCCCGCGCGAAAGCCCGCAGATCCGACATCTCCGGTGCGTCCTCCGGAGAGACAATAAAGCGGAAATGGTGGCGGTCGCCATCGCATCGTTCCGCGAAGTCTGACGCGCGGATGTCGTCGCTGTCCTTGCCGAACAGGCGCGCGTCCTCCCCGTCTCGCGTCACGCCCTCCCGACGGAGATACCGCAGGTGTGCTGCCAATGGTGTGGCGCGCGGGGCATGGCGCACGACACGGGCCTTGATCACGACGCCCCGTGAACGGCTGGTCAGCAGGCGATTGGCGGCATGGGCGGCGGCTCTGCCGCGCCCGAAACTGGAGCGACGCCCGGCACTGATTTTCCCAGCGCGGGAGACCCGACCACCAGCCCGCTGCACGGATGCCAGCACCTGCGTCACGAAGGGGCGCGCCTGACGGCCGCGGGTGGAGCGGATACGGCCTGGCCGGACCCGGAATTCCTCGTCCCTGCTCATGGAGAAAGCCCTACACCGCGCGAAATATCGCGTCGGATCAAAGAGATGATACCTCGACGCGAGGTGCGGGAAATCCACGCACCTCGCGACAGGACTTCAAAAACCCCGGAAAACCGCCACCCCAACCGAGCCGCGATGTGCGGCCTTTTATCCAGCCCTCGCCCTCGCCCTCGCTTTTTTCCGATCTTTCGCGGTCCTCACTCACGATTTCCGTCCCTCTTGAACCGACAAAGGTGAGACATTGGGAAGGCCGCTGAAATGTCCAACGAACAGCGTCCGTACTGCATTCCCACTGCCATTCCGCTGCATGATTTCAGCGCGCGGCATGATGATGTCTGGATGATCGGATGGCACGATAAAGAGCCAGGCAGCCTGCCATTCACGCCTGGGCCATACCGTCCGCGATGTCCCCTGCCCTGCGAGCGGACTATCGCCACGCAACCGTGCCCTGACCGCTTCCACGTAAGCCAGTGTTTCCTGCGGTAGCGGTCGGCCCGTCGCCAGATGTTCGTCGTAGCGGCCCGGTCCCGCATTGTAAGCTGCCAGAAAACCAGCATCGCCGTAACGCTCATGCAGCATGCGGAGATAGGCAGCACCAGCAAGAATGTTGTCATGCGCATCAAACGGATCGGCACCAAGAGCGAGCATCCTGCGTAAATCCGTCCAGGTCGCAGGCATCAGTTGCATGAGCCCCATGGCACCTTTCGCGGATACGGCCTTCATGTCACCAGCGCTTTCGGATTGCAGGACAGCAGCAATCCATTCTGGTGGAACCTGCATCCGCGCGGCTGCCTCCGTGATCAGCAAATCATACGTTTTAGCCTGCGCTGACATGGGTACACATACCATCCATCCCAAGGCGAACAGCATGCCGGCCGTCTTCGCTGTCACTCTCCGGCATCTGCTTACGGCACCACGAAGACAGACCGGAAAGAGAAAAGACATCCAGCCGTGTGGCACTGTTCCGTGAACACGATCAGCGCCGGTCATCGCGTTTCACCTGACGGTTCCAGACCAGTTGCCAGTCACGCCCTCCACGACCGACCTGAAACAGGCTGGCACGAATGGGTTGCGTGAAAATTGGATCATCCAGCAGCACGGAGACATATTCGCCCGCTCGTTCGCCGGTACGTGTCCATCCTGCGCCGACCTCAGGACCGGCATCCCCGTCGCCGAGATGAATACGATAATCCGGCGCGTTTTCTGCCGTTCCTGCCCCAACCGACAGGAAGGTGAGTTCTGCATCCAGTGCCAGTGTCCGCAGCCTGCCTGCAAATCCGTCAGGCGTGCGTATGAAAGATCCGATCTGGGTCATGACAAAGATTCCCCTGTTTCGAAGTCAATTGAAAAATGGGCCGTCATTCGATTGGCGATTCATGGCGGGGCGCAAAACTGCGCGATGGCATGAACAATGGTTCGGGCGGCGGAGGCTCGGGATCGCCCGTCGTAATCCACAAAGGGATGGCGCGCCCAAGCACGCTGTCGGCAGGAAGTGGACCGAAATATCGCCCGTCGAGACTGGCCGGGACTGCCGGGTTCATGACGAAAACCTGTCCCGCCACAAGATGCTGACAGCCCTGCCAAACCGGTAGAACCCGTCCCCGATGATCAGCGGCTCTGGCCTCGCCGACCAGATGCCCGTCAACCGTCACGCTGTTGCCCGAACGACAGACCGTCTGTCCCGGCAGGGCTGCCACGGGCTTGAGCAGCGGCACGCCGAACGGCAGATAGCCGCGCTCGGACAGCAATAGCGCCTGCTGCTCCGGCAGGCGGATGGCGACAATATCGCCAACATGCAGGGCACTCCCAGGACGCAGGCGATACAACCCGGTCGGCACACTCGCCGTTTCGTTCCAGATCAGACGGGGTGATACATGAATCGCAGCGGAAATACCGATGGCCACCGTCGCGAAATAGGTTGTGAAAAACCATGCACGACGGGTCATGACAGTGCCCTCCGCCGCAGCCATGCTTCATGTCGTTCGCGCGTATACGGTCTGTGCACCTGCCCTGCTGTCATCCGCTGGTGCAGATGTCGCCAGTGATCGGGACAGACCATGCATGGATCGATCTTCTGTGCTTCGACGCCGTCAATGGCTTCCAGCACCTGCCGGACCTTCGGCCAGCCATTTTGTCGCAACAGGCTTTCCGCCCCGGGACGCACAAACGGCACGGTCTGGCGTGCTTCATGAGCCTCAACAGCACGCACGATATCGATACATGACATGACGGTGCCAAAATCATTGGCGGTCCAGCGGATGAATGCGAAGACATTGCCCGGCGCAAAGCTCAGCAGCCGCCGCCGGCGATCAAGGATGCGGTCCTCGACCGGATGCCCAAAGCGGATCCAGTGCTCGATCCGCTTCTCGATCCATGTCAGTTCAACAGTGGTCGTGACGGCACTGCGGGCGGCGCTCATGACGTCCTCCCGACGGTTTTTCCACCGTTTCTGGGCACCTCTACATCAGTACCGTTAGATTCTTTATAGTTAGATTCTAAGTTAAGGTTACCATAACCTGTTGATCCGGCGATCTTAATCGGTCCTTTTTGGGACTGATGGCACGCGGTCATTCCGATCGATGGCATGTGGTGACTCACATCCAATGGCACGTGGTGTTTCACACATCGCCCACCGCTCCCTGTGGATAATCCACGGGGCCGGAAAACCAGCAGATCGCCGTTTTTTGCACCCGTTTCGATGGCAAGCTGATAGCCCGGCAGGCTCTGCCGCATGACCAGATCATGCAACTCAGCGGTGAAGCGGGAAAACCCGGACAACGTGGCGGATTTGGCATGCAGGTGGGTAAAGGCGAAACGCCAGCCCCGGCGCTGCTGACCGGCGTGCTTGCGCACCAGCCGGTAAAGCCAGCGTTCCACGCCACCGGTAAGACGGAAATAGGCCGGATCAATCCGCAGAACGAGGCTGTCCTCCAGCAATCCAGCGTAAAACCATTCCGGAAGCGTGATCTCGACCCGGCCGGCCTGGCCGTTGGCTGCGGCATGCCGTTCCTTCCACTGGTTCAGCCAGGAAAAGGCCTGCAGGTATCCACCCTGTCGCCGCAGCGTTGTGCGCACGGTCGTTGCCTGCAGCCGTGCCAGCCCTGCCCGCAGCCGGTCATAGTCGCGTGCGCCCGTCCCACGTCCGATGAATGTCAGGATTTCGCGCGGGGTGGCGGTCATGAAGGGCGAGGTCCGCAACCCCGTATCACGGGCCTCAATGATCTGGCTCGCGGCCCAGATCAGGATATCAGCGTCCCATATGGTTGCCATACCCCGCTCATGGGACGCTTCCACCCGGATCGAGACTTCACCCATGGTAAGGTCAATCGGCACGAAACGTGGCGATTTGGCGAGGCTGAAAAACGGCCATGCCATGAGATCCTGAACATCACGCGGCGGAAAGTCTCCGGGCAATGCCTGGAACACCCCTGTTGCCCGACGGGAGATTGAGAACAGGGCGGTCATGCGCGCTGTCCTCTCGTGGCTGAAACGTAACGGGCCTGGACACGAGCCATGGCGGTCCGCCGGTTATGCGGCAGATCCACTGCACCATCTTCGGCGGTCGACAGACGCACATTGAGATCGGCCCAGGCGCAGAGGTCTTCCACGGCGTAAACAATGCGACCACCAATCTTGCGATAGAGCGGGCCGGTTCCAAAGGTGCGGTGCTTTTCAAGAGTTCGTCCGGACAGCCCGAGGAAATTCGCGGCATCCGGCGTGCGGAGATAGTGGGGTGGCAGTGTCGGCAGGACACGCATATCGGCCTCCATGTCGCCTCAAAGGACCGCCGCGCAGACCCGGCGGTTTCTGACGACACGGTGCAGGAAGAGGCCCGACTGGGGGGGATGACAAAGTTCAGGGGGAGAAACTGTCACCACCTCGCGTGCGACCATGCAGCAGGGAAAGATACCCGCCATTCAGCCAGATCTCTCCGTCGCGCAGAAGACGATAAAGCGCTTTGTAATAAGCCGTTGCCCGCCATTCGTCGGCCGACATTCGGTTCAGATCGACACGGAAAAGCGCGCTGGCAATACGCCGATAGGGAATCCCCGCCTGCCTGCCATCATGGGCACAGAGCATACGCACCTGCCGCTGGCGCTGCTGGGCGCTCAGCCGGAGATGGTTCGACGGGGAGCCCAGGGGTTCACGAGCCAGAAAGCGGCGCATACGGACCACGCTCTCCATCCGGATGTCGAAGAACGCATCGTCAGTCAGGATGAAGGATCGCGCCTCTCCCAAGTGCTCCGCAACCAGCAGGCAACGGAGCCGTTGTCCCTGCACATCCAGCACAGCATGACGCCCGTCCGATGCGTCGTACGTTACCACGATATGGGGCGCCATCAGGGCATGCGTCCGTGCGTCGGCCCGCAGAAGAACAATCTCCGGGGCGATTTCAGGCCGCCAGAAAGCAGGTGACGTGGATGCAGGCTGCTCCGGGTCAACAAGGAAAATCCAGCCCCCATCGTCGCGCCATGGCGATCAGAAGGTCCGGATCACCCCGCGCCTGGGGAACCGTCCGGTCATAATCGTCATGATAGCGAGGATTACGCCGCAGCCATTCCTGGGCGAACCCGGCGGGATCGAGGGGTTCCAAGGTACGTCTGAGCGACGTCGCATCCCAGGTATAGATGGCCGGCACGCGGGCCTCCAGGCGGATTTTCGGGAGTCAATCCACTATCCGCAGGGAGGAAAAGGTCGGGTAGTCCCAAAGAATCGAGCACGTGATACCTGATAAGACACGCTGCTATAAGATATTCACATAGATCCAACCGACGAATACAAGCAGAAACTCCGTTCGGTCCACGGTCTGTCAGGTAAGATATACTGGTCTGGACAGACTCGCCCGATGCTTTCAAAGCATCACCTGATCTTCTGGCAGCATCACACGTTTAGAAAGCGATACGATAAGGACGTGTATTATAATACGTAGCACGATAATACACAAATCGTTCCTATCCTGCAGATGGACATTCGCAGGATCTTCGGCACCAATGTGCGACATTACCGGCTGGCGGCAGGACTGAGCCAGGAAGTGCTTGCCGTGCGCATGGGCGTTGATCGCGCCTATATCAGCTGGATTGAAACAGCGCGGCAGAACGCCACCCTGCTCACTGTGTGGCAGGCATCGCAGGCCCTTGGCGTCAGACCCGCCGACCTGCTGGACGAAAGTCGTCTTCCGGCTGACGATCAGAAATAAGCCTTCTTATCCTGCCGTGTCCGCCCTCAATGGGGCGGTGTCGGCCTGTCTGATTCGACACGGGTCTGCTGCGCTAGCGCCACTTTCAATTCTCGCTCGATCTGCCGGCGCTCGCGACGGCTGAGGTGAAAGCTGGTCAGTTCGGCCCGCAGCATCTGGATGTGGTCGTGTAACGTGGTCATCGTCCTGCTCCTTTCGTTTCTCGAAGACAGGACGGACGGCTCATGCCGGGGCGGGCCGGGTCAGGGATCGCCGTCAGGCGACCGGCTTGCCGGCGCGTGGGGGAGCCGATTTTGTCTGGCGCGCCCGGCACGGGTGCGTCGGGAAAAATTGGGGGCACCGCGTGTCCTTGACGCGGTTCGCCCTCGCGCATGGTACAATGGGAAGGCTGAGGGAAAGCCTCGTATTCCTCCTGCGTCTCATGTCGGGCGACCAGCGCTACCGCCCGCGCCCTGGAAGAGCGCGCCAGAAAGCCCGGAAGGCCCCGCCCGGAGAGACCGGGCGGAGTTGGTCGTGGGAGGTTCAGTCCCCGTTCCGGCTGCGCGGCCGGGTCCAGATGAGGGAGTAGCCCTCGCCTTCCTCGTCAGTGAACAGGTTGGCGAAGATTGGGGCTGCGAAAGAGGGATCGTCCAGCTTCAGGCTCAGATAGGTGCGGCCTTCGCTGGAGCGGCGGGTCCATGCGGCACCCAGTTCCACGCGCCCGAGATAGACGCGGTAGTTGGGGGCGTTGTCGTTGGCGCGGTTGGTTTCGGCCACCAGGCGGACGTTGCGGGCCTGCAGGGCCAGGGTGACGATTTCGCCTTCGAAGCCTTCGCCCACCTTCTTGAAGGAACCGATGTTAGCCATTGTCGTATCTCCATGCTGTTATCGGGCCGCGACCACCGTGGCCTCGATGGCGATCGACCAGCCGGAGGCGAGAGGCAGAGCACCCATCAGGGCCGCAGCGCAGCGGAGGACGGCAGGGTCGGAACTTTCTTGTCCCGCGAGGAATGACGGCGCAGCCGTCAGGGGAAGAAAGTTCTGGCACGCCGTTGCGGCCAGCCGATCGAGGCGCAGCCGGTCTTCGGCTAGATCAGCCATCCGACAGAGGCCATGGTGTGCGGACCCGACAGCCCCTCAAGAGATACGATGCCGGCATGACCGGTCTGTAAGTGGGGGATGGTGTAATCTGGCGCGAGACTGTCACGCTGGCATTGTGGGAAACTGGCCCCGTCCGGTGGTCGTTTTTGCCGTCCCCGATGTTACGCCCCCTTTCGTCGCTCATGGGTAGGGTTGCGTCGTGCGGTGCGACAGGCCCCCGCTCCCGGCACAGGCGCATCCCGTCAAAGCGGGCCGGATGATCCCTCGTTCGCTGCCTGCCGTCCCGGCCCTTTCGCCGATGGGGATGCCACGGGCTTTTCATCCCCATGGACCGCTCACACAGGCGCACGTGGCTGCCACCGAAACCCATCCCGCCGGTTCTCCGGGCGGGGCCGTCCGGGGGTGGACGAACGTGTCTCCAGCCATCAGACTCGCAGCGGCTGGGGAGCCCGACGTCATTGCGGATCAGGCGTCAGATTGGCTATTTTCACAGACCATCGTGGAAATCACGCCCACCACGCTATGTGAAAACCGTGCCGAGAAATCGGCACCGGTCTTGCTCCCCGCCACACGCAACATTCTTGACTTTGTCAGGCATTGCCGATTTCCTTGGAACCATGTTTGGACCTCCCAACGCTATGCAGATCAGAGTCTCGATCGACGAGATCGAACCAGCCGTCTGGCGGCGTCTCGTCGTGCCAAGTGAATGGAACCTGGAGCAGCTTCACCTCGCTATCCAGGCGGCCTTTAACTGGTGGAATTATCATCTCCATGAGTTCGAGATCGGGGGACTGCGTTACGGAAATGCCATTGAGGCTGCGGAAGGATCGGCCATCGGCGATCCCCAGGTCTTTGACGAGCGCCAGGTCCGGTTGCGCGATTTCCGCAACGCGGGCACGGCGTTCACCTACGTCTATGATTTTGGCGACGACTGGCACCATACCGTAGAAATCGAAGATCTGCTTTTCCTCGAAAGCGCTCCCCACCGCGCGACCTGTGTTGACGGCGCGCGTGCCCGCCCGCCCGAGGACGTTGGCGGCATTTCAGGCTATGAGCGATTTCTGGAGGTACTCGGCTCCCCCAAGGATCCCGAGCATCGGGAAACCAAGGCCTGGTGTGGTGGCCATTTCGATCCCGAGTGGTTCGATCTTGCAACCGTCGACAAGGATGTCCGAAACGCGTTGAAGCCGAATGTGAAAAGAAGGCTGCATCAGCCGAAACCGAAAAAAAGCAAGTTATAGATATCACTAAGTTAATCAGGCGTGTTTTAAGGTAAAGGTCAATGTTGTCGATCGGGATCGACGGCAGAATATGCTACAATCCGTCATTGGATAGCCGGATTGGACGCGTCATGCCTTATTTATTTTAAGCACTGAAAAGCAGTCAACGCGCCAGCTCGATGCTACCATGCCGATTTCTCGGCACGGTTTCCGCACTACCTGTCAGATGCCACTCTCTTTCTGGAATTTCCACACAGGAATGCCCATCTGCTTCGCCTTGTCGGCCAGATTGTCCTGAATACCGGAACCTGGGAACACCATGACCCCGATGGGCAGGACTTTCAGCAGGGCGTCGTTGCGCCGGAACGGGGCGGCTTTGCCGTGCCGGTTCCAGTCTGGCTTGAAGGCGATCTGTGGAATTTCGCGATGATCGGCCCAGCGGGAGGCAATGAATTCCGCCCCCTTGGGTGAGCCACCGTGCAGCAGCACCATATCGGGATGCTTCTCACGCACCTTGTCCAGACGCTTCCAGATCAGATGGTGGTCCTCGTAATCAGGGCCGCCCGTGACCGCGATCTTAGGGCCGGCCGGCACCAGCAGTTCCGTTTCAGCTTTCCTGCGCGCGTTGAGGAAATCGCGGCTGTCGATCATGGAGGCTGTCAGGGTGCTGCGGCTGACCAGCGAGCCGGAGCGTGGCCGCCAGGGCGACAGGGTCAGGCGTTCGAACTGGTCGCAGGCGAGGTCGCGGAATATCTCGTAAGCGTTGCGTCGCTCCAGCAGGGTCAGCCCTTCGGCAATGAGGCGTTCCAGTTCCACCGAGCGGATCTCGCTGCCATCCTGTTCCTGCTGGCTGCGTTTCTGCGCCTGCTCGTTGCGGTCGAGATCACGCTCCACCTGCCCCACCATGCGGTGAAAGACGTTGACCGTGGACCAGAGCAGCGGTTCAAGATCGGGCTCCAGCCGGGTTTCGGTCAGCGTGGCGGACAGGGCGTCGAAGATATCGGCGACTGCGCCATCGATCTGGCTGGCATCGGGCAAGGGCCTCGGGTCCGGCTCGTCCTCGAAGGGACGGTGGCCGTAAAGCTGGAGTTCCGCCAGCACATGGGCGGTGGAAGAGGTGGCGTGCGCGGGTTCGAAATCGTCCTGTGTGCGGGTCATGGGTCTGTCCTCCGGTTCTGGCCGCGCCCCTCGCGGCCTTTCCGGGGGCGGATAGCGGCAGACGAAGGCCGGGCCGGAACCGCGCAACGCGCGGCCGGAACGCAGTGGAGGATGGCAGGGAGACGGCTATTTTGCTTAGCGATGCAAAGCGCGGCACGCGCGGCGGAAAATAGCCGTCTCCGCCATTGCAGGCCCGGTCTGGCTGACGCCCGCTCCCCTTCCAGAAAGGCCGCGGGCGCGCCCCATCCGGAAACGGGACAGCCCCGCGCCACACCGGAAAGAAGATGCCCCTCACACCCCTTCCCGGCCCGCCTCAGTGCGTGACCGGATGCAGAAACCGCGCCACGTCCTGCGGGGCAAGCTGGGGATGCAGGATCGCCCGCATAGCGCCACGCCCGAGATAGCGGAGATCATCGTTGAAATCCGCCAGACGTGGCGAGAGCGCAAGGCACTCGATCCCGGCCTCCTGCGTCCGGTCCTGCAGGGTCATCACCGCATGGTCTCCGGCTGGGTCGTCATCGCGCAGCACGTAGAGGCGGCGCAGCGCAGGTGGAAACACCATGGCGGCGAGATGCGCCGAGGACAGGCACGCGGCCAGTGGCAGATCGGGCATGACCTCATGGAGCGAGAGCACCGTCTCGATCCCCTCGCCTGCCGCCAGAACGTCGGACACCGGGCCAAAACGCACGGCGTTACCGAGCAGGTCGCCCATCGCCCGACGGGGCATGACGATGGGTGCCTTGCCCTTTCCGTCCCGCGCCAGCCAGGTGCGATGCACGCCGGTCAGAGTACCGTTGAGATCGGTGACGGCGGCGATCAGCGCGGGCCATGTCTCGGTTGGACTGTCAGCATCGGCGCGATAATAACAGTCAGGATGGAAACGCAGGGACGACAGGCTTGTCAGGCGAGTCAGATCACGATGCCGCAGCCAGGTTTCCGCCAGTGTGCCCGCAATCGGGCGTGACATGGCCCAGAGCCGACGTGCAGCATCCGCTGTGCCAGAGGACAGCGGGGCAATATCGCGACGATCAGGGGCCAATCGTGGCCCGGACTGCGGCAGGCAGAGGAAACGCCGGGCCTCATCGGCGACATCGCGAAAATCCAGCAACCCGAGGCTTTCACGGATGATGTCGAGCAGATCGCCATGCTGCCCCGTCGCGCCATCCGTCCATTTGCCCGCGCGGCCACGCCCGTCCGGTCCACCATGCAGGCGGACATAGAGCGACCGCCCCGGGGTGTTATGAACATCCCCGACCAGCCAGTAATTGCCGTGCCGCCGCCCGGCCGAGAGGTAATGCCGGCAGACCGCCTCGGCGTTCTCGGCCAGCCTGCGGGCCAGATCGCCAGCATCCCATGACTGCATATTGGTCATCTCACCCTCCCTGCAGGCTTGATGCCGCCATGATTCCCCCGTAACGGCAGAGGCAACGGGCACAGGCCCGAATGCAAAAGGATAGTTTCATGAAGATTGCCGATCTGGTCGATCATATCGCCACCACCACCGACACGAGCAAGACCGATACCCGCAAGGTGCTGAACGCCCTGATCGAGGCGATGACCGCCGCCGCCAGGACCGGTGATGAAATCACCCTGCCGAACTTCGGCAAGTTCAAGGTCAGGGAAGTCGCCGCCCGCGAAGGCCGCAACCCGGCCACCGGTGCGACCATCCAGATCGCAGCCTCGCGCAAGCTGGCCTTCACGCCTGCCAAGGCGCTCAAGGACAGCCTGAACGACTGACCTGCCGACAGGCAGAAGGCGGCGGACCTCGTCCGCCGCCCATTCCCCATCACGCTGGCCTCTGATGATGGACGCATTCATCCGACCTTCTCCATCAGCTTTCGTGCCCTACCCTCCAGATCCAGCCGCGTGTCCTGGTTGGTCTTCGTTCGCGCCAGCGCCGTGATCCCCTGCACGAAATCGAACACGCTCTCGGGCTTGCGTCCCTCCTCGTTCAACACGGTTTCAATGATCCTGGTAGTTTCCGGTTTCGAGAACCCGCGACGACGCAGGAAACTTTCCCGATCGTCATCGGTTCTGGCCACCAGCGCCTTGCGCGAGGCCTGAATGCCAGAGACGAACGACGCCTGGCTGGCCGTGGCGAAATTCCGGAGCGCCGGTGTGACCTGATGCACGAAACGGGAAGCAGCAAACTTGCTGTGCCGGATCGTGATCTGTTCGAAATTTTCGATGCCCCACAAAAGGCGGTTTTGACACACTCCGCGCAGATAAAACGACGCGATACCAAGACTCTTGCTGCCAACTTCCGAATTCCAAGCGTAGAAGCCCCGGAAATAGAGATCAGGGTCGCCATTGGGCAGGCGGCCCGCCTCGATCGGATGCGTGTCGTCCACAAGGAACAGGAAGACATCGCGATCTGACGCATACAGCGTGGTGGTTTCTCTGGTGATATCGACATAGGGATTATGGGTCATGGTAGCCCAGTCGATGACACCCGGCACCTTCCAGTTGGTATCGCCCGTGCCATCGCCAGCGATCTTGCGCACCGCGCCAACCAGTTCATGGTCCCAGATGCGGCCGTAATCGGGGCCCGTGACGGCGCGCAGTTCCACGCGGCCGTCCTCGGTTTCCAGCGTTTTGACCAGTTCGGCGCGGTGCGACAGCAGCCCGTGCTGCAGATTGATCGCCGCCAGTGGGGCTGGCAGGTTACGCAGGTACGACGATGGCGCGCCGACCAGGCTGCACATCTGGCCAAAGGACCAGTGTGTGGGCGCGATCGGGTCATTCTGCCCCGGCACGGTCAGGGTCAGGCGCTCGGCATTGTCGCGCGAGGCCTCCACGCGAATGGCACGGCTTTCCACCGTGCGGGCCGTGGCCCGATCCGCCCGCGCCAGCGTGGCGGCATGCAGGTCGGACAGGGACAGGTACCGCTCGTCATCGGGACGGGAAAACCATTCGGACGAGACGCGGGCGCTGCGCTCCCCACGGGAGGGATCGATCTTAAAGCCGCCGGACACGGCGCTGCGGGACGCAGGGGGCAGGATGGTGGTCGTGGTCATGGAAAACTCTCCTCTGATGCCGGTTATTCGGCACAAAAGGCGAAGCCGACCTCTCCCTCTTTTCGGGGCGCCGGACATGAAAAAAGCGGCTTCCGGGNACCGGAAGCCGCTGTCTCAAAGTTCCAAAAATCCATTGCGCTATTCGGCAGCAATGGCCTCCATATCCCCTCCTGCCGTCACTGTTTCAACCTGTGCCTGATCGGCCAGCCCTACGGTCCGCAACGCCTCGGGCAGCCAGCCCGAACCATCCAGCAACCGCTCGGCCTCGCGGGCCATGTCGGGCTTTTTCAGGTGCGCAATGCGCTCTGCCGCCTCATCACCGCGTGCTTCGCGCACCGCCAGGAGGATACGGGCCTTGGTCACCCGGCCGAGATAGTTCTCGACGGTGGGCTGCCAGCCTGCCTCGACCAGATCGAGGCTGAGGGCCGACGCCAGACGGTCTGCCCGCTTGAGGCGCTCGGTCACGCTGCGCTGGGACACCGCGCCATAGGCGGGCATGCGCTCATAAAGCGCATTGACCCCGAAGGACAGGCAATGTGCCAGCAATGCCATGCGACTGGCGTCGTCCAGCCCGTCGATCCAGCGCCACAGCGCATCCTCGTCCTCGGGCAGATCGTGCTTCCAGCCTTCGTTGCGCTGGCGCAGCGCGTGGGCTGGCACGCTGCCCGGCATGTCGGGCGAATGGACCGGCAGCGGAATTTCGCGGACATAGGCTTCCAGGCAGTCGGCCCCCGGTGTCTGCCAATAAACATCACGCACCAAGGTGTGCAGCAGTTCGGTCAGCGCGATGTGTGGGTTGCTGGCAAAGGCGTCCCGCAGGGCCAGCGTACGCCAGGCTGTCAGTTCCGTGAGAAGCCGATCAGGCAACGGCCTGATCCCGTCTTCCTCCTCGGGCTCGACGTCGGGAGCAATGCTATCGCCCACTGCGCCTTCATCACTGCCATAATCAGCAATACGTTCATCCCGCCCTTCATACGTGGGATGATCGTATTCATCCGAACCGTCAACATCATCGTCTTTCGGCTCGGCTGGCATGTCCTCGGGCAGCACGAAGCCCCGCTCCACCTGCAGCGTGCCATCGCTGTCGAGACTGACGAAGGCGCCTGCCCGCGCCATGTCAGCGGGATCGAACGCCAGTGGCCGTTCTTCCAGGGCTAGAATGGCGTGTTCGATCTCGCCCAGTCTTGCATCGACCTCGTCTGGATATTCATCGGCCTGGGCATATTCAGCCTCGATGGTTTGCTGCTCGGCACGCAGGACTTCGAGACGGGCTGTCTCTTCATCGGTCAGGGGCACTTCCGTGCCATCGATCTCGACGAACTGCCGTGTGTGACCCCATGGGAAAGATAGGGCCGTCTCGACCCATTTCCAGCCTTCGGCACGGATATCTTCCGCGGCTGCGTGCAGCTTTTCCATGACCAGCCGGTCCAGAATGGCGGGATCCTGCAGCCACCCACCGTCATCCGCTTCGAACAGGTCGCGCATGATAGGACCACCGGCCGCAAGATAGGTATCCAGTCCGACGAAGCGCACGCGACGATCCGAGGCCCGCACGGTTTTCTCGGTCAGCATGCGGCGGATGACATAGGGTTCGCGGTTATGGCTCTGGGACACGATGTCCCAGACCTGTTCCTGACGGGCATGGTCATCGCTGATGGAAAAAGCCATCAGCTGTTCCAGCTTCATGCCGTCCTGCTCATAGATATCCAGCAATTTGGCCGACACGGTCATGAGACGCACACGCTGCTTGACCACGGCCGGTGCCACGAAGAACGCTGCGGCGATTTCCTCTTCGGACATGCCCTTTTCCAGCATGTCACGGAAGGCGCGGAACTGGTCCAGAGGATGCAGGGCCAGACGCTGGACGTTCTCGGCCAGGGAATCATCCTCGGCGAGAATGGCCGATCCGGCCTCACGCACGACGCACGGCACCGGGGCCGTCTTCGCCAGTTTCTTCTGCTTCACCAGCAGTTCAAGGGCACGAAAACGACGCCCACCGGCGGGCACTTCATAGGTGCCGGTCTCGGCCCCTTCGCCGTCAAGGACGGGACGGACGTTCAGGCTCTGCAAGAGGCCCCGACGCTCAATGTCGCGGGCCAGTTTCTCGATCGACAGGCCGGACTTCACACGCCGCACGTTGGACTGGGACAGCACCAGCCGGTTGAACGGGATGTCACGGGAGGAACTGAGGGTGATTTTGGGAATAGCGGTCGCCATGGCGAAACACTCCATGACGGGCGGACAGGAGACTCTCTCCCATCCTCTCAACCCGTCACGAAAATCCGCGCACCCTCTGACTCTGAAGGCTATACCCGAGCCAGCACGCTCTCCCCTTTCCCGGCAGAAAAAATGTCGGCAATGGGGGAGAGCGGAATGTTGCTTATTGGGAGAGGATGGCCGAAAGTAGCCATGCGCAGCGCTAATTTACATGACGACGATCAAGCGAACTTAGTCCATTCAGCGGAAAAGGCGCGGTTGTAGGAACGGTCGCTTTCAGCGTAAGCTGGCGTCCGGCTATTCGGCTTGGGAATAGCGGATAGTTACCAAATTTTCTCTGTAGGGTAACGGAAAAAACCAACGCGTGGCTTCCTCGACGATCATCAACATCCCGACCGACGACAAGGTGTTCGAGAGCAACTGTGTTCCGCTTTTCGCAGGGCTTCTCCATGACCCAAACGTCAAGCTCTTGGGTACGCGAGGCAAGAAGCAGTTTGGCCTCGATCTGATTGGCAGGCGCGACCGCGATTCAGGCCAGCCAGTCGGTATCCAGTGCAAACTCATCACCCGTGGCGCCAAGCTCACCGAAGCGACGATCCGCAAGGAGGTCGACCAGGCGATGGGTGTCAAACCGGCACTGACGGAATTCTATATCGTCACCACCGCGACTGACGAGCCTGCTCACGACTTCCTTGCGATCGAGTTGACCCAAGACCATGCGAAGCTTGGCCGCACGGTCGATATTCAAATCTGGGGCTGGGACACCCTTCAGGAAAAAATCCGAAACGATCCGAAGGCGCTTGCGGCCTTCGATCCTGATTACAGCGCGTCGACTAATCGCCTGCTTGAGCTCGGAAGCGAGACGCTGTCGGGACAGGCGGATATCCGCGCTCAGAATAACCAGATACTGCAACATCTGGAGGTGGTCCGCGAGACGATTACGATCGGGCCGATCGATACGGTCCGCAGCGTCTTCGATCAGCATCTAGATGCACAGATCGACCTATATCGCGACATGCTGAACGCGGGAAAGCCGCGCACCGCGCTGGAATTGCTCCAGAAGCTCGATAATACCCTCGACGAGAAGAGTGCAGTCTCGATCCGCGCGCGCGTCAAGGTCAATATCGCCATCGCCCGGATGAAGCTCGGCGACGAAATCGATGCCGCCCCTCTTCTCGATGAAGCTTATGCCCTCAATCCGACAGATCCACGCACGCGAGCGAATAGGATCCTCTCACTCGCCATCCGGGGGGATTTGGCAGGTGCATGGACGCTCGCGGAGGACATACTCGCCGAGGATGCTGGTAATGCGGGCGCTGCCGGGCTCGCCTTCCAGGTGGCGGCGATGGACAGTGTCGAGCGAGACCCCATGGCGATCGTTCCGCCGGAACTTCTGGATGACCATAATGTTCGCATCCACCGCATCAACTACCTTCGCGAGAAAGGTACCCCGGACAGTTGGTGGGCCCTAGCTGCCGAAACGCTCGAACGCTTCCCTCAGGATGGCAATTCTATCCGGATGGCCGGTGATGCTCTGGTCGACGAAGCTCTTTCCGGCGACGTCGTCGAACGCCTCGGTCGTGTTCCGGACGATCGACGGACAAAGCTTCGCGAAGGCGCGGAACTGCTGCAGCGCCACTGGAAGGAGGTTCGTCACTTTGAGCATGCAGCTGAGCCCAGTTGGTGCATGGTTGGGTATAATCTCATCACCGCCTACCGGGTCCTGGGGGATCTCGACCAGGCGAAACGCATTGCAGATCAGGTTCTGGCGACTGGGACCAAGGATCCAGATGCTGCGCTGACAGCGGCATGTGTGGCTATCGATCTCGAAGAATTTGCCGAGGCCAAGCGGTTCCTCCGCAGCGCTTCCCTTTCCGACAATGCGGTAATTCCACTGCTTGTAGCACTTTCCAACCTTCACGAATGGGCGGGGGTCATCGAGGAGGCGACCAACGAGCGTCGCGAAAAACTGCCGGTTTCCTCGCGTCAGCTTTTCGACGTGTTGGTCTTCCGCGCACGGCAGGCCGGTAAGACGGGCGCAAACCTTGACGAGGATGTCGAGCAACTCCTCGCACGCTGGCCACTGGGTGTCGCAGCCCATATCGCCGTTGCGGACATTTATCGGATGGCGAGACCCGAAGAGCTCGCAGCGATGGCCGAGAAAACGCGATTGCTCATCACGCCAGCGACAAGCTATTCGGACAGGGTGATGTTCGCCCAACTCTCGCTGTTTCGCCAAGCATGGGAAGATATCATTGGTGCACTCGATGGGTTTGTTGGTCTGGACCAGCCGTCAGAGCCTCTGGCTTGGCTTGCCCACGCCTTCGCAAACGCGCCGACGCAGGCGAGGACATCGCCCTTCTATCAGTCGCTTTCCCCAGAGGTGATCGCTCTTCCATGCTATGCACGGCTGGCCGGCATGGCTGAGTACAAGCGGGGCAATCTCAAAGCCGCAGAGCGCTACCTCCGCTCGGCGATTTCTGCGGCGCCGACCGACCTGCGCGCAGTTCTCCTGCTGTCGAGCACGCTGATGCGCGCCAATCAGGAAGACGAAGCTCGGGAATTGATTGCAGGCGTCGACGACGATGCGGTGAACGGCTCTCCCGACGATCTCATGCGGCTTGCTCATCGGCATCGCCGCGCGGGTGAAACCACGCGGGCGCTAAAACTCGCCTACAGGATGGCCGCAACCAATCGCCACGATGAAAGTGTCGTATCTTCCTATCCCTCGCTCATCCTCATGAACGAGGCCCTGCCTTCTCCGATCGGTCAGGCTGGTCCAGCACAAACTGGCTTCTGGTTCGATCTTGAAGGGTTGGATGGCGCCAGGGACGTCACCGGCATCATCGACGATGAAGATATTGTCGGGATTGACCGGTTTGCGCTGAACCATCCCCTGGCAATCGCGCTGACGGGAAAATCTGTCAACGAAGTAATCGAAATCCCGGCGAAAATAGGCGTTTCGAGGCGTTACAGGATAAGAAAGCTCAAGCACAAATATATCTGGCTGCTCCACGATATCATGGCGACGCACGCGGCCCGGTTCCCAGCTGCGCGATCGTTGTTCGAGATGAGCATGAAGGAAGGCGACGTACAACCGCTCCTCGATATGGTTCGCGCCCTTCAGGACAGGAACGACGTGGTCGTCGCGACTTACATGTCTCATCCTTTTCCGCTAGCGGCGATTGCGGCGCTCTCTAATCAGTCGGTCCTTCAACTGGCCGGACATCTGACGCGAACCGGAACCAATCTCCGCACCTGTATCGGTGCGGTTGAGGAGGGCAAAGCAGCCACGATGTTCGTGCGCCAAGCGCGCGGCAAGGGTGTTGCTCTCGACACACTGACCGTCTGGCAACTATGCGAACTTGGACATCTGCAGACTGCAAAGGACTATTTCGGAAGACTATGCATCGCGCGCTCGACCATGGACGAAATGATCGAGTTGCGGGCGAAATTCGAGAGTGCTCGTGGCCGCGAATTCATGACCATAGACTTCGATGGCGAACAGGCATATCGGCAGGTCCATAGCCCCGAGGACACGGAGAAGCGGCTGAAATGGGTGAATGCAGTCATCGAGGACCTTGAGGCCTGCTGTGAGATCCTGCCGGCCGATGGGTCACTTGATGTTCGGCTGGACAAGCTCCTCGACAATCTTGGATCGAAGGAAATATTCGATCCCATCACCCTCGCGCGAGCCGAGGACGTCATCATCCTCTCGGAAGATCTGAACTTCCGCCAATGTGCAGCAAGTCAGGGCGTCAAGGGCGGGGCCTGGCTCCAAGTGGTTCTGAACGTATTTGCAAGAGATGGCCAGATCACACGCGACCAATATCTGGTCGGCGTTGGCATGCTTGGGGCAATGCGTCACGAACATCTCAGCCTCGACGCCCAGACACTACTCCAGATGCTCGCACTAGACGATCCGCGAGCCTTTGCATTGTTTAACGCGGCTATCCAGTTCATCGGTGGACGCAATGCTCATATGCCTTCGCACATCGCCGTCTCGATCGATACCATGAGAGGAGTATGGAAGCTGAATCTGCCGTCATGGCAGCAAAGTCGCGTCATCGGCAGTTTGTTGGCACAACTGGTGCGGTCGCGACCCGGCGACTGGAAATTGGTCCTTCACGTTATCGATGCCGAACTTGCGAAGCGTGCCCGCGTCGGCGATCATCTTGGCCAACAGACGCGAGATTATCTGGCAGACTGGATCAAAGGCCATTTTTACGATCTGGCTGAAATTCGATCACAGGAGCGTGTCATCGCATCTGTCGAACCGCGGCGCCGGACAAAGAGAGCAAAAGTATCCCGTCCCAAGAAAATCGGTCGAGATTAGGACGAATGCTTCGCTCTCATTGGGAACGGCAGGTATCCCCTATTCATGATCCGGGAGCTGCCTGTCTCGAATGGCTCCAACACGCTCCTTGGCGGTTCGCACAACAATGTTGGCTTTCGGCAGACTGTCATACCCCCCCGTAGGTGTCGGCTATGAAGGCGTCTGCCGCCTGTCCGCTTCACGTTCCTTGAGCGGACAGGCAGTTCGGGGGGGCAGAACGAACCCGCTGCGCGGGATTGGTGCGGTGTGGAGGTCTGTCACCACGGCGTGAGAGACCTGTTTTATTTGGAACTGTCCTGATCGGGCCAAGCACTCTGGCTTCTTCCCACCAGAAGGAGCCGGATGATGACAGAGTCCCTGTGCATTGCTGCAATCAGTCCCCTTCGCCAGCGCCTGCTTGATGACATGGCGGTGCGGCGGTTCTCCCGGGAGACGCAGCGCAATTACCTTCGCGATGTCGGCCGTTTCGCCACGTTTCTGGGCCGCTCACCCCATACGGCAACAGCTGAGGATGTGCGCCAGTTCCAGATTGCGCAGAACGCGGCTGGCATGCCGACACCGACCATGAACGCCATCGTGTCGGCGCTGAGATTTTTCTTCACCCAGACACTCGACCGACCGTAAGCTCCCGGCGACTGACGCCTTGCTGAATACTTCTGGTCTGG
>NZ_CADP01000040.1 GCF_000285295.1 Komagataeibacter europaeus LMG 18890 | reverse complement strand
ACGGAAAAGCCATTGGTTTCGCTCTGGCACCCGGACAGGCCCATGAACTGCCACTGGCGCCAGCCATGCTCGACGATCTCCCCTCTGTTCCCCTGTGGGTCGTGGCGGACAAAGGCTACGCGTCAGACGCCTTTCGTGAACGGATATGGGACATGGGAGCCCGACCGGCCATTCCCGCGAAACGACGCGATGCGCCGGTCGCCTGTCCCAAATGGGCCTATCGATGCCGACATCTTGTGGAGAACCTCTGGGCTCGTCTCAAGGAATGGCGCGCTGTCGCAACCAGATACGAAAAAACAGCAACCTCGTTCCTCGCGGTCATCCACATCGCTGCCGCCGCAGACTGGATCAAGTGCTAACAGGCCCTAGTGCTGATCGTGCTGGAAACGCTGGCGGTCCTGGTGCCGCTGCTGCTGGGGGTTGCGTACCTGACACTGGCCGAACGCAAGGTGATGGCCGCCATGCAGTTGCGCAAGGGGCCGAACGTGAACGGCCCGTTTGGCGTGCTGCAGACCTTTGCCGACGCGATCAAGATGCTGACGAAGGAAACGGTGATCCCGTCTGGCGCCAACCGGATGCTGTTCCTGTTCGCGCCATTCCTGACCTTTTCGCTGGCCATGGTGGCGTGGGCGGTCATTCCCACGGGTAACGGACTGGCCATCGCGAACATCAATGTGGGTGTGCTGTACCTGCTCGCGATTTCATCGTTGGGGGTCTACGGCATCCTGATCGCGGGGTGGGCGTCCAATTCCAAATACGCCTTTCTCGGCGGGCTGCGCTCGGCGGCACAGATGGTGTCGTACGAAGTCTCCATCGGGCTGGTGATCGTGTCGGTCCTGCTGGCGGTGGGCAGCCTCAACCTCAATGACATCGTGCTGGCGCAGCGCCACGTCTGGTTCTGCCTGCCCATGTTCCCGATGTTCATCGTGTTTTTCATCTCGGCGCTGGCCGAGACCAACCGCGCGCCATTCGACCTGCCGGAAGGCGAGAGTGAACTGGTGGCGGGCTTCTTCGTCGAATATTCGGCCCTTGCCTTCGGCCTGTTCTTCCTGGGTGAATACGCGAACATGTTCCTGATGTCGGGCATGGTCAGCATCCTGTTCCTTGGCGGCTGGCTGCCGCCGCTGGGGATCGCGCCCTTTACATGGATACCGGGGCCGCTGTGGCTGATCGCGAAGATCCTGTTCTGCCTGTTTGTCTTCATCTGGGTGCGCGCGACATTTCCCCGCTACCGCTACGACCAGCTCATGCGGCTGGGCTGGAAAGTATTCCTGCCGTTTTCGCTGGCATGGATGGTGCTGAGCGCGGGATTCCTGATGGTAACGGGCCTTCTGCCCGGAGGAGCAGGCTGATGGGTACATTAAGCAAAGCCGCCCGTTCCATGCTTCTGTCCGAACTGGTGTCGGGCATGAGCGTGACGCTGAAGGCGTTTTTCAAGCCGAAGGCCACGATCAACTACCCCTATGAAAAGGGCGTGCTGTCACCGCGCTTCCGTGGCGAACACGCGCTGCGCCGTTACCCCAACGGGGAAGAACGCTGCATTGCGTGCAAGCTGTGCGAGGCGACATGCCCGGCCGAAGCCATCACCATCGAGGCCGAACCGCGTGACGACGGATCCCGCCGGACCACGCGCTACGACATTGACATGACCAAGTGCATCTATTGCGGCCTGTGCGAGGAAGCCTGCCCGGTCGATGCGATTGTCGAAGGCCCCAATTATGAGTTCGCGACCGAAACCCGCGAAGAACTGATGTACGACAAGGACAAGCTCCTGGCCAATGGCGACCGCTGGGAAAGCGTTCTCGCCCGCAGGCTTGAACTTGATGCCCCGTACCGCTGATACCGCACGGCGGGCGCGGCGCAGGCCGCACCCGTCATGCCGGCAGGAGGAAACATCCATGCGGCAGGAAGCTCACCCATGATGACCCAGATTGTCTTTTACGTCTTTGCGGCGGTTCTGGTCCTGTCCGCCACCATGGTGGTGTGCGCGCGCAACCCCGTGCATTCGGTGCTGTTCCTGATCCTTGCGTTCTTCAACGCGGCGGGGCTGTTCCTGATCGCGGGGGCCGAGTTCCTCGCGATGACGCTGGTGATCGTCTATGTCGGCGCGGTCGCGGTCCTGTTCCTGTTCGTGGTCATGATGCTGGATGTCAATTTCGCGCGGATGCGCGAAGGCGTGCAGCGTTACGCGCCCATTGGCGGCGTGGTTGGCGGCGTGCTTCTGGTTGAACTGATCATGGCGTTCACCCACTGGCGCGTCGCCACCAACATTGACCAGGTCGGGCATCTTGTCCCGTCGTCGCCCACGCGCACCAACACGGCGGCACTCGGCGACGTGCTTTATACCCATTACATCTTCCTGTTCCAGTCATGCGCGCTGGTGCTGCTGGTGGCGATGATCGGCGCAATCGTGCTGACGCTGCGTGACCGGCCCACCGGGCGCCGCCAGAACATCGACCGCCAGCACGACCGCACGGCCGCCGACAGCCTGGAAATGCTTCAGGTTCCGCTGGGCGCGGGCGTTGCGGCGCAGGGCGGCTTCCTGCGCCCGCACACGTCATACGACGTGGCGGCGGTGCCGGGCACGTACGGCACGCAGGCGTGGCGCGAACAGGAAATGGAAGAAGAAACACAGACCGCGCTGGTGGTCATCGCCCCCGCGACAGGCACGAAAGGACAGGACAATGCATAGCGCGATTGAGGGGATCGGCCTTGCGCCATACCTGAGCATTGGCGCGATCCTGCTGGTTCTGGGCGTGTTCGGCATTTTCGTGAACCGCAAGAACGTCATCATCATCCTGATGTCGATCGAACTGATCCTGCTTTCGGCCAATATCAATTTCGTGGCGTTTTCGGCCGCCACCGGCGACCTGTCGGGACAGGTGATGACCCTGTTCGTGCTGACCATCGCGGCGGCGGAATCCGCCATCGGGCTGGCCATTGTCACGGTCTATTTCCGTAATCGCGGCTCGATCGAAGTCGATGATATCACGATGATGAAGGGGTAAGGGAAATGCAGACGGCATCCTTCCTGTTTGAAGTGGCGGTGTTCGCGCCCCTTATCGGCTTCCTGGTGGCGGGCTGTTTCGGTCACCTGATGGGCGACAGTGCCGCGCGGTTCACCACCATCGGCCTCATGATCTGTTCGGCGCTGGCGGCCATTGGCGTGCTGGGGTTCGAGATGGGCGACGTGGGCACGTTTGTCGTGCCGGTGGCCGACTGGGTTCACGCCGCGGGCTTCCGGGCCGACTGGCAGCTGCGCATGGACATGCTTTCGGTCAGCGTGGTGGCCATGGTCACCGTGGTCTCCCTGCTGGTGCATGTGTACAGCGTGGGCTACATGGCGCATGAGGCGCGGCCGGTGTACCGCTTCTTTTCCTACCTGTCGCTGTTCACGTTCGCCATGCTGATGCTGGTGACGTCGGACAACCTGCTGCAGCTGTTCTTTGGCTGGGAAGGGGTGGGGCTGGCCAGTTACCTGCTGATTGGCTACTGGTATGACCGGCCTTCCGCCTGTGCTGCCGCGATCAAGGCGTTCGTGGTCAACCGTATCGCCGACCTGTTCTTCCTTGTCGGCATCTCGCTGATCTTCATCCGGCTGGGCAGCGTGTCGTATGAGGAAATCTTCGCCGCCATCCCCTACCATGTGAACGACACGTTCGCGCTGTTCGGCACGCATCCGCTGTATGAGGTCATCGCGACGCTGCTGTTCATCGGGGCGATGGGCAAGTCGGCGCAGTTGTTCCTGCATACATGGCTGCCCGATGCGATGGAGGGGCCGACCCCGGTTTCCGCCCTGATCCACGCGGCGACCATGGTGACGGCGGGCATCTTCCTCATGGTGCGCATGTCGCCGCTGGTGGACCTGGCGCCGGTCACCCGCGATCTGATCGTGCTGGTTGGCGGCACGACAAGCTTCTTTGCCGCGACCGTGGGGCTGGTGCAGCCCGACATCAAGCGCACGATTGCCTATTCCACCTGTTCGCAGCTTGGTTACATGTTCGTGGCTGTTGGCGTGGGGGCGTATCAGGCGTCCATGTTCCACCTGACCACGCATGCGTTTTTCAAGGCGCTCCTGTTCCTTGGCGCGGGCTGTGTGATCCATGCCGTGCATGATGAACAGGACATGTTCCGCATGGGCGGGCTGTGGCGGAAGATCCCCTTCACCTATGCCGCCATGTGGATCGGCAGCCTTGCGCTGGCCGGTATCTTTCCCTTTGCCGGTTACTGGTCAAAGGATGCGATCCTGGAAGCGGCATGGATGTCGGACAGCGGCATGGGCCATTATGGCTGGGTCATGGGGTGTGTCACCGCGTTCCTGACCGCGCTGTACAGCTGGCGCCTGATCTTCCTGGTGTTCCACGGCAAGCCGCGTGACGCGCACCTGCATGACGGCGCGCATGAAAGCCCGGCTTCCATGATGGTGCCTGTCGGCCTGCTGTCCGTAGGCGCGGTGATTGCGGGTATCGTGCTGGAACCGTTCTATATCGGCAGCCACCAGGCGGCGTTCTGGAACGGGGCGATTGCCGCCATTCCTGGCCATGACGTGATCGAACGCCTTGAACAGACACCCGGCTTCATCGCGCTGGTGCCGACATTCGCCGCCGTGCTGGGCATTGCGGTGGCCTATGTCTGCTATATCGCAAGCCCCGGCATCCCGGCGGCCCTCGCGCGCAGCCTGCGCCCGCTTTACCTGTTCCTGCTGAACAAGTGGTATTTCGACGAACTGTATGACGTGGCCATCATCCGTCCCTATCGCGCGATTGCGCGCCTGTTGTGGAAGGGCGTGGACGAGGACGTAGTCGAGGGCATACCCGAAGGGCTGGCCCGCCTGACCGCAGGTGGCGCGGGGCAGGCCGTGCGCATCCAGACCGGGTCCATGGCGGTCTATGCCTTTTCCATGCTGATCGGGCTGGTGGTGCTGCTGACCACCATGCTGTTCTTCCGCTAACCCCGCATGTCAGGGCCAATACCAATGAACTGGACACTTGCACTGCCCGAAATCGTGCTGGCCCTGTCGGGGCTGGTCATCCTGCTTGCCGGGGTGATGCAACGGCGTGGGCAGGCCTTCTTCTCCTGCGCGATGATGACGCTGCTGGCCCTGGTGGTCACGGGCATCCTTGTCGTGCTGTCGCCCGATGGCACCGGATACAGCCATATTTTCATCAATGACGGCTTCGCCCGTTTCATGAAGGTGCTGAGCCTGACGGGTGCCGCGCTTTCGGTGGTGCTGAGCGTGGGATACGCGCGGGAAATGGAAATCGACAAGTTCGAATTCCCTGTCCTGATCGTGTTTTCCACGCTGGGCACGATGATCATGGCGTCATCGGGCAACCTCATGACGCTGTTTGTCGGGCTGGAACTGTCCTCGCTGTCCATCTACATCCTGTGCGCCTTCGCGCGGGACCGGGTGACGGCGGCGGAAGCGGGGCTGAAGTATTTTGTGCTGGGGTCGCTGGCGTCGGGACTGCTGCTGTATGGCATCTCGCTGGCGTACGGTTTTGCCGGGACGATGGAATATGCCGGGCTGCAGCAGGCGGTGCGCGGCAGCGCGGTGCTGCCCGCCGGGCTTATGGTGGGCATCGTGTTCGTGCTGGTGGGGCTGTGCTTCAAGCTGTCCATGGTGCCGTTCCACATGTGGACGCCCGATGTGTACCAGGGCGCGCCCACCTCGGTCACCGCCTATATGGCCGGGGCGCCCAAGATCGCGGCATTCGCCGTGCTGCTGCGCGTCATGGCCGGCCCCTTTGGCAGCATGACGCCACAGTGGCAGCTGCTGATCGAGGTCGTCTCCGCCGCGTCCATGGTGTTCGGGTCACTGGCGGCCATTCCGCAGGGGAACATCAAGCGGCTCATGGCGTATTCCTCCATCGGGCACATGGGCTACGCCATGATCGGCATGGCGGCCGGCACGGCGGAGGGCACGCGCGGCACGCTGGTCTATCTGGTGACCTACCTGTTCATGAATGTCGGCGCGTTCGCGGGGATTGTCGCCATGCGCCGCAAGGGGCGCGCGGTCAGCCGGATCAGCGACCTGTCCGGTCTGGGGCGCACCGACCCGGGCATGGCGCTGGCCATGGCGGTGTTCATGTTCTCCATGGCCGGGGCACCGCCGCTGGCCGGGTTCTTTGGCAAGCTCATGGTGTTCTATGCCGCGATCAACGCCCATCTTTACGGGCTGGCGGCAATTGGTATCGTCAGCAGCGTGATCGGGGCGTATTACTATATCCGGATCGTCAAGATCATGTTTTTCGATGCCGCCGCCCCGGCGCTGGACCGCTCGCCTGTTTCCGTCTCCTTCGTATCGGTGGGAATGGGGCTGGTGACCACGTTCTTTGTGGTGGGGCTTGGTCCCGTTGCGACAGCAGCACAGGCGGCGGCGAGCGCATTGTTCAGGTAACGCATGACCCAGCCCGCCCATCGTCCCTCCGTTGTCACGATACCCCGTGGCGACGGCTCCGCATGGCGGATGGAGGTGCATGACAGGCTGGGATCGACATCCGACCTGTGCAAGGCCCGGCTTGAGGCGGGCGAGGGGGCGGATGGCGTCGCCATACTCGCGCTGGAACAGACGGCGGGGCGGGGCAGCCGCGGGCGTGAATGGTGCGATCCTGGTGGCAACCTTGCCCTGTCCATCATGCTGGTGGGGCAGGGGGCATCGGTGCCGGTGGGGTTGTGGCCGTTCATTGCCGGGCTTGCGCTGCATGACGCCATCGCGGGTTACGTACCTGCCGGTCATGCGCTGGAACTGAAATGGCCCAACGACCTGCTGCTTGATGGGTGCAAGATGGCGGGTATCCTGATCGAGAGCGGGATCGGCCCCGGGGTGTCATGGCAGGTGATCGGCATCGGGGCCAATCTGCGTGGCAAACCCGATATCGCCGGGCGCACGCTGGCCTGCCTGGCGGATTGCGGGGGCGATGTGCCGGACGCACCCGAAGTGGCGCGCGCGATCCTGCACCATCTGGATTTGTGGCTGTCGCGTTATCGCGCCAATGGTTTTGGCGCCATCCGCACCGCATGGCTGGAACGCGGGCACGCGATTGGCACCTTCATACGGGTTACGTCAGGAAACCGGCAGTTTATCGGCACGTTTGCAGGGTTGGGGGATGACGGTATCCTGTTGCTGCGCACGCCCGAAGGGGTGCGTCGCGTGGTGACGGGGGACGTGCTGATGGTCCCCGCGCACCCAGAATAATCGGCCCCGGCAAAGGAAAGAGATTTAAGTTGGCGGGATTACATGATAATCCCATGCATGATTTCATGGCGAAAGGTGTCGAGCGCCGTCCACCCGTACCGGGTGGCATGGGCTGCTCCACCCGAAGCCGACAGGGCAGGCGGACCGGCGACATGCTGGCGCCAGACAGGATTTTGGCCCCGACCGGGCTGACAACAGGGCACGTAACAACGGCACGGGACAGGCGTTCCGGGGCCATTTTTCAAACACATCTGAAACCATGGTAACTGACACAGGATTTGTTGATGAATGATATGACAGGCGTTTCATTCCTCCCGTTAGGCGGAACAGGCGAAATCGGCATGAACCTCAACCTGTACCGACAGGGTGAGGCGTGGCTGGCGGTGGATTGCGGCATCGGCTTCAGCGGCAATGACACGCCGGAGGCGGAAATCATCCTGCCCGACCCGGTTTTCATCGCCGAACGCAGGGACAGGCTGACCGGTATGGTCGTCACCCACGCGCATGAAGACCACCTGGGGGCGATCGCCCATCTGTGGCCGCAGCTTGGCTGCCCGGTCTATGTCACGCCGTTTGCCGCAGCCGTGCTGCGCCGCAAGCTGGGGGAGGCAGGCCTGCTGCAGCAGGTGCCCATCCATGTGATCGCCCCCGGCAGCGCCTTTACCGTCGGGCCGTTTGACCTGCGCTTCGTCTCGGTCACGCATTCGGTGCCGGAATCACAGTCGCTGGTGCTGCGCACGCCGCAGGGCATCATTGTCCATACCGGGGACTGGAAGATCGATCCCGACCCGCAGGTCGGACCGCCGACCGACCTTGAAACCTTCGCCGAACTGGGGCGTGAGGGCGTGCTGGCCATGGTGTGCGACAGCACCAATGTCCGCACCGAAGGGCCGTCCGCGTCCGAAGCCGATGTGCGGCGCGAGATGACGCGCCTCATCGCCTCGCTCGAGGGGCGGATCGCGGTGACCTGCTTCGCCAGTAACGTTGCCCGCGTGGAAACGCTGGCCATGGCGGCAAAGGCCGCTGGCCGCCGCGTTGCCGTGGTCGGGCGCAGCCTGCGCAACCTTGAGGTCGCGGCGCGCGAATGCGGCTACCTGTCGGATGTGCCGCACTTCCTGTCGGAACAGGACGCCAATTCCATTCCCGACAGCCAGATCCTGCTGATCGTGACCGGTAGTCAGGGCGAGCCCCGTTCGGCCCTGTCGCGCATCGCGGCCGACACCCACCCCAACATCGCGCTGGGTGAGGGGGATACGGTCATCTACAGCAGCCGCATGATCCCCGGTAACGAGCAGGCCGTGATCCAGGTGCAGGACAGCCTGACCCGCCGTGGCGTGCATGTCATTACCGACAAGGACCACCTTGTTCACGTATCGGGCCACGCCACGGGTGGTGACGTGCGCAAGCTGTATGACCTCGTGCGTCCGCGTTTCCTGATCCCGGTGCATGGCGAATGGCGTCACCTGACCGCCAATGCCGCCATTGCGCAGGAACTGAATATTGAACCCGTGCTGCTGGAAGATGGCGATATCCTCGACATCCGCGCCGACGGGGTCGAGATCGGCGATACCGCCCCCACCGGGCGTCTGGTGCTGGATGGCGGGCGTATCCTGCCCATGAATGGCGGCGTACTGTCGGCGCGGCGCCGGATGCTGTTCAACGGCATGGTGCTGGGCAGCTTTGCGGTGGATGATGAGGGCTACCTGATCGGTGACCCGAAGGTCAGCGCGCCCGGCCTGCTGGATGCCGAAGACCCCGAAACCCAGCGCGTGACCGAGGAATTCGGCAATGCGCTGGATGAAATCCCCGATGAACTGCGTGAAAACGACGCGACCTTCCGCGAAGCGGCCAAGACCGCGCTGCGCCGCGCGCTGGGTCGCAAGCTGCAGAAGCGCCCGCTGGTCGATGTGCATCTGCTGCGGGTGTAGCTGACGGAAAGTAATGAAAGTTTTCTGGTGCCGTCTTTTTTGAACAGGGCGGCACCAGAAACGTCTTTATGATCCTTGGGCCGCAAATGATTATGGCAGGGAACGGATGAACCGTTTCCTGCCATTATTTTTTTGGTACGTTTTCCCTAAACCCGGCGTCTCGTGTGCAACCAGATTTGCCTGCGCACCTTAGCCCCGGCACGGGGTTGCCGCCATGCCCCCTCACGCGGATGTTTACGCATTGCCGGCCTTTGGCCATCACGCTTCGGTGTGGCGCGGGGGGATATCACGCACATGCCCCATTCCACGGGCGTTGTGATTGGTCTAGGGTCCGCTGCATTATCGGTTCTCATACTTCAAGGTTCATACGGATATGCGTCTGTCCCGCAGTTTTCTGCCGACCCTCAAGGAAAATCCGGCCGAGGCCCAGATCACGTCGCACCGGCTCATGCTGCGTGCGGGCATGATTCGCCAGACCGCGGCAGGCATCTATGCCTGGCTGCCAGCCGGCCTGCGGGTGCTGCGCCATATCGCGAATATCGTGCGCCACGAACAGGACGCCGTGGGCGCGCAGGAACTGCTGATGCCCACCATGCAGTCCGCCGAACTGTGGAAGCGTTCGGGCCGCTATGACGCCTATGGCCCGGAAATGCTGCGCATCCGTGACCGGCATGAACGCGACATGCTGTTCGGCCCGACCAACGAGGAAATGATCACCGACCTGTTCGGTCAGGCGGTCAAGTCCTACAAGGAACTGCCGCAGGTGCTGTACCAGATCCAGTGGAAGTTCCGTGACGAGGTCCGCCCCCGCTTTGGCGTGATGCGCGGGCGTGAGTTCTACATGAAGGACGCCTACAGCTTCGACCTCGACCATGATGCCGCGGTTGATACCTATCGCCGCATGATGCTGGCCTACCTGCGCACGTTCCAGCGCCTTGGCGTGCGCGCGATCCCGATGCGCGCCGATACCGGTCCGATCGGTGGTGAACTGAGCCACGAATTCCTGATCCTGGCCCCGACGGGGGAAAGCGGCGTGTTCTTCGACGGCGCGCTGGAGGACCAGGACTGGCTGGGTGAAAACGTTGACCTCAATGACCGGGCGTCGCTTGAAAAGTTCTTCACCGGCATGACGTCGTTCTATGCCGCGACGGATGAAATGCATGACGCGGAAGCATGGGCGAAGGTGCCGGCCGAACGCCAGCGCGAGGGGCGAGGCATCGAGGTCGGGCATATCTTCAACTTCGGCCGCAAGTATACCCAGTCCATGGACATCGCGGTCAGCGGCCCCGACGGCGCGCCGCTGTATCCGGAAATGGGGTCGTACGGCATTGGCGTCTCGCGTCTTGTCGCCGCGATCATCGAAGCCAGCCATGATGACAACGGCATTATCTGGCCCGCGTCCGTAGCCCCCTTCCGGGCCGCCATCATCAACCTGAAGAATGGTGACGCGCAGTGCGACGCCATCTGTGAAAAGCTGTATGCGGCAGCGCCTGATGACCTGCTGTATGACGATCGTGCCGAACGCGCGGGCGCGAAGTTTGCCGATGCTGACCTGCTGGGCCATCCGTGGCAGCTGATCGTGGGGCCGCGCGGGGCGAAGGATGGCAAGGTGGAAGTGAAGAACCGCCGCACCGGGGAACGCACCGAGGAAACGGTGGACGCGGCCCTGGCCCTTATCGCGAAAATACGCGTCTGATGTTTGGTCCCTTCGAGCGGATGGTCGCCGGGCGTTACCTGCATGCCCGGCGGGGGGAGCGGTTCGTTTCCGTCATCGCGATCTTCTCGCTTGTGGGGATCGCGCTGGGTGTCGCCACGCTGATCATCGTCATGTCGGTCATGAACGGGTTCAAGGCCGACCTGCTGGGCCGTATCCTGGGGCTGAATGGCGATCTCAGCGTCTTTGGCGTGACACGCACCATCAGCGATTATGATGACGTGGCCGGACGGGTGCACAGGGTGCCGGGCGTCGTGTCGGCGGCCCCACTGGTGGAATCGCAGGTACTGCTCAATTCCGGCAGCTACAATGCGGGCGGGCTGGTGCGCGGCATGACGCGGGCCGACCTGCAGGCGCTGCATGAGGTCAGCGACAACCTTGTCGCCGGTTCCATGGACGATTTTGGCGGCGATGACACCATCATCGTCGGCACCACGCTGGCGGAACGCGCGGGGCTGACGGTGGGCGGCAGGCTGACGCTGGTTTCGCCCCAGGGGGCGGCGACCGCATTCGGCACCATGCCGCGCGTGCGCGCCTATCGCGTGGTGGGCATATTTGATGCGGGCGTGAATGACTATAACGCCAGCTATGTGTTCCTGCCGCTGCATGCGGCGCAGGTCTATTTCCAGCTACCGGGGCAGGTGACGCAGGTGCAGGTCATGACCCGGGATGCGGAAAACGTCGCCCCCATCCGCCAGGCGATCGAAAAGGCGATGGATGGCAACGTGCGCGTCATGGACTGGACGCAGAGCAACAATGCCTTCTTCGGCGCGGTACAGGTGGAACAGAACGTGATGTTCCTGATCCTGACGCTGATCATCCTTGTTGCGGCCTTCAACGTGATCTCGTCGCTGATCATGATGGTCAAGGACAAGAGTGCCGATATCGCCGTGCTGCGCACGCTGGGGGCGACGCGTGTGGCGATCATGCGCATCTTCCTCATGTGCGGGGCATCGGTGGGGGTGACGGGCACGTTTGTCGGCACCGGACTTGGCATCGTGTTCTGCCTGAATATCGAACATATCCGCCAGCTTCTGCAGCGCATCACCGGCACCGACCTGTTCAATGCCGAGGTGTATTATCTGGAACACCTGCCCGCCAAACTGATCTGGTCGCAGGTGATCGAGGTGATCGTGATGGCGCTGGTGCTGTCGCTGCTGGCCACGCTGTACCCGTCATGGCGGGCGGCAAGGACGGACCCGGTGGAGGCCCTGCGCCATGAGTGATGCCCTGAACAACGCCCCGCCGCTGCGCATGGATGGCGTGGCGCGCCGTTACATCAGCGGCGAGGAAACGCTGGATGTGCTGCGCGGCGCGGACCTGACGCTGCACCCCGGTGAGATCGTGGCCCTTGTCGCGCCTTCGGGCACCGGGAAGTCCACGCTGCTGCATCTGGCTGGCCTGCTGGAAAAGCCGGATGCGGGCTGTGTCATGGTGGCGGGGCAGGACGCGGGCGCGCTGAAGGATGCCCGGCGGACCGAGATCCGGCGCGACCGGATCGGGTTCGTGTACCAGTTCCATCACCTGCTGGCCGAATTCAGCGCCCGTGAAAATGTCATGCTGCCGCAGATGATCGCGGGCGTCGCGCGCAGGGATGCACGCGCGCGGGCGGACGAACTGCTGTCCATTTTCGGGCTGGGGCACCGGCTGGACCATCTGCCGGGCAAGCTGTCGGGGGGGGAAAAACAGCGCGTGGCCATTGCGCGCGCGCTGGCCAACCGCCCGCATGTGCTGCTGGCGGATGAACCAACGGGCAACCTGGACGTGAATACGTCTGACGCGGTGTTTGACGCGCTGCTGGAAACCGTGCGCGCCCATGGGGTCGCCGCCCTGATCGCGACCCATAACATGGACCTTGCCCGCCGCATGGACCGCATCGTGACCCTGCGTGACGGGCTGGTCGTGCCGGTGGCGCCTGCCACCTGAAAATCTGTAAAAAGCTTCAAAGAACGCCGCTTTTAACAAAAAGGCGGCACCCAAGAAACTTTTGTCATTTTTTATGCATGGCAGGTCATGCCTTGCGCACGGGGCGTGCGAATCAGATGCGGTGTGGGGTAAGATATGCCCATGTCCCATGCCGATTTCGTTCACCTGCGTGTCCATTCCGCCTATTCCCTCAGCCAGGGGGCCATCCGCGTGCCCGAACTGGTGGCGCTGGCCCACGACATGCACATGCCCGCCGTCGCCATTACCGATACGGGCAACATGTTTGGCGCGCTGGAATTCTCGCAATATTGCGGGAAAAAGGGCGTGCAGCCCATTATCGGCTGCCAGATCGGCCTGCCGTCGCGCAGCGACAAGCCAGGCAGCCCGGCCGAACCCGTGGTGCTGCTGGCGCGCAATGCGGAAGGGCTGGCCAATTTGCAGTTCCTGTCCTCGGCGGGGTTCCTGCAGCATGAAACGGATGAACCGACCGTTACCCTTGATATGCTGTGCGAACGCGCGGGCGGCCTGTTCCTGCTGACGGGCGGCAGCCGGGGACCATTGTTCCATATGCTGGCCGAAGGGCAGGAGAAGGAGGCCGCGCGCCTCATGGACCGGCTGCACGAAGCCTATGGCAGCCACATGGCGGTGGAACTGCACCGTCATGGGCAGGCGGCGGAACGCGCGGTGGAGCCGGGCATGATCGCCATGGCCGACCGCATGGGCCTGCCGCTGGTGGCGACCAATGAATGTTTCTTTCCCAGGCCGGACATGTACGAGGCGCATGATGCGCTGCTGTGCATCGCGCAGGGCCGCACCATGGCCGAACGCGATCGCTGGCGGGTCACGCCCGAACACTGGTTCAAGCCGCCGGAGGTCATGCGCGAACTGTTCGCCGACCTGCCCGAAGCCTGCGACAATACGCTGGACATCGCGCGCTGCTGCGCCATTGCGGTGGAAACGCGCAAGCCCCTGCTGCCGGTCTGCCCGAAGGTGGAAGAAGGCCAGACCGAGGAACAGACATTGCGGCACATGGCCGTTACCGGCCTGAAAAACCGCCTGTCGCGCATGACTGTCGATGACGATATGCGGACGAAATACGAGGAACGCCTAGCGTTCGAACTCGACATCATCGCCCAGATGGGGTTCCCCGGTTATTTCATGATCGTGGCCGACTTCATCCAGTGGGCCAAGGCGCATGACATACCCGTGGGGCCGGGACGTGGTTCGGGTGCGGGGTCGCTGGCGGCATGGGCGCTGACCATTACCGATATCGACCCCATTCCCTTCAACCTGCTGTTCGAGCGGTTCCTGAACCCCGAACGCGTGTCGATGCCTGACTTCGATATCGATTTCTGTCAGGACCGGCGGGACGAGGTGATCCGTTACGTCCGTAACGAATACGGTCCCGACCGCGTGGCCCAGATCATCACGTTCGGTAAGCTGCAGGCGCGCGCCGCGGTGCGCGACGTGGGGCGCGTGCTGGGCCTGCCATTCGGCATGGTCAACCGCGTGGCGGAACTGATCCCCAACAATCCTGCGCAGCCGGTGACACTGAAACAGGCGATCGAGGGGGAGCCGCGCCTGCAGGAAATGCGCGACGAGGACGAAGCCATCGCCCGCCTGCTGGAAATCGGCCAGCAGCTGGAAGGCCTGTTCCGCCATGCCAGTACGCATGCGGCGGGCGTGGTGATTGGCGACCGCGAACTGGTGGAACTGGTGCCGCTGTACCGTGATCCCAAGAGCGACATGCTGGTCACGCAGTACAACATGAAGTTCGTGGAGCAGGCGGGGCTGGTCAAATTCGATTTCCTCGGCCTGACCACGCTGACCATCCTGCAGCGCGCGGTGCAGTTCCTGCACGGCATGGGGATCGAGGTCGACCTGTCGGCCCTGCCGCTGGATGACGGACTGACCTATGACATGCTGGCGCGCGGCGATACGGGCGGCGTGTTCCAGTTCGAAGGCGCGGGCATGCGCGACGTGCTCAAGCAGATGCGCCCGACCCGGCTGGAAGACCTGATCGCCGCCGTGGCGCTGTACCGTCCCGGGCCGATGGCCAACATCCCCGATTACTGCAGGCGCAAGCACGGTGAGCCGTGGGAGCCGCCGCACGAGGAAATCCGCGATATCCTGGAAGAGACCTACGGCATCATGGTCTATCAGGAACAGGTCATGCAGATCGCCCAGAAGATGGCGGGCTACAGCCTGGGCGGGGCGGACCTGCTGCGGCGCGCCATGGGCAAGAAGATCCGCGCGGAAATGGACCGCCAGCGCGTGATCTTTACCGAAGGGGCGATGAAGCGCGGCATTGAAAAGGAAAAGGCCGCCGAGGTGTTCGACCTCATGGCCAAGTTCGCCGATTACGGGTTCAACAAATCCCATGCCGCCGCCTACGCGCTGGTGTCGTACCAGACGGCGTGGATGAAGGCGAACCATCCCGTCGCCTTCATCGCCGCGTGCATGTCGCTTGCGCGTGAAAAGACCGACAAGCTGGCGGGCCTGCGGCAGGAAGCCGACCGGCTGGGCATTCCCATCCTGCCGCCCGACATCAATGCATCCGGCGCGGATTTCACGGTGGAAAAGCTGCCCGATGGCAAGGGCTATGGCATCCGCTACGCGCTGGCCGCGGTCAAGAAGGTGGGGCTGAGCGCCATGCAGTCGCTGGTGGCGGTGCGCGGCGACAGGCCCTTTACCGACCTTGAGGATCTGGCCGCCCGCCTGGATCCCCGGCAGGTCAACAAGATGCAGCTGGAAAACCTGGCCCGCGCGGGGGCGTTCGACACCATCCTGCCCAACCGCGCGCAGGCCTGCGGGGGGGCTGAAACCGTCATGCGGCGCGCGCAGGCCAATGCGCAGGAAGCCGCCAGCGGGCAGATCGGTCTGTTTGGCGGTGGTGGCGACCTACCCGCCCAGCGTGAGCCGCTGCGCCTGCCGCGCTGCGCCGACTGGCCTGAATTCGAACGGCTGAACATGGAAGCCGACGCCATCGGCTTCCACCTGACGGGACACCCGCTGGATTCCTATGGCCCGCTCATGCGCAGGCTGGGGGCGGTCAGGGCCACGGGGCTGGAGGCGGCGGCACAGGCGGGCATTGGCCGCGTCAAGATCGCTGGCTGCGTGGTGGACCGCAAGGAACGCCCCACCCGCACGGGGAACAAGATGGCGTGGGTGCGGCTGTCCGATGCATCGGGCGGGTGTGAGATCACCTTCTTTTCCGAAGTGCTGTCGCGGTCGCGCGAAATCCTGGTGGCGGGCAATGCCGTGGTGGTGACGGCGGATCTGAAGCTGGATGGTGAGGCGTTGCGCATCACGGCGTCCGACGTGATGGAACTGGAACAGGCGGCGGCGGAAGCCGCGGCTGAACTGCGTATCTGGTTTGACCGGGCGGATGCGCTGGAACCGATCCGTGACGTGCTGCAGGGCAATGGCAACGGGCGGGGACGGGTGATCCTGCTGCCATCGGTCGCGGAAACGCGCGATGTTGAACTGACGCTGGCCGAACGTTATCGCGTGACCCCGCGTGTGGCGCAGATGATCAAGGCCATCGAGGGCGTGGGCAAGGTGGAACAGTTCTGACCCCATGCCCCGGCGGGCCGGGACCGTCATGAACCTTGCATGTGCCGGGCCGGGGTGCCATACGCAACCCCTGTCAGTTTTTTTCATTGTCCCTGTCGACGCAATGCCGGATACAGAATGGACCAGACCAATCCCGTCACCCCCCTGTCGCATCAGCATGTCACCTTTCCAGACGGATTGCAGCTGGACTGTGGCTTCCACCTTGCCCCGGTGGATGTGGCGTACCGCACCTATGGCACCCTGTCGCCCGCGCGTGACAACGCGATCCTTGTCTGCCATGCGCTGACGGGCGACCAGTACGTGGCCGATCCCCATCCCCTGACCGGCAAGCCCGGATGGTGGGGGCGCATGGTGGGGCCGGGGCTGCCGATCGATACCGACCGTTTCTTCGTCATCTGCGTCAATGTGCTGGGCGGGTGCATGGGCACGACCGGCCCGCGCAGCCTGCGGGTGCGCGAAGACGGAACGGAGGAGCCGTGGGGCACCGATTTCCCCGCCATCACCATCCGTGACATGGTGCGCGCGCAGCATCTGCTGGTCGAACATATGGGTATCACGCGCCTGCTGGCGGTGGTGGGCGGGTCCATGGGCGGCATGCAGGTGCTGGAATGGTGCGCGACCTATCCGGAACAGGTGTTCGCGGCCATGCCGATCGCGACATCGCCCTTCCATTCCGCGCAGAACATCGCCTTCAACGAAGTCAGCCGCCAGGCCATATTCGCCGACCCGCAATGGCATGGCGGACGGTACTGGGAATGTAACGAGATCCCGGCCCGTGGCCTGGCGGTCGCGCGCATGATGGCGCACATCACCTACCTGTCCGAAGCGGCGCTGACGCGCAAATTCGGCCGCCGCGTGCGCACGACGCCCGGGCGTGGGGCCACAGGGGGGCCGGGCTCGCTGTTTGGCGAGATGTTCGAGGTGGAAAGCTACCTGCGCCACCAGGGATCGACCTTCGTGCGGCGGTTTGACGCCAATTCCTACCTGACGATCACGCGCGCGATGGATTACTTCGACCTGGGCGCCGAACATGATGGCGACATGTCACGCCCGTTCCGGGGCACGCCCACGCGGTTCTGCATCATCTCGTTTTCGTCGGACTGGCTGTTCCCCACGTCACAGGCGCGGCTTCTGGCGCGTGCGCTCAACCAGGTCGCGGCAAACGTATCCTTTGTCGAGATCGACAGTGACAAGGGTCATGATGCCTTCCTGCTGGATGAACCTGATTTCGACCGGACCATCCGCGGCTTCCTGTGCGGGGCGGCGGAACATGCGGGGATTGGCTGACCATGCGGCTTGACCAGCGCCTGATCGCGGGCATGATCCGTCCCCGGACCCGCGTACTGGATGTGGGCAGCGGCGATGGCGCGCTGCTGGATTACCTGTTCCGCAACAGCGGGTGTGACGCGCGCGGGATCGAGATCGACATGCGCGAGGTCACCCGTTCCGTCGCCCACGGCCTGCCGGTCATGCATGGGGACGCGGACCATGATCTGGTCCATTATCCCGACAATGCGTTCGATTACGTGGTGCTGCAGCGCACCCTGCAGGCGGTCGAGCGCCCGCGTGAGGTGCTGCGCCAGATGCTGCGCATCGGTCGGTACGCCATCGTGTCATTTCCCAATTTCGGCCACTGGCGGCTGCGCATGCAGCTTCTGCTGCGCGGGCGCATGCCCATGACCAGCGTGTGGAGCACGCCGTGGTACGACACGCCCAACATCCACCCGTGCACGATCCTCGACTTTTTGACGCTGTGTCGCGATGAGGGCTATGTTGTCCAGCAGTGGATGGCTGTGGATGAAGACGGCGAGCGCGCACCATGGCGGCGTTCGATCCGGCTGGCCAACCTGTTCGGGGAACAGGCGCTGTTCCTGTTGCGACGCAAGGACGCCCCCCGTTAACAAAGTCGCCATGGTGGGGAGATGTGACATTGGATACTCTTGAGGCCATCCAGACCCGGCGCGCCATACGGGCCTATGACCCGGATCACGCGATCAGCCCGGCCGAACTGCATGACCTGCTTGCGGCCGCGCGCCGCGCGCCTTCGGCATTCAATATCCAGCACTGCCGTTTCGTGGTGGTACGGGACCCGGCCCTGCGCCGTGAACTGCGCAAGGTGGCGTGGGACCAGCCGGACGTGACCGACGCCTCCGTCCTGATCGTGATCTGTGCCGACCGTGATGCGTGGAAGAAAGACCCGGCCCGCTATTTCAATGGTGCGCCCGATGACGTGAAGCAGCGCATGGCGGAGATGATCCGCGGCTATTACGAAGGCCGCGAATGGGTCCAGCAGGATGAGACCATGCGCAGCGCGGGCCTTGCGGCCCAGACGCTCATGCTGGCCGCCACCGCCATGGGCTATCAGTCCTGCCCCATGGACGGGTTCGATTATGATGCGGTGGGCCGCCTGATCAACCTGCCGGCGGACCATGTGGTGGCGATGTTTGTCGTCATCGGCAAGGGGACGGAACAGGCCGCGCCGCGCGTGGGCAAGCTGCCTGATGATGAAGTCATCCTGACCGACCGTTTTCCCCCGTCCTGAACCGGGGTCGCCCGCGACGGGCGGGCATATGGGGAGGGACCGCATGAAAAAAGCTTGCGGTCCACCCCGTAACAATATACAGCCTCAGGCTTGGGAACGGACCGCGCCTGTTCCTTGTGCTGGTTTGATTGCACGTGTCCTTGACGCGGGGGACACGAACAGAAGCAGACTGGACCGGCCTTTATTCCTTACATGATATCCTTGCGACGACAGACCGAGTGCCCCCGTGCATATAAGGGCCGGTGTCGGGTATGTCTGTCAGTTCGCCATCCGGGCATGCAGGTTCCTGCACGCCCCACGGCCCTGTTTTTTCGCGCCAGGAGGCGCCATTCATGACAACGTTTGCCGATCTTCATCTTGCAGAGCCGCTGTTGCGGGCACTGGACGAGGAAGGCTACGCCACGCCCACCCCCATTCAGGCCGGCGCCATTCCCTACCTGCTGGAAGGGCGCGACCTGCTGGGTCTGGCACAGACCGGAACGGGCAAGACCGCGGCCTTCGCGCTGCCGATCCTTGACCGTCTTTTCCGTGAAAAGGGCCGTGCGCACCCCAAGGGCGCACGCGCGCTGGTGCTGGCACCGACCCGCGAACTGGCATCCCAGATCGGGGAAAGCTTCGCATCCTATGCCCGCCACATGCGCTTCAGCCACGCTGTCGTGTTTGGTGGCGTGGGGCAGGGACGCCAGATCGAGGCCCTGCGCCGTGGCGTGGACGTGCTGGTCGCGGCCCCCGGCCGCCTGCTGGACCTGATGGGGCAGGGGCATGTCGACCTGTCCGGGCTTGAGGTCCTGGTGCTGGACGAAGCCGACCGGATGCTGGACATGGGCTTCGTGCGCGATATCCGCAAGATTGTCGCGGCATTGCCAACCGACAGGCAGACGCTGCTGTTTTCGGCCACCATGCCCAAGACCATTTCGGACCTGGCGCATGGCCTGCTGCGTGACCCTGCCACCGTGCAGGTCACGCCGCCGTCCAGCACGGTGGACCGCATCCGCCAGGCCGTGATGTTTGTCGATACCGGTAACAAGCGCGAGGCGCTGAAGCTGCTGGTGGATTCGCCCAAGGTCGAACGCGCCGTGGTGTTCACGCTGATGAAGCATGAAGCCAACAAGGTCGCGGCCTTCCTGAGCGAACACGGCATCACGGCTGAAGCCATTCACGGCAACAAGTCGCAGGGCGCGCGTGAACGCGCCATGTCGGGTTTCCGTTCCGGCAACGTGAAGGTGCTGGTGGCGACTGACATCGCGGCCCGTGGCATTGACGTGGACGACGTGACCCACGTGTTCAACTACGACCTGCCCAACGTGCCCGAAAGCTATGTTCACCGCATTGGCCGCACGGCGCGCGCCGGGCGTGAAGGCTGGGCCGTGTCCCTGTGTGATGCGGAACAGCGGGCATGGCTGCGCGATATTGAAAAGAATATCGGCAAGAAGATCCCGGTCGTGTCCGAACACCCGTACCATTCGGAAGCCGCCGAGAATTCCACCATGCGCCCGCCCGTGCTGGGTGGCGGTGGTCGCGGTCGTGGGGGCGGCGGTGGCCGGTCCGGCGGCGGGCGTCCCGGTGGCGGTGGTCGCCCGGCCGGTGGCGGTCGTCCGCCCGGTGGTGGCCGTGGCGGTCGCCCCGGTGGCGGTGGCCGTTCCGGCGGCGCAGGTCGCCGCGCGGTCTGACACCACGCGTGTAACAGGATGAACAAGGCACCCGGTCCGATGGATCGGGTGCCTTTTTTTGTCTGTCACGATTGCCGGTTCATATGTAAAACAGGATGCGTTATTTAATAAATTACAGGATATGATTTATGATGTGAGCCGTATTCATGATTTGTGACCAGGGAATATTGTGCCCGGGGCGCGGGGTTTATTTTTCTGGCCAATATTCAAAAATGAATCCATATCCCACATAATGCCTTGCGGTCCCGATGGCACGTCATTTAATGTTCGTTTCCATTAAGGAAATCACAGGAAAGAGATACCTTTTAAGCAGAACTTTTTGCCATAAGGAACAGATCGTGCGCTGGCGCAGGGCGCGATAATGGTCCGTAAAATGTCCTGGCGCGTCTGTTGCATGCATGCGTATCAGCAGGTTTTTATTCAGGTCGGTCTGGTTGTAAAATATGCTAAGGGAATGGTGGCTGAAGTGGGGCGGTGATGCGTCCATGGCCACGCCGCGTAGGATGAAGTGGCTTGTCTGCTTCCTGCTGGTGGGTGGGGCGTTTCTCTGTCTGTCTGTTGGCGACATTACCCTTGCGCCCTCGCAACAGGCCTACATTTCCATAGGCACGATCAGCCTGTTCTTCTTCCTTAACCGCAGGAAGGGGCGGCACGTCACCTGCATCCTCATGATGCTGTCGCTGTTCGTGTCCTTCCGTTACCTGATCTGGCGACTGGGCAGCACGGTGCAGTTCACCGGACTGCTGCAGATTATCATGTCGGTTTCCCTGCTGCTGGCAGAGGGATATGCCCTGTCCACCCTGTGCCTGAGCTATTTTCAGATGTCATGGCCCCTGGGCCGCAAGCCGCACAACCTGCCCGACAACCCCGATGACTGGCCGGTGGTGGATGTCTATGTCCCGTCCTATAACGAGGATCTTGAACTGGTGCGTTCGACCGTGCTGGGGGCGCTGGACCTGCACTGGCCCGCGGACAAGCTGAATGTCTATATCCTGGATGACGGGCGGCGGAAGTCCTTTTACGATTTCGCAAAGGAATCCGGCGCGGGCTACATCATCCGTTCCGAGAACAACCACGCCAAGGCCGGCAACCTCAATCACGCGATGAAGATCACCAGGGGGGAGTTCGTGGTCATTTTCGACTGTGACCACGTGCCCACCCGGTCCTTCCTGCTCAAGACCATTGGCTGGATGGTGGCTGATCCCAAGCTGGCGCTGCTGCAGACGCCGCACCATTTCTATTCCCCCGATCCGTTCCAGCGCAACCTTGCCGCGGGCTATGACGTGCCTCCCGAAGGCAACATGTTCTACGGGCTGGTGCAGGATGGCAATGATTTCTGGGATGCGACGTTCTTCTGCGGTTCCTGTGCCGCCATCCGCCGTTCGGCGCTGCTGAGTGTTGGCGGGTTCGCGACCGAAACGGTTACGGAAGATGCCCATACCGCGCTGAAGATGCAGCGCAAGGGATGGGGGACGGCCTATCTGCGCCAGCCACTCGCCGGTGGGCTGGCCACCGAACGGCTGATCCTGCATATCGGGCAGCGCGTGCGCTGGGCGCGTGGCATGCTGCAGATCATGCGGCTGGACAATCCCATGCTGGGCGGTGGCCTGCGGTGGGAACAGCGGCTGTGCTACCTGTCGGCCATGTCGCATTTCCTGTTTGCCATCCCGCGGGTGATCTTCCTTGTCTCTCCGCTGGGGTTCCTGTTTTTCGGGCAGAACATCATCGCCGCATCCCCCTTTGCCATCATGGTCTATGCGCTGCCGCATATCTTCCATTCCATCATGACCCTGTCCCGGATCGAGGGGCGGTGGCGCTATTCCTTCTGGAGCGAGATCTACGAGACCTCGCTCGCGCTGTTTCTCATCCGCATCACCATCGTCACCCTGCTGCAGCCGCACAAGGGCAAGTTCAACGTGACGGACAAGGGGGGGCTTCTGGCGCGGGGGTATTTCGATTTCAGCGCGGTGTATCCCAACGTCATCATGGCGCTGGTCCTGTTCGCGGGGATGGTGCGCGGCATACTGGGCATGATTTTCCAGTACCACCAGAAACTGGCGTTCCAGTCCTTCGTGCTCAATACGCTGTGGATCACCATCAGCCTGATCGTGGTGCTGGCATCCATCGCGGTGGGGCGCGAGACGCGGCAGATCCGGCACAAGCCCCGCGTGCGGGTCAAGCTGCCGGTCGAGGTCTGCTTCGCCGATGGCGCGTCATATCATGCCCACACGACGGATATTTCGCTGGGTGGGGCGGGGGTGACCCTCAACCTGCCCATGCAGCTTGAAACCCCGATGGACATCGTCCTGCAGTACAGCAAGCCCGATGACGGGATCAGGGTGGCCGTGCCCGCCACCATTCTCGGGCAGCGTGGTTCATGGCTGCATCTGCAATGGAAAAATGAAACGCTGGAGCAGGAACGCCAGATTGTCAGCTTTGTGTTCGGTCGAAGCGATGCATGGCATAACTGGGCCGATTTCAAGGATGACCGGCCGTTGAACAGCATATATCAGGTCATAAAAAGCCATAGGCGGCCTTCTGTCCCCGCCTTACCTGTGGGATCTCAGCCCGGCGCAGGAATCTGAAGAAAGTGATGAAAGCGTGCACAAGGAAGAAACGCTGGAAAAAAAGAGCCTTGTGGTGCCGCCTGTCCATCGGGGCATTGGCTATGGCGTGACCATGATGGCGGCAGGCATGGGCATGCTGCTGTCGGTAATGATGCCCGCACGGGCGCAGGAACCCGTCTCCCCCCCGCCCGTGCCGCCGGCAGTCGCGGCACCTGTCGCCACGCCGCCCGCATCCCCCCCGGTTTACAGCACGACGGGCGTGTCGCGCCTGACCCCGCTGGGGGATACCAACAGCGGTGATATCCCGCCCGTGGGCAGCCTGCCGGACCCGAGACTGGCGGACCGGGTGGCGGATACCGAAATCACGCGCACCATTCCGTTTCATGACCTTGGCCTTGAAAACGGTCCCCTGACCCTGCGGGGCTTCTCCCCATTGCAGGGCATCGACGTGGTGGTGCCGGCCAACCGCGTGGTGACCCATGCAACGCTGAAACTGTCCGGGGCGATTTCGCCATCGTTGCTGCCCGAAGCCACGGCGCTGACCGTCACCCTGAATGAACAGTATGTCGGCACGATCCGCATCGATCCCACGCATCCGACCTTCGGTCCGATGGAAATCGCGGTTGATCCGCTTTATTTCACGGGTGACAACAAGCTCAATTTCCATTTTGCCGGTGAATACAGGCGTGACTGCAACGACCTGTACAATGACGTGCTGTGGGCCCAGATATCGGATCAGTCCAGCATTACCCTGACCACGGCGCGGATCGTGCCGGAACGTGACCTGAGCCGGTTGCCGGTACCCTTTTTCGATCCCAACCTGAAGGTGGCCATGCGGGTGCCGGTGGTCATGCCCGCCGCAGCGCCGGGGGAGGACATCATGCGCGCGGGGGGGCTTGTCGCGTCATGGTTTGGCAAGCTGGCTGACTCGCGGCAACTGTCCTTTCCCGTGTCGCGCAGCATGCCGGCATCCGGCAATGCCATTGAAATCGGGCAGAACATTCCCGTTGATGATCAGGGACACATGCCCGCTGGCCCGACGCTGCTGGAAATCGCCAACCCCAATGACAGATGGGGCACCGTCCTGGTCATAACCGGGCGCACGCCGCACGATGTCGAGGTCGCGGCCCGCGCGCTGGTGTTTTCGCCCGATACGCTGGGCAACATGTCGTCCGCCGTGGTGCAGGATGTTACCCTGCGCCCCCGCGTCCCGTATGATGCGCCAGCCTTCATCCCGACGGACCGCCCGGTGCGCTTTGGTGAACTGGTGACGGCGGGCGACCTGCAGGCTGGCGGCTTCGCGCCCGGTACGCTGCATGTGCCGTTTCACCTGCCGCCCGACCTGTATACGTGGCACGGCCTGCCTTTCCTGATGGATCTGTGGGTGCGTACGCCGGATAACCCGGTTGTGGATATCAGCGCGTCCCGTCTGGATGTCAGTCTCAATAACTCCTACCTGCAAAGCTATTCGCTGCTGGGCAACAGCCTGTGGCGCATGTGGTCGGAACGGATGGTCACCCAGCATGCAGGCGCGGTGGGGCATGTCACGGCGCTGCCGTCATGGCTTCTGTTCGGGCAGAATGACCTGCAGTTCAACTTTGATACCCGCCCGGTGGACCGGGGGGCCTGCCGGCGTACGCCCGATAACCTGCGTCTTGGGATTGATTCGGATTCCGTGCTGGATTTCCGGCGTGGCGTGCATTTCGCGACCCTGCCCAACCTGTCCTATTTTTCCGAAATCGGGTTTCCGTTTTCCCGCATGGCCGACCTTGGGGAAACCACGGTGGTCCTGCCGCCCACGCCGGATACCGATACGATCGGGGCCTATCTTGACCTGATGGGCTTCATGGGGTCGGTGACATGGTATCCCGCCGCAGGGGTGCATCTTGCCACGACGACGGATATCGCGCGGAACCCGCCTTCCGGCGATATCATCCTGCTGGCCCCGGTGGGGCAGATGGGACCGGCGGCGTCCCTGCTGTCGCGTTCGGCATACCAGATTGACGACGGCTATATCCATGTCGGTCAGGATATGGGGCTGCAGGGTATCTGGTACATGTTCCAGGACCGTGATGGCAGCGGACTGCGCAACGGGGTGACCGCCAACCTGAATGCCCCGGTGCGCAATGCCGCCATGATGATCGGGGCAGAATCCCCCTATGCCAGCCATCGTTCGATGCTGGCGCTGCTGGGGGATGATGGCGCGCATATCCATGACCTGATCACCAGCCTGCATGACCGCAAGGCCCTGTCCAGCCTGCAGGGCGACCTGGTGCTGAAGAACGGCGACAGATTCACGACCTATCGCACATCGCCCACCTATACGGTGGGCAGGCTGCCGCTGTGGATGTGGGTGGACTGGTTCCTGTCGCGTCACCCGATCCTGATGTACCTGTGTGGCGTGGCGGGTGCGATCATGCTGGGGACTGGCGCATGGCTGTGGCTACGGGCCCGGGCGCGCCGCCGGGTACGTGAACAGGCCGAGGCCGATGAAGCGGCACGCATGGCTGGACATGCGCCGGAAGACTGATCGGGCAGGGCGCGGGCGGTCCATGTGCCTGCGCCCGTGTCGTCCGCGGCCTGTGGCGCGGGTCATGGGCCGATGCGGGGACGGTTGATCCATGGTTGCGGGGCGCGCAGGAAAGCGAAGGGATCTGCCACCCGTATGATGGAAAAGCCCATTCCTGTATGGAATGCCACCATCGTCATTCCATCATTCGATGGATGCGCGACCTTATGATGGCATCGAATTTTCAGGGAATGTTGTGGCGGAGAGGGTGGGATTCGAACCCACGGTACGCTCACACGCACGGCGGTTTTCAAGACCGCTGCCTTCAACCGCTCGGCCACCTCTCCATATCGTCTGTTTAGCTAGGTCTGCCGCCGCCGTCTAGATGTTACCACGCACAAAAACCGCTGCATTCATGTGGTTACTGTGCCGTCTTTTGTGCCGACATGCATTACTCGGTCTAGTTCATCCGCCGTCAGGGCCGACAGGTAGATTTCAGTTGTCTTGACCGATGTGTGTCCCAGATGGCGGCTCAGACGGTAGATATCCCCGCCTGCCTTGAGCCAACGGATAGCGAAGGCGTGGCGGAGATCATGGATACGAAAGCGGGTGAAGAAGATGCTCTCGGCTTCGCATCGCGCCATCACCCGGCGCATGACCTGTCCATAGTTTGAGGCCGCATTTCGATAAGGCTTTCCATGCCGGTTCGGGAACAGGCAACCGGTACGGGGTGCTTGTTCCAGCAACGCGGTTGCGTCTCCACCTGGCGTGACCCATGCGATCGTGCGTGGCCGACTCGTCTTGGTGCGGAGCAGTCGGATCTGTTGGCGTTCATGGTCCACGTTGTCTCCCGTCAGGCTGACAGCTTCGTTTTCCCGCATGCCCGTCTGTTCCAGAAGATCGAGAATCGCGGCCATGCCGGGTGGACAGGCGGCTTTGACCCGTGCCACCGAATCGGGGCAGGGCGGTGTGATCGGATCGCGCCGTTCGCGGATGATCGTGCGGTCAAAGGAAAGGGCAGGGTTGCTGGTGATCCAGCCCCGTGCCACGCAGGTCGACAGCAGGCGGGACAGGGCGGTCAGGTCCCGGCGAATCGTAGCATTGGTTACGCTGCCTGACCGGCTGGATACGAAATTGGAAATCAGGCGCGTGGTGATGTCACGCACACGAACGCCCTTGAATGTATCTTCCAGACTGCGGATGGAGATGGTGTAGCGCCGCATGGTCTGGGGCTTGACCGAGGTTGCCAGCACTTCGGTAATCCAGCGGATGACGGCTTCTTCAAAAAGCTAGTCGCTGTCGCCTATTACGGCCTCGCGCTCGAGTTCTGTTTTCCACTGCTTGAGCCTGCGCTGTTGATTTTCACTGAGAACTGACCCGGGTAGGGCGGAAATTTTCATCGAGATTTGACCCATGCCTTCACACTCCCCGGCAGCATCTGCTGGGAGTTTGAGGAGTGATTGACATGGAGCTTCTGAGTGTGATCCGTCGGTGGCACTGCCGGGATCATCTTCCGATCCGCGAGATCGAACGCCGGACGGGACTGTCACGCAATACGATCCGGAAATATCTCCGGGCACAGAGTATTGAACCGCGGTTCCAGGTACCCGAACGTCCCAGCCGACCGGACCCGTTTGCTGACAGGCTGAGGGGATGGCTGGTCCTGGAAGCCGCCCGATCCCGCAAGAACCGGCGTACGGCGCGACGACTGCATGAAGACCTTGTGGCGCTGGGTTATGATGGGTCCTACGGACGGGTGGCCGCTTTCATCCGGCAGTGGAAACACGAACAGC
>NZ_CADP01000041.1 GCF_000285295.1 Komagataeibacter europaeus LMG 18890 | reverse complement strand
CGTCTCGCCCGTCCTGCTCACGCGACAGGATCACGAGAATATGGTTTATCGCTTCCCATCGTCCCTCGCGGATCCAACGGTAGAAATAGCCCTGCACGGTCGTGAAGGCGGGAAAATGACGAGGCAATTGTCGCCACTGGCAACCCGTAGTGACGATATAGAGGATCGCCTCCATGACCCGGCGCAAATCCGTACGTCGTGGTCTCCCCAGTCGTTTCTTCTCGGGCATCAAAGGCGCAATCAGCGCCCACTCCGCATCGCGAAGGTCGCTTGCATACTCCAGGTCGTCCCGGCGATACTGCGCGCGGGTGATTTCAGTCCAGGCCATCTTGATCTCATCAGGTTATCGCAAACCCATGAATCATAATCCACTGAAATCACTCAACTCATTTTCGGTCAGACACTAACAAAAACACCGGGCCATGAATGTGATGATTGTATGAATCCCCGATCACCGCTACGCGATCATCATGCAGGTCAAGCGGGTGGCATACGCCAAATGATTACCGATGAATTAATTGTACCGACTGAAAATATCCATGCATAGCTGGGTAGCGTAAGGAAATTATTCGTTTTTCATAAAACATTACCAGTAAATTCCTGATAATGGACCCTTGTGGTATCTTTTTGTAACAAAGCATCCCCTTCCATCCCCCCGTCAATTCCACAATGTTACCACTTTGTAACCCGGAGGAGACATTATGAAACGCACAATCATGCTTGCGCTGGCGCTTGGCGCATCGCTGCCGGTGGCCGCGCAGGCCCAGTCCTTTTTTGGCGGCCATGAAGAACACCGCGAAGGCCGTGAAGGCGGTTTCGGTGGGGAACACCGTGAAGGCCGCGAAGGTGGCTTTGGCGAGGGACGTCGCGAAGGCCGCGAAGGCGGCTTTGGCGAAGAACGTCGCGAGGGTGGTTTCGGTGGGGAGCACCGTGAGGGCCGCGAAGGCGGCTTTGGCGGCGAACGCCACGAAGACCATCACGGCCGTCGCTAAAACGGCCGTTTCCGTTTAGCGGACTGTTCACGGGACAGGTTCCGGCCAGGCCGGTCCTTCCCGTCCTGTCGCCCGGTCCGGCGCGCATCCGTGCCCGGCCGGGCGACAGGCATGAAAGGCGCATCCGATCCGGCCGCCCCCGCCATATGGGGGTCGGCGGGACAGGATGCGCCTTTCGCAGATATGCGGACGCCGCCGGCCGGGCAGGACGGCACTGGCGGCGGCAGGCAGGGACGGGACCACGCCACCAGCGGCCGGTCATTTAATCGTTGCGATCATACATCAATGTGGGCTAGGTGTGCGCGGCAGTAATCCCCTGCCGTGGCAGGGAAATTCCGGCCATCCCGGCCTGATGGAGAAACTGATGGCGTGGATAGCCCTGATCGTAGCGGGCGTGTTCGAGATAATATGGGCAACCGCCATGAAACAGTCGGAAGGTTTTACCCGCCTGTGGCCCACGGTTGTCACGCTGGTGGCGGTAACGATCAGCTTCGGCCTGCTGCTGTGGTCCATGCGCACCCTGCCACTGGGCACGGCCTATGCGGTATGGACGGGCATCGGGGCGGTCGGGGCCTTCCTGGCCGGTATCCTGATTTTTGGCGAGGCCGCCAGCCCGTCGCGCATCATCGCGGCACTGCTGATCCTTGCCGGGCTGGTCATCATGAAGTCCGCCACCACCTGATGTCATTCATCCATGTTGCCCGTAGGCGGCGTGGAGGAAGATGAAGGTGCCGCGCCCCCGCCGGGCTGCGTGCCGGGTATGCTCGGGTTGCTGGGATCCTTGCGCGGGCAGGGGTGGGAATGGCCGTGCGCGGTGTCCTGTGTCCGGCACGCGCTGTCCGGCGTTCGGGATGTGGAGGTGGAGGGCGCGCCACGCTCGGGCATGGTCTCGACCGGCATCCGGGGGGGCGTGTTGCCCTGGGCGTGGGCCGCAACACCGGGGCACAGCGCAAAAGCCACAAGCGACGCGATACGAAGGGGACGGGCGATCATTGTCGTTTATCCTTTGACGGTAACGTCGCGACAGGCGGCGTTGTGATGTAACGCCCGTCATTATTTCCGGTTTTATTTTATATCGACCCGCGACCGCATGAAAATCAGGCGGCCAGATCCATCGCAACCCATGCCCCGGGGCCACGTTCACCCGCCAGCACGACAACCCAGCGTGGAGGCATGCGATGACACCCGATACAGACGCCCGGAAAATCCGTTACGCCGTCATTGGTGGTGGCCAGATTTCCCAACAGGCCTTCATGCCGGGCATGGCGCGGGCGAAGAATTCCGTGCTGGCCGCGCTGGTGACAGGCGACCCGGAAAAGGCCCGCAGGCTGGCGGCGCGTTACGACATTCCGGCCTGTCATTATGATGACCTGCCCACGCTGCTGCGTTCGGGCCATATTGATGCGGTCTATCTGGCCACCCCCAACGCGCTGCACCGGCAGTACGCGGTGCCCGTGCTGGAGGCGGGGCTGCACCTGCTGCTGGAAAAGCCCATGGCGACCAGCGTCGCGGACTGCGAGGCCATACTGGATGCGCAGAAACGCGGCGGCGGCAAGCTCATGATCGCGTACCGCCTGCATTGCGAACCGGGGACGGTGGAACTGATCTCACGCTGTCGCAATGGGGATTTCGGGCACCTGATGGCCTTCAGTTCCATGTTCGGGCAGAATTTTGCCGAAGCCAACCATCGCGGCCATTCCGGCTACTGGTCCGGCCCGGTGCCCGACATGGGCACCTATCCGCTGAATGCGGTGCGCAACCTGTTTGCCCGCGAACCGGTGGAGGTCCACGCCGTGGGCGCGAAAACGCCGGGGCGGCGGTTCAATTTTGATGATACGGTTTCCGTCACCCTGCGCTTTGCCGAAGGGCGGATCGCGCATTTCCTGGTCAGCTATGCCTGCGCGCCGGTCGAGAATTTCTCGCTGGTCGGTGACAGGGGCAGCGTGACCGCGGGCCCGTGCTACATGTTTGGCCCCAACGTCGGCATTACCTACACCACCAGCATAAACGGACGGAAACAGACGCACCGCCATGACCCGGTGGAGCAGTTTGGCGGGGAAATCGCCTATTTTTCCGACTGCATCCTGCATGACCGCGACCCCGAACCGGATGGGGAGGAAGGGTTGCGCGACGTGCGCGTCCTTGCGGCGGTGGAACGCGCGCTGCAGACCGGCCAGCCGCAGAAACTGGACCCCATGCCGCCCGCCCGCATGGCGCTGCCCGATCAGGTCATGACCCTGCCGCCGGTCCCGGAACCGACCGAGGGGGAGATGATCGGCATTATCCCGCAATCCGCCTGACGGCCGGTTTCCGGGTCGTCTTCTGCAAAAAAAAGGCATGACCATGACACTGCATTCGTGGCCTGCCCGAAAAAAACCACAGGCCATGGCATGACGCCGTGGCCTGTGGTTACATGTTCTACCGGCCCGGACCCGGCTTACATTTTCGGCAGGTCGCCGTAATAGGTATCGACCTGGCTGCCGTACTGGCTGTTGGTCCAGTCGGGGGACGTGTCCTCGGCATAGGCGGGGGCGGCTTCAAGCTGTTCGCGTGTCAGGGCGACAATGTAGCCGCCGCGTTCCTTGTCATAATGCAGGGCTTTCCACGGCAGGGGATGGTAGCTGTTGCCCATGCCCAGGAAGCCGCCAAAACTCATGATGACATAGGCGACGTCGCCATTGACCTTGTCCACCATGAAATACCTGACCGTGCCAAGTTTCTCGCCCGACGGGGAGTACACGGACGTGCCCTCGACCTTGTCGGAAGAAATCAGGTCATGCCTGCCGGCGATATCGCCAGTCATTTTGCCGGTCATGGACCCGTCTGTCGTATTGTTTGTCATTGAAGCGGACATGGTGCTTCTCCTTGCATGTCATGAAGGCCGCGCCGCCAGCGGGACATGATCATGCCGCGGCGGGGGCATTCATGGATAACAGGCAGGTTGGGCGGAACCCGCTAAAGGTCCCGCCCACCCGGTTACTTACGATTTGCCGTGGCTGTGCTGGCCACCCTTGCGCCCGGCTTCCGCCGCGCGTTCGGGATCATCGGCAAAGTTGCCCGAACCGTGCTGCGTCGCCTTGGGCGTGCCGCCGGTACGGGTGCTGGCGGCGGATGTCGATTTTTCCGCCGTATGCCCGCCATGGCTGTGCTGGCCGCCCTTGCGGCCGGCTTCCGCCGCGCGTTCCGGGTCGTTCGCGAAGTTGCCGGAACTGTGCTGTCCACCCTTGTGCCCGGCTTCGGACGCGCGGGCGGGATCATTGGCAAAGTTGCCGGGATTGTGCGCGGCCCCCCCACCACCACGGCTGTCGGCCGGTGCGAATGCGGGCTGGCTGGTACGTGTGTGCAGGGAGATATGATAGCTCATGATCCTCACCTTTCCATATCACAGCGGCTACAGAAGGTCCTTGTTTTTCCCCGGCGCCCTGCTGGGCTTCATTGGGGAAGCAACCCCGAAAATGCGCGCTGTGGGAACATCAACGGCACATCATCCCGGCGGTTCCGCATTCCGAATATAAAATAAATAAGGCACGGTTACGCTTCGTCCGGACAAAAAACAGGTCAGTTTCATAATATAATTAAGACCGAGTACTTTATAATTCCCAGTCACGTATCACATGAAAAGCCGGGGAATGGGCGCGGGGGCGGCCGCGTTCACGCTACCGCTTCGCTGCATGACGGAAAATACACGCAATACATCTGTTATACGATATCATTACTTACATTGCATATGCGCAACGTCATGGGCATCATGCCACGGCATCGGCCAAGGGCCAGACGATCAGGCTGGCCGGCCTGATCGACAATACCGCGTCCATCACACGGCGTGACCCGGGTTTCGCACGGGTCCATATGCGCGAAATGCAGGAACTGCCGGGTGTGCTGACGCGCGGGGACCGAGAACTGCACCGACAGGCGGTAACACTGGCCGCGCAGTATTTCCAGCAGGGATGGAGGGACAGAAGTTTTTGGTGAAGCTTTTTGCAAAAAGCTTCAAAAAAGACGGCACCGGCAGGACAGCAGACGGGCAACCCGCATGAAGGGCTGCCCGCCGCCGGTTTTCGGGATTACTGGTTTTTCAGCGCGTCTGCTTCTTCCTGCCGGGTGGCGAAGGGGACTTCCTGTTTATCATCCAGTTCGTCCATGCTGCCGCCGGAATTGCCGAGGTTTTCTTCCAGAAACGCTTCCTCGATCGGCTGGCCGTTCGCGTCAAGCGGCACGGGGGAGTCCACGGGAATCTGGCCGGCGTCGGGGTTGCTTTCCATCCCGATCAGTTCCGACGCATTTTCCCTGTAGGCATCCGGCCCGCAGCCCGGCCTGCCATCGGCTTCCCACAGTTCCTTTGCCTTCGCGGTGATGCGGGCCTCGGTCTGCGGGGTGGTTTCCAGTGGGTTGACCATGTTCATATCCTTATAAATGGACCAAAGGCGGGGCGCATGACCCGACTGTCGTGGACCAGACATAGCGTAATCCCTTGCCCCCCGTCACCCGCAACAGGGGGCATGGCAGTCGCGCCCCCATGCGACGGCTGCCATGCGCATCGGGAACACCCCTGCAACACACATGGAAAATTCCGCCCCGATATCAATGGGCGGCGTGCGGTTTCATATACGCAACCTCTGGCAGGGCTCTGTTTGATAAGCCATGGTTATCATGACATGCGCAGAAGGTCTTGGACACGCATCTTTTCACTGATCTAGCACCGTGCCTGACGCGTTGTGGTTCATGCCGCGACATTCCGCGTGACAGGCAGGCCCGGCGTGGCCCTGTCCCTGCGCGGGCGTACCCTGTTCCCAGGTTTGGAAAAGTTATCGATGCAGACCGTCCATGATCCCGCGCTGCTGCTGGCGCGTTTCCAGTTCGCCTTTACCGTAGGCGTGCATATCATCTTCCCGGCGTTTTCGATCGGGCTGGCGGCCTATCTCGCCGTGCTGGAAGGGCTGTGGCTGCGAACGGGAAGACCGGTCTTCCTTGACCTGTACCGATACTGGATCAAGGTGTTCTCGATCGTATTCGGCATGGGCGTGGTGTCGGGACTGGTCATGTCGTATGAATTCGGCACCAACTGGTCGGTGTTTTCACGCAAGGCCGGGCCGATTACCGGCGTGCTGCTGTCCTATGAGGTCATGACCGCCTTTTTCCTTGAGGCAGGCTTCCTGGGCGTCATGCTGTTCGGCATGAACCGGGTCGGGCGCGGACTGCATTTTGCCGCGACATGCTGCGTATCCGTCGGCACCCTGATTTCCATGACATGGATCCTGTCATCCAATTCATGGATGCAGACCCCGCGCGGCTACACCATCGACCCCGCCACGGGGCGGTTCATGCCCGCCGACTGGCTGGCGATCATCTTCAACCCGTCCTTTCCCTTCCGGCTGGTGCATATGGGGCTGGCGGCGTTCCTGTCGGTGGCCTTCATCGTGGGGGCCACCGGGGCATGGCACATGCTGAAGGCGCGCAGGCGGGGCCAGGTGGCCAGTGAACCCGTGCGCGTCATGTTTTCCATGGCGATGTGGATGGCCGCCATCGTCGCCCCCATCCAGATCATGGCAGGCGACGCGCATGGGTTGAACACGCTGAAATACCAGCCCGCCAAGATTGCGGCGATGGAAGGGGACTGGGTATCGGAAGACCACGCGCCCGAACTGCTGTTCGGCATTCCCAACATGAAGACCGAACATACGGATTATGCTGTCAGACTGCCGCTGGCCGGGTCGCTGATCCTGACCCACAGCGTGAACGGCAGGGTGCCGGGGATGAAGGATTTTCCCCGCGACCAGCGGCCGCCGTCCTATGTCATCTTCTTCACCTTCCGCATCATGGTCGCCCTTGGCATGCTGATGGTGGCGGTGGGCCTGTGGTCGCTGTGGCTGCGCCACCGGGGAAAGCTGTATGAAACCCCGCTTTTCCACCGCGTCGCGCTGTGCATGGCGCCCGCGGGGTTCCTGGCGCTGCTGTGCGGCTGGATCACGACGGAGGTCGGCCGCCAGCCCTGGACGGTCTATGGCCTGCTGCGCACGTCCGACAGCGTGGCCCCCAACGCCCTGTCGTCCATGGCGGTGTCGATGACGGCGTTCGTGGTGGTGTACGTGCTGGTGTTCGGGTCCGGGATCGGGATGCTGGTGCGCCTGCTGGGCCACACGCCGCATACCGGCGAACACGGCACCAGCCCCGACCACGCCCCCGACATACTGGCTGCCCGCAGCCACCCGGCGGTCGTTGACCCCACCCATGGCGAAGGAGCCTGAGACATGATGGACGTTTCCTACTGGCTGCCGGTCATATGGGCGGTGATCCTTGTGGCCGCGATCTCGATTTACGTCATCCTTGACGGGTTCGACCTTGGCATCGGCATGCTGTTCGCGCTGGAACGCGACCGGGGACGGCGCGATGTGATGATCAACACCATCGCCCCGGTATGGGACGGGAACGAGACGTGGATGGTACTGGGGGGCGCGGTGCTGTATGGCGTGTTCCCCGGGGCCTATGCCACGCTGCTGCCGGCGTTCTACATGCCCGTCGTGGTGATGCTGCTGGCGCTGATCTTTCGCGGCGTGGCGTTTGAATTCCGCATCCTGACCCGCGATACCCCGCGTGAACGGCTGTGGGAGGGCGGGTTCATGGCCGGTTCCGCCATTGCCGCGTTCTGCCAGGGGGTGATCCTGGGTGGCGTGGTGCAGGGGATCAGGGTTGTTGACGGCGCGTTTGCCGGTGGCGCGCTGGACTGGTTGACGCCGTTCAGCATCCTGTGCGGGGTGGCGGTCATGTGCGGCTACGCCCTGCTGGGGGCGACGTGGCTGGTGTGGCGCACCACGGGCGGGCTGGAAGCGGCGTGCCGCCGGTGGGCGGGATGGCTGGCCATCGGGCTGTTCATGGGCATTGTCGCGGTCAGAGCCTGGACGCCGCTGCTGCATGCGCCCTACCTGCGGCGCTGGACCGACTGGCCCAACATCGCCCTTGTGGCCCCGGTGCCGGTGCTGGTGGTCGTGCTGGGTATCGTGCTGGCGCGCTCACTGCGCCGGGGGCAGACGCGGGTGCCGTTCGCCTGCGCGCTGGGCTGGTTCGGGCTGTGCCTGTCGGGGCTGGGGATTACGGTCTGGCCCTATGCCGTGCCGCCGGGGCTGACGTTGTGGGATGTGTCCTCACCGCCCTCCAGCCAGTTTTTCCAGCTGGTCGGCACCGCCATCATGATGCCCATCATCCTGACCTATACCATCCATTCGTATCGTGTATTTCGTGGAAAGGTGACCCAGAGCGATGGCTATCACTGATATTGTCGTGGGAAACGGGGACAGGGCGCCCCGCCACGCGGGCGTGCGGATCGCATGGTTCATCGCCATCTGGTCGCTCAGCACGGCGGTGTTCTTCGGCGCGGCCAGCCTGCTGCACCTGATCGTGCCCCATTAGGCGCTGATTCAGGAACTTCTGTCCAATGCCTGTCCAATGCCCCGCCACGAACGGGCGGGGCATCCGGCCGGTTCAGCCAACGCTGACCTTGTGCAGTTCCGCCTTCACCTTCGCATCGGGATGGCCGACGTGGAAGGATTCACCGGACAGCAGGCGAATGTCGGTCATGTCGGACAGCGGCAGCACGCTCCATTCGCCCGTGGGGGGCACGCGCTTTTCGTGGGCGTCCTCGCCGCGATAGATCAGGACATGCGGCGTGCCATCGCGCTCACCCAGCGCGTGGGGGGAACCGGTGTAGTTCTTGCCATCGAAGGTGAAGCCGACCACGGACTTCTTCTGGATGGCGTCGCGAAGCGTGTTTTCAACTGACATGCATGTTTTCCATTCTGGTTGAACCCGATACGGGTTGCCGCATGTTATAACGGACCACGCAGGATATAGCCTTTCTGGCGGCATGCAGAAGCGGCGGAGGTAATATATTGCTGCAATACTGCCCTGCATTGCACAAATTCAGGCGCGGCATGGCATAAATCCCGTCCCCTGTCGTTGCGATAAAGTAAAGGACAGCCCTGCATGGAATGGACCGCATGGCAGGATTGATCTGTGTCACGGTCGGGGCCGGATATTGGCCCCAGCATTCATGGTGCAGGGCGGACATGACCCAGACAGACCGCCCAATGACATGTATCGAGGAGCAATGACCATGATTGCACGACCGACATTTGTCGCGACACCGGTCCGTACGACCACAGCCACGGCGCGGGCGGCCGACCCGTTCGCGGTGCTGCAGCGCCAGGTGGGGCGGCTGATCGACGACTACCGCGCGCCCGACACGTTCGGCTCCGGCCGGATCGGGTCCACCGACATTACCGAGGACGCAACCGGCTACCACATCTATATCGAAGTGCCCGGCTGTTCGGAAAAGGACATAACCCTGAACGCCAGCAACGGCGTGCTGAGCATCTCGGGCGAGAAGAAAAGCCCCGTGACGGCGGAGCAGAAACAGCACGTCTCCACCCGCAGCTTCGGCGCGTTTTCCGAGCATTTCAGCCTGCCCGAAGGCGTGGACGAGGACAAAATCAGCGCCCGCATCAAGGACGGGGTGCTGCAGGTGACCCTGCCGCGTCGTGAACCGGCCAAGCCGACCGAACGCAAGATCGAAATCCAGCCCGGCTGACCGCGGCGCCGGTTTTCACGGCCGCATGGCCCGGATGCCGCTGGTGTCCGGGCCATGCGCGTGTACGGTTCAGTCCAGCCCTTCCTCGCGCCGGGCCTTCTGTGCCGCCGGGCGGGCGAACACCGCGTCACGCAGGGCGCAGGCGCGGGGCCAGGCCGAAAGGTCGATCCCCAGCGGGCCGGCCCAGCTCAGGATCACGGCCATCAGCGCATCCGCCTGCGTGAAGCCCGCGGGCAGCATGTGGCCGTTGCCGCCTGCCTCCAGCAATGCTTCGACCTGCTTCAGGCGGCGGGTGACATTCGCCAGCAGCCGTTCACGCATGACATCGGGCAGTTCCGGGGCGAACAGCGCGCCGAACGCGCCATGCACGTCCTCGCAGAACCCGATGGCTTCGAGCAGGCGGAAGAATTCGACCGTATCAGGGGCAGGATGAAGGGCGACATTGCCCGACTGTTGCCCGATATAGGTCAGCACCGCCACGTTCTGCGTCAGCACCGTGCCCGGTGCGATTTCCAGCGCGGGCACGGCCCCGCGCGGGTTGATTTTCAGGTAGTCGTCCCCGCTGGCGGTCCGCTTGGCCTTCAGGTCCACCTGTTCAAGACTGTGCGGCAGCCCGGTTTCATTCAGGATGATATGCGCGGCAAGCGAGCACGCGCCCGGCGTATAATACAGCTTCATTGCAACGGCCTTCCGTCTGGATCTGGCTGGGGCATGACGACAGCGTCCCGCCCCATGTCCCGAAAACACTGGCACATGCGGCAGACCATGAAAAGCGCGGGCCCATGACCGGCACGCAGGGCACGGATGGACCCGCCCGATTGTAACACCGCGCAGGGAACCAACAGCCCACCGGCACTGTTTGTGCCTGCAGGCGGGCAGCACGTGGGTTCTGCCCGGCCTGTTCCCTTTCCGCCAGGAGACCGTCTGGAAAGCCAGCCCGTGACAGCACCGGAAAACCGAAGGACGTTTCTGGTGAAGCCTTCAGGCTTCGGAAGGACGCCGCCATTCCGAAAAAAGGCGGCACCCAAAAACTTTTTTTATCAGCTGGTTATCACCAGACAGTCTCCTGAAACATAAAGGCATTGCCGCATGACCTTTCCCTTCGACGCCCTGGCCGCCTGTCGCGCGGAACTGGAGGATGAAGCAACGGTCAACGACGCACGGGCCGCATTCCCCACCGCCGGGCTGGACCGCCTGCGCCAGCTTGGCGTACTGACCGCGGCCCTGCCGCAGACGCTGGGCGGCCTGGGCTTTGGCACCGAACCGCACGTGGCGGCGGGGCTTCTGCACATGCTGCGGCTGGTGGGGCAGGGCAGCCTTGCCCTTGGCCGCGTGGTGGAAGGCCACGTCAACGCCATCCGCCTTGTCGCGCTGTACGGCACGCCCGAACAGCTGGCCCATGTTGCCGCGGAGGTGCATGACGGCGCGCTGTATGGCCTGTGGGTCACCGATGGCGCGACGCCGCTGCGCATGGACCAGACGGCGCGCGGCATTACGCTGCATGGGGGAAAGGCCTTTGCTTCCGGCGCACGGCATGTCACCCGCGCCCTTGTCACGGCGCGGGCGGGGCAGGATGTCACGCGCATGCTGCTGGTGGCGATGGGGGCAGGGCGCGCCGTCCATGACGGCGGTGGCGGACTGACCGGCATGCGCGGGGCGGGCACGGGGCAATGCGACCTGACCGGCATGACCGTGCTGCCCTCGGCCCTGGTGGGGCAGGCGGGGGACTACCTGCGCCAGCCCGAATTCTCGGCCGGGGCATGGCGCGGCATGGCCGTGGCGCTGGGCGGCATCGAACGCCTGAGCGCCCTGCTGCGCGGCCAGCTTGCCGCGCGCGGCCGCGCGGGCAGCCCGGCGCAGCAGGCGCGTATCGGCATGGCGCTGATCGCGGCGGAAACCGCCCTGCTATGGACCCGCCGCGCGGCCCTGCTCGCCACCGGTCATGACCGGTTTGCGGCAGGCGATATTTCCGCCACCGTCAACCTGGCCCGGCTTGCGGTGGAGCGCGCGGGGCTGGAGGCGATCGAACTGGTCGAACGCGGGCTGGGGCTGTCAGCCTTCGTGCGCGACAACGTGGTGGAACGGATCATCCGCGACCTGGCCACCTACCTGCGCCAGCCCGCCCCGGACGAGACATTGTGCGAAGCCGCCGCATGGTTCACGCAGCGCGACATGCCACAGCCGGACATCCGTGCATGAAGGCGGCCCACCTGCATGCGGCCCTGCGCGGCCTGCCTGTTGCCCCCCTTGCCACCATTGCGCCGGGCACCGCGCTGGTCCTGGCCCCGCACCCCGATGATGAAAGCCTGGGCTGTGGCGGGCTGATCGCCGCGTGCTGTGCGGCGGGCCGGCCGCCGCTTGTGGTCATCATGACCGATGGGGCAGCGTCCCACCCGCATTCGCGCCAGTGGCCCGCCCCGCGCCTGCGGGCAAGACGCCAGCGCGAAGCACGCGACGCCGTGGCGTGCCTGGGCCTTGCATCCGACCGGCTTGCCTTCCTTGGCCTGCCCGATGCCGCCGCCCCGCATGACGGGCCGGTCTTTACCGACATCGCCACACGGCTGGCCCATCTGGCCATCACCCATGGCTGCACCACGGTTTTCGCCCCATGGCGCGCGGACCCGCATTGCGATCATGAAGCAACGTGGAAAATGGGCGTGGCCGTGCAGCGGCTTTGCGGGCTGGCGCTGCTGGCCTATCCCGTATGGGGCTGGCTGCTGCCGCCCGACAGCGAACTGGACCACCCGCCGCCGCGCGGCATGCGGCTGGACATCACCGCCCATCGCGCCGCCAAGGCCCGCGCGGTCGGCATGCATGAAAGCCAGTACGGCGGCCTGATTACCGATGACGCCGAAGGTTTCCAGCTGCCCGACAGCCTGCTTGCGGCGCTGGTGACGGATTTTGAGGTCTTTGTCCATCCATGAACGCCACAAGCTGGTCCCGGACCGTATTCGAACGCCTGCACAGCCAGCGCGCCGACCCGTGGGGCGTTGCAACGCGGACCTATGAACATGACAAGTACCGCCGGACGCTGGCCGTGCTGTCGGGCCAGCATTTCCATCACGCGCTGGAACTGGGGTGTTCCATCGGCATGATGACGGCGCGGCTGGCGCGGCAATGCGACCGGGTGCTGGCGGTGGACGTGGCCGAAGCCGCATTAAGCCGCGCGCGCCACCGCTGCGCCGGGCTGCCGGGGGTGTCGTTCCATCGCGGGCAGCTGCCGGGCGCGTTCCCGCCGCTGCCCGCGCGGTCATGCGACCTGATCGTGATTTCGGAGATGCTGTATTTCCTGTCCCGCCGCGATATCCGCACCCTTGCCGCGCAATGCCTGCGCGTACGGCAGGCGGGCGCGCCGGTCATCCTGGTCAACTGGACCGGGCCGACCGATACGCCATGCACGGGAAACGAGGCCGCCCGCCTGTTCATAAATACCTGCCGCGCTGGCGGCCTGCACGTAACCCATGCCCGGCGGTACGCGCGCTACCGGATCGACGTGCTCAACGGGCCGGACATGCCGGAGGGCGCGCCGTCCATCCCTGAAACCGCCATCTGATCCCACAGATGTTCCAGGCGAAGCTGTCTTGAAAAAAAGGCGGCGCCTGAAAACCTTTACCCGTTTCATCCCGTGATACGCCCCGTTCACCGCACCACCGACGTCACGACCGGAGCCGGGACCGGCATGACGCCGGGTGCGGCATGCGTCACCAGCAGGCTGTCCACGATCCGCCGTGCCGCGTCCATATGCATGGGCAGGTCGGCACGGCGGACGGGCACGCGCCGCAATACCGGGCTTAAGGCTTCCAGCCGGTCCCATGCCATGCCGCCAAACCGGGCACGTGACATATGCGCCACGCAGCCCGTGGGCAGGCGCAGCAGGGCGGCCAGATCCGCAACCGCGTCATGCCACGGGCCGGTGGCGGGCGGCAGCGCGCGCAGCCGGTGCAACGCCGCGCGCGCCTGCGCGCGGCGCAGGCAGGCCCGTGGCGGTTCAAGACTGTCATCCAGCATTTCATCCTGCCGAACCATGCGCCGCGCCATGGTGTCCGCCATGCCGCCACAGGCCCGCCCCGCCGTGCGGCCCGACACGCACACCGTGACATCGGGCGCGTGACGGATGGCGGCATCCACGTGCCGCAGGGCGCGCAGGAAACCCCGGTCCTCGCCCAGCGGCACGGCGGGAATGCCGCCCGCGCGCCGCCACGCGGCCACCGTTACCGCAATGCTGGCGCCGGAATGTTCCGTATGGCGCGGCCACGGATCATGCGGGTCGGGATCGACCAGGTCATGGATACGGTCCAGCAGCGTGGCATAGGCGGTTTCCATGCGGTCATCTTCATGCAGGTGGGCGGGGATCAGCCGCGCTTCCTCCGCATCAATCAGGGCGCGGCCGCAGACCACGTCGGCCCCCGCGTCAAAGGCGGCAAGGGTATGGGCCAGCCAGTCCGGCGCGACGCGGCCATCGGCATCGGTTGTCAGCAGGATGCCATCCGGCCCCGCCAGCGCCGCCGCAACCTGCATGGCCGCCCGCCGGGCCGTGCCCGCATGGGCCATGGCCGGGGAATAGGTCCGCTGCGCCACGACCACGCCAAAGGGCAGGGACGGGACCAGCGCACGCACCACGTCGCGCGTACCATCCGTGCAGTTGTTGAGCAGCAGGACAACATGGGACAGGCAGGCGCGCTGCTGTACCGCAAGGGCATGCAGGCAGGGACCAATGCGTTGCGCTTCGTTTCGCACCGGAACAGCCGCGACAAGGGGGCGGGCAGGCGGCATGGATCACCTGTTGGAAAGGGAAATGGTAAACGCAACGCGGGACGGGACGGTTGCAGGCCGCGTGACAAAGCATTACCGGTTCGGGACGGATGCAATGACCCCGCGGGAGGGGGAATGCATATATGCCGTTCCGGGTGCGACGGGCCACGGGACGCATGTCGTGATGCATGACGATACAAAGACCGCCATGTGGCCGGACCGGGGCGCGCCTGTCGCCGTGATGGATCCGCGCGACATGCCGGTGCTGGCATGATTATTACATGCGGAAGGTTTTCCGGCAGCACCACGCGACCCTGCGCCCATATGGCGGAACCATCCGTCGATCAGCGTCATCACCGTCCGCCCGGCCGGATACGGGACAGTATCAACCTGCGTCGCGCATATGCGCACAGCCCCCACGGTTTTTCTTTCCCGCCCACGCCGTTACATGCCACGCGGCGGGAATGACTTGATTTTTACCATGAAATGCCAGCGGGGAAGGGAACCCGCCCATATTGGCAATGGTTCCCTGATGACAGATTTTTTATTTATTAAAATGCAGAAGTTATAAATTATACTTCATAAATTATCGGAAATAATAACAGACATTTCCGGTAATGAAGATTATTTTAAATCTTATCTGTTCATACTTTGTAAAAAAACGCTGTATCTGTCGTTTCAGGCAGATGCCACATGCCCCCATGCTGGCCCGCCCGTGACCGATCATGCCGGAGCATCGTCTTATGTCCACCATTTCCAACATGACCCGTAACCCTTAGGGCCCGCCCACCAGCGCGTGGGAAGCGTCACACCCATTCATGCAGTAAAAACCGCATGCCAATACTGTGGCGCATGCCCACGGTGTCGCGCGGTTCTTCGTACTACAGGGAATTATCCATCCCATGAACGCCATCGTAGTGACCGCACTGCGTCGGCCCTATACCTTCGTGGTGCTGTCGATCCTTATCGTGGTCTTTGGCATCATGTCGGTATTGCGCACGCCGACGGATGTGTTCCCAAATATAAAAATACCGGTCGTATCCGTTGTATGGACCTATGGCGGCATGCTGCCAGAGGAATTCGCGGGCCGTATCATCTACAATTACGAACTGATGGTGACCTCGACCGTCGAGGGCATCGAACATATGGAAAGCAGTTCGTATTACGGGCGCGGTATCGTCAACATATACTTCCAGCCCGGAACCGATATCGGCAAGGCGGAAGCGGAAGTGACCGCCATTTCCCAGACGGTCATAAAACAGCTGCCCGAAAACATCCCCTCGCCAATGGTGATGAGCCTTGATGCATCATCCGTGCCGGTGCTGACCCTGCAGGTCACGTCGGACAGGCAGACGCCATCCGACCTGTTCAAGCTGGCCATGATCCGCGTGCGCCCGCTGCTGGTGACCGTGCCGGGGGCCGTGGTGCCGCAGGCCTATGGCGGCATGGACAGCTTTGTCATGGTGGCGCTGAACCAGCAGCAGCTTCAGGCGCATCACCTGTCGGCCATGGACGTGCAGAACGCCCTGCGCGGGCAGAATATCGTGCTGCCGGCAGGTGACCAGAAAATCTCGGCCACCGACTGGATGGTGCAGACCAACGCCACCCCGCGATCCATGAAGGAACTGGGCGATATCCCGGTCAAGCGCGTGGGCAATGCCGTGATCTACGTGCATGACGTGGCGGACGTCTATCGCGGCGGCCACCCGCAGACCAACCTGGTGCTGGTGAAAGGGCAGCAGGGGGTGGAAATCGTCGTGATGAAAAGCGGCGAAGCCTCGACGCTGGATGTCGTGGCCGGGGCCAAGGCGCTGCTGCCGCGCATCCAGAAACTGCTGCCGCCGGATGTGAAGGTCAGCATTCTGGGCGATGCGTCGGTATTCGTTAAGGATTCCATCTTCGACGTCGTGCGCGAAATGCTGACGGCGGCGGCCCTGACCGGCATGGTGGTACTGCTGTTTTTGGGGTCGTGGCGGCCGACGGTCATCATCGCCACCTCCATCCCGCTGGCCATCTTGTGCGCGATCATCGGGCTGAACTGGGCGGGGCAGACGATCAATGTCATGACGCTGGGCGGTCTGGCGCTGGCGGTGGGCATTCTGGTGGATGACGCGACGGTGATGATCGAAAACATCGACGCGCATCTGGAAATGGGCAAGGCGCTGGAACCCGCGATCATCGACGCGGCCAACCAGATCGTCATTCCCACCTTTGTCGCCACCACCTGCATCTGCATTGTCTGGCTGCCGCTGTTTGGCCTGAGCGGCGTTGCGGGCTGGCTGTTCATGCCCATGGCGGAGGCCATCATCTTCGCCATGATCGCATCCTTCATCCTGTCGCGCACGCTGGTGCCGACCATGGCCAAATACCTGCTGGCCGGTCACAGCGTGGCGGGACATGGGGATTCCCACCATTGCGAGCCGCAGGTCCACAACCTGCAATACCCCAAACGGCTGCCCGAACGCTTCCAGCAGGCATTTGAACGCGGCTTCAACAACTTCCGTGAAGGATATGCCGGCGTGCTGGAACGCGCGATCGCGAGGCGCGGGCGCTTCGTGGGCATATTTCTTGGCGTCTCGGTCTGTTCGCTGGGGCTGTACCTGGTCGCGGGGCGGGATTTCTTCCCCGAAACCAAGTCAGGCACGATCCAGATGCACATGCGCGCGCCCCTTGGCACCCGGATCGAGGTTGCAGGCCGCGAAGCATCGCTGGTGGAAGACCGGGTCAACCAACTGTTCCCCGGCAAGGTGGAAAGCATGATCGAAAACTGCGGCCTGCCCGAAGGTGCGCATAACCAGGCCTTCATTCCCACGCCCACCATCGGCACGCAGGACTGTGACATCACCATTGCCCTGAAGGATGAGGAAACGCCGGTGTGGAATGACCGCACCATCCTGCGCCACGACCTGTCGGCGCGGTTTCCCGGCACCGTGTTCACCTTCCAGCCCGCCGACCTGACGGCCAAGATCCTGAATTTCGGATCACCCGCGCCGATCGACATACAGATTTCGGGGCCGGACCTGCGCGACAATTATGATTACGCCCGCCTGCTGGTGAACCGCCTGCGCAGCGTGCCCGGTGCGGCTGACGTGGTGATCCAGCAGACCATGAAAACGCCGACCCTGTTCGTACAGGGCAACCGCACCTTCGGACAGGCCACCGGCATGACGGAAGCCGACCTTGCCAACAACGAACTCATGACGCTGTCGGGCAGCCAGACCGTGGACCCGCAATACTGGCTGGACCCGGCCACGGGCATCACGTTCCCGCTGAACGTGTATGTGTCACAGGACCAACTGACGCATTTCAACAACCTCATGACCATTCCGGTGGACAAGGGCGATGGCGACCCGCAGGGACGGCACATGCAGCTGCTGGGCGGTATCAGCAATGTCAGCGCCACCGGCACGCCGGGGCAGGTCTCGCACTTCAACTCCATGCCTGAAGTGGACATCTGTGTCTCCGCCGAGGGCGCGGACCTGGGACAGGTCACGACCGGCGTGCAGCGCGTGCTGGACCAGACGCGGGGCAACGTGCCCTCCACCGCCGCCGTGGTGGTGCGCGGGCAGACCGAAACCATGCGCCATGCCTATGTCGAACTGGTGTTCGGGCTGGTGGTGTCGGTGCTGCTGATCTACCTGCTGATCGTGGTCAATTTCCAGTCGTGGCTGGACCCGTTCATCATCATCACCGCACTGCCCGGTGCGCTGGCCGGTATCGCGTGGGCGCTGTTCGTGACGCATACGCGGCTGTCGGTCCCGGCACTGACGGGGGCAATCATGTGCATGGGCACGGCGACGGCCAATTCCATCCTTGTGGTGTCCTTCGCCCGTGAACGGATCGAGGAACATGGCGACGCGCTGCGTGCGGCGCTGGAGGCGGGATACGGCCGTATCCGCCCCGTGCTGATGACGGCGCTGGCCATGGTGATCGGCATGGTGCCCATGGCCATGAGCAATTCCCAGAACGCGCCACTGGGCCGCGCCGTCATTGGCGGGCTGCTGGTGGCCACTGTCTCCACGTTGCTGTTCGTGCCGTGTGTCTACGCAATCCTGCACAACCGTCCGTCCCGTGCCCGGGAGGAAATGAAGTGATGTCCACCCAGAAAAAACGAAAAGTCATCATGCTGGCCGGCGCCGCCGTTATCGTGGGGTGGTGCGGGTACCTGCTGGTCGGGCGCGTGCAGCATGCGGCGGCCCTGCGGCGGGAGGCCGCCATTGCCTCCGTGCCCGATGTCATGGTCATCTCGCCCCGCCGCGAGGCGCGTCATGTCAGCCTCGAGCTACCCGGCACGGTGGAAGCCTGGTACCAGGCCCCCATCTACCCGCAGGCATCGGGCTACGTGCGGATGTGGTACAAGGATTACGGCGCGCGGGTCGCGGCAGGCGACGTGCTGGCGGAAATCAACACCCCCGGCCTTGATGCCCAGTTCGCGCAGGCGCAGGCCGACCTGCAGTCCTCGCAGGCGAAATACGACCTGGCCGTGGTCACCGCCCAGCGCTGGCGGCTGATGGGCAAGTCGCAGGCGGTATCGGGCCAGTCGGTATCGGTTCAGGACGCGAACGAGAAATCCGCCGCCGCGGATCTTGAGGCCGCGCGCCACAACCTTGACCGCTACGCAGCACTCGAACGCTTCAAGGTCATTGTCGCCCCGTTTGACGGCGTGGTGACGGAACGCGACATCAACGTGGGCGACTACGTGCATGAAGGGGGCGGCAACCTGAACGCCACGGGCGCGGCCAGCGAACTGTTCAGCGTGGCGGACACGCACCAGATGCGGCTGTTTGTCTCGATCCCCGAAAACATGTCCTACATCCTCCAGCCCGGCCTGCAGGCCAGCGTGCAGGTGCCGCAGTTTCCCGATCGCAGGTTCGAGGCGAAGTTCCTGACCGTATCGGGCGGCTACGACCCCGACACCCGCACCAGCGTGAGTGAATTCGTGATCGACAACACCGACCACGCCCTGTGGCCCGGAACCTTCGCCGCCGTCACCCTGACCGCGCCCGAACAGGCAACGCACCTGACCATACCCACCGGCGCGCTGGTGTTTCAGGAACACGGCATGCAGGTGGCGGTGGTGGACGGGCAGAACCATGCCCGCTTCCACACCATAACCGTGGGCCGCATGGGCGATGGCGCGACGCAGGTGCTGTCGGGTGTCACGCCCGATGACCGGATCATCGACAACCCGCCCGCCGACCTGCTGGAAGGCGAAAGCGTGCGCGTGACCCGGCCCGTGGCCGGATACAGCAACGACACCGATGAAAAGGACGACGAATGATGGCCCGTACCATCCGCCGCGCCACGGGCATGGGCGGCGCGTGCGCCCTGTCGCTGCTGTCACTGGCGGGGTGCGACCTGGCCCCCGCCTATCACGCGCCGCATTACGTCATTCCCGCAACATGGCAGGGGCAGGCCCCGTTTGGCGTGGCCCACCCCATGGACGACACCATTCCCGTGCAGTGGTGGCAAAGCTTTGGCGACCCGCAGCTTGATGACCTTGAAACCGCCGCCATGGCCCATAACGGGGACCTGCAGGCCGCCAGCGAGCGCTTTTTGCAGGCGCGCGCGATCGTAAGCGAGGCGCGGGCCGACCTGCTGCCGCATTTTGGCGTGGCCTTTGGCGGCAGCAACAACAAAAGCTCGGCCGAGCGGCTGTTCCGCTACAAGGGACCGATCACGGATTCAGATGAATTCTATGGCGGCATGGCATCGTGGGAACCGGATTTCTGGTCCTCCATCCGCAACCGGGTGCGGTTGCAAAAGGACTATGCACAGGAACAGGCGGCGGAATATGCCGCCGCCAGGCTGAGCCTGCAGGCCGAACTGGCCAGTGATTATTTCACCCTGCGCGGGCTGGACGCGCAGGCGGCGATCTATACCCAGTCGATCCGGTATTACCAGGAATCCCTGCGCGTGACCCAGACCCGGCTGGTGGACCAGGCGGCGTCGCAGCTGGATGTGGCGCGCGCGCAGAACCAGCTTTACACCACGCAGGCCCGCCTGCTGGACATTCAGGCCCAGCGCGAGGTGATGGAACACGCGGTGGCCGTGCTGGTCAACGTGGCCCCGTCATCCTTCCACATCGCGGCGGATGCCCACCTGAATGCCACCCGCTTCGGGCTGTCGGCCCCCATGCCGTCGGACCTGCTGCAGCGCAGGCCCGATGTCGCGATCGCCGAACGCCAGATGGCGCAGGCCAACCGCGCCATCGGCATCGCACGCGCCGCGTTCTATCCGCATGTATCATTCCAGATGAACGGGGGGTTTGATGATAACGGCTTCAACCTCGCCAACCTTGCCAATTCCATGTGGTCCTATGGCGCGACCGTGACCATGCCGGTGTTCGAAGGCGGCCTGCGCCGCGCGCAGCTGCAGCAGAGCTGGTCCGCCTACCGTGAAACCCGCGACCATTACCGTGTCACCATCCTGAACGCGTTTCGCGATGTGGAGGACGGGCTGTCGCGCACCAACCGGCTGGATGGGGAAAACGGCCGCCTGCGCGCCGCCGTGGGTGCGGCCAGCCAGACACAGGACATTACCATGAACCTATACAAGGGCGGTCTTGCCACCTATCTGGACGTGCTGATCGCGCAGGTCAGCACGCTGGACGCGCGCATACAGCAGGCCGAGGTCCAGACCCGTTACCTGCAGGCGCAGGTCGGCATGATCCGTGCGTGTGGCGGGGGATGGGATGCGGCCAGCCTGCCCGCGCCCAACAAACTGTTCGGGGTTGATCCGCTGCAGTATTCCGGCCTGCATAACGCGCCCCCCGTGGGCGACGTGCCAGCACCGCACAGCCACGGCCCCGACCCGGATGACAACCTGACCCGCCCGCTGCTGTCGCCGGGCATGGGGCAGTAGCAAAAACAGATAAACATTTCTGGGTGCCGCCTTTTTTTTTCAAAAAGGCGGCATTTTTGAATCTTTTTGAGCAAAACTTCACCAGAAACTTCTTTATTCATGACTGGCTGTCATGCCGCGGCCAGCGGGTCATCCCAATGCGTAAATATAGAACCCACAAATACACAAAACCCGTCAGCAGAACCGGCGTTACCTGAACCCGGACATACCGGGCATATATGAACGCGGGACACGCGATTATTTGCGCAACCGTAAATAACCGCATGCCGCTTCATATCCCCACAGACACGGAGCAGGACAATGGGCACAAATCGCGGCGTGGTCTATCTTGGGCCAGAACACGTGGAAGTGCAGGATATCGCCGACCCGAAAATGGAAACGCCAACGGGCCGCCGGATCACGCATGGCGTCATCCTGAAGGTTGTTTCAACCAACATATGCGGGTCGGACCAGCATATGGTGCGCGGCAGGACGACCGCGCCGAAAGGCATGGTGCTGGGCCATGAAATTACCGGCGAAGTGATTGAATGCGGCAGTGATGTCGAAATGATCCGGAAGGGGGATCTGGTCTCGGTCCCCTTCAACGTGGCCTGCGGGCGGTGCCGGTGCTGCCGCGAAGGGGATACGGGCGTGTGCCTGACGGTCAATCCCGGCCGGGCGGGTGGCGCGTATGGTTATGTCGACATGGGCGGCTGGATCGGGGGGCAGGCGAAATACGTCATGGTGCCCTATGCCGATTTCAACCTGCTGCGCTTTGCCGACCGGTCCATGGCGATGGAGCGCATCCGCGACCTGACCATGCTGACCGATATCCTGCCCACCGGCTTCCACGGGGCCGTGACGGCGCGGGTGGGCGTGGGGTCGGTGGTGTATGTCGCGGGCGCGGGGCCGGTGGGCATGGCGGCGGCGGCGTCCGCCCGCATCCTTGGCGCCGCGGTGGTGATGGTGGGCGACCTGAATGAAGAACGGCTGGCCCATGCCCGCAAGGTGGGGTTCGAGGCGGTCGACCTGCGCCAGCATGACCGGCTGGGGGACATGGTGGCCCAGATTGCAGGCACGCCGGAGGTGGACAGCTTCATCGACGCGGTCGGTTTCGAGGCAAAGGGATATGGCGGCAACGCAAAACCCGCCATCGTGCTGAACCAGGCCATGGAGGTGACCCGCCCCGCAGGGTCGGTCGGGATTCCGGGGCTGTATGTCACCGAAGATCCCGGCGGGGCGGACGAGGCGGCAAAAACCGGCAACCTGATCCTGCGCTTCGGGCAGGGTTGGGCCAGGAGCCTTGAATTCCACACCGGCCAGACGCCGGTGCTGCGCTACAACGCACGTCTTATGAACGCCATCCTGCACGGGCGGCTGCCCATTGCCGACATTGTCAACGCAACCGTCATCCCGCTGGAGGACGCGCCGCAGGGATACCGTGATTTCGACAGCGGCGCCGCGAAGAAATTCGTCCTTGACCCCCACGGCATGCTGGCGGCGTGAAGGCCACCGTATCAGGGTGCGTCGCGCGCATCCGCCATGGCCATGTTGCGGTCCACCTGATCCAGCGCCGCCGCGTGCTGCGCGCCCCAGCGGTAGAGCATTTCCAGCGGTTCAACAAATTCCCGCCCCAGATCCGTCAGCCGGTATTCGACCACCGGCGGCATGACCTGCATGATCTCGCGTTCCACCAGCCTCATGCGTTCAAGGTCGCGCAGGGTCTGGGTCATCATCTTTTTCGACAGGCCGGGCAGGGCGCGCTGAAGCTGCCCCGGACGCGACGCGCCGCCGACAAGGTGCAGCGTATGCATGATCATGGTGGTCCATTTGCCCGAAAACAGGCGCAGCAGGCGGCGCGGCGCGCAATCCTGCGCAAATGGCGCGTGGCGGTAGGCGTCGGGCAGGGGAGCGATATCCATGGGCGGCCTCATGGGAACGTTCAGGTAACCAGGGCACGAAAAGGTGCCGGATTGCCTTTTATGGCGTTTGCCAACAGCGTGTGAAGCCCACACCCCATTCATGGAGGATCACAATGTCCCACAGGGCGCTTGTCATCGGCGCGACCGGTATTGTCGGCCAGAACCTTGCCAACCGTCTGGTCGCGGAGGGCTGGAGTGTCTACGGCCTGGCGCGGCGGACGGAAAACCTGCCCGGCACCATCATGCCCGTCGCGGCCGACGCGCTGGACCCGGAATCCCTGCGCGCGGCGCTGGGCGGTATCGTGCCGACGCATGTGTTTTTCACGACATGGACCCGCCGCGAAAGCGAGCGTGAAAACTGCATCGCCAACAGCGCGATGGTCCGCAACGTGTTCGCCGCCCTGCCGCGCCCGCACGCACTGGTGCATGCCAGCCTGGTGACCGGGCTGAAACACTACCTTGGCCCGTTCGAAGCCTATGCACAGGGGAACCCGCCACAGACGCCGTTCCGGGAGACCATGCCACGGCTGGCGGTGGAAAATTTCTATTACAGCCAGGAAGACGCCCTGTTCGAGGCAGCGGAGCGGCTGGGCATTGCATGGACGGTCCACCGTCCGCATACGGTCATTGGCTACGCGATCGGCAACCTCATGAACATGGGCACGACGCTGGCGGCCTATGCCACGCTGTGCCGCGAGACGGGGCTGCCCTTCGTCTTTCCCGGATCGCCCACCCAGTGGGAGAGCCTGACGGACGTGACCGACGCCCGGCAGCTGGCCAGCCAGATCCTGTGGGCGGCCACCAGCCCTGCCGGGCGAAACCGGGCGTTCAATGTCGTCAATGGCGACGTGTTCCGCTGGAAATGGCTGTGGGGCGAACTGGCGGCATGGTTCGGCATTGACGCGGCGCCGTATCCCGGCCACGCCACGTCACTGGAACACATGCTGGCGGACAGGGGACCGCAATGGACCGATATCGCACGGCGGCACGGCCTGCGGGAAGTCGCACTGGGCCAGCTTGCTTCCGCATGGCATACCGATGCCGACCTTGGCCGTCCCGTCGAATGCGTGACCGATATGAGCCTGAGCCGCAGGCTGGGCTTTACCGGATACCAGTACACGCCTGATTCCTTCCTTGACCTGTTCGAACGCCTGCGGGCGGGGCGATATATTCCCTGAGGGCGTGTTGGAAAAGGTCGCCTTTTGATAAGAGACTGTTTGAAAACAACATGTTGCTAAAAAACAAAAGTTCCGGGTGCCGTCTTTTTTCAAAAAAGGCGGCACCTGGCAACTTTTATTTACCAGTATTCTGTTTTCAGACAGTCCTCACCAAGACAGGCGCGATGCCATGCCTTAGTGTCTGACCGAAAATGAGTTGAGTGATTTCAGTGGATTATGATTCATGGGTTTGCGATAACCTGATGAGATCAAGATGGCCTGGACTGAAATCACCCGCGCGCAGTATCGCCGGGACGACCTGGAGTATGCAAGCGACCTTCGCGATGCGGAGTGGGCGCTGATTGCGCCTTTGATGCCCGAGAAGAAACGACTGGGGAGACCACGACGTACGGATTTGCGCCGGGTCATGGAGGCGATCCTCTATATCGTCACTACGGGTTGCCAGTGGCGACAATTGCCTCGTCATTTTCCCGCCTTCACGACCGTGCAGGGCTATTTCTACCGTTGGATCCGCGAGGGACGATGGGAAGCGATAAACCATATTCTCGTGATCCTGTCGCGTGAGCAGGACGGGCGAGACG
>NZ_CADP01000042.1 GCF_000285295.1 Komagataeibacter europaeus LMG 18890 | reverse complement strand
ATCCAGGATCGTGATGGGGCCGTTGATGTCCTGGCGGCAATACGCAGGCGCTTTCCCTGGCTGCGCCACATCTTCGCTGATGGCGGCTATGCTGGCGAGAAATTGCGATCCGCGCTCGCCTCCATGGGAAAATGGACGGTCGAAATCATCAGGCGGTCCGATACGGTGAAAGGCTTTCAGATCCTGCCGCGCCGCTGGGTGGTTGAACGGACATTCGCCTGGCTGGGACGGTGCAGGCGGCTCGCCAAAGATTGGGAACAATCCATTGCGTCCTCAACCGCATGGACATTGATCGCCTCGATCCGCATGCTCACACGACGGACAGCAAGGCATTGTCAAGCTTGAAAAACTTTCGGATCGGGCTCTAAGCGTGCAGCCATTCCTGGATCGGGACAGAAGATGTCGTCCCAGTTGCTGTTCCGCTTGCGAAATCTGTCGTGACAGGTTGGATTGGGGAATATCCAGACGATTTGCGGCATGGTGGATGCTGCCGGCCTCCGCCACGGTAACGAAACGTTCAATGAAGGTCAGCGATAGCGGAAAGCGTGCGGCACGATGCAGTACGGATACGGTATCATTGCCATCTTCCGGCAGTCCGTCACCATGCATGGCGACAATGCCCGACAATATTGTGATAAAGTCAGGTAATATCGTGCGCAGTTTCTCCGCCGCCGGGGTCAGATACAGCGTTGACGCCGCCGTATATACAAGGCGCGTCGCCAGGCGGCTTTCAAAACGTTCCAGCGCGTCCGCCACGCTCGATACGGGCCTGTCGAGTGCGGCGGCAGCCTCCCGCACGGAATGAAACCAGATGACAGCCAAAGCCTGGGCAAGTGTGGTAAAGCGCATCTTGGCCCCTCCCTGATGGCAGCATGATATCATCTGTCCGGATTTTGATATAAATATTACGCAACGCCATTCCGTATCATGACCGTAAGTGCCCCGGTTGATGGGAATTCGGGGCCTGCGGAGAAATGGCGATATGTCCACCCCTTTGGCACAGAGCTTCCGTGCCGATCTTTCCCGCCTGGAACAGATGGGCGCCCTGCACCGCATCAGGAAAGCTACGGACCCACGTTACGAAATCAGTGGCCTGCTGTGGCTGCGGCGTACGGGACCGGCACAACTGTTCGAACATGTCCGTGGCTGCGCCATGCCCGTTGCGGGCAATGTGCTGAACTCCCGCCAGCGGATCGCCACGCTGCTGGGTGTGACGGAGGCATCGCTGCCAGGTCACCTGAAAGACATCCTGTCCCGTTCCCTTCCCCCTGTTGTGGTGGAGGATGGGCCCGTACAGGAAATGGTCCATGACGACAGACCTGACCTGGCGGCCCTGCTGCCTGTCCCAACATGGTTCGAGCATGAAACCGGGCCTTATATTACTGCAGGCGTCATCATCGCCAGGGATCCCGAAACAGGCCGACGGAACGTTTCCATCGCGCGGATCAGACTGGATGGCGGCGCGCGGATCATGGTCGGGATCGCCAGAAACCACCACCTGAACATTCTGGCGGAAAAGGCCGCGGCCATGAACACGACCCTGCCCATAGCGGTCAGCATCGGAAACTGTGCGTCGGTCCTGATCGGATCCCAGCTATATCTGGGACTGGGTGATGACGAATTCGACAGTGTAGGCGCCCTGCTTGGCGAAACGCTACGTCTGGTCAGGTGCCGCACGGTGCCCCTGGAGGTGCCGGCAGAAGCCGAGATCGTGCTGGAAGGGCATATCGATGCCCGCGATCAGGTTGAAGAAAAGACCGTTTCGGAATTTCACGGGTTCTATGCCCATTACGGTTTCGGGACAGGCGGGGAAATCCGGTGTGTCACAACCCGTCACTCACCCATATATCAGGCGATACTGCCCGGCTTTGCGCCCGAACACTGCCTGATCGGGGCTGTCGCCATCGAAGCCGTCTGCCTGCGGCTGCTGCAGGGCCTCATCCCCTGCGTGCGCCGCGTTGTCGTGACGGAAGGGGGAATGGGCAGGCTGCATGCCATTATCGTCATGCACCGGCCACGACCGGGTGAGGCGAAGCGCGCGATCATACTCGCCATGGGTCAGGTCAACCTGCTCAAGCATGTCATTGCTGTCGATGATGATATTGATCCGGAAAATCCCATGGAGGTCGAATGGTCGATCGCAGCCCGGTTCCGGGGAGATCAGGACCTGCTGGTCCTGCCCGGCATGAAGGCGGACCGGGCCGACCCCGTGCATGAAAACCTGACCATTACCAAGGTAGGGATCGTGGCGTGTCGCAGGCCGGGTGACGGCGAACGGGGCGGCAATTCCGAACGGGTCCGCATTCCCGCCGATGTCCTTGCCACCTTGCAGGAAAAACTGGAACATTACTGATGACCGACACAACGCCCGTACCGGCCCGCAAACATATCATTGTTGGCGTGACCGGGGCCTCCGGTTTCGGCTACAGCGCCACCGTGCTGGAAATCCTGCATGATCTGGGTATTGAAACCCATCTGGTCATTTCCCGTTCCGCCATGCTGGCCATGGGGCATGAAACCAGCCTGACGGTGCATGACCTGAAGGCGCTTGCGGACCATACCTATGACAACCGTGATATTGCCGCCCCCGTGGCCAGCGGTTCCTTTCGCACGGCCGGCATGATCGTGGTCCCCTGTTCGGCCAAGACGCTGGCTGAAATCGCAACCGGTCTGGGCGGAAACCTGATTTCACGGGCAGCGGATGTCGTGCTGAAGGAACGGCGGCGACTGGTTGTCATGTTCCGGGAAACGCCGCTTCATCTCGGTCACTGCCGCAATATGGTCCAGTTGACTGAAATGGGCGGGATTGTCATGCCCCCGGTGCCTGCGTTCTATCCCCGTCCCCAGAGCATTTCAGACATTATCTATCATACCTCAGCGCGCATAATCGATCTTTTTGACCTGCCCGTGGACCTTCCCGGTCGATGGAAGGAACACTGACCCCGCCCCGGACAGTGTCATCCCGATCCCTACCCATAGTACCCATCAATTACGGATATCATTCCAATGAAAGCACATGACATTTGCATGGGGGCCGCAGCACCTTCCATCACCGATATCGCCGATATAGCCCGTCGTGGCGCAAAGCTGTCCCTGAGCGCCGAAGGGATGCGCAGGATCCGTGCCGGGCGCGCGGTCGTTGAACGTTATGTGGCGGAAAACCGGGTCGTTTACGGATTGAATACCGGGCTGGGCGCCAGTGTCGATACGGCGCTGGCTGATGCGGACATGATCGCCTTCCAGAAACGCGTACCCCACAGTCACAGCGTCGGGGTCGGGCCGGTCCTCCCGCGTGAGGAAGTCCGCGCCATGATGGCCGTCCGCGTAAGCGGCATGGCGGCAGGCGGCACCGGTGCATCCGAAGGGATCGTGACAGGCATTGTTGCCGCGCTCAATGCGGGCGTGCATCCCGTCATTCCGGCGTGGGGATCCATCGGGGCCGCGGATCTGGCGCCTCTTGCCCATATGAGCATGGGCCTGATGGGCCTGGGCCTGGCTGAATATGGGGGAAGCATAATGCCCGCGGCCGAGGCGCTGGCGCGTGCGGGACTGGAACCGCTTGATATCCGCATAAAGGATGGTCACGCGCTGATTGCGACGAACAGCCTTTCGACCGGGGCCGCGTGTCTGTGTCTGGAAGATGCTGATCGCGCCCTGTCATGGTCATTACGGGCCATAGCACTCAATTTTGAAGGTTTTCGTGCCAATCTTGCCACCCTGGACGAGGAAGGGCTTGCGGCACGCCCCGCCATGGGCCAGCAGCGTGCCGGTGCATGCCTGCGCGATCTGCTGGTCGGCAGCGGGTTGTGGGCACCCGGGGCGGCGCGACGCCTGCAGGATCCGCTCAGTTACCGTTGCGTTCCCCAGGTATGGGGAGGATTCATGCACGCACTGGACGAAGCCCGTCAGGCAACCGAAATCGAACTGGGCAGTTCGGCTGATAATCCTGTTGTTCTGGCCGATACCGGCAGGATCGTGACGACAGGCAATTTTGATATGACAGCCTTTGTCCTGTCGTGGGAGCGGCTGGGACAGGCGATCGCGCATTGCGCCACCGGCACGGCGCATCGTTGCATGAAAATCATGTCTCCCGCCGTATCCGACCTGCCGCGCTTCCTTGCTGCAAGAGGGCAGAACCGGGGCGGTTATGCGGAACTCCAGAAAACCATATCCGCGATGGAGGCTGAAATCCGGCACCTGGCGCTGCCCGTTTCACTCAGCCCCATCCCCGTATCCGACGGGATTGAAGACCAGTCCTCCATGGCGCCGCGTGTCATTTCGAAAACGCAGGATATCGTCAGGAGATTTCATTATATGATTGCCATGGAACTGCTTCTGTCGGCTGAAGCGGTGGAACTGCGTGGCGTGACGGATACGCTTGGCGAGAGGATCCTGTCCGTCCAGAAGGCCATACGTGACCGTGTGCCCGCCCTTGATGAGGATAGGGAACTGGGCAGTTCCGTCATGGCGCTGGTCGACATGATCCTGTCATAGGAGATGGTAGGGCAGCGCCTGCGTGTCGCCACGGCGGCAGGACTGCTCCACATCGACACGGAGAGGCCCGCCGAATATCCCGCCCGGCCCACGGACGCCGCCAGATGCGTCGGGGATGTCAGCCGTGATCCGGCACCCTTGTTGCGGGCACCTTCAGGAACTTTGCGTCATCGGGGCAGAAATGCCTGAGGCGCTGCAGCACGCTGTCGCGCAGATGCTGGCGAAGTGTCTGGACCAGATCAAACGGAAGCCTTCCCAGTTCACCTTTGCGGACAATAAGTGTCAGTTGCCGCCGTGCAGGTGGTCCAGGCAGGGCCATGCAACGGAAGTGCGGCACTGCTTCCCCGCATTCAAGCATGCATAGTGGTGTCGTGATGGCCATGCCGCCATCCATGCAGGCTGACGTGACCCCGAACGGAGAGTCGAATTCCAGACTGTAGCGTAACTCCAGACGCAGGCGGCGCAGGTAACGTTCAATATCCTGCCCGATCCGCGAACGGGCCGAAAAGCGGATGAATGGCATATATTGATTGATTTCCTGCAACGCCTTCGGCCCGTCGGGGTACGGTTTGGTTGCGGGGTATAGCAGGACATACGGCTCTTCCAGCAGGACCCAGCATTCCAGGCCATTCATGTCCTCCAGATCCCCTGCCCCCACGATCAGGTCCATCTGCCTGCCGAGCAGTGCGGCGTAATGAGATTCCGTAGGGCCTGAAAGAATGACGGAACGTTCCGCGCGTTCGCGCAGGAAACGTGTTAACGGGGGCAGCAGCGCCCGGGACAGGCTGTCAATAATTCCAACGCGCAGCAGGTTGGGCCGCCCGCGCTGGAGTTCCTGCAGCCTGATGCTGGCCCGCCGTGCCTCCGTTGTCAGGATAAGGGCATGTTCGCGCAGCAGGGCACCGCTTGCCGTCAGGCCGATCGGACGCATCGACCGGTCGAACAGGACTACGCCCAGCCGATGCTCCAGATCACTGATAACCTGCGAGATGGCCGATTGCGTGATACCCAGCCGACGCGCGGCCCCCGCCATCGTGGTGTGTTCACAGACCTGCAGGAAAACCTTCAGCGCATGCAGGTCAAACGGAAGATCGGAACTGATCATGAAACGGATCTAGCACGGATATGGCCGACCGGTATTCAAGGGGCCTGTTCCATGACAGGAGGGGTGTCAGGCATAAGGACCGCCGGATCGTATGTGGTCAGGAACGCCATGCGCGCGGATGGTCCCCGGGGCAGGAGATCGCAGGCCTTGTGTGACGTTGGCCCGAATGTCCTCCTGGCGTCCTGAATACCCCGCAGCACCATCCAGCTGCATCCCTGATTCATATCCATTGCAAGCAGGTGCATCGTATCGGTGACGGTTTGTTGTAGCCGCACTGTCTTCAGGTAGGTCTGGGCCTGTAGATCCTCCACCGTGGCGATGATCGCATTCCCTTCAGGCGGGACCGGGTTCAGTTGTCCCTGCACGTCCTGAAAGACATCCGCGGCGGCATAGCCAATACGGGAACCGAAATATTCCCTGTACTGTGCATCATTCAGAACGTTGCGGGGACTGACAATCGTGAAGAACGGATTTTCAAACCGGTATATCCGCTGGGTGATCGCGACATCCATGTTGCCCAGCGCGATTGTAAAGGCTTCCACCTGATTGGCCAGCGGATAGGGATCCCAGTTGGCGTTCGACAGGATATAGCCATGCAGGTGCCGGTCCGCGTCACTGCCATGAACGTAATACTGCATCATCTGCGGCGTGGACAGTTCCCACGAATCATCGGGCGAAACCCCGACGCGTATGGCCGGGTTATGATCGGAACTGTTCAGTTCGATCTGCACGGTATGCTGCAGTTCGGACCATGACTGCCACGCGGCCCCCTGCCTGATGGATGAAGCGCGCAGGCTTTCGGGGTCCTGTATGACACGGTGCGGGTCCGCATCGAACAGGTAACTTCCCCGCAGCAATTGCATGATCCGCTTCGCATCCCAGTTCAGCCAGTGATAGGGATGGCCGGCCTGTACCGGCGCGCTAAGCGGGGTCACGCTGCTGTTCATGCCCTGCAGGTCGATTGCCAGCGTCAGGTCGGCCCAGTCCAGCGCGCGTCGGCCTTCCTCGACAGCAAAGGCCGCGCGGGCAACGGCATAGGCATCCGAACTGATCAGTGCGGCATCATCCGCGCCAAAGGGTTTGAGGGGTGTCAGGCCGGCCTTGTGCAGCGCGTCGGCTGCACTCATGCGCACGCCGTTGTAATAGGCGTCCCCCACGCCAACCATGGTCGCGGCAATCCCGCACAGGATCCGCAGGTCCCCTTCCCCCAACGATCCACGCAGCGGGAGCACCGGCGTGATACGATGGTTCAGCAGGTCCTGCAGCATCCGGGTCAAGGCGGGACTGGCGGCCTCGTAAGTCATTGTGTTCGCGCGGATGGCCATCACGGCACGGACAAGGGCCTCATCCTGCACTTCGGGCTCACCTGGTACGGGGGCTTCTTCCTGGAAGCGTTGCAACTGGATTTTTTCCAGCAGCCTGTGATTGTTTGCCTCCAGCGGGTCGCCTTTGAATATCCAGTTTTCCCGCTTGTCGCCGGCGCCACGATTGAACCAGTAAACCGCCATTCCTTCACGTGCGGCCTCCAGCAGAAGGTCAAAGGCGTCATGCGAGCGCTGGGCCGCTTCGGGGGACAGGCTGACCTTCGCCCCGTCACGCGCTATATGCATCAGGTCAGACAGTGTCATGTCATGGCCCGTCAGGACAACGGACTCCGCGCCGGAAACAGGGCTGATCGGTTCCCACGCCCGGGCGGCCATCGTCAGTTCCAGTTGCAACGCAAACGCGCTGGTGGCCAGAACTGCTGCGCGGGTGGCAGATTTCAGGAAGCCACCCATCAGAAATGTGCCGCCAGGGTGCCGAAGAACTGCCTTGGCGCGCCAGGCATGAAGGACTGGTAATCGCCCTGCACGGGATTTCCTTCCTCACCGACCACGGCAATCCAGTGCTGGTCCAGCAGGTTGTAGACGTTAAGCTGCAGGTTCAGGTTCTTCAGGATACCAAAGCTGCCGAAATCGTAGCGCACGCCCAGGTTCGTAATGAAGTAATGCGGTGCTGAAACCGTGTTCATGTAATCGACATAGCGGTGGCCGACATAGTTTTCATCAATATCGAATGTCAGGCCCTTGTAACGGTAGGTCAGCTGGCTCTTCCACATCAGCATCGGCATGTTGGGGGCCTGCTTGCCCCGTACACGGACCTCGCCGGACGCAGTGTTGTAGTTGTTGTCATATGTTTCACGGTTCCAGCTGAAGCTGTTGTATAGTGAAATGTGATGCGGGAAATGGACCGTTCCACTCAGTTCCAGTCCGTTCATGGTCACACTGCCGACATTCTGGACAGTGGAAACGGAGTTGATGATCGTGCCCTCGGCCAGCGCGATCAGGCGGTTGGCAAAATTGCCCCGATAGCCCGTAATCAGTCCGTCAAACCATTTGCGGTGCATGCGGTAACCGGCTTCGTAGACCCAGGCTGTCTGCGGCCGGAGGTTTCGTTCCTGGGCGGCGAATGCGCTTGCGTCGGTGGTGCCAAAAGCCGATCCCTGATTCCATCCGCTGAAATCGTAGCCACTCATATTTTTTGAAATATCAAAAAAGAATTCGTCATTGCGCGTTATTTTCCAGTTGCCGCTAATCTGCGGCAGTGCTGGCGCTTCGGCGGTCAGGCCGCCATCGGGCAGGGAACTCTGCCCGGTGAATGCCGGATTATTCAGGATGACATGGCTGTGCGTGGTATCGATCAGGGTCTTGAAGCCGGCATTGATCTGCAGGTTTGGCAGAATATGATATGTGTCGGCCATGTAGAACTGGAATGTATTGGTATTGAATGCATAATCCCATTCATTCATGAACGCCGACCTTGGATTGCGCCATGTATAGGGGCTAAGTGGCGCCCCCTGCCCCAGTACGGGTTCTTCCCACAGGGCGCGATCCTGCTCGTAATCGTTATTTTCATACCATATGCCGGCATGAAATTCATTGCGCTTCGTTTTCCATGTAATATGGCTGTTAAAACCGAAGCGGCGCCCGTATTCATTGCGACCCTGCATGGCCAGGGGCGCACCGTTAGGCGATGATTCGTAAGGCGTGACCCATGTGCTGAAACCGTTATCGGCAATCGCATATCCTGTCGTGCGCCATTCCAGCCCATGGCCAAGGCGGGTATTGATGGTTGTCGAGCCGACAAAATCACGCCGCAGACCAGATCCCGCATAATAGGCGGCATCCATTGGATCATTGGTTTTGGCGACCTGCGAACTGAACTGGCCCTGTGCCGCATGATACGCGGCGGCATAGTTGGGATAGTAGTTATCCCAGTTTGAACCAAGAACATTGATATAGTTCATCGACAGATCCTGGTAATCGATCTCCTTGCGTGAACTCCAGTCGAAGAAGGTTGTCCAGGTTGTGTTCTCACCAAAGGGCTGGACCAGTTTGGCATTGATCTGATCGTATTCGTTCCGTCCCGACCCTTTCCATTTATCAAGGGTCGAATGTGCGTATGCAATATAGAATCGTGTCCCCGACCTGTTCAATGCACCGCTGTCATAACGTGCAAAAGTACGGAATGTGGAATTGCTTCCGAAGGTCTGCTGAAGGGTTCCCCCCTGCTTCATTTCGGGATCACCGGAATAGAACTGGATCGTACCACCAAGGTTGCTGGAGGACGGGACTTCCACCGACCCCGCCCCCTGGGATACTGTCGTCCTTCTGATATTTTCGGATATGATCGCGCGGTTTATATTCAGGCCGCGTTCACTGTCATATTCCATCGGACCCAGTGGAATATCATCCAGAGTAAAACCGAGCTGATCCTGATCGAAACCGCGCACGGTCATGCGCGTCGACCATTCGTAGGCGCCAAACGGATCTGCGGACATGAAATTCACGCTTGGCAGACGTTGCAGCATCTTCATTGCACTGGTGCCCGGTGCGGCCCGCGATAGTTCCGCAGACGAGATTGTTACCATCTGCCGGGTCGAGCCCCCCCCGAACACCCGAATTTCCTCGGATCGGGAGGGTGCCAGATCCCGCTGGGCCCGCGTGCGATGATGCGTGACGGCACTATTACTTGTTGTTGTATTTTCTGTTGTATCTGTTGTGCGGCCAGTCTGATGAATTGCCGTGGACGAAGTCTGTGACTGCGCCTGCCCCGAACGGTGATAGAGTAAAAAAGGCAGGGTCGCGAGAACAATAGATGACCTATAGGTGATAAGCCTCATGGAACTTCCCCATATTTTTCGGACCACTTCGGTAAAACTGGTAAATATATACAGTATAAGAATTTATTATTGTTTTATCGTAACGAACATTTATGACGGTTTTTATTCAGCATGAACGCAGTCCGCATTGCAAGAAATTTTAATATCCATAGGAAAATAGTTTTCCTCGTGTTGAATTTTGGCAATGACATACGTCCACGCGGAAATAGATTTCCATGAATGGAGAAATATAAAATTTATTAAAAAATAAGGGGTTGCGACATTATGTGTCGTAACCCCTTATCATACGTTCTATAATTCCAGAGAAATTCATATCATGAAATAATAACCCAATAATTCCTGGGTAGAAAAATCATGCCCGGTTCATGATATATGCCGCGCATCTACCAGGTCGCGATTAACCTGCGATTCCTCATGCGAAACCGGTCCGCGCCGCAACAGGTCATTCAGATCATTCAGATCATTGGTGACATGTTCCATGGCATGTAATACTTCCTGCGCAGTCGCATTAAGCGGCAGTTCATCCATCAATTCCTGAAGGCGGCGCTTGGCGACCCAGGCACGATGCCGTGCCCATTCCGCTGGGGCGCAGGCTTGTTCTATATAATTGACGTCATTGATCGACCCTTCGGTCGGCCTGATCCAGTCAAACCAGTTCGGATCGGGCACCTTGACGTTGGTTGAAACATAACTTTGCACCAGGCTGGCCCGTTCACCAAGTTCCTCCAGACGTGATGCGCGGTGGAAGACGGCGCTTCCCTGCATATAACAGGCATAACCTGGCCCGGCGAAATCTGGCGTGATGATCCGATCTTCGGGAATGCCTGCGCCTGAACGCATCAGCTTCCATCCCTCTTCGCGGGTTCCATCGAAAATCTGGAACCGCCCGCCCCTGATCTTGTTAGGATCGTGGACCATTAGTACCCAGTCAAATGCCGTTGCGTCATGATGCCATGTATCGACTTCCTTCCGTAATTCCTTTGGCTGGAAGTTCATATGCCCTTGCTGGTGCGTTATCGTATGTGGCACCAGTTGCGTATGGAACATTTCTGAAAAGAATTCTGTAATTTCGGGTGAAAGACACAGATCCCGGACAAAGCGGGAGCGGTGTGTCGTGCCCCGCAGTGTCGCCGGCACGCGTGCACCATGTGTGTTATGACGGATGAACGGGTGCAGCTTGCGCGTAATGTCCGCCATGACTGCAATGCCTTCGTCAGACAGCAGCCGCGCGGCACTGGTCGCCGCGACAGGCGATGCGAAACGCGATATGACTTTTTCGTCATAGCCCAGATCCGAGAGCATCCAGATCCTGTCCGGGCGTTCAAGCTGTAGGTGAATGGCCGGATCGAATTCGGGTTCGTCCTCGATGACGAATTCATAACCTTCCGGCAGTGATGCAGGGTAAATATTATCTTCTGGCAGCATGTTGGCAGATTCCCTTGCTACTTCGGCATGGTTGCTGGATTATAAATCAGAATGCGTTCATTACACCTGTTTGTTTATTTTATATTGTATTCTTTGCGGCCTGGACATCATCAGTCGTTGCAGGATAGCGGGGCAAGCCCTGACCGGATTCCGTGGCGCCTGAACTTTTTTCTTACGTAATGACCCTATCAGTTATTTCGAATAGGTCTCTATTAATTTTTCTAATTGAGTGTCGGAGCGATCTGGTCCCGTGCCACGGCATGATTGTGAAATGCGCGACTTACCAAGGGCATACAGACCGGCAATGTCATGATGCATGATATGAACCCTGCAATGCCAAGCATGGAATAGGAACTGACATCAACCAGAAAGCCCCCCATCAACGCACCGACGGCATAGGCGATACGGTCACAGCTTCCCCCCATGGCCCCCACCTTGCCAGTAGGATCCAGCCCCGCCGCCGCCCCCAGCAGGTAGGCATAGGCGATCATGACGAAAATCCAGTAAGAAATGATGCCAAAGCAATATATGACCGTATTCCACGCCAGTCCGGTCAGCAAAAAGGATAGCGCCGTTCCTATTATGCCAAACAGAAGTGGAAGTCTCCGATTGATATGGCCGGCAATTACGGCCCCAAAGACATTGGACAGGAAACCTGCGATAATACCGGCGGACGACAGTAGGACGATCACGCTTTCCTTGACATGAATCGACTGCCCTATGCCATCGACAAAAGACCAGACAATACCTGATCCGATGGAATATCCTGCCCACATTATCAATATGGGTATGGTGCCGACTACATATCCAGGCCATTCTATCTTTAATGGTTTCTTTTTCTGGATATCGTTGTTCTTATGTCCCAGGAAAGACAGGAATGGCATAAGGACAGCGACAACCAGAATAATGCTCATGAACGGACCACGCTGACCGAGCCATGCAGTGGTCCATGGTATTGTCATTACAGTTGATACGGTCACCACCGCGCCTCCGCCGCAGCTTATGGAATAGATTCGATCGGGATTCCTGATGGCCGATACCCGGGAGATGAAAGCCGAGAAGATAACGCCAAACCCGCATCCACTCAGTATGGAACAGCCCCACAGGTAAGGCACCGAGGACGGCCCCAGATAGATCATTATTTGCGCGGCAATAACGATTAATGCCCCCCCGAATGCCAGACGGCCATGGATGGGCGCTCCCAGAAAAGGCACAACCATAAGCATGGCGAGAGACAAGGAAGAGATTTCAAAAAAACCGAACATTCCTGCGGCCGAGGCAGATATATGGAATCCTTCGATCAGGGAATTGGTCTGGAACGGCATCATGGTTGATCCCAGATGCGAAATACCTGATCCAATACTGGCGCTTACCGCCAGACGTATATTATCGCGCGTACTGGATGACGAAATATTGAAATTGTCTACCATTTCTGCTTTTCCCTGTTGGTGCGGTTTCATTACCTTACGAGAAAGCGTAAACCTCCTGGTTCCCCACGACTGATCCCCGCATGTGAAGGGAGACGGCGATCACGGCGCAGGTCGTGGCCCCAAGGGCAGTCGGCACGGCAATACGCAACAATATGTTATTATACCGGAACAGATAATTTGTAGACGCACCAAAATCGTTCTGGATAATAGGCATCGCGTGTCCAGATACCCGGATTGCTGCAGGAACGACGGGGAATATTTATATGGATGCCGCTCCGGATATTCAATAATAGTTACATTAACGATTCGTTTTTTATTCTTGCCGATGGTTGCCTGCCGCCCTTTCTCACCATGATGCAGCCATCATGTCCCCTCATAAACAGATGACTCTTGCGCATGGGATCAAACCTGAGGGTTCCAAAGGGAAGAATGCTGTCAGTCATCAGTATGATGCCCCAGATGTTATAACGACGTAACAGTCGATTCATTATAAATAAAAGGATATGCTCTTTTTCCGAAATTATGCCTGCCCATTTCCCGTTTCAATACCTTTTTGTGCGGCCTGAAGTGTATTGTGTAGCAGGCAGGCGATTGTCATCGGCCCTACCCCGCCCGGCACGGGCGTAATGGCGCCTGCGACTTCCGCCACTTCATTAAACGCTACATCGCCCACAATATGGGAGCCGGTCTGGTCATGTACGCGGTTGATGCCGACATCAATGACGGTAGCACCCGGTTTGATCCATGATCGCCTGACAAGGCCCGGATGTCCCGCAGCAACAATGACGATATCCGCACGGCGCGTTTCTGCCGCCACGTCATGTGTCGCGAGATGTGTAATAACAACCGTACAGTTCTCCCTCAGCAGCAGTTGGGCCATGGGTCGGCCAACGATATTGGAACACCCGATCACGACCGCATGCAGGCCAGACAGGTTTTTCCGCTCGGCCCTGAGTAGCATGAGGCAGCCCAGCGGCGTACAGGGGATGAAGCCATCATCACGCCCAACGGACAGTTTTCCGATATTGGTAACATGGAATCCGTCTACATCCTTATGGGGATCGATCTGGTCCAGGACTTTTGAAACATCAATATGGCGCGGCAGGGGAAGCTGAACCAGTATGCCGTGAACCTGTTCATCGGCGTTGAGCCTGGCGATAAGATCCAGCAGTTCCGCCTGTGGTGTGGTGGCCCGCAACCTGTGAACAAATGACCGCATTCCGACTGACATCGTCTGGCGGGCCTTGCTGCGCACATAGATATCGCTTGCGGGGTCATCACCAACCAAGATGACCGCAAGGCCGGGCACGCAATCGTGGCTTGTCTGCAATCGCGCAACATCGGCTGCGATCTGCTGTCTCAGGCCTGCGGCGAAAGCCTTGCCATCTATCAGGTGGGCCGAGATGTTTTGCATATGCATTTCGTCTATTCCGCGATCACGTCAATCAAAAGGTCAGGATGTAAAAACGATTGTCTTGTTACCGTTCACGATGGTGCACTGTTCAATGTGGTACCGCGCCGCGCTTTGGCTGGACATGCTGTTCAATATCCCTTGCTATTCGGATCTGTTCGTTTGGCGTATCTGCCTGAGCAATATGTTTCATGTCTTGTTCGATAATGATGAGGGGCCTTCATCAAGATCACTGGTCACGTCATGAACCGTGCTGTCATTCAGTTTTGTCCCCTGCTCGAATGCTTGGTGATGGGGCCGCCTTTCCTTGAAACCAGGCAGAAAGGCATGACGGATACTGACGCATCGTCCTGACAGTTTATTGGCTGGCATCTGCATGTAACAGGCCGATACGACTGGTTCGGCGCTGCTCTGGGCCATAACTTCACAAATGCGCGCTTTCTACTGACTTCATCCGGCATATCGCCATGCCACATAAGCTGCCAGACCACCTGCTTTCGTAGTGTTGACTTCAGAACAGAGAAGATGGAATATCCATCCCGTCACATCATCAATAAATCAATTTGTTATCGAAACGATAAATAAAGACTTTCGCATCAAGGTAACGATAAATCTCACTTATAGTATAGCAGTATTCCGTTTCGCGGGCTTCCTTGCTCTCCTTCTACCATGCCTGTTTTCTTGCAACCTGTGATCGTGCATAACGGAATTCATGGAGGAAATCTGTTACGACACCACGGCATCAGCCTTAGCACTACAGTGGCGTTTTATGGTGTGAGCGGGCGCCACTATCTGCGTTATCGCCTGGACCATACCGTCCACACGTTGGTCAGCACACAGACCGGAAATGGGCGTTATGACATCGGTGGCGGTGACGTATCGGTTGAAGGAAGCGGAATAAATTCGTCGTGGTCCGCCTCAGGCAATTTCATCCGCCCGGCCTGCCTGTCCTCGGCAGCTCCCGTCAGTCGCTTCCTTGAGGAACTGACGAAATTCCAGAACAGGAACCGCTCACCGATCGGTTCGCCGCCCAGCACCATGGCTGTCGTCGGTTCCACGGCCTGAAAGGACGATGCATCGGACGTCAGCACGAGCATCTGTCCCGCCTCGTACCGCTCCCCGCCGATCTCGACTGCTCCCGTGGCAATGTAAAAGGCACGCTCCGCGTAACCGGAAGGAATTTCCGCCCTTGCACCCGCCTCGAGTTCGAGATGGGCATAAAAAAGTGGGGAATGCGTTCGCGCTGCTGCCGTCAGACCATAGGCTTCCCCTGCGATCAGTTGCCCCCGTACGCCCTCCCCATCCCATTGCGGTAGGTCATCCCCTTCATGATGCGAGAAGGACGGCATCGTTTCCTCGGCCCCGTCAGGAAGCGCGACCCAGGCCTGAATTCCATGTAGGTGATCCCCAACCGCCCTTGCCTTCGCGAAGCGTTCACTATGTGTGATCCCGCTGCCTGCCGTCATCCAGTTGACTTCCTGCGGCCTTATCGCCTGTTCGGACCCCAGGCTGTCGCGGTGCATGACTTCACCTGAAAACAGATAGGTAACGGTCGACAGGCCGATATGCGGATGAGGCCGCACATCAACGCTACGGTCGACCCCGGCGGCCAGATCCAGTGGCCCCATATGATCAAAAAAGATAAAGGGCCCGATCATCCGTCGCCGCGCGAAGGGCAGGACACGACCCACTTCCAGTCCCCCGCCCAGACTGCGGCGGCGCTGTTTGATCAGCATATCAATCATGGGGTTCCCTTTATTTCATAGCCGGCGTGTGGAAACATCCTTCTGATGCTTTCCTTGGCAATGCAGGATTTGCTTGGCCGCTGTCAGCAGGATATTATTGGCCTCAACACACTTTGTTTCCAGCGTCGCGCACGCAGAATAAGGTTTGAATACAGCGTATTGGTATTCGTGTCAGCCCAGTTGATATGTGAAAACTCAACACAACCAATCGTATCGACCGGCATGTACAAGGTTTCTGTGTTTCTGGAAGGTTCGGTCCTGATATTTTCTACAAAATACGGTTTTCCTGGCGAAGGCGTTCATTCTCGCGGGCCAATTCCCCTGTTGTTCGGATGCCTGTCCGGTCGTTAGCCAGAATGAACCGCCAGGACAGGTGAAGGCAATGATGAACAACTGGAATGCGGTTGAAGGTTCAGGCCACGATTCTGTCCAAGCGGTCGCGGGAGTTTCCTGATAATATGCTGGTACATTCTCGGTATGGCCTGCGCGCTGCGTTTATTTCAAATAAGATAAAAGGTTTCAAACTACAGGCCATGCCAGCTGTCTTTTTCATACCCAAATAGATCAAAATCCTTTTTATATATTTCGTATATGGTATTTGCTACGTCCTCTGTGAGATATTTTTTGTTTCTTCGTACTTTATTGTCGCAGATATCAGATTCCATACTTATTTCTATACCGAATAATTCTTTCCACACGATGGGGATCTTTTGATTAAAATCTTCAAGTTTAATTATTTCACTAATGTTTATAATGTCGGCAAGGTTTAATGCGTGTTGGCTGATCCAGTGTTTGTCTCTGTGCTCTTCTGGCGTATATTTTACAAATTCTACGAAGTCGGCTATACTTATCTCCAAAAGTGATTCGACTATTTTTTTGTTTCCAAAATTTTCGCGTAGCTTTTTAAATAATATTTCTCGTTTTATCCATTTGAAAAAATCCGTTTCCTGCTTCGGAGTGTTTGCTATCTTATCCACATAAGCCGAGACAAATCTATCATAAGGGTTTCGACAGAATGTAATGATTTTTACATTTTTTCTATTTAAAACCTCGCGCCCGTTGATAACCAAGGCTTCGAATGATATGGCATGTATCAGATTTCTTTCTGTCCAATTATCCATATAATATTCGGGGTTTATAGATGAAATATCGCCCCAGAATGTTTGTATCAGCAGATGCTTGAGCGTTGTGCATCCAACTTTTTCCAGAAACAGAAAAAATACATCCTCCCGAGGTGTTTTTAAAAAATGTTCATCCAAAGATAGATTTCCACCAGGCCTGGCCTGTATCTCCATCATGAGAGATGGGACGTCTTTTTTATTTAAAAACGAGAAAATTGAATTCATGGATATATTTCTCATTTTAAGGTCGATATTGTGTGTAAATTATATTTTAAATTTTAAAGGAAATATGCAAAAAAAATAGAACATCACGAAATGTTTTGTCAGGGCCTGTTGGGAATTATCGTGAATTGATAATTGCGGCTACGAGATAGATCATGGCTGCAAATGATCCATCCGTCTTGTCGCTTCGCATGGCGATGCGCTTGAACTCCTTGAAATTGCAGGAAAAGTTCTCGATGAGATGGCGCACTTTGAACAGCATTCCATCGAACTGGCGTCTGTCGAGGCGGTTCCCGCACTGCGGGATGATCACACAGGCCCCTTGCGCGGTATGATGTCCACGATCCAGTGGGCGTCGAACGCCCTATCGGCAAGAATTCTCCTGAAATCCGCTTACTCAAGAAGATGAGCAACCCCAACCGTGTCGTAATGCTGTCCGGGGATGAGCGTAAAGCGGACCAGATTGCCCAAGGCGTCGGTCATGGCGATAATCCTTGGTTGACCATTCCGTCACACTGCATCCGATCATCTGTTCTTCGGTCCGGCTTTCGCCTCCTGTCCGTGCTATCCATAATACCGCCCTCGATGAAAAGACGTTTATCCTTCTCGCCGCGTCCCCAATCCGTTTTCTTGTCAGGACACAGGGGGAGCCATCTTCGCCCGTCAATACAAAGCGATCCATGCAGGTTGTGAATCACATCAAGGCTCCTTAGAAAACTTAATTCCTAATGGACCCTAATAACCCAATCACGAAAGATACTTTGCGACATAAGATTGCAGCCACGTCACGATCTTCGGACTGTACTGCGTCTGGCGGCAGGAAAGATGGGAGCGAAGCGGCACATGGCGATCGATACCCCTCCCTATCTGACATAATCACTTCCAGACTGACACAAATCCAATAGCGGCTGGGGGGCTTTGCATATGACAGCGTCAACCACGGGTCCGTTGGGCCGCAAACCAGGTTTTCCCCTGTCCGGTCAGTTGATCCATGTGTTGCGTAGTCTTCCCGGTTCGATCCGGCATGACAGGGACATTGTCCCATTGTTCCCAGCGCTGATTAACTTTATTTAATTTTATTTTTTAATTCGGGCGCGTATAAAGGAAGCTGGCCTTCTTATTTTGCGCGCTTCCTTTTGGAGGCGCCAGTGCGACGGTGCAACGCCGTTCAGGGATTGTGGAAGGGGCCGTAATCTCTCATCATGCACTTCGGGAGGCATCTGTGGCAGACAACAGCCATAATCCGGACGATATTCTCAGCGCGTTCATTGACAGCAACAGCGATGCTGCCGTTTCTTCATTTTTCGATATCGAGACGTGCGTGACCCCGCCAGGCGCGGATGATGTCTGTATCGACACGCATTGCACACCCGTCGCCCCACTGGCGTCACGCACCGGTTTTGCCGATAATGAACGGCTGTCGGAACGCTACTGCTATCTGCTTGATCCGCTTCCGGGCTGGCCTGTCATCGAACGGCCGGAAGTCATCTATGAAACCCTGATCGCGGAATTCCCCAATTTTGGGGAAGCCATCGACTACATATGCTCGTTTGCATGCATCAGCCGTCATGGCAAGGTGCCTTTCACCTTTCCGCCGCTGCTACTGGATGGGCCGCCGGGTATCGGCAAGACGCGTTTTGCCATGCGGGTTGCCCATCTGTGCAACGCAGGGTTCGACATGCTGAACTGCAGCGGTATGAGCGGGACCATGGCCCTGCTGGGGTCGGAGCAGGGGTATTCCGAAGCCCGCGCGGGATTTTATGCGAATACGTTCAAGAAGACCGAGTTGATCAATAACATCATCCTGCTTGACGAAGTGGAAAAGATGGGGATCGACAGCCGTGGTGGCGATCCGTATGCAGCGCTCCTGCCGCTGCTGGAACGCGAAACCGCATCCGTGCACATGGATAACTGCCTGCAGGAAAGCATAAACCTGGGGTATCTGTCCTATATCATGACATCCAACAATACCCACGCCATTCCGGAACCAATGATGACGCGCGTGCGGATGTTGACCATAGCCGCCCCCGACAGTTCGCAACTCGACAGGATCGTGCCGGGGGTCATCAAGGACGTGACAAAGCGCTATAATCTGGGCAACCTTGAATTCGTCCCGGACATGGATGAGATCAGGCGGGTGTACAGGCAGAACCACAACCTGCGCGAACTGCAGGCCGTGATCGAATACCAGATCCGCGCATCGCTGTGGCAACCACGCAGTGAGCGGATTCCCTATACGCGTTCGGTAGAAAAATCCGCCATGGGCTTCGGACGCTAGGTATCTGTCCCGGGGTTTGATGGTGCGTTATTTTTACACGATTGAAAGAAAGCGTACGGGACAGATACGTCATGGCGGCGCCGCGATCATACATGTCATGTAAGCCGCGATACAGCGATCGAAAGCATCGTTCGCGGCGCTGAGCCAGAAGTCTGGGATCAGTCCGAAGATGATGGCGAAGTGGAGGATGCGTCAGGCTGTTGAGGATCAGGGAACTGGTNGGTCCTCAACAGCCACGTTCAACGGTTCTGTTCCAGACAATAGCCGGATATCTGCTGCCAGCCTGTCTACCTGTGCGGGGTCTGCGTCCCAGGCAAATACAAAACGGGCCCCTCCGCCAATAAAAGTATAAAAACGCCAGCCGCGCATCCTTAATCGATCCAGAATGCGTTCTTCCGATTTTATGAAAACGCTATTCGTCTGAACAGGAAACATCAATGTAATATTGGAAAGGCCCGTCAACTGCTCCGCCAACCGTTTGGCGCAGGCATTGGCATGGTGCGCAGTACGCAACCATGCACCACTTTCCAGCATACCAACCCACGGGGCCGACAAAAAACGCATCTTGGAAGCCAGTTGCCCTGCCTGCTTGCATCGATAATCGAAACCGTCCGCCAGGCTGCGCTCAAAGAATAGTATGGCTTCACTTACTGCCATGCCGTTCTTGGTTCCACCAAAACACAGCACATCAACCCCTGCCCGCCAGGTCATGTCTGCCGGAGAACAGCCCAGGGCCGCGCATGCATTGGCAAAACGTGACCCATCCATATGCAGATACAGGCCAAGTTCATGGCATGCTGCCGCAATCTGGCGTATTTCGGTCAAGGAATACAGTTCTCCCGTCTCGGTCGGCTGCGTAATGGTAACCGCCCGGGGCTTGGGGTAATGAATGTCATGCCGGCATGTCGAAAGCGTGCGCACGTCATGCGCGGTCAGTTTGGCGCTGTCCGTCCGGGCCACGAGAAGCTTGGAACCGTTGGAAAAAAACTCCGGCGCCCCGCATTCATCCGTTTCAACATGCGCATAAGAAGAACAGATCACACTATTATAGGACTGGCAGAGGGCAGCCAGTGCAAGCGAGTTCGCCGCCGTGCCATTGAACACGAAAAATACCTCGCACGCCTTTTCAAACAGCGTGCGAAAAGCATCGGCTGCACGACTGGTCCATTCATCTTCCCCATAGGGAACAAGAGAACCTTTATTGGCCTGCATCATGGCCTGCCACGCTTCGGGGCACATGCCTGCATAATTATCACTGGCGAATTGCTGGCGATCATTCATCGTATCTGTTCTTTACCGTATTATGTGAGGGACAATAGCCTGGACCGTCATGGAGAATTAAGTGAGCTGCGTGCCGGATTGCGTTCCATGTTTCTTACCGGGCATGACCCATCGGTTTACGGTGCACGCCACCAGTACGAGATAAATGACCAGCAGAACGTTGGGCAGAAGAAAAACCGGCGTCAACCCCTCCATCATCAGGATACCGGCCATGACAGGAGCCGCCATGCTAGCCTGAGGGGGAATACAGGCCAGCAGCGACCAGAAAAGACATGTCCAGGCCAAACAATATGGCCATCGTAAAAGTCGTCGCCTGAATTGAGAAAATTATCCTGCGCATCCATCATGCCGGTCCGCCGCGTTACCGCGATCATGGTAGCGGTGGCGGAAAGAAATCGGACAGAAAAAAATTATGGAAAAAACACGGTCGTATCAAAAGCAATGAAATAGGCTGTGGGAATATGGGGCAAGGCCACCACCCGCGCGGGCGGAACAGTCATGAAATGGCCGGGCGCCGTCTGGATAAACAGGCCCGCAACCGTGACCGCCATAATGGACAGGAGCATTGCGCCCCGCACGCGTGTCGCCACCAGTGCAGCGATCAGGAGAAGCGAAAGAAAGATCACCACAACGACGGGGGAGCGCAGGTTGCCAAAAGCGATATCGCCGTCAATATCCGTGACGACAAGCCGCCCGCTGCGAAGGCCGAGATCGGCGATAAACAGGCCGACACCCACCTGCAGCCCGATATGTGTGGATGCAGGAAAGCCCCGCACAATATGCTGGCGCACATTGCTGAGCGACAGACAGGCAAACAGAATACCACCCACCGGCGTCGTTACGGCAAGATCCGCTATCATCCTGGTACGACCGTAGCTTTTTGCTCGCCCTGCCTGTAAATGGTGCGGATATGCACCAACAGGATATCATCCTGCAGCAGCGGCATCTCACCTGTTGGGGGTAGAGCCTTAACCTGCTGCAAATGTAAACCGCCGGCTTACCAGTCTTCAACCGTCTCCCTGTCTTTTTCGTCAGGTGCAAAGGGATCGAGTGGATCATCCGTGCCCGGATCAACCGGTTCGTCATCATTGTCCCAGTCCGGGACATCCGGTCGGGGATCATCCAGCGGACTGTCATCCGGGTCAGGCCCGGGATCTGAAATGGGCGTGGGCGGTGGTGCCGTGGGTGGTAGTTCAGACGGCACGGGGATATCCGGATTATCTGTGACCTGCATCCTGAACATGGCGTTCTTCCCCCGATAGGTTCACGTGCAACGGAAATAGCGGTCGGCCGGTTGCATTCATGTCCCTGCCTGCCAGCACGTTTTTCTATCGGCTAAAAGCCGGGCATGGCGATGGTGCCGTAGACCTGTCGGCTACGGGGAAACCTGTGTTCGAATGCTGCGCATTCCCGTGCACGTTCCGCAAGGCCGCCCCGTGCTGCTGGCCTGACAGGCCGATACTGGTGCCAGCGACCATCTCCCGCGGGTGATCCGCCGCCATTCACCAGCACGACCTTGAGGACCGATGTGCCAAGATCAATCCTGACAACCATGATTGTTTCATGTCACCATGCGCGCGGTCACGCGGCCATGAGATGTTTCAGGCCGTCCCGGCCCGCCACGATGACTTCGGACGTGCGGCCAATGAACAGCCCGCTTTCGATCACGCCCACGATGGAGCGGATCCTGCCTGCCAATGCCACGGAATCCGCGATTTCCCCGAAATTGCAGTCCAGGATCAGGTTGCCGCCATCGGTATTGAAGGGCGCGCCATGCGGGTCCAGCCGCAGGGTGGGACGTGCGCCCAGATCCTGCAGCCGGGTGGCCGTCAGTTCCCAGCCGAACGTCGTGACCTCCACCGGCACGGGCATGTGGTGGCCCAGCCGTGGCACCAGCTTGCTTTCATCCACCACCACGACGAAGCGACGGGAGGCGGCAGCCACGATCTTTTCCCGGAACAGCGCCCCGCCCCGCCCCTTGATCAGGTTGAGCGTGCCCATCTCCACTTCATCCGCGCCATCAATATCAAGGTCGATCAGCGGATGGTTGGCGAATGTCACCAGTTTTATACCATGCGCGCGCGCCTGCTCGGCCGAGCGTTCGGACGTGGGAATGGCGGAAAAACGCAGGCCTTCCGCCCATCGGCGACCCAGTTCGTCAATCATGTAGGCCGACGTGGTGCCCGAACCCAGGCCGACGACCATGCCTTCCCTGACCATGGATGCGGCTTCGATCGCGGCATGGCGTTTCTGTTCCTCGCGCGGGTCACTTATCTGGCTTGTCATGTCCGGGTTCCTGCTATCCTTCTGGCTGGCTGTATCCATCCCGCGCCCTGCTGGCGGCGCGGCGGCCTTTACCGCGTTCATTGTCCCGCAGCCGCCTTGTCCATAAGCCAGATGAGTTCGCCCTCGGTCGTGATGTGGCTGGCGGGTTCCGCCGGGTCGCCGGCGCGCACCCTGCCAAAGGCCTCGCGCTTGGCTGGCCCGGCCAGCATGAACACCACATGGCGGCTGGAATGGATGGCGGGATAGGTCAGCGTCAGGCGTGTATGCGGCGCGTCATCGGGCACGCAGGTCGAAACCAACAGCTTTTTCTCCCGAAGCACCGGCTGGCGCGGGAACAGCGACGCGGTATGCCCGTTATCGCCCAGGCCCAGCATCACCACGTCAAACAGCGGGCGGCCGGGTTCCAGCACCGTGCCGCCGTATACCTTTTCCAGTTCCGTCTGGTATTGCGCCGCCGCCTGCGCCGGGTCGCCCGACGTCGGCATGGGGTGCACGTTGGCGGGCGGCACCGGCACATGGGCCAGCATTTCGCTCTCGACCATGTTGTAATTGCTGGCCGGGTCGCTGTCGGGCACGAAGCGTTCATCGCCAAAGAAGAACTGCGTGTTCGCCCACGGGAAACGGTCGCGGTATTCATCCGACGCCAGAATCTGGTACAGCCGCTTTGGCGTGGACCCGCCCGAAAGCGCGATCACGAACGGGCCGCCCTTTTTCGCCAGCGCCTGTTCCGTCAGCCATTTCGCCATGTACTGCGCAATGGCTTCGGCATCGGGCAGGACCACCATCGCGCCCGTTTTCACGTCATGTCCACCTGTCATGTCACGCATCTCCCAGCACGAATTTCTCGATCCCGTTGGCGAACCCTTCCTCCTCGCACGATGTCGAGACATGGGTCGCCTGCTTCTGCACCTCGGGGCTGGCCTGCCCCATGGCGATGGACATGCCGCTCTTGCGGAACATCAGCACATCATTGGGCTGGTCGCCCAGTGTCACCATCTGGCTGGCGGGAATGCCCAGCAGGCGTTCGAGCGCCATCACCACGCCGCCCTTGTTGGCGTCCCTGTTGGTCACGTCCACATAGTACGGCTGTGACAGGGCGGCGGACGCCGTATCGCCCAGCGCCTGCTGCAGGTCGTGCTCGAGGCGCTTCATCAGGGCCAGATCATCGCTGACGCCGGTGATCTTGACCACCTGGTCCAGCTTTGCTTCCACATTGCCCACCACGGGCGGAAACTTGACCGTCCACTGTTCGCGCGCGACATGCGGGGCATCAAGTTTCGAGACGATCCAGTCATTGCCGTTATAGACCCACGGATCGGCCCCGTGGTCGCGGATGATGCCGATCACCCTGCGCGCCGTATCGGCTGGCAGCGTGCGGGCCTCGATCACGGTGAAATCGGGCCTGACCATCATCCCGCCGTTGAAACCCGCGATCGGTTCGGAAATCTTCAGCGGGTCAATGACCATCTTCATGCCCTTGGGCGGGCGGCCGCTGGTGATGGTGAACAGGATACCGCGTTCACGCAGGCGTTCGACAGCCCGGATCGCGCGGGGTGTCAGGATCTTGTCCTTCGTGACCAGGGTGCCATCCACATCGGCCAG
>NZ_CADP01000043.1 GCF_000285295.1 Komagataeibacter europaeus LMG 18890 | reverse complement strand
CCCGCGTCATAGCCCGAAAGCCCGCCGCTTTCCGTGGTTTTTACCGACTGGCTATCAATCACGCCCGCGCTTGGAGAGGCTTCACGCCCCTCAATCTCGCGCAGGCTCATGACCAGGACCGTATTCATGACTTCGAACAATCCGGCATCACGCCAGGCGTAAAAATAGCGCCTGACGGTCGAGACCGGCGGAAAGCATTTCGGCAGCAAACGCCACGCACACCCGGCCGAGGCTATGTAGAGCATCGCGTTGACCACCTCGCGCATATCCGTCGTGCGGGGGCGACCACCCCGTTTCGCCGGGGGTATAAATGGCATGATCAGAGCCCACTCTTCGTCCGTCGTATCCGATGGATATCGCATTCCTTCCCGGCTATGTTCACGTCGGGCAATACCAGTCCATGTCACCATTCACTCCATCTCTTCGTAAAGACGGATGAATCACAACAGGCTGGTATTGTTCAAAAACTTTCGGATCGGGCTCTGAGTGATCTGGTATAGATGACGGTCGCAACGGCATTGGCCGTATCATGGAAACCGTTTACGAATTCAAAGATGCAGACAAGCGCAAAGCATATGACCAGTGCGATGATGGAAAAAGCCGAATAGGGCGCGAAGTGGAGCATGAAACAATACACCAGTAAGTTATTGCTTTGCGCACCATAGATAACAATAAATAAAAATATAATATGTATTGTAATTATTTAATATAATATTCACATTTCAATAAAAAATGGAAATATTGCCTGCAATCCACGCGGGGAAGGGCTTCAGGCCCGCAGGCGTGTGGTTTCCATCGTGCGCGTGGCCTTGGTGCGACCAAGTCGGAAGCGGCTGCGGGCCTGCGCCACGGCAGCTTCGAACGTGGGCAGGATATCTCCGTCCATTTGCGTTACACGTTCATGCATGGCACGGAATTCATAGGGTTCATCGGGACCGTTGTGGAAAACGATACCAACAAAGATCCCATCGATTTCAATAACTCTGGATTCAAACATAAGGCTGATTCCTGCCTGTTTTCCCATAAGGGCGGGTGTGTGCAACACCGTCCCGATGTGGGTGCTATGCAGTAGTTCGCGTACGTGGGCAACCGGAAATAGATGAACTTTATATGGCATGCGCAAATATACATGTTGGTGTGCATGTAATGGTGGGTGTCATAAAAACTTCATACAAAACAGATCAGGTTATTATTGCCATCGCTCGCCATGGCGGCCTAGTTCTGCTGTTGTGTCATATACATCAGGAATTACATGATGGAACTTCCATCCACCATTACGCCCGGCGATGGCGCCGCAATGGACAGGAGTGCGCGCGGGCGGTTGGGCGACCTGGTTTTTGGCATGATCGCCCGTTTGGCCGGATGGTTCATCCTGCTGGTCATGGCGGGCATTGTCATTGTGCTGGTCAGCGGGGGATGGCGGGCATTTTCCACCTTTGGTCCCGGCTTTTTCACCAGCACGGCATGGAACCCGATTTCAAACCATTTTGGCGCCGCGACCTCCATTTTCGGCACTCTGGTCACGACCCTGATCGCCCTTGTCTTTGCCGTGCCGTTTGCATTTGGCGTGGCGTTCTGGCTGGTGGAAATGGCCCCCCCGGCACTGGCACGGTTTATCGAAACCGCCGTGCAGCTTCTGGCCGCCGTGCCTTCCATCATATTTGGCATGTGGGGTTTTTTCATCGTGGTGCCGTTCATGGCCCATTACATTGAACCCACGGTCACGCGTTACCTGGGCCATGTGCCCGGCATCGGCCTGCTGTTTCGCGGTGCGCCCTATGGCACCGGACTGCTGAGTGGCGGGCTGATCCTGGCCATCATGATCACGCCCTTCATCTGTTCGGTCATGACGGATGTATTCGTCTCAATTCCCGCCGTGCTGAAGGAAAGCGCCTTCGGCCTTGGCGCCACGCGGTGGGAGGTAATGCGCCAGGTCGTCCTGCCGTGGTCGCGGCAGGCGGTCATGGGCGGCATCATGCTGGGCACCGGGCGCGCATTGGGTGAGACGATGGCCGTGACCTTCGTCATTGGTAACAGCAACCGTATGGGCTGGTCGCTGTTCGCGCCGGGCAACACCATCGCCTCGCTGATCGCGCTGGAATTTCCCGAAAGTGCGGCAGGCAGCCTCAAGCTGTCCGTGCTGCTGGCCCTTGGCGCGATCCTCATGATCATTTCATTCATTACCCTGGCCTGTTCGCGCATTTTCCTGCAGCGCGGCACGGCGAACTGAGGAAGTCCATGATGGCATCCCCGAAATCGCAATCCATTGACGCCGGCGGGTGGCAGCGCGGCGGTGCGCAGGCCGTGCGGCGCAGGCTGGTTGAACGGTTTGTCAGCCTGCTGTGCAATCTGGCGACGGTTATCGTGCTGTTCGTGCTGTTTTCAATTTTATGGACACTGGTGACACGTGGGGCAGGGGGGCTGTCGCTGCCGACCTTCCTGCACAGTACGGCCGCCCCCGGCAGCGGTGGCGGCCTGGCGAACGCCATTATCGGCAGTTGCGAACAGACCGGCCTTGCCGCCCTGATCGGCACGCCGATCGGCATGATGGCGGGGATCTACCTGTCGGAATTCGCCCAGGATGGGCGGATTGTCTCACTGGTCCGGTTCGTGTCCGACATGCTGCTGTCGGTGCCGTCCATTCTGGTTGGGCTGTTCATCTACCTGATCTTCGTGGAACCGGCAGGGCATTTTTCCGGCATGGCGGGCACGCTGGCGCTGGCGGTCCTGTTCATTCCCATCGTCGTCCGCACGACGGAGGACATGCTGCGCCTTGTTCCCCGCGCCATGCGTGAAGCGGCCTATGCGCTGGGCGCGCCGGGGTGGCGGGTGATCCTGAATGTCTGCCTGCGTTCGGCACGGGGCGGCATCATGACCGGCATCCTGCTCGCACTGGCGCGGATATCGGGCGAGACGGCGCCCCTGCTTTTTACCTCCCTTGGCAACCTGAACTGGTCCACCAGCCTCAACGCGCCAATGGCCAGCCTGCCGGTCACGATCTACCAGTACGCCGGGTCGGCCTATGATGACTGGGTGCAGATGGCATGGACCGGGGCGTTGCTGATTACTGTCGCAGTGCTTGCGACAAACATCCTTGCCCGCTGGTGGCTGACGCGTAATGGATCTGCACAACAATGAACAAAATCATCATGGATGACACGACGGGCCGCGACACGCTCCAGCCGGCGCTGGCGATACGCAACCTGAATTTCTGGTACGGCAGCAACCACGCGCTGAAGGACATATCGCTGGATTTCCCGATCCATCAGGTCACGGGCATGATCGGGCCGTCGGGCTGTGGCAAGTCAACGCTGTTGCGTATTCTCAACCGCATGTATGACCTTTATCCCGGCCAGCGCGCGACGGGGGAGGTGCTGTTTGACGAGCGCAACATCCTCTCGCCCGGTCTGGATGTGAACGTGCTGCGCTCGCGCATTGGCATGGTGTTCCAGAAACCCACGCCGTTTCCCATGTCCATCTACGATAACATCGCCTTTGGCGTGCGGCTGCATGAACGCCTGTCGCGCACGGAGATGGACCAGCGCGTGGAGGGGGTACTGCGGCGCGTGGCGTTGTGGAACGAGGTCAAGGACCGGCTCAATGCCTCCGCCGCCGCCCTGTCGGGCGGGCAGCAGCAGCGGCTGTGCATTGCCCGCACCATTGCGACACGGCCCGAGGTCATCCTGCTGGATGAACCAACCAGCGCGCTCGACCCGATTTCCACCGCGCGGATCGAGGAACTGCTGGATGAACTGAAGCAGGAATTTTCCATCGCCATCGTGACGCACAACCTGCAGCAGGCAGCACGATGCGCGGACCGTGTCGCGTTTTTCTACATGGGCGAACTGGTGGAGGTGGACACGGCGGACAAGATGTTCACCGCCCCCCATGCCAAACGCACCCAGGATTATATTACCGGCCGCTTCGGCTGAGAGCGAAAGCAGTAATGATGCCACATGAATCCGTACATACGGTCCAGAGTTATGAACAGGAACTGGAACAGCTCCGTTCGCTGGTAAACAAGATGGGTGGGCTGGTGGAACGGCAGGTGGCGCAGGCCATTACCGCCGTGGTAGAACATGATGAGGAAGCGGCCCTCGACGCGCCCGAAATGGACCCGCAGGTTGACGAACTGGAACGCGAGACCGAGGCACTGGTCATTCGCCTGCTGGCGCTGCGCGCGCCCATGGCGGGCGACCTGCGCGAGGTTGTGGTCGCGCTGAAAATATCGGGTGACCTTGAACGCATCGGGGACTGCGCCGCCTCCATCGCGCGCCGCGCCATGCGCAATGAACTGCTGTCCTGTCCTATTTCGCTGACGGGATTGCACAGCATGGGGCGCCTGGTGCAGGAAAACCTGCGGCGCACCATTGATGCGATGGACCAGCGCGACCCGGAGCTTGCGCGTATTGTCTGGCATTCGGATACGGCGGTGGATGAACTGTATGTCTCCCTGTTCCGTGAACTGGTGACCTATATGATGGAAGACCCGCGCAATATCGGCCCGTGCGCCCATCTTTTGTTCATCGCCAAGAACCTGGAGCGCATTGGCGACCATGCCACCAATATTTCAGAACGCGTCTATTACGCCGTAACCGGCAACATCCTGCCGATCGTGCGGCCGCGTGGGAAAACGTTTGACTGAGGACGGCCGGCGTCATGGCGGCGGGACAATGCTGGCGGGTCGGGGAAAGCCGCGCTACGTTCCATGATGGGTACAGATCCTGCCGCTGCTCGCGCCTATGTCATGTGCCAGGGTGGTGCAAGGGGGCATGGTCATTGCCGCATGTGTTGTTACAATGGCATTTTGCTGTGTTCTGACCGGATGGTTCCCTCGCATGACTGACTGCCCTTCTTCCCCCGCTGACCGTCTTGACGGTGTGCTGGCCACCCTGCGTGAAAATGGCCTGGCGGCGCGTATCAGCACGTCTCCCTCCGTGCTGGAAGCCCATAGCCATGGGGAGGCCATGGACGCCGCGCGCCTGCCTGCCGCCGTGGTATTCGCGGAATCGACGGATGATGTCGCAACCGTGTTGCGGGCCTGCCATGCCCACCGGGTGCCTGTCGTGGCCTTTGGCGCCGGGACATCGGTGGAAGGGCACGTCACCCCGGCGGAACATGGCATAAGCCTTGACCTGTCGGGCATGACGGACATCGTGGAACTGAACGCCGAGGACCTTGACTGCCGCGTGCAGGCCGGTCTGACCCGTCAGGCCCTGAATGCGCAGATCCGCGATACGGGCCTGTTCTTTCCGGTTGACCCGGGGGGCGAGGCCACGCTGGGCGGTATGTGCGCGACCCGGGCATCGGGCACGGCGGCGGTGCGCTACGACACGATGAAGGAAAATGTCCTTGGGCTGACGGTCGTGCTGGCGACGGGGGAGGTGATCCGTACCGGTGGGCGCGTGCGCAAGTCCTCCACCGGATATGACCTGACATCCCTGTTTATCGGGTCGGAAGGCACGCTGGGTATCGTAACGGAGGTCCAATTGCGCCTGCATGGCCGGCCCGAAACCATTTCCGCCGCCGTCTGCCAGTTTTCTGACCTGAATGACGCCGTGCAGACGGCCATTGAAATCATTCAGTGCGGCATTCCCATTAGTCGCGTTGAACTGCTGGATGATGTGCAGATGGCTGCCTCCATCCGTTATTCCGGCCTGACCGGGTATGAACCGCTGACCACGCTGTTCTTTGAATTTGCGGGGGCGCCCGCCGCGGTGGCGGAACAGGTCACGCAGACCGAGGCGATCGCCCTGTCCAATAACGGCCTGTCCTTTGCCTGGGCTGACACGGCGGAAGAGCGCACGCGGTTGTGGAAAGCCCGGCATGACGCGTTCTGGGCGGCCAAGGCGATCGAACCGACCGCGCGCGTCATTTCCACTGACTGCATCGTGCCCATTTCCCGCCTGGCGGAACTGATTGCGGGCGTGCGGGAAGATATTGCCCGATCCGGCCTGCGTGTGCCGCTGCTGGGGCATGTGGGGGATGGTAATTTCCATGCCCTGATCATTACGGACCATACGCCAGAGGGTTATGCCCGCGCACTGGATCTGGACCGCAAGATCGTGTTCCGCGCCCTGGCGCTGGGTGGATCATGCAGCGGGGAACATGGCGTGGGCATGGGCAAGCTGGAATTTCTGGAAACCGAACATGGTGATGGCACGCTGAGTGTCATGCGCGCGCTGAAGAACACCATGGATCCCCACCATATCCTTAATCCCGGCAAGCTGCTGCCGCCGGGGCGTGTGTATCAGGGCTGATGCAGGCTGCCTCCCTTTCCCTGTCATTGGGGGAAGGGCGGTGAAGGTCGTATTTAACGATATTAAATGTGGAATATAAAAACACGAATTGATCATATAATTCCATATAAACACAAAAATAGTTGTATTAATCGTATTTTCCTTCATATTGCGGGGATTGGGTGAGGCCGTTTCGCACGCCCATTGCATGAAGGATCGGCGCATATGCCCGCCACTGTCATTCCCTCCGCAACCGTCCCGTGGCATGGGCGCACCATGCTTCGTCATGTGGATGCGCACACCCTGCTGCGTTATGCCTCACCGGTCATTCTGGTGCTGTTGTGGCAGGGGGCGTGTTCCACCGGGATGGTGTCCACCCGGCAGGTGGCGTCCCCCATGCAGGTCATCATGACAGGGTGGGGCCTGCTGCGTGATGGCACGCTGGGTGCAAACCTTGGCGTATCCCTTGCCCGCGCGGCGACCGGCCTCGCCATTGCCGTGGTGCTCGGGGTGGGATTTGCGCTGATATCGGGCCTGTCGCGACTGGGCGAGGATATTGTCGATGCCCCGCTACAGATCCTGCGCACGCTGCCCGCCCTTGCCATGGTGCCGCTGTTCATCCTGTGGTTCGGCATTGGGGAGGTACCCAAGATCGCCCTTGTCGCACTGGGGGCGACCTTTCCCATCTATCTCAACCTGCACAAGGGGATCCGTTCGATTGATCCCCGCCTGCTGGAAATGACCCGTATGCTCGGCCTGTCGCGCCTGCAGACCATCCGCGACGTGATCCTGCCCGGTGCGCTGCCCGACCTGCTGGTGGGGCTGCGTTTTGCGGTGGGCATGTCATGGCTCATGCTGGTGGTGGCGGAACAGGTGAACGCCGAAAGCGGGATTGGCCACATGATGATGGAGGCACAGGATTTCCTGCGCACGGACATCATCATGGTGGGATTGGTGATCTACGGCCTGCTGGGCCTTGTGTCGGATCAGGTCGTGCGCCTGATGGAGCGTGCGTTGCTGTCATGGCGGCCGGTTCACCAGCGGGGGCAGGGGGCATGAACGCCGTGGTCATGCCGGACGGGATGCGTGATGGCGTCGCCCCAGCGAATGGCGTTGTTGCCATAAATGGCCTGACGCGCCGTTTCGGGCGCGGCCCTGCGGTGCTGGACAGTCTTGACCTGACCATTGCGCCGGGGGAATTCGTGGCCTTGCTGGGTCATAGTGGTTCGGGCAAATCCACCCTGCTGCGCACGCTGGCCGGTCTTGATCCGGTCAATGAAGGCACGCTGTCCCGTCCCGATGCGGTTTCGGTCGTGTTTCAGGACGGACGCCTGCTGCCATGGAAGCGGGTGTGGGAAAATGTCGTGCTGGGGCAGGCGGGGGCGGACCGACGTGATCGGGCGATTGCGATGCTGGAGGAAGTCGGACTGGGCCACCGCGTGGATGCATGGCCGCTGACGCTGTCGGGTGGGGAAACACAGCGTGCTGCGCTGGCGCGCGCGCTGGTGCGCAGGCCAGCCTTCCTTATGCTGGATGAACCGTTTGCCGCCCTTGATGCGCTGGCACGGCTGAAGATGCAGCGGCTGGTGTCGCGGTTATGGGCACGCCACGGCTGCGCGGTGCTGCTGGTCACGCATGATGTGGATGAGGCCCTGATGCTGGCTGACCTTGCCATTGTGCTGGACCGTGGCCGCATTCGCACCGATATGGCCATTGCCCCTGAACGCCCGCGCCATCATGCCGATCCGGGTTTCATCCACCTGCGTGGCGTATTGCTGGATGCGCTGGGTGTGCAGGATGATTAGGCGCGCCCGCATGCTTCCACCCCTTTTTAACCATACAGGCCTGACATGACCAAAGCTCCCGAACGTGTATCCGATACCCCCGTGGACCGCCTGATCCTTGATCGCTGGTCCCCGCGCGCCTTCACGCCTGCCCCGATTGACGAAGCGACGCTGCTGTCCTTCCTTGATGCCGGGCGGTGGGCGCCATCTGCCTATAACGCGCAGCCATGGCGTTTCATTTACGCCCGCAGGGATACACCGGACTGGGAGCGTTTCCTGTCATGGCTGATCCCGTTCAACCATGCCTGGGCGCAGAATGCGTCGGCGCTGGTCTACGTCGCATCCCATACCGTGACCGGCGGTGGTGCTGCCGAACCCGTGCCTGCGCCCACCCATTCATTCGATGCGGGTGCAGCAGCCGTGCTGGTGCAGCTTCAGCTTGGCCAGGCCGGATGGGCGGCCCATCCCATCAGCGGGTTTGACCATAAACAGGCACGTTCCGGTCTGGAACTGCCCGATGATTATGCGCTGAATGCGGCCCTCGTCATCGGACGGCAGGGACAGGCAGCCAGCCTGCCTGAATCCCTGCGCGCGCGGGAAGTCCCGTCCACCCGCAGGCCACTGACGGAAATCGCCTTTGCCGGGCGCTTTCCTGAATCCACACCCTGAAGTGACCGTTCCATGCCTGTTCCACCGACAGATGAAGTCGGGGGAACAGGTTCCAATCCGTATCCACCTGATCTGTAGCCGTAACATGGGTCATTCCCATAATGCCCATGACAAGCATCAACCTGAAATAACATCTTATTAACAGTATTCAGCACATTAATATTATAATACCGGATCCGGTGGCATGGTACAGATGGCCGTAGCCATGTCGTGCCGTTATCCGGTAACTGGGTGATTGTTTCCCCGGCGCGCAGGTGGGAAATCACGCTTGGCCAGCATGCTGCATAACCGGTGGACCACGTCGTCCCACATTCCGCTGTTGATCTGGCGTATGATGCGCAGGGTGGGATACCATGGACTGTCCGTACGGTCTGAAAGCCAGCGCCAGCAGTTATCGAACCGGTCCAGCAGGATGACGGGACACCCCGTCGCACCCGCCAGATGGGCCACCGACGTATCAACTGAAACCACGACATCCAGCCCCGCGATCAGGGCGGCCGTGTCATCCATGTCCCGCACGCTTTCCATCGGGTCATACAGGCGCATGCCCGCAGGCATGTCGTGCATCTGCCGGGCGTAGACGCCTTTTTGCAGGCTGACCAGACTTATGCCCGGCATTCCGGCCAGCGGCGCGAATTTGCGCAGCGGGATCGACCGGCGGCGGTCCATGGCATGGGCGGCGGGCACATCCGGACGGCTGGCCCCACCCCAGACCAGTCCCACGCGCAAATCCGTGCCGGTGGGCAGGAACGGCGCCCATTGCCGCAACAGTTCGGGACTGGCGCGCAGGTAGGGCACGTCCGCCCCCGCATGGCCAGGCGTGTTGCGCAGGACATGCGGCAGGCTGAGGAAGGGACAATGCCAGTCATGCGGTGGCAGGGACACCTGTTCACTGAACACGCGCCGTATCCCACCCATGCGCCGTATCAGGCCGTGCAGTGTCTCGGGCGCCTGGATGCTGACCTGCGCGCCCATGCCCACCAGCACGGGCACGAAGCGCAGCATCATCAGCATGTCCCCCAGTCCCCCTTCGCGGGTAATCAGGATGGAGCGGCCATGCAGGTCGGCATCCGGTGGCAGGACAGGCAGCATTTCGTGTTCGGGCAGGCGCTGGCGACCGGGCATTTTCCGCCGCCATTCATATTCCGCCCAGCCTTCAGCCATGCGGCCACTTTTCAGCAGTGTCAATGCATGGTTCATGCGCAGGCGCGCATCATCCGGGCGCAACGCCAGCGCGCGCGAATGGGCCTTCAATGCCGCATCCAGCCGGTTCCATGCCCCCAGCAGGTGGGCAAGGTTGGCCTGCGTCATGGCGCTGTCGGGATGGTGTTGCACGATGTAATGCAACAGGTCGTGCGCCGCCGCGAATTCGCCCTGTTCCATCAGGGTTATGGCCATGAGGTTGCCGGTACTCAGCTGCGCGGGTGACAGGGCCAGACCTTCGGCCAGCACTTCCTGCGCTTCAGCCGTGCGGCCGCGCTGCAGCAGCAGTTCCCCCAGCATGTCATGCGTGCGGATATCCTGCCGCGCGCGCTGCCGGACGGCGCGCAGGACCGCTTCGGCTTCATCCACCCGGTCGTGTGGCAGCAGCAGGGCCAGCATATCGTATGCCGGGTGGCGCGCGCCGGGATTGGCTACGGCCTGGCGGCACAGCAGGCGGGCGGCTTCCTGCACGCGGTTGCATCCCGCATGGGCATGGGCCAGCAGGATCTCGACACGGGGGGAGGCGGGGCAGTCCTCCAGCATGGCGCGGGCATGGGCGAACTGTCCCCGCCGCAGCAGGTCGAATGCAAGCGTCAGCGTATGGTCAGCCATGGCGGATGGAAAACCGGAGCGGGGAAAAATGGATCATGCCATGTTGTGTATTATATCAGGCCCGGCATGCAAGTGGCCGCCCGCCACGGTCATGGCGTCCGGGGCGTGGACAGCCAGAAATGCTGTTCCAGCAGGGCGACATTACGCAGGTCGGCCTTGAAGGCGGTGTCAAACACATCCCCCAGCACCGGCACGAGGTCGGCCAGGGCTTCCACGATGATATTGCCCATCATGCGCGCAAGTACCGGTCGGCCCACGCCCAGATGCCAGCTTTTCCACACGATATAAAGCGAGGGCAGGAGCATGATCACCGTTCCGCCCACCGGCAGCAGCCCGATCAGCGTATCCAGTCCCCAGCGCGCCTTCGTGCCGGGAATGCGAAAGGCGGCGTCCAGCAATGTTGCAAGCCTGCGCAGGCGCGCCACTTCCTGACGGATGTCATGGGCGTTGGCGCCATGCGTGGCATTGGGGGCGTATGATGTGATCATACCCGTTATTATGGGGTTGGCAGGGGGGCGTTACAATGCGCGGCAAGGGGTTCGCGGAGCGTTTTTAGCGGTCGACATGGCCCATGTCGCGGTCGGGCGCGATGATGTCACGCACGCGCTGCTTCAGTTCCTTCGGGCCCGGAAAACCGCCGTCGCGCTTGCGTTCCCACACGCTGTGGCCATCAACCGTGATTTCAAAATGACCGCCGCCGCCGGGGACAAGGGTCACGCTGCCAAGATCCTGACCGAAAGTGGATAGCAGTTCCTGCGCCATCCACCCCGCCCGCAGCAGCCAGTTGCACTGCGTGCAGTACGTGATGGAGACATGGGGACGATGGACGGCCGGGGCGTCGGTCATGGGGCGGGCTCCTGCTTGCGGCAAGGCCGGGCTGGACCTGCCCGGCTGCCCCTTCATTGTGGCGGTGTGGGGCAGCCGGACGCAAGGGGGTCAGATGGCGTGGACGTGGCCCTCGCGTTCCCACAGCCGCAATGCGCCGCAGGTCTGGATGAAACCGGCCGCGTCCTGTGCGCCATGCACGGCGATCACGCCCCTGTCGCGTGCCTTGGGGTGCAGTCCCGCCGCGGCCAGCACGATTTCGGCGGCATCGTTATGCGCAATGAACTTGGCATGGGCGAAGGCGTCGGAAATGAAGTCGCGCATGGTGGCCTCATGGCGCAGGACATTGGCCCCTTCGACCGTGGGCAGCAGGGCCACGGCGTCATACAGGACGGACGGACCGCCATTGATCTTCTGCTGCGCGGTCAGGTCGTGGCCCGCGCTGTCCTTCAGGCCCCCCACGGTGGGGGCGATCAGTTCGACCGTGGCCCCCGCATCCTCGGCGGCGTCGCGCAGGGCGGCCAGCAGGGTGGCATCGACCCCGTCCGTTACGACAATGCCCAGCTTGCGGCCGGCAAAGCTGTCCGGTCCGTTTTTCAGGATGCTCAGCGCGGGTGATGGCTCCAGCCCCTCGACCACGGGCCGCGCGGCGGGTGCCGGTGCGGGCAGGGGCGACAGGCCCAGCCCCTTCGCCACCCCTTTGGCCAGTTCCTGATCGACATGCAGCAGATGGCTGACCATGCGGGCGCGGATGGCGGGGGTTTCCACCTTGCTCAGTTCAAACACGAACGCATCGCGGATATGCGTCTGTTCCACCGGGGTCTGGCTGATGAAGAACTGGCGCGCCTGGCTGTAATGGTCGGCAAAGGATTCCGAACGCTGGCGGATTTTCTGGCCCGACACCATATCGGGGTACGACCTGTAACCATTCACGCTTTCACGCGGGCCACCGGCGGGCTGGGACCACGAATTGGGTTCGTAATTGGCCCGGCCCTTCGGATTGTGCATGGCCATGTGCCCGTCCTGCTGGAAATTGTGGAACGGGCATTTGGGCGCGTTTATGGGGATATGCGTGAAGTTGGGGCCGCCAAGGCGCTTGGTCTGGGTATCAAGGTAGGAAAAATTGCGCCCCTGCAGCAGCGGGTCATTGGTGAAGTCGATTCCGGGCACGACATTCTGGGTGCAGAAGGCGACCTGTTCGGTCTCGGCAAAGAAATTGTCCGGCATCCGGTCCAGCACCAGGCGACCCACGCGGCGGACGGGCACCAGTTCCTCGGGTATCAGCTTGGTGGGGTCGAGGATGTCAAAGTCAAAACTGTCGGCAAAGTCATCATCAAACAGTTGCACGCCCAGTTCCCATTCCGGGAAATTGCCGCTGCTTATGGCCTGCCACAGGTCACGGCGATGGAAATCGGGATCGGCGCCATTGATCTTCAGCGCCTCGTTCCACACGACCGACTGCAGGCCCAGCTTCGGCTTCCAGTGGAACTTGACGTAGGTTGAACGGCCTTCGTCATTGACCAGCCGGAAGGTATGCACCCCGAAGCCTTCCATGAAGCGGAAGGAACGCGGGATGGCCCGGTCCGACATGGCCCACATGACCATGTGCGTGGCTTCGGGCGAGAGGGATACGAAATCCCAGAAATTGTCATGCGCCGTCTGCGCCTGCGGGAAATCGCGATCCGGTTCCTGTTTGGCCGCGTGGACGAAATCGGGGAACTTGATGGCGTCCTGTATGAAAAAGACGGGAATGTTGTTGCCCACAAGGTCCCAGTTGCCCTGTCCTGTATAAAGCTTGACGGCAAAACCACGCACGTCGCGCACCACGTCCGCCGATCCCTTGTTGCCCGCAACGGTGGAAAACCGGACGAAGGCGGGCGTGCGTTCGCCTACGTTGCCAAAAATATCGGCCTTGCAGACATCGCTCAGGCTGTCGGTCAGTTCGAAATAGCCATGCGCGCCATAGCCACGGGCATGGACCACGCGCTCGGGGATGCGTTCATGGTCAAAATGGAAGATTTTTTCCCGGAAATGGAAATCCTCCATCAACGCCGGGCCACGGGCGCCCGCGCGCAGGGTGTTCTGGTCATCCGATACCGCGACACCCTGCTGGGTGGTCATGACGGGGGTATCGCCGCCTGCCGTCTGGTGGGTTTCACCCCCCGCGCCGATATGCGTGGTGGAGGAGGTGGGGGAATGAGGTGTCTTTGCCATGGCGTGGGTACATATCCGTGCAGGTGAGTGCGGGAAAAAACAGGGGTGAGGGAGAAGGTACAGTTTTTCCAACGGACATGGGCGGACAGGGTTTCATTCCCCCGCGCCATGACGGTTGCCAACTGCCCATGTACAGGGCAACAGGAGCGGCATGTGTCATGCATCGTTGTGGGGATGGCTGCCGTATGCGTATGTTCTCTGGTTTCATGTCCGGGCTTTCGCTGGTGCTGGCGTTGCATGCCGGCGCGACCGCGCATGCGGCGGCGCCCGACACGGTCGATTTCGCCGACCTGACATGGACCGAAATCCGCTACGCCATCCACGGGGGTGACACCACCATCATCATTCCCGTCGGCGGCACGGAACAGAGCGGCCCCTATATCGCGGTAGGCAAGCATGACGTGCGTGCCATGATCCTCGCGCGGCGCATTGCCCGTGATGCCGGTCATACCCTTGTCGCGCCAGTGGTGGCGTACGTACCTGAAGGCGGCACGTCGCCGCGCACGTCCCACATGCGTTTTCCCGGCACGATCAGCATTGCCCCCGCAACCTTCCGTGCATTGCTGTCGGATGCGGCGGAAAGCTTCCGGGTGCAGGGATTCAGGCGCGTGGTGCTGATTGGCGACCATGGTGGCTACCAGAAGGACCTGCGCACGGTGGCGGATACGCTCAACCGCCGGTGGCAGGGGCAGGGCGCGCATGTCCTGTATGTTGCGGGTTATTATGACGTGGTGCCCGGCGCCTATGCCACCTGGCTGCGCCAGCATGGCCATGCGGCGGAGGTGGGAATGCATGCCGACCTGTCCGATACATCGCTCATGCTGGCGCTGGACCCTGATCTGGTGCGTACGCAGGCCCTGCGGGCGGCGTCCCTGCCCACCGCGGCGCAGGGGGTGTATGGCGGTGACCCGCGACAGGCCAGCGCGGCGTTGGGGCAGGCAGGGGCCAGCATGCAGGTGGCGGCGGCCGTGGCGGCCATGCAACACGACCCAACAGGACAGAATCCGCACTGATTGCACCAGCGGCATGGCGTGCTATAGGGGCCGCAAGAAACAGGATCACACTATGATACATAAGAAAAAGCTGCCGGTTCTGGGGCTGGGCATGCTCCTGCTGCTGGGTGGCAGCGCACTTGCGCAGGTCGTGGATACCATTCCCGGGATGCCCCCCGTGGTGGACCCGACCAACATCTATACCGAAACCCGGGCCGGGAACCTGAATCCCGAAGTGGCGAAGGATCCGCCGCGTATCTACGTGCCCAACCTGCGGTCAAACAATGTATATGTGATCGATCCGCAGACGTACAAGGTCATCGCGCGGTTCAAGGTGGGCAAAAGCCCGCAGCATGTCGTCCCGTCATGGGACCTGCGCACATTGTGGGTCACCAACAATGCGGAAGGCACGACCGAGGGCAGCCTGACGCCCATCGACCCGCGCACCACGCAGCCCCTGGCCAATGTGGCGGTGGATGATCCGTACAACATGTATTTCACCCCCGATGGCAAATCCGCCATTACGGTGGCCGAGGCCCGTCAGCGGCTGGATTTCCGTGACCCGCATACAATGGAAATGCAGGGTTCGGTGTCGGTCCCGCAGTGCAGGGGGGTCAATCATGCCGATTTTTCCATTGACGGGCGCTATGCCATTTTCACCTGTGAATTTGGCGGCTATCTGGCCAAGGTCGATACCGTCAACCGTACGCTGATCGGATACCTGAAGCTGTCGCGTGGCGGCATGCCCCAGGATATCCTGACCGCGCCGGACGGCCACAAATTCTATGTGGCGGACATGCATGCCGATGGTGTGTTCGTGATCGATGGCGATACCTTCCGTGAAACGGGTTTCATTCCCACCGGTATCGGTACGCATGGCCTGTATCCCAGCCGTGATGGCACAAAGATGTACGTGGCCAATCGGGGATCGCACAAGATCCATGGCCCGCCGCACAGCAAGGCTGGTGGTGTCAGTGTGATTGATTTCGCAACGGACAGGGTCGTGGCCAACTGGCCCATTCCCGGTGGCGGCAGTCCCGACATGGGTAATGTCAGCAATGACGGCAGGACGCTGTGGCTGTCCGGCCGGTTTGATGATGTCGTCTATGCCATCGATACCACCACAGGCGCCATGCGTAGCATCCCCGTGGGGCTGGAACCGCATGGCCTGACCGTGTGGCCGCAGCCGGGGCGGTATTCCGTCGGGCATACCGGTATCCTGCGCTAAGGGACTATTTACAAAAATCATTGTTAAATGGAAGTTTCTGGGTGCCGTCTTTTTTCAAAAAGGCGGCATTCTTCGAAGCTTTTTGAAAACAGCCTCACCAAAACCTTCCGGATGACGCGATGGTTCAGGGATGACCTGTTCCAGGCACGTCATCCCTGTTGTATCCTTGGGCGTGGATGCGATAGGGTCGTGTCCTACAGGGAGGTCTCCCGGTCATGAAACCAGCGTCGCCCGCCGCCATGCCTGCCCGGCTTGTCATGGGCCAGTCCGCCCTTGGGGCGGTGCTGGTGGCGATGGGGGACGAAGGCATTGTCGCCATCATGCTGGGTGATGATCCGGAATCCCTCCATCACGCGGCATTGGCCAGCTTTCCGGGTGCCCGCCCGGTGCATGACCGGATGGCGGATCATACCCTTGCGGCAGTGCTGGCATGCATTGATACGCCATGGAGGTCGCCTGACCTGAAGCTGCATATCCAGGGCACACCATTCCAGCAGCAGGTATGGCAGGCGCTGCGTGCCATACCGTGCGGGAGTACCATGACCTATACGGAACTGGCGGCACGGATCGGCAGGCCGGGCGCGGTACGGGCCGTGGCGGGGGCATGTGCCGCGAACAGGCTGGCGGTGGTCGTACCCTGCCATCGCGTCATACGCAGTGATGGCAGCCTGTCATGGTATCGCTGGGGTGTCGGGCGCAAGCAGTGGCTGCTGGAACGTGAACGGGCCGGAATGTCACCTGACAGGTAAATCCGGCTGGCGTTCAGGAAATATGAACCACGAGATCGTCCTTGTGCGGGATCTCGCCGGGGGCGTGCGGCAACCCGACCGGCAGGACGGCGTGGCCGAACTGGATTTCAAAAATCTCGCTGGCCGCCAGGTATATCGCACTCAGGCCACAGAGCAGCCCATCATATCCCGCGACGATGCCCAGCATGGGTCGGCCAGATATCTCCGCACAGCCAAGCAGGACAAACAGCAGCGTCAGGCTGAAGAACACGACCTGATGCATGCGTGAGGCCGTCAGTGACCCAACCGCCATGATGGCCGTGAACAGCGCCCATACCCACATGTAACTGCCCATCAGCGCAGGGGAGGATTCAGGTGCAAGCCCCCAGTGTGGCAGGAACAGCAACACAGCCAGCGAAATCCAGAATGCCCCATAGGCCATGAAGGCCGTCATGCCAAACGTATTGCGGTTGCCATATTCCAGCGCCCCGGCAATGAACTGCGTCATGCCGCCAAAGATCAGGCCCATGGCCATGATGGCTGAACCCATTGGCACGATCTGCGCATTGTGCAGGTTGAGCAGGACAGTGGTCATGCCAAATCCCATAAGCCCCAGTGGGGCGGGACTGGCGTTTGCGTGGTTGGGCGCCATGCCGGTTTTCCGTTCCATGATGGATGAATTATGACAAACCATGTCACTACCGTCAGGGCGGGGATATTAAAATATGGCTTACCCTTCGCCGGTCATGAACGGCATGCCAATGCGCGGCGGCGGACAGGGGTCCCTGTCCGTGAAAACATGGACATGAAATTACAAACATGACTTTAGGGATTTCATATTTCATATCCGGCACAACCGAATACAATAAAATGTTCCGGATATGAAAAAACATTTATTATTTTGCGTTTACTGCATATGAAATCAGGAAATATAATATAAAATATCAGGATAAATCATATTTTTAAAAAACAATCAGTATTGTATATAAATCAAAGACATTGTGTTTCGACCGGGGATCGTTCCGGTCGGGATATGGTGCAGCCGGAAAGGGCTGTTAAGACAGGCTATTGTTTTCGTTGATTTCCTGGGATTGATTGATGACAGACTCCCATCCGCCCAAGACCCCCACGCGCAGGCAACTCCTGACCCGGATCGGCACGCTTGCCGGTAGCGCGGCACTGTATCAGGCCATGACCACCATGGGGCATGCGCAGGGGACGGATTTCACGGCGCCACCAGTCCTGTCGGGCGCCAGACGCGGGACGCGCGTGCTGGTGCTTGGCGCGGGACTGGCCGGGATGCTGTCCGCCTACGAACTGCGCAAGGCAGGTTACGCGGTACAGGTCCTGGAATTCCAGGGGCGCAGCGGGGGGCGCAATATCAGCCTGCGTGGCGGCGACACGGTGACCGAACTGGGTGGCGCCGTGCAGAAGGTCGGTTTCGCATCGGGCAACTACATCAATCCCGGTCCATGGCGCATCCCCTATCACCATCAGGGCCTGTTGCATTACTGCCGGGAATTCGGGGTGGAACTGGAACCGTTTGTGGAACTGAACCATAATTCATGGCTTCATTCCTCCACCGCGTTTGACGGAAAACCGGTCCGCTACCGTGAATTTTCAAGCGATTTCACCGGCTTTACGACCGAACTGCTGGGCAAGGCGATCGACCAGCACAAGCTGGATGACGTGGTGGACGCGGATGAACGTGAACACCTGCGCACCGCCATGGAACAGTGGGGCGGGCTGGACCCGGATCTGACCTACCGCAAGGGGGACACCAGTTCCCAGCGTCGTGGATATACCCGGCCGCAGGGTGGCGGTATTGATGGCGCACCGATCCCCTCCGACCCGTTTGCGCGCAGGGATGTGCTGCGTTCGGGGCTGTGGACCTGGATGGCTTTCCACGAACGCCTTGAAATGCAGACGACCATGTTCCAGCCCGTGGGTGGCATGGACATGATCGGCAAGGGGTTCAACCGCCAGGTGCATGACCTGATTACCCTGAACTGCAAGGTTACATCCATACAGCAGGACGAACACGGCGTGCGGGTCATGTATGATGACATGAACCATGGCGGCGTGGCGCGGCAGGCGCAGGCCGAATACTGCGTCTGCACCATTCCGCTGTCCATCCTGTCACAGATGGATGTGCAGGTCAGCGCGCCGCTCAAGGCCGCGATCATGGCGGTGCCCTATGCCTCTTCGGTCAAGATGGGAATGGAGTTCAGGCGCCGCTTCTGGGAGGAAGATGACCAGATCTACGGCGGCATCAGCTTTACCGACCAGCCGATCAGCCAGATTTCCTATCCCAGCCATGGCTATTTTTCCCGTGGGCCGGCGGTCCTGCTGGGGGGCTACATGTTTGGCCCCGCCGCCTTCGACTTCGCGGGCATGACGCCACAGGCACGCCTGGAACAGGCGCTGGCACAGGGCGAGGTCCTGCATCCCGGCACGTATCGCAAGGAATTTTCAAACGGCGTCAGCCTGGCATGGAGCCGCGTGCCCTGGGCGCTGGGCTGCTGTTCAATGTGGAGCGAGCAGGCCCGCAAGACCCATTACAAGACGTTGTGCACAATGGATAACCGCATCGTGCTGGCGGGCGAGCATGCATCCTATGTCGGATGCTGGCAGGAAGGGGCCATCCTGTCCGCGCTGGATGCCGTAACCCAACTGCATAAACGGGCACAGGGGGCCAGCTGATGCGCCGGATCATATGCCTTTCTACCCTGCTTGCCCTGCCGCTGCTGGCCCCGTCCGGTACGGCGCATGCCGACAGCGCCAGCGCGTTCGAAGGCACTGTCCAGCCCATGGCGACGGGAGAGGACGTGTACCACCACGTCTGCCAGGGCTGCCATATGCCCGATGGCAGGGGCGCCGTAGGGGCGAGCGCGCGGTTCCCGGCACTGGCCGGTAACGCCAGGCTACAGGTCAGCGCCTATCCGATCTATGTCATCATGAATGGGTATGGCGGCATGCCATGGTTTTCGGAAATGTTGACGGACCAGCAGATTGCCGGTGTCGTGGGCTATATCCGCACGCATTTTGGCAATAACTATACCGATCCCGTGACCCCGGCTGATGTAACGCCCCAGCGGCCAGCCATTCCGCCCAAGGAGATATATTGATGCCTGACATGAAAACAGCCCTTGCCGCACTTGCGCTCATGACTGGCGTGGGGGCTGCGCTGCCTGCGCATGCGGCGGATGGCATCGTGCGCCACCCGGAAAAGGATTTCCCCATTTCCACCGTGATCGAGGTACCGGCAGGGGCCTCGACAATTTATCTAAGCGGTGAGGGTGCGCCGGTACAGGATAAAAAGGCCGACCCGCATACAATCGCGGCCTATGGCGATACACGCACCCAGACCCGTGCCGCCCTGGAATCCATTCAGGGCGAACTGAAAAAGCTGGGTCTGGATCTGGGCGATGTGGTCCAGATGCATGTTTACATGGTTGAGGATCCCAAACTGGGCAAGCTGGATTTCGACGGGATGATGAAGGCTTATACCCAGTTCTTCGGTACGGCGAAGCAGCCGAACCTGCCCGTCCGTTCCGCTTTTGGTGTTGCCCATCTGGGCAACCCGGGCTGGCTGGTTGAAATCGAGGTCACGGCCGTGCGCGTGCCGGGCCGGTAAAGCCGCCTTTGGCCCCGTGCCACGGCATGGGTAACGGAAAAGGGGATCAGGTCATGGTCCCCTTTTTCATATCTGTCAGGGCAGCGGATGCTGTGCCTCAAGCGCCTTGCGCTTTTCCACCATGGCGGATGGGGTGATGGACTTCTTCCGGCCTGCAACAACGTCATCCACACTGAAAATCGTGGCATCCGTCCCACCCGGCAGCCCCGCCACATGGTTGAGGATGGCAGCGATCTGCTCATCGGGCAGCATCTTGAAGGATGGCATGAACCCGCTATAGGCATTGCCCCCCGCCGTAATCGGCCCCATGAGGCCATTCAGCGCAACACCCACGATGTACTGTTTGCCCTCCGGCGTAATGGCAATCCTGTCCACCCGTCCGGCCAGTGATGGAAACTGCCCCGGCACGCCCAGTGCATTGGCCTGGTGGCATACGCTGCAATTTGCCAGGAACAGCGTCGCGCCATCGGCGGCCAATGCGGACCCTGTCGGCATGGACAGCCAGAATATCACAGCCAGCAGTCGTTTTTTCATGGGGCGTTCCCTGATCTATCCCGTTTCCGGCAGCTTATCCTACCGCATGGGGCCGACATATCCCCGGTGGGCAATGAATGAAAAAAAGACGGGGCAGTCAGTCATGCCTGCTGCTCATGGCTTCATGCAGGGAAATATGAAGCAACAGGGCGCGGCAGATAAAAAAAGGACGCCCCGCCGAAGCGGGACGCCGAGTTTAGGGATTGGGAGACGTTGTGGTGTCACGAGATCCACATCCCATTAACTGCACTTGCGGATAATAGTTTTCCTAAAACCAAATTAATGAAGAAAATATTTTGTGCATGATATGTTCTGCACTGGCGAACATCACGCATCATGTCCCATGCAGCATGACAAACTGCCGGGCGAAAGGCAGCATGACCGCAATGCTCAACAGCCCGAATATAACGGTCATCCCGGCAAAGGTCGCCATGTGATGGGGATAATCTTCGGTATATAACAGGCCGCAGACCCAGAACACCACGGCTTCCACCGCCAGACCAGTGCCCAGTACCGGGATATGGAAAAACGACCCGGCCAGCCACCATGCAATCGCCCCCATCACAACGACACCCAATGTCGCACGAAACAGGAACTGGATTGCACGCATGTCTGTCGCCGGGCCTTGTGATCGGGAAGGAAACGTCACGTAACCGTGATCCAGGGCGCAGGATGCCCGTTTCCATGCCGATGGGCAACCGCAGGCAGCAGGCATGGCCGACTGCCTGCGGGGCAGGCGTGATTACTGCGCGGCGGGGGCGGCGGCCGGTGCCGTGCCCGCTGCCGGGTTATCGGCCGTCATCTTGCCCGGCGTGGTCGAATGTTCGACGTCATACGCGGTGGCCTTGGCTTCATAGTTGCCCTTGGCGCCGGGGTGTTCCTGATCATACAGGGCGGCCTTCGCCTTGGCTTCCTTGCGGTATTCGTGGCGCTTGTACATGCCCGTCACGCAACCGGCTGCGGCGCCGAGTACGGTGTGGTGGTTGGCCACATGTCCGCCAACCGCACCGACGGCGCCGTATTTCAGGCAGCCACCGGGTTCGGCATGGGCGGCGGTAGCACATGTGATGGCCGCGACAGCACCCAGAAGAGCGATTTTACGCATTGATGTCATCCTTTTTACATACAGGTCGGTCTGATATTCAGGGCATATCCGATACGAAATATTTTGTCACCTTTTACGCCATGATATCCGGATTTTCGTGCAGGCCGGCAGTAATGATATGCAGGCAGGCCAGCACTTCCGCCATCTGCGCCCTTGCGTGCGGGGTTGTGGCGCGTGCCTGTTCGTGCTGTGTCCAGGCCAGTACATACGGGATCATGGCGGTCGCCTGTCCCCTGTCCCATCGCGCCAGGAACAGGGCCACGATCCGTTCGGCGCGCGGGGATAACCGACCGTCACGGACCAGTTCACGCAGACGGATGACATAGACGCCAACCGTCATGGACGTGATCTGCCGCGCGACACAGGCGCCCAGAACGGGTGGGGGCAGGGCATTGGCCTGAAACAGGATGCGTACCAGGCTGGTGGCGCAACTGGCCAGCCAGGCGGTCGCATCCGTGCGCGTGCCCGTCCGCGCCAGGTGACGCAGGCGCAGGCTGACCCATGCCTCCGTCCGGCGGACATGCACATCCATGCGGAACGGTACGACCAGCCGGTAGGTCAGGAGTACGAAAATGATACTGGCCAGAAACGCCATAGTATTGTTCAGGAACGAGACTTCATCAAACCGTCCCTGATTGATCGGCCCGATCAGCACCGGCAGGAACATGTTGAAGGAAAAGGCATAACCAGCAAGCTGCGGCCTGCGGGCCGCAAGTCCCCCGACCGTCATGGGCACCAGCAGGACCATCAGCAGGATCTCCGGCGCGGTAATGGCCGGAATGACCCATAACGTAAGTACCGCCGCCGTGGCAGCGCACCACAATCCCCCTTTCAGGAACGGGGTGGTGGCGACCAGCGGGTTTTCGCGCGTCGCCATCAGGCCGTAAATCAGGGCGACAAAGGAAATGAATGCAGGTCCGTGATGCCATGCGGTAATTTCCCATGCAAGACACGCCCCCATGATGGCAGCCGCCGCGCGGAGGCCGTTGTTGACCGCCTCACGCATGTGGCGGCGCGATGTCAGGCTGAAACGGAACCGGTCCCCGCGTGGCGCGGTGGTGCAGGCGGTTATCTCGCTCCTGACCCGTGTGGCTTCCGACAGCAGTGCCGTGGTCACCGGCTGCCATTCCGGGCTGTCCACCGTATCGGTGGCGGGCCTGGGGGCATTATCGCGGATCCATGCGGCAAGGGCCTTATGTGGACGGCTCCCCCTTGCAAGGGGCTAGGCAAGAAAATGATCGGATCTTTGCTTCCATATGTCCGGCCTGTTGATGCGGCCATAGGGTCGCTGGCCAAGATGGCTTCCGCAGCGTGAGCCCCAAACACAGAAGCGGTCTTTGATGACCACTGGTTGCCACGGGTTTTCTCACGCCATGGATCGATCGATCACACCATCTGCTCTATTACTTGCAAGCCACGACCTCAGCTCGGCACGAGAGCGTCAAATGTCAGCGCATCGTGCCAGGCTAAGCTCAAACAGCAGCTGCGCCGGGTTGCTGCAGAAGGCGCTTATAGTGTTCGCCGCTGACCATCAGTTTCCAGGCAATCCGCGCAATCTTATTGGCAAGGGCCACCGCTGCGAGTTTCGGTTTTTTGCGCTCCAGCAATTCACGTAACCAAGATGAGGCATTCTTCCCATTGGTCCGCCGGGCATGCGACACGACTGCGGTCGCGCCAACCACCAGCGTGCTTCGCAAGACCTCATCGCCAGCGCGTGTGATTCTGCCAAGCCTTGTTTTTCCACCGGTTGAGTGATCCCTGGGCGTCAATCCGATCCAGGCCGCAAAGGCTCGACCCGATTTGAACAGATGCGGATCAGGCGTTTTCATCATCAGCAGCGCTGCGCCGATCGGGCCAACGCCCGGAATTTTCGCAAGACGCTGACTGCATTCGTTGGCGCGGTGCCATGCCATCACCTTGCCCTCAAGCTGTTCGATTTCACCTTGCAATTCAGCATATTCCTTTGCGTGAAGGGCAAACAACTCGCGCGTCAATGTGGGCAGGCTTTCGTCCGCAGCGATCCGATCAAGGAGTGCCTCAATCCGGCACATGCCTTTGGGCGCCGTGATCCCAAACTCGGCAGCATATCCCCGGATCGTATTGACGAGCTGTGTGCGGTTCCGGATAAGTCGTGCCCGCATTCCAATCAGCATCAACGCTGCCTGCTCTTCCTCGCTCTTGAGCGGGACGAACCGCATTGTAGGCCGACTCATCGCTTCACAGAGGGCTTCCGCGTCGGCGGCATCGTTTTTCCCGCGCTTGACATAAGGCTTCACGAGCTGCGGCGCGATCAGCTTCACTGTGTGTCCCAGACACGAGAGCACCCGCCCCCAGTAATGGGAGGCGCCACAGGCCTCAATCGCGATTTCAATCGGGGGCAGTTTCTCAAAAAACTTTACCATCTCCCGGCGGGATAGCTTCCTGCGCAAAACAGGCTGCTCCTTCGCGTTTACACCGTGCAATTGGAAAACACTTTTTGACGTGTCCATGCCAATACGGATAATTTGTTCCATGGGTGGCCTCCTCTGTGAATTCTGCAACGACTTCACCTTGGCACATCGCGATGCCGTTGGGAGCCGTCCACCCCATCA
>NZ_CADP01000044.1 GCF_000285295.1 Komagataeibacter europaeus LMG 18890 | reverse complement strand
TCTGCAACCTGCACGGCATGCAGCTCCATCTCGCGGAGATTTCACGCACGGTCGCGCAGGGCGCTCACGCCGTCCTCATTGTGGATCAGGCCGCATGGCATACCAGTCAGAAGCTGGATGTTCCCTACAATATCACCATTCTCCCGCTGCCTCCCCGGGCTCCTGAACTGAACCCGGTGGAAAATCTCTGGCAGTTCCTGCGCAATACATGGCTCTCAAACAGGATCTTCAGAACCTATGACGATATCGTTGATATCGCCTGCCATGCCTGGAACCAGCTCGTCAATCAACCATGGCGCATCATGTCAATCGGACTGCGCAATTGGGCTCATGGGTTATAGCAATCAACGGTTGGTATTACCCCTTCACAGGGTACCCCAACCCGACAGGCTGCTAGAGACTGTTTGAAAAGGTGGCCCGGAAAACATTCAGCAATCATAAAGAAGTTCTTGGTGAAGCTTTTTTATGATTTGCAGGGCATATCATCTGGCCCTGTGTTATTTCGACGCGCCGCAGTCACGTGGCCACTGGTTGCCACCACCCGCTGCCCCTGCCAGCCCCATCACGCACGCAGCCAGCACCTCCGGGCGCATGGAGGCAGGGGGCGTCGGCACGGATGCGCCATGCATCTGCCGCGCCAGTCCCGCCCGGAACGGCTCCGCCAGCAGGGGCCCATAAAGGTGCAGGTCGTCGATATTCACCGCGCCATCGGCTTCCCGTGTCGAACCGCCTATCCGCCGGGTCAGGGTAATGGAACCCACACCCAGTTTTGTATCCGGTTCCTGATTCACGATCATGTCGCCACGTGCGTCCACAACCCCACCTGTCGCGGCCGCCACGCCGTAGCTCGCGCTTGGCTTCCCATCCGGGTACAGGGTTGGTTTCAGCACGATCACGTTGTCCACCGACTGCACATAGGCATTGGACACGACCTTTGGGTGCCGCTGTGATGTCGATTCAAAATAATTGCCGGTTATGCTGACCCTGACCCATGGGCGCATGGCGTCCTCATCCAGATGGGCAAGCGGGTCCGTGCAGCCAGGCGCGTCGGGGGTGATGTAGCAGGTCAGCGTGCCGATCAGCATGACCTTGTTATGCGCCTGAAAATGATTGAAGGCGACCGTGGCATGGGATGCCGCGTTGATACGGCCCTTGCGCACGATGTCGACACAGCCATCCCCACAGCGGCGAAAGTCATTATGCACGATCGCGACCCGGTCAAAAAAACCCGTCAGGCCGATGGCATCGCCGGTTTTGTCAGTCTTGTCGACATAGGGCTGCTTGGTCAGCTTCAGCCCCCGTATGATGATATTGGTTGAATCGGTAACGGTAAGGTCCGTAAGGCGTGCGCGTGCCTCGAGGGTTACCTGCCCACACCCACCATCAAGGGTTATGTTCGAAGGCAGGCGGAATGTCGCCTGCGGCACGATAACCCGGCCGTCCAGGTCGTGACTGAAAACAATCCACCCGCCCCCCGCGGCCTGCGCATCATTCAACGCATGGCGCAACGTGCCCGGCGCGGGATGTGCACTGTCATCCCCCCCGTCCGTTACCTTAAACAGGGGGTAGCCAAGGCCGCCCTGCGTATCCCCCGCCTCCCCGCCGAAGTCATGGGGATAGGGATCATGGCGGACAATGTCCCGTGCATCAGGTTGCACAACGGGGCAGGACTGCCTGCTGAACCGGGCGGCGCCGTCCCGGGCCGCGGCAAGGAAAGTCACCGGATCAGCGGCGCGCGCATGTGCCCCGGCCACGACCCCGGCCACGCCCGCAAGCGCAGCAGCAACCATCACGACACGACAGATGCCGGAAGCCCGGGACCGACCAAACTGATCCATGCGACTCATGCCCTATTCAGGAGAGCCGGAAATGGTGACGTTGCTTTCCTGCAGGAGCGGGCTGCCTTTTTTTGTATGAAGACGGGTATCCTCGAACGTCAGTTCGGCGTTGCGTACTTCCATCGGCTTGACCGCTTCAAGCAGCACGTGGCGCAGAACCACCTTTTTTATGGGCAGGTCCGGCAGGCCCACGGCATAGCCCAGCATCAGTCCGCCCGAACCTGTCACGTTCTGGATCGTGACATCATGAATGCGCGGCGACGCCCCCTCCCTTCCCACGGCCCGATCATCATTCGCCGGGTCTTCACGCGGGATCTTGGGATAATAATCGGTCAGGATGATGGGTTCGCGCACGTCTTCCATGGTGACGCCGTCATAGACGATATCCGAGACCTCGCCCCCATGCGCGCGGTCCGTCTTGATGCGCAGGCCGTTGGTCGTATGCTGGAACTGCAGGTGGCTGGCGCGGACATGCCGCACGCTACCCGTGGTTTCGCTGCCAATGGACAGTCCGTGACCATGCAGGAACTTGCAGTTTTCAATCACCACGTTTTCCGTCGCGGCATCGGGATGCTGCGGGTCGCGATGGCCGGACTTGATGGCGATGTTGTCATCCCCGTTGTCAATGACGACATTGCGGATGGTGATGTTGCGCCCGGCGGGATCAATACCATCCGTATTGGGTGAATCGGCGGGGGAGCTTATGGTAATGCCATCCACCACCACGTTGCTGACATCCGTCATCAGCAGGTGGAAGGTCGGTGCATTGCGCAGCGTCAGGTTGCTTACATGCAGGTCGTCAACATGTGAAAACGCGATCAGGCGCGGGCGGGGCGGCATTTTTTCATGCCGGCTGCGGGCCTGCCGGGCAATCGCCCACCATGCCTCTCCCGCGCCATCAATCGTACCGGCACCCTGCAGCGTGATGTCCCCTGCCTCCTTGCCATAAAGGAAGGCCACGGGCGGCGTGCCCGCGCCGGGAACAAGGGCGGAGCGCAATGTCGCCCCCTTTTCAATCGACAGGGTCGTATGCGACGGCACGACAAGCGCACCGGAAAGGTATGTGCCGGTGGAAAGCTGGACCATGCCCTTGCCGGCGCATTCCTCAAGCGCATGGGTGATGGCCGGCCCGTCATCATGCATGCCATCATGCGTGGCCCCGAAACTTTCCGGCCGGCAGACCGTACTCTCCGCCCTTGCCGCGGCACAGCACAGTCCTGTCGCCACAAGCCCGACTGCAACCGCCGCGACAGGTCCGCGCGCACTGCATGGGGAAAGGATGTTCCAGGCTGCCATCAATATTTTCCTTAACACAGTAAGATTGTCGAAGCAGGGAGGAGGCCACGCGCCGGTCCGGTATCGTAACCATTCGCCCGGTCCGCCTGGCCCCCTTCCCCCTGCTTCAGATCCATCAGACAGGATGGAAGAAGCGCATCATGGTCAGAACCTGCAGGAAGGGTGTCGTGAATTTCTCGAAATCATGCAGACCAGAATGGCTGACCACTATGCCATCGTTGGGCTGGATAGGGAACATCCGCGCCAGGAAGAGGGATTCCCCCCGGGACATGTTGAACCTGTACACCGTGGGCCGTGGATTGGTGTCGGGGTTGGTCAGCCGGAAGACGAACACATGGGTCCGGTCGGCCTGCATGTCATCCAGCCCGCCAGCCATGCCCAGTGCGTCAAGCAGGCTGGTGCGGCGCGCGGTCATGTCGATCTGCCCGGGCTTGAGCACGGCCCCCATCGCCACGAAGCGACGGGCATTGGCCAGGGCCAGAATCTGGTCGCCATCCGTCACTTCAAGCGGCGAGAGCAGAAGCTGCGTATAAGGCAGTTCGACCGACTGTCCATCCGCGCGGTGGACCACGATATCGGTGGCATTGCTGATCTGTGCGGGGCCGCCGCTGCGGGAAATGGCATCAAGCACATCGATCTTGCCACCGATGGTGGGCACGCGCCCCGGCGTTTTCACGTCACCCGCCACCACGACCGAATGGCCGGGTGTCGTCACGAATTCAATCTCGACCTGCGGTCCAACGGCAAGCTGCTGGTGTACCAGCGCGTTGCGGATCATGGTTGCCGCGCTGGCCAGGCTGGAATGTGCAACCTTGAGTGAACCCACATACGGCAGCGTAATGCTGCCATTATTGTCGACCATGACCGAAGGGAATACGGACCCGCCAATGGAAATGGGGGCGAACGTGCCACCATCGCTGCGTTCGTACACCGTAATGCGCAACGTATCCCCCGCCAGGATCGGCACGTCCGGTACCGTGACAGGGGTGAGGGAGACGGGCGTCACCTGCTCGGGAACAACATTTTGCGCCAGGTTGTTCGCCGTAATGTCAACAACATTGTAATTCGCCACGGAGTTGACGGAAGATGGATGCGTAATCGCCTTCGCACTGGGCGTATCATGCGATCCGGAGCCAGCGCATCCGCTCAGCAACGGCATCATCATCAATCCGATGATCGCGGTGCAGCAAACCTTATTCAACATAGGCCTCCATCGTTTTCCCCAGCATGGTCAGGAGCGAGAAACGTTCAGTAGCCACCCGCCGGGCATCACGGGCGATCGTGGCAACGGATGTGACTGATTCAGATAATAAAGAAAGGACAGCGGCGCTTACCGCATGGATATCAGGGGAAATGGCATCGGGCAGCACAATGCCGGTTACGCCATCAATCAGTGTTTCGGCCGCGCCACCGGCAGGTGTCGTTACGACCGGAATGCCCGCCGCCTGTGCTTCGATCAGCACGTTGGGCAGTCCTTCCCACCGCGAAAGCAGCACGAAAACATCAAAATGCCGGAGCCAGAACCCGACATCGGGCCGCCTGCCGGTAAAAAGGACACGATCCGCAATGCCCAGCCTGCGCGCATGAGCATGGCACTGCTTCGCCAGCGGGCCATCGCCCACCATGATGAAGCGCAGGTCCGGCCGCTGCGCCAGCATCCGCGCCGCGCAGTCAAGCCACAGCAGCGGGCGCTTGTTGTCATCAAGGCGCATGACCGTGCCGATGGTGCGCGTGGCCGGCACCTGGGCATCGAAATCCGCCATGAAGACCGCGCTGTCACCGCGCGGCGTATCGGCCAGCGGCCGCACGCCGTTATAGATGACGCGCACACGCGCTTCATCAATGCCCAGCCATGTGGCGTAACGCCGCGCGGCAAAGCGGGAATTGGCGGTCAGCACGATACCCGGCGCGGAAAGCAGGGTCTGATAAAGCATTTGATATTCGGGGCGGTCGCGTTCGGGACGGTCGGGAGGGGGCGCGCTGCGCACCGAAAGGATGATGCGCGGCACCCCCGCCAGCACCGCGCCCAGTCCCGCCGCCAGCACCATGCCATCCTGCCACAGATGCACGACCTGTGGCCTGCGCTGGCGCAACAGGGTGGCCACCCGCGCCGTGGCGCCGTCAACCGGGGCGGGCAGCAGGTGCAGGACATCCCTTATCCCCGCCACGGCCGCGTCGCTGCGCGCCACGTCAGCAGGGATCTGGCCGTAACAGTCAACGGGTATGTGCGCGGATGTCAGGTCGGACAGGAAAAAGTCCCCATGCGGCCGGTCATCCAGCGCCCGGCAGGCGACTTCCACGGGACCATCAAGGTGGTAATGACCAATGCCCTCGCCCGCGCGCGCGGCGCGCGTCAGGCCCATGGCGGTATTGACCAGCTGCCGTTCCGCGCCCCCGGCACCCAGAGAGCCATTGAACATGATCACCCGGCCGACCGGCCCCCGTATGGCGGGAGGCGTTCCGCGCCGGGCAAGAGCCGAGACGAGACAGTCGTGCAGCACGGCCTGATGCATGTTACGCGCGGCCGTGTCGCCCAGTCCCCGCCGTGCCAGCAGCTTCCGGTCACGGCGCAGGACGGCGAGCTGATTTGCCACGGCGTCATCCTGCGCGGCGGGCGTCTCATCGGTCGAAGCATGCGGCAGGCGTTCCAGCACGGCCTGCGCCGCGGGCAGATCGCCACGCCGCCGGAGCAGCCCGGCATGCAGGCTGCCAACGCCGACAGATGTAGAATCATTTTCCAGCAGCGCGGAAAGCGCCGCATCGACACGCGCGTGTTCCCCCACTTCCTCCCACGCCCGCGCCCACATGCCCAGATCCGGCATGGCGGACGCACCGTCGGGAAAGCGGGCCTCGATGATTGCGCGGGCCGCGTCGCGTCCCGTCGTGCGCAGCACGGTACGCACGACAATCACGAAGGCTTCGCCACAATGGGGAAACTGCTCCGCAAGCCTGGTCCAGCCCGCCAGCGCCGCCGGGCGCCCTTCGCTCCGGTCACGCAGACGCATGGCCAGGAGGTGAAAACGCTCATGGGCGGGAAAGCGGGCAACGAGGCTGTCCATTTCCCGCACGCCGTCCGCGAATGTACGCAGGCGCACATGCCGCGCGAACATGGCTTCCGCCATTTCACGCGTGCCGCGGTCGGGATGCATGGGCTGTGTCGAGCCATTGCCATCGGGGCTGGATGCCCGATGGCCTGATAGGGTATCCGCTGGCTCCTCGTGTATCAGGGGCACGCGGGGACCTTGTAGTAATCCCTGTACCACGCCACGAAGGCATCCACACCGGTCTGCACGGGGGTCGCCGGGCGGAAACCGGTCAGCGCCTGCAGGGCCGAGCAGTCGGCCCAGGTACGCGGCACGTCACCGGGCTGCATGGGCATGTAGTTGCGGACGCACGGCTTGCCCAGCGCCTTTTCGATCGCTTCGATGAACGCCATCAGGCTGACCGGCTGGCTGTTGCCGATATTGACCACCCGGTACGGCGCGACGGGACTGGCGCCGGGATCGCTTTCACCCGCCTTGAGCGGCGGCTTTTTGGAAAGCAGGCAGATCGCTTCCACCAGATCGTCGATATAGGTGAAATCGCGTTCCATGTTGCCGTTGTTGTAGACATCGATCGGCTTGCCCGCGAGCGTGTTGGCGGTGAACTTGAACAACGCCATGTCCGGCCGCCCCCACGGGCCATACACCGTGAAGAAGCGGAAAGCGGTAATCGGCAGCTTCCAGATATAGGAATAGGAATGCGCCAGTTCCTCCGTCGCCTTCTTGGTGGCGGCGTACAGGCTGAGCGGATGGTCGCAACGCTGGGATTCGGAGAAGGGCATCTCCTTGTTCGCCCCATAGACGGACGACGTTGATGCCATCATGAGATGGGGCGTCTTGTGCTGCTTGACCTGCTCCAGCACGTTATAGGTGCCGACAAGGTTGGCGCTGACATAGGTGCCCGGGTTTTCAATGCTGTACCGCACCCCCGCCTGTGCCGCGAGGTGGATGACCAGTTCAGGCTGGCACGCCGTAAAGGCGTTTTCCATGGCCTGCGCATCTTCCAGCATGAATTCATTGCAGGTGAACTTCTCGAATTCCCGCAGCATCGCATGGCGCTTCTGCTTGAGCGTCACGTCGTAATAGGCGGTCATGCCATCTATGCCGGTCACCTCATGGCCATCACGCAGCAGACGCTGGGCAACATGAAAACCAATGAATCCGGCCGTACCGGTAACAAGAATACGCATTATATACTCCAGAAAATTCCGGTGGCTCGGGGTAAGCCACCCCTGTTTTGTCCTGACGGGACACGACGATGTCCACGCGTTCCCTTAACGGGAATCACGCAGCGCGTAGAACAGCAGAAGCGAAATGGCCCATGCGATGAACGCGCAGCCCGTGACGGTAAGCGGGGAGAGCAGATAACGGGGGAATGTCGCCTCGCCCGCCTTTACCGGCCGGACATAGATCAGAACGTATGCGTTCTGCTTGACGGCGTTCTGGCGCAGCTCACGCAATGTATTGCGGGCTTCGTCATAATGGGTCTGGGCTTCCTTCATCTGGTCAAGCAGAAGGGTGTTGGTATCCATGACCGAAGCCCAGCCTTCGGTCGGGGCCGCGGCATGGTCGGCCGAACCGCCACTGACGCGCTGGTGGATTTCACTGATCTGGCTCTTGATGGTGGTGATCTTCTGCTGCAGTGACGCCAGCGCCGGACTGTTCATGCCCCCGGAACGACGCAGGTCATCGGCCTGGCTTTGCGCGGCAAACAGCGCCTGGCGCAGGGCCTGCTCCATGTTGATCTCGCTCTGGTTGGACCGTTCCGCGTCAACAACGCCCGTCCTGGCGCGGAAATCCGCCAGCCGGTTGCGGGTTTCCGTCAGGTTTTTTTCGGTTTCCTTCAGGCTTTCTTCGGCATATTTCACCGCATCCTGCTGCACGCGCTGCGAAATGGTGTTGGCCATGCGTTCGCTCAGCTGCAGCACGCCATCGGCCAGCGTGTAGGAATCATTGGCCGTAAAGGCGTATGTATTGAGCGTAATGATGCCTTTGGTCACATCATATTGCAGGCGTACTTTCTTGCGCCAGTCCGCCACGACATCCTCGATCTTTGCGTGGGATGAAAGCCTGCTGAGGAAATCGGCCCGTGACGAGGACAGCATGCCGCGCACGTTCACGCCCGTCTGGGTCAGATCCTCAATGGCGGGCGCGGAATTGAGGTAACTGAGCAGCCCGTACGACTGCGTGGCCGAAACCGGGCCGGTCGGTGGCCCGAATATACCCGCGCCACCGCCAGTTTCACTTCCGTAATGATCTGACGTGCTGCGAATGGCGAATGTCGCCTGCGTCTGGTACTGGGGGGCGGCCAGCAGGTCATAATACACGAACGCGATGAACGTCGGCAGTATGACCATAAGGGCAAAAACCAGCAGCCCGGAGGAACGGCGCGGCAGTTCCAGCGGGAAAGCAGGTAACCCGATGGCCGCGCGGCTGGAGGATGAGGAGGAGACCGCTGGCGCCTTGGCCCGGGTCTCGACAGTTTGGGACGTGCCCGCAGATGACGTGTCAGACATGGATTATCCCAAGCTGGTTTTCAAATTCATTGATGGCATCGGCCATTGTCTCATGCCACGATAGCTGGCCATCCACGAGTACGGCGCCGCGCGTGCACATGCGTCGGATGGTGGTCACCGCCTGGGAGACCATGATGATTTTCGCGTGCTTGCGCCGTTCGGCAAACGCGGCCATGCAGCGACGCTTGAACGCGACGTCGCCCACGGCGCTGACCTCATCGACAAGATAGATGTCAAAACGGATGGCCAGCGACATCGCGAACGCGATGCGCGATTTCACGCTGCTTGAACAGAAGCCGAGCGGCATGTCGAAACTGCGCCCGATCTCGGCGAACTCGCGCACGAAGCGGATGCATTCGTTTTCATCGGCCCCGTACAGCCGCGCGATGAAGCGCACATTGTCACGACCGGACATGTTGGGATGGAAGAAGCCGCTATAAGACAGCGGATAGGAAACCCGCATGTCGGGACTGCGGATGATCTCCCCGCTATCGGGGTAATCCATGCCAGCCAGCAGGCGGATGAGCGTACTCTTGCCCGACCCGTTGCCGCCAAGGATTCCGATATCCTCACTGCCGTCAAACACCGCGTTCAGGTGCGACAGGACCGGATTGTCCGCCGCCCGCCCGCGATAGGATTTGGTGACATCCGACATGGCGATCATGCGGATATGATCCGCTTGCGCGTGATGCGCTGCAGGCACAGGCCAACCACCACGGACCCGATGGCCCATTGCGAAAGATAGAGTGGACTCATGTAGATTGTATCATAATCGGACAGATACCCCGCGCGGAACAGCGCCACGCCATGCAGCATCGGGTTCCACAGCAACCACCGACGCAGGTCAACGGGCACCCGGTCGATAAAGAAGAAAATGGCGGAAAAGTGGTAAAGCGGGCGCGTGATGATCGGGTACAGCATCACCCACGAACGCCACATCTTGCCCAGTACGGCATTGATCAGCCCAACGCCCATTCCCATCGTGAAGATCAGGATGATGGCGCCAACGCATTCCATCGGATACTCGGGCACGGGGGCATAGTCGCCCATGATCATCCCCCCCAGGATCAGCACGGATACCGCAAGCCACGTAACACCTTCAAGCAGTCCCCGCGATGTCACGATATCCAGCGCGTGTATCAGCGGAAAGCGCAGGAGCATCTGGTTGGAACGAAGTGCCGCGCCAACATGCAGCGCCGTTTTCTGGAACAGGAAGAACGGCAGCACCCCGGTTACGAAAAACAGAAGGACATTGCCCCCCACCGGGTCCTGGCGGTTGATGGCCCAATAGACAACGGACATGACGGCAACATGGGCGATCGGTTCGATCAGCGCCCACAGATAACCCACGCTGGTATGCCCGAAACGCGTCTGCGCGGTACGCAGGATCAGCGCGCCAATAACGCGGTAATGGCGCATGAGGGCAGGCATGACCCAGTTGTCTGCCTGCGTACCGCCCCCGGTTGGCACGGGGGGGACGAACGCGCCATTCCCCGCCGTGTTTCCCACGCTGCCATTCATGTCAGTCATTCTCCGTCAACCACTTGGTGCACCCATGGGTCAGGCGCCAGACCGGGCTGGCGCCTGAAGCATCAGGCCGCGCTCGTCTTCACCTGGCCACGGCCAACACCCGTATAGGTGAAGCCCGCCTTGATGACGTCCGTGGGATTGTAGACATTACGCAGATCCACAAGGATCGCGCTTTTCATCAGGCCACGCACCCTGGTCAGGTCGAGCGCACGGAAAACGTCCCATTCCGTCACCACCGTCACGACATCCGCGCCGGCTACGGTTTCGTACGGGTCCTTGCAGAACACGACGCCTTCGTCGATCACCTTGCGCGCCTGTTCCATGCCGACCGGATCAAAGGCGCGGATGTTCGCGCCCGCATCCTTGAGCGCACGCGTGATGGCAATGGACGGTGCATCACGCATGTCATCCGTGTTGGGCTTGAAGGTCAGGCCCAGCAGCGCAACCGTCTTGCCACGGATATCGCCACCCGCCGCCTGGATGATCTTGCGGCCCATGGCGCGCTTGCGCTGGTCGTTGACATTCGCCACCGCCTCGATAATGCGTCCGGGCGCGCCATAATCCTGGCCGGTCTTGATGAGTGCGCTGACATCCTTGGGGAAACACGATCCGCCAAAGCCGGGGCCCGCATGCAGGAACTTGGAACCGATACGGTTGTCCAGCCCCATGCCACGCGCGACGTCCTGCACGTTGGCGCCGGCTTCCTCGCACAGATCGGCGATTTCGTTGATGAACGTGATCTTGGTGGCAAGGAAGGCATTGGCCGCGTATTTGGTCAGTTCGGACGTGCGGCGGTCTGTAAACAGGATGGGGGCCTGATTGAGGAACAGCGGACGGTAGACTTCCGACATGACTTCACGCGCACGCGGGTCGGTCGTGCCGATCACGATGCGATCGGGCCGCTTGAAGTCACCGATGGCGGCCCCTTCACGCAGGAATTCCGGATTGGACGCCACCGTGAAATCCGCATCGGGCCGCGTTTCGCGGATCAGGCGCTCGACTTCATCACCCGTGCCGACCGGCACCGTGGATTTTGTCACCACGACGGTATAGCCCTGCAGTTCCGCCGCGATATCCTTCGCCACCTGATAGACATAGCTCAGGTCCGCATGGCCATCGCCACGACGGGAGGGCGTGCCCACGGCAATGAACACCGCATCGGCGTCGCGCACGCCCCACCCCAGGTCCATGTCGAACTTGAGGCGGTCGGCCGCGACGTTGTTGGCGATCAGTTCAGCCAGACCCGGCTCATAAATCGGCACGCCGCCACTGCGCAGGGATTCGATCTTGCGTGGGTCCGTATCGATGCAGCGGACCTCATGCCCGAAATCCGCAAAACACGCACCGGTTACAAGGCCGACATAACCGGCCCCAATCACAGCAATTTTCATCCTACTCTCCCTTGTAACGGAAAACCTGTATCGTAAAGTGACATCGTATCCCCCAGCATCCGCTGGAGGCCGAATCTCTGCTCAATGAAGGCTGGCGCACCAGTCCGGGCCTTGAGACGAAACGTGCGGTCCTGCATGACCCTGATGATCGCGGCGGCAAGGTTCTCGGCCTTGTCGTCCTGGACCAGATACCCGGTAATGTCCTGGATCACCGCTTCGCGCGAGCCACCGGCATCCGTCGTGACAACGGGAACGCCCAGTGTCTGGGCCTCCAGCAATACGTTGGGCAGGCCCTCGACCTCGCTGGCCAGCAGCATGACATCCATGGCCGCGATCCATGGCTCGACCGGGCTCTGCCGGCCCGCCAGCGTCACGCGGTCGGCAAGGCCGTGGGCTGCGATCCACTGTTCAAGTTCCGCGCGCAGCACGCCGTCGCCCACAATGGTGAAACGGGCCTCCGGCACCTGTGCCGCCACGATTTCAGCCACCGACAGCCACAGGTGCGGCCGCTTGGCGGGGGCAAGGCGGAACGTACCGCCCATGAGCAGGTTGTCCGGTCCCAGCCCGAGGCGTTCGCGCACCATGGCGCGTGCTTCGGGGTTGCCGCGCTTCTGCACGGACGCGGTTTCCACCCCGTTGCGGATCACGGCGATCGACCCCGGCTCCAGTCCCAGCCATTTTTCATAATCTTCCGCGCCCACGCCGGAATTGGCGGTCAGGCGCACATCGGAACGCTGGGTCAGGCAGCGGTACATCGTGGCGAGATAGGAGCGGTAGCGCCGCCGGTCCGTCTCCTGCGCCACGACATTGCGCGTGGAACAGACAATACGCGGCACGCCCGCCAGCACGGCGGCGACCGAGCCGGTGGAAATGACGCCGTCCTGCCACAGATGCACCAGCCCGGGCTTATGACGGCGAAAACAGTCATACAGCTTGATGACATCGCGCGATATGCGCGTGGGCATTGCCGCGATGATACGCAGCGCCTCGCGTGCCCCGACATCCTCCGCCGCGATCTTGCGAAAGCACGCGGCCTGATCGATCGGACCAAGATCCTCGATCTGGAGGTGTTCATTGGCGGCAACCGGCATCATCACGGCGCGCCCGCGCTCGGCGGCCATGTCCTGCGCGACCAGCCATGTCGGCCCCCGACCGGCTTCGGCGCGCAGTCTGGCAACGCCCCCGGCCGAATAGGCGACCTGCCGTTCCGCCCCACCCGCGCCAAGCGACGACGTGACCAGCATGACCGCATCACCCGGCTCGATCAGCGTACGCGCGGGCGGGTGCAGCAGCGCGCGTTCAAACAGCGCATCGGGAAACCGGCGACGCCCGCTGGTGGCCGCCGGCTGAAGAAGGGAGGCCGAGCAGCGTGCCGCCATGCGTTCGGTCTCGATGCTGGCCGTGCCATCCTCCAGCCCGCCGGACAGGAAACTCCACGCCCGCACGTAATCCCCCGCGGCCAGCAGGGCGGCCGACGCCGCTTCCCGCGCCCGCATGCGCATGCGGGGATTGGACATGGCGCTGACCGCCAGCTTCACGGCGCGCTTGTGCTCACCAATGGAGGTTTCAAGAATGGACAGGTCAACCAGCCCTTCGGCCCCGCCTGAACGGAAATGCTGACGGGCCTTGGCAATCAGCGCGTCAATGGCGGCATTGCGTTCCAGCTTGCCCAGCGCATTGATCAGCCCGCGCCAGTACGCCAGCTTAGTGTCATCCAGCCGCAGGGATATTTCCCATGCCTTCGCGGCCCCGGCCCAGTCCTTGAAGTTGGCGCACAGCCGCGCGCGCATGACATGATAGCGCGCGATGTCCGGCTCGAGCGAGATCAGGTGATCGATCGCCTTGAGCAGTTCATCCTTGGGCGCGCCCATGATCTGGCGGGTCCTGAACCGGCTGCGCAACAGTGCGATGTTGTTGCCGTACAGCGCAGCCGCCCGGTCCTGAACCGCCAGCGCGCGCTCGGGTTCATTCACGCTCTGGAAAATCTGGGCAATGCGCAGGGCGGCGGGCAGGCTGCCCTCCCACAGCGTTTCGGCATGGGCCAGCACCTTCAGGGCTTCGGCCTTGGTGTCATGACGCAGGACGTGGGCGGCCAGACAGGCGGCGGAATTGGCCGTCTCGGGCCACGCATCCAGATGTTCGGCATAAATGCGCCGCAGGGCCCTGCCATCGGCCCTGTTCATGCGCGCTTCCAGCAGGCGTTCGGCTGCGGCAAGATCACCCGGACAGACCTGCAGGAAGCTTGTGAACAGGCGCTCGGCTTCACCATAGTCGCCGCGTTCCAGCGCGCCGTTACCCAGTTTCCACAGGTGGCGGCCATTGCCTTCCGCCGGGGTTCCCGCCCGTTCCACTTCCAGCCACAGCAGGCGCGCCTTGTGCTTTTCCCCCACCCCTTCGTAGGCCTGCGCCAGCAGGGATTTCATTTCCCGCGTGACTTCTGCTTCTTCCTGCAGGGGTTCCAGCATGCTGACCACCACCTGGAACTGTCCCGAACGGACCAGACGGCGCGCATCCTCGACAATCAGGCCAAGGTCCGCACGCGTCAGGGCCTTCCCCGACGGTGGCGGAACCAGCGAGATGATGGAATCGCTCATGCGTACCCCGCCATGACGGCCGGGGTTACGGGTGCTTCCTTGCGGAAGGCAGGTGGCGTGTCGATCGTGTCCTGATACCACAGTTCGGCGCAGAACATTGTCCACAGGATATGGATGCTGCGCGCGGAACGGTGCGAAGTGTGACGGAGGTGGCGCTCGACCTGCGCCGTGCTGAACAGGCCGCGCTGACGGCACGCCGAACCTGTCAGAAGGTCACGCATGTACGAACCGATCAGGCGTTCGGTCAGTTCGCGCACGTAATGGCGGGGCAGGCCGGCATGGCCCCTGCCGCGTGGCGCGGGACCGTCTTGCGGTGCGGCGAACGCGCCACGGTGCCGGATAACAGCCGGGTCCAGGAAAGGGGCTACCGCCTCGCGGTCGTCAAGGGCGGCCACGCAGTCCAGCACCAGCAGGTCGCTGCCCGGCAGGCTTATGCGCAGGTCCATGTCCGCTGCCGCGCGGCGCAGGTCGGGCGTATCCACCGCCTCCAGTTCCGGGCCAAGCGCGTCAGGCACGGCAAAAAGCAGGGTATGGGTCATTGCGGGGCCGACGACCGTCATGCGTTCGGCTTCCGTCAGGCCGCCATGACAGTGCTGGAACAGGTCGCGCACGAAGGGCATGACATCATAGAACGATGTTTTCCACCACACGGGCGGTCGCCCTTCCTCACGCAGGCGCACGACATCACGCATGAACACGTCATAGCGCGGCGCGCTGCCCAGCAGTTCCGCGCCACCTGCGGACGAGACCAGCACCGTCTCCTCCGAATATTGCGGAAACAGGGCCGGATGTCCCGGCAGGAGGGAGACAAGCGGTTCACCGGCAATACGTTGCAGCGCCCGCAGACGCTCGATAATGACGTCGTCATCCTGATCCAGGATATTCTGGACGGGATGGAGCGGGGGAACCTGTGGCCCCAGATCCCGCAGCAGGCCATAGCCCCTGTCCGCTTCCCCGTCTCCTCCCCCCATAAGGAGCGCGCGCGCACCACCGGTACCGGTGGAGACCGCATCGCCCAGCAGTCGTGACAGGGTCGCATCCGTTCCCGCCTGNNNCGGGCGGGCCATGGGCATGTCTTCCGGGGCCGGCATGGCCCATGGGACCGTGTGAATCTTCAGGTTGCTGCCTACAGTCAGCATGTGGCCGGGCAGCAGGCGGCTTATGCCCGCATGCAGGCCAAATTCCGGCGGTGCGCACCCAAGGGAGAAAACATAGGCCAGGGAATCAAGGTTGATGCGCCCTTCCACGTGGGGCCATGCCTGCAATGTGCGGACATCGGAAGCAAAGACGAATGTCCCGTCATGGACGGCATAATAAAGCGGGCGCTGGCCATGCTGGTCACGCGCGCATGTCAGGCTCTGCGTGGCCTCGTCATGAATGGCGAGTGCAAAGGGCCCCTGCAGGCGCGCGAACAGGGCATGACCATGGCGTTCCCAGCCAGCCAGCAGCACGGCGCCCGTATCCGCCCCCGCCGGGCAGGCGAGTTCGCGACGCAGTTCGGTCAGGTTATCAAGCCTGCCGTCAAACAGCATGATGACACCATGCCGCTGCACGTGGACAGGACCACCCATGCAGGCGGCATGCCCATCGGCCGACACGATGACCCCCGACATGGCGCTGCCCCGCGGAATACGATAGGCCAGGCCCGCGCCACTCTGCCGTATCATCGATACGACAGAGGGCGATGCCCTGGTATTCCCCATCCATCCAGCAAGAGCGCCCATTCCCCGTGCCTTACGCCGTCGCTGCCTGAGCCTGCCGGTTCAGGATATCACTCAGGAATTCGATGCTGCGGGTATTGTCAGGTTCCAGTTCCACCGCCTTGAGGGCAGCCGGCACGCCCAGGTCGTAATTCTTGCCCGAACGGCAGAAACTGGCCAGACGGCGCCAGTGGGTCGCCCGGTCCGGTTCCTGCTGCGTCAGATGGTTCTGGACCTCGATGGCGTCACGCCACTGGCGCTTGATACGATAGACACGCGAAAGCACCTTGAGCGCATCGACACGGTTGGGCGCGAGGGCCAGGATCTTGCGTCCGAATTCTTCCTGCCGCTCAAGGTCTTCCGCCTGCACGGCATCTTTCATGATGCGACGGTACGCGGAAACGGCCTTGCCCAAAAAACGGTGTGCCTTTTCATTCTGCGGGTCGATGCTCAGCACGATGTCCGCCTTGGACACGGCTTCCGCCACGGCGCCGGAATTGAAGTCGTTGCGGAGTTCCTTGACCAGCTTGCGCGTCAGGGATTCGATCTTGGTGCCGACAACCGCCTTCTCGTCAGGGGGAAGCTGCCCGAACAGCTGCAGCGAACGCGACCAGTTCTGCGCCCGCGCCGCGTTACGGGCGGCACGCAGCAGCGAAGGCCCGTCAGCCGGATTGGTCAGATGGGCGTAATGTTCCCATGCATCCGCTGATTCTTCCCATGTCTGCTTGACTTCCAGCGCCTTAGCCAGCACGCGTTGCAGGGGCATGTTCGCATGGTCAAAGGACAGGCCTCGCCGGCACAGGGCAATGGCCTGATCCGTTTCACCAAGGGAGACAAGGCGACGTGTTTCGCGCACGATCGGCGAGACGATCTTGCGGATACCCGAATGGGCGTTGCGGTTTTCGGGATCGATTTTCAGGACACCGTTCCACGCGGCGGCGGCGCTTACGTCGTTATTCTGTTCGACGGCCAGCCGCGCACGGCGAATGAGCTAGCGCACCAGCCCCGCCTGCAGCACGGCGTCATCAGCCGCCGGGTGTCCCTTGAGGCGAATGCGCGCCAGCACGTCCGCCGCGTCTTCCAGATGGCCGGCATCCACCAGCGTCGGCACCGTTCCCATCGCGGCGCCGGGATCGATCGCGGCAATCTGGACGGCGACTTCCGCCAGCTGCTTCATGCGCTTCAGCCGCTGGAGCGCCATTGCCTTGATGACAAGGGCGGAGACATCCCCACTGTCACGCTGCAGGGCGCCATCGGCATCCTGGATGGCGGCTTCGAAGTTGCGACCCTTCAGTTCGGCCCGGGCCGCTTCGGTCAGGGGCATGGACTGGGCGGGCTGCAAGACCGCCAGCCGTTTCCAGATCGCCGCGGCTTCCTGGAAGCGGCGGGATTTCACGAACGCCTTGGCCGCAGCGGTCAGGGCCTTGGGTTCGTCGGGCGCCTCGGTCACCAGTTCGAGCGCGAGCGAACAGGCTTCTTCCAGCCGGTTCAGGCGCTGGGCGATGCGCACCAGCAGGATCTTGGGTTCGACCAGTTTCGGATTCAGGTCAAGGGCATGGCGCAGGCTGGCCAGACCGGAAATGCTGTCGCCCCGGTGGTAAGCAATGGTGCCAAGCTGGGCGAAAACCTCGGCATTGGCCGGATGGTCGATGGAGGCGCCACGCAGCATGGCTTCGGCCTCATCGGCTTCGCCACGTTTCACCATGGCGCGGGCATCGGCCAGGATCGCGTCGATGCGCATGTCCTCGGGATTGACGACCGGGGTCGACATTGCCGACGGGGCCTGCCCGCTTTCGGGCGTGGTGCTGGCGGCTGGCGCGGGCTGTGCCGTGCCGGATGCCTGCGCCATCGCCGCCGTCATGATCGGGCGCGCGGCTCCTGGCGTGGTCAGGGGAACGACATAGTTTTCGTACAGATAGGTGCCCAGCACATCCTTGAAGTCAGTGGCGTAATGCTTGTTATCCTCGCCCTGCTTCGCCAGCGCGTTCTTCAGGCCATGGGACGTGACCAGTGGGGTCGGATCAAAGTAGTTATAACCATGGGTCTGACATTCAGCCCGTATCCAGCCACACAGCCGGTTGCGCGAGGCGATCAGTTCCCCGTTGTCACCCGGCACGTTGATATGGCTGACAAACACCACGTTATTGCCAAGCCGGCTGGCAATACGCTGCATGTCCGCGGCGACTTCCTCCTGCTTCGTGAAATGCACGTAGCCTTCGAGCATGATGCTTTTCAGCAAGGAGGAAAGCGTATGGAATGCGGGGATCTGTTCCAGCAGCTGCCGACGCTCGGGAATTTCCTTGACGCGACGGTGCTTGAAGAAGATCTCCTGGATATCCTTGTGATCTTCAAAAACCCGGTTGACGCAGTTCAGCTGAAGCAGGAAATTCTTGTAATGTATTTCCTTTATGGATGAAATTTCCACGAAATACACATCGGACGGCGTCCGTACCGTGTCGGCTTCATAGCGCTCGGACGCGATAAGCGGCACCATCTCATCGGGAAGGTTCTGCCCTTCCATGAATTCGATAAGCTGAAGAATTTCCTTGGTGGTATGCACATAGCCGTACACACGCGTCATGTTGCGCTGCATTTCGCAATGCTTGGAGGCGATGTTCAGCGGTTCCGCGATGCGGCAGGTCCCCAGGGGGGTGACGGTTACTTCATGCACTTCAGCCTGCGCCGGCTTTTCCATAACAGGTGAACCGACTTCATTATCTTTCAGCATGTATCCGTTCCAGTTCGTGCATCATCTGTTAAAACAAAAGACCGGCGCCCCGCGGGAACCCGGGACCGGGGGCGTTTCTTCGTCAAAGGCGGAAGAAATCGATTTCCGGCGGCATGTTTTCCGGATCAAGAACGGCCTTGACGTCGATGACGACCTTCCCCACTCCCCCCAGGCAGCGGTCAACGAGTTGCCAGCCCCCCGTTACGAATTCATCATGTGCGACGGCCAGTATGACGCCGTCCGAAGGTTCGATACCGTCATCCAGGCATAGCGGCACCCCCAGTTGCGTCACGACATCTTCCGGTTCGGCCCATGGGTCCACGACCTGTGGAACAATGCCGAACGCCTGCAATTTCTGGATCAGTGCGCGTGCAGGGGTATTGCGGATATCGGGCAGGTTTTCCTTGAACGTGACACCCAGTACGGTCACGCGCCGTCCGCGCTGCCCACCCGGTCCGTACTGCCGCACAAGACGGTCAACGCATTGCTGCGCAATGAATCCCGGCATGCTGTCGTTGACATTGCGCGCAGTGAGCACAAGCGAGGGCTCGATCCCTGTCTGCCGGGCGCAGTAGGCAAGGTACATGGGGTCAACCCCAATGCAGTGCCCACCGACAAGACCGGGCAGGTAGGGATGGAAATTCCATTTTGTCCGTGCGGCCTGGAAAACGTTCGTTGCATCCAGCCCCAGCGCGCCAAAGATGCGCGCCATTTCGTTCATGAGTGCGATGTTGACGTCGCGTTGCACGTTTTCAGCCAGCTTGGTGGCCTCTGCCACACGGATCGTCGGCGCCGCGTAGACCCCCGCATCCACGATGCTGCCATACAGGCGGCTGGCCCGCGCCAGGGCGGCGGGCGTATGACCGGCAACAACCTTCGTGACCGTCCTGAGGCAGTGCTTCTGATCACCCGGGTTGATCCGCTCCGGACTGTAAGCGACCATGAAGTCCTGCCCCGCCTTCAGGCCGGATCGTTTTTCCAGTATCGGAATGCATATGTCTTCGGTTACACCGGGAAAAACCGTGGATTCATAAACAACCAGTGCTCCCGCGCGCAGGGCAGCGCCAACGGACTGGCAGGCAGCCTCAAGATCGGACAGATCCGGCCGTCCCTCGGCATCCAGCGGCGTCGGCACGCACACGATGAACACGTCGCAGGCCGCAAGCGCTTCCGTGTCATCTGTATAATCAATATGGGTGGCGGACAGTATATGGGGCGTGAATTCCTGACCGGAATCCCGCCCGGACCGCAATTCGTTCAATCGTTTCTTTCTAGTATCAAATCCGGTGACGGCAGCGCCCTGGTTGGTAAATGCGACAGCAAGCGGCAACCCGACATAACCCATGCCGATAACCGCTATGCGCTCCCCCCCCCCCAAAGAGACATGTCAAGAGTAACGACCCCACTATCGAATCCCATATAAATACGACCAGTTCATGCATAGCAACGGACCATCACCATATGCCTTCGTTATAAATATTTTGGTGTGCACTGGAATTATATCATTTATCCCATTAATTCTGCGTTATTATCCGGATCATTTACCTATCTGTCAATGGGTCAAATTAAACATTTTTCTGGTTTCAGTTATCCAAATTTACACAGAAGATAGGAATATAGACCTATATATTTATCTACTATACAAAAGATTTATGTTTTTGTGATTATTTACCACAAATTTGGTAATTATTTAATAACTGAAATACATATATTAGATATAATGCTTGTGCTTTTGTTATATTTTGTAAAAAAGGACCAAGTGAAAATAACTCACGGCATTCTGTCAGGGATAAAAAGCAATGTTGTCGGAATAATGGCTTTCCCCACCCCCTACCAAACATGAAGTAAAGGACTGATATATACTACAATCACAGAATATTTGGTGATTTCGGTTTTTTTTGTATGGTGAAACGCAATAAAATGGCATGTTAATTGCCATTCATTACCAGAATTACCCCATTATACGGTTCCCGCCTCGTATCATGACCTGTACGCATTGTGGTGTTCAGGCCAGTGTGCGAACCCGAATATTCTCCCGCATGGGCAAAAATGCATGGGTGCCTATCGTTTGTAACATTTCATTTCAATTGCAAGGCGGGCATTATCCGTTTCTTCCAGATCAAGATAAGGACATCATCCCCATGAAACTTCTGCCCTTCGCCCTCTCCGCCGTGGTGGCTACCGGGCTGCTCGCTCCCCTTGCCGCGCGTGCGGACAACATGCATGACCGGGCCGAGATGGAGCGGCACCATAAGGAAGAAATGCACCGCAAGGACATGCATGAGGACGAACACCGCAAAGACCTGCGTGAAGATGAACATCGCAAGGACATGCGCGAAGACGAAGCCCATCACGACCACAGGGAAGAAGATCGCCGCGACCATCATCATTAACCAGGCGGGTACGGGACACCCGCTGTCCTGTCGGGCCTGAAATCCGGTCCCGCGCCATAAGAGCCGGTGCGGGACCGGTCCACGAATGAATTTGCGCCGGTCCCCTGCCCTTGGCGGAATGGGCAGTCCTCCGCCCGTCGCTCCTGCAAATCAGACTTCATATTCAAATTCATGCCGTGGCTGTTCACGGTTGCCGTAGTCGCATTCTGCCGCATCAAAATAGACAATGGTCCAGCCCGGCAGTTCAGCCCTGATCGCGCGGGCAATCTTCAGCCCATCGGCTGAAAATTCCTTCAGGTCAAAAGCGGCCTGCCTTTCCGGGGGCAAATGGTCCCCGCACGCATTATAGCGATCTGCCCACGCAATCAGCCGTTCGCGCAACGCGGGGCGGATCGGGAGCGCGCTGGCGCAACCGTCGCTGCCGTCACGGTGCTATACACCATCACAACAATGATCCGCCATGACACGGACCCATTTTTCAATCGTGAAGGCAGGTGCATGCATGTCCTTTCCCCTGCCCGACGGTCAGGCGACGTCACATAACTGCCGCAGCCTGTGTAGCAGGCCCGTATTATTGTCCGACAGATTTACGGTTGCGATTTCCAGCACGTCAGGACCGGCACGTCTTGCGATACGGTGCAGATTGCGAACCAGGTCGCCGCCAAGCCCCGCATGATGCGGGTAAAGCAGCATGAGATGCGGACAGTCATAAATCCTGCCATATGCCATCATCTGATAGATATCGGCCTGCTTTACACCCTGCCTGGGATCATTTTCCTGCCGGGCAAGACGTTTCCATTTGGTGTCGATGATCTGTACAATTTTATCATCACATTTGATCAGGATATCTGGAATGGTCAGGAACACGCCCCTGTTGTCGGGTGGTGTATAGAGCGCATAGTCCCCGCCGCCCTGAACCACCACATGCAGGCCCGTTCCCTCCAGTGCTACCCGTAACCAGTAGGCGATGTATTTTTCAAACAGCACGTTCATGTCAAACAGCAGGGAAAACCCCTGCGTCGCGCCATTCGATGTTGTCTGGTACGGTTTGTGCAGCAACCGGTGCGCCAGTTCGATCAACGTGGTCCAGCGTGCGGTAGTACGGTCCACCGTCACCGCGTCCCAGCACAGGGCTGCGACGGGGACGGGACTGACATCCGCATAGATACATGCCAGCTCCCGCAATCTTTTCTGGTTATCCGTCGCACGCGCCAGTTGCAAAAGCCGTCCCACCACCGCCTTCATGATCTGGTTGAGTGGCGTATCACAGCCCAATACATCATATCGGCACGCCAGCTTCTGTGGGCTGACCGCCAGCACGCTGAACTGCCGGATGGCATCCAGCCTGCCCCGCAGTGCCGGCAGGTCGTCGGCCTGCTCAACATAGCGACGGGGTAGGCCGCGCCGCACCGCTTCACACAACCGCCGGACGAGCAGTCTTATCACAACTTCCAGCAGGGTTTCGTCCTGCGTGCCCATATGGGCCAGATCGCCACCGTCCACGGTCATGTCCAGCACGACTGCCAGCATATGCACCAGACGACTGCGTATGCTGTCGTTCGCCTGCGTGCCATGCTGTTCCAGGGATTCGATCTTGGGCAGGATTTCCAGTTCGACACCGGGGGCGACAATAATCCCCACCACGCTGCCGGCCCGCAGGCCATGGCGCTCGTACCGCAGCACGTCGGGTATGTCGGAGGCGTCAGCTACCGTCATCAGGCCGTCGACAATATCAGGGGGAATTTCCGCCTTTCCTTTCCCGTATGGCAGCATATTCCACTCCAGGACCGTACGGCGGATCATGTCCTCAGAATTCCCCTGTCATAAGCAAAGCCTTCCTCCACAGTGCGTACGCTCCAGCGGTAGCGTGTGCCGCCTTCTCCTTCCATCCCCAACCCGCGTGGGACCGACAGCTTTTTACAGTTGAGATGGGGTGGTTGCCGTCCTCCCCGCACGGCATCGCAATGTGCCAGAATGGTCGTTGGAAGAAACGACTGCGCGAAAGGACGGCAGATGAAGGATACAGTGATAGGCGTTGATCTGGCAAAGAACATTTTCCAGGTTCATGGAGCTTCGCGTGCGGGCGAGGTGATGTTTCGCAAAAAGCTGCGTCGTCAGCAGTTTATGCAGTTCATGGCCACGCAGCCGCCTGCTCTGGTCGTTCTTGAAGCGTGCGGGAGCGCGCATTACTGGGCTCGCGAACTGGCAGGAGCTGGTCACGAGGTCAGACTGATCGCTCCGCAGTATGTGAAGCCTTTCGTGAAGCGCCAGAAGAACGATGCTGCTGATGCGGAAGCGATCGTCATTGCGGCCCGTCAGCCGGAAATGCGCTTTGTCGAACCACGCACTGAAGCGCAGCAGGCGCGTGGCGTTCTTTTCCGGGCCCGGCAGCGTCTGGTGCACCAGCGCACGGAACTGGTGAATGCCCTGCGTGCCGTTCTGTATGAATTCGGTCTCGTCGTGCCACAGGGGATTGCGCATATCAGACACATTGAAGCCATGCTGGATGAGGCGGTTCTGCCAGAGGCTGTGAAGCAGGAATGCCTTGATCTGCTGCGACAGATTTCGGAGCAGAGTGTGCGGATTGATGTCAGAACAAAGAAGATCAGGATGCTTGTCCAGGAAAGTGAAAACACCTGCAGATTGCAGAGCATGCCTGGAGTGGGTCCTCTGACCGCTCTTGCGATTGAAGCTTTTGCGCCTGACCTGCAGAGCTTCCGGCGCGGGCGCGACTTTGCTGCGTGGCTGGGGCTGGTGCCCCGTCAGTTCTCATCTGGCGGAAAGGAAAGGCTGGGGAAGATATCAAAAGCCGGGCAGGCTGATATCCGCAGGCTTCTCATCATGGGCGCCATGACCCAGGTGAACTGGGCCAGCCGTAAGGCCCCTGCACCGGGAAGCTGGCTGGCACGGATGCTGGCCCGCAAGCCCCGTATGCTGGTAGCCATTGCGCTGGCCAACAGGATGGCACGAGCCATCTGGGCCATGGCAACAAAACAGGAGGATTATCGGGATCCGGCCCTGTCCGTGGCAGCCTGAGCGATGGCTCGGCTCCCGCGGATGGAACCGGTAGGGGTGTGAGAGGGCGATGACCTGAATGGGCGCATGATCGTCTGATCCGGATCGGAAAAACCAGTGGATTTCTCTGTGCTTTAAAGCACGCCTGTGAGATTTGGATCTGATCCGCTGATCACCATACTGGCCAGTGGCTT
>NZ_CADP01000045.1 GCF_000285295.1 Komagataeibacter europaeus LMG 18890 | reverse complement strand
TCTGCAACCTGCACGGCATGCAGCTCCATCTCGCGGAGATTTCACGCACGGTCGCGCAGGGCGCTCACGCCGTCCTCATTGTGGATCAGGCCGCATGGCATACCAGTCAGAAGCTGGATGTTCCCTACAATATCACCATTCTCCCGCTGCCTCCCCGGGCTCCTGAACTGAACCCGGTGGAAAATCTCTGGCAGTTCCTGCGCAATACATGGCTCTCAAACAGGATCTTCAGAACCTATGACGATATCGTTGATATCGCCTGCCATGCCTGGAACCAGCTCGTCAATCAACCATGGCGCATCATGTCAATCGGACTGCGCAATTGGGCTCATGGGTTATAGCAATCAACGGTTGGTATCAGAAGTCATTTTTTGAGATAGAGATGAAACTTGCAGCAATGTGGATTGCGGACATGAATGTATGCATGCACCGGTCGTAACTGGTTGCGATAAGCCGCCAGTTTTTCAGCTTTGCGAACATGCTTTCGCATCAGATGGCGCTTTTATAGAGATACCGGTTGCAAGGTGATTTTGATTTCCGGTTCTTCTTTGGTGGAATGCAGCAGGTGATATTTCGTTAGAGACCGCTTGGAAACTCAGTTCATGACAGGCACCTGAAAACTAAAAGACATTTTTAGTAAAGCTTTTTGGGAAAAGGCGCCCCGAAAGAACTTTTATTGTCTTTTACCAATGCGTTGTTTTCAAACAGTCTCTTAAACAAGAGACCGCCTTTTATCAGGCCGAAAGGGCGGAAAAAACCTTTTTAAAGCGGCGAGGCCGCTGTCCGGTGCGTTTGCAGGTGTGTCACATCAATCATCAAATACTTCAACGGGCCAGCCTTTTCCATCAGGGCTGTAAAAATCCGTGTCATCTGATTTTCAGGTCATCAAAACAGATCACTCACAGGATTGCCACCATGCAAACCTGTAAATCACCAATCGCCTCTCATTCAATAAATTAACAGGGCCTGAGCCTAGCTTCTGGCGTAGGGATTGCTTGACGCGCGCAGCAGCAGCCGGATTGGCGTGCCGGGCAGGTCGAAGGTCTCACGCAGGCCGTTGACCAGATAACGCTGGTAATCCTCGGGCAACTGGTCCGTACGGGTGCCGAACACGATAAACGTGGGCGGGCGGGCCTTGGCCTGCGTGATGTAGCGCAGCTTGAGCCTGCGGCCATCGACCAGCGGCGGCGGATGGCGTTCAATCATCATCTCGAACCACCGGTTCAGCGCACCGGTCGCGACACGGCGGTTCCAGATGTCATAGGCGCGACGCACGGTCGGCAGCAGTTTGTTGATCCCCGCCCCCGTCATGGCGGAAAACGCGACGACGGGTATGCCGCGCATCTGCGCCAGCGACGTCTCGATACGGTCCTTGATGGCCTGCCGGGTCGCGGCCCGGTCCTCCACCGCGTCCCATTTGTTCAGCGCCAACACGCAGCACCGGCCTTCACGTTCGATCAGGCGGGCGATCTGCAGGTCCTGTTCATGCACCCCCAGCGTCGCATCAAGCACAAGGATGACGACCTCCGCCATTTTCAGCGCCTCGATCGAGGCGGAGACGGACATCTTCTCCAGCGTCTCGTCAATCCGTGCCTTGCGGCGCAGGCCGGCGGTGTCAACCAGCTGGATCGGCCCCTGGTCATCATGCAGCATGACGGCAATGGAATCGCGCGTAAGTCCCGGCTCCGGACCGGTAATCATCCGTTCCTCACCCAGCAGGCGGTTCAGCAGCGTGGACTTGCCCGCATTGGGACGGCCGACAATGGCAAGACGCAGCGGACCGGGGGGACGGATATCCTCCTCTTCCTCACCTTCCGCCTGTTCGCGGCGGGTGCGGCGGTTGGCTTTTTGCACCGGCGGCAGGTCGGTAGGCGGCAGGCGGTCGGCGATTTCGGACATGAGGTCGGCAACACCTTCCCCATGCTCGGCCGAAATGGCCAGCGGCGCGCCAAGGCCCAGCGAAAATGCCTCCATGGCCGCGGCGGCGCCCTGCCGGCCCTCCGCCTTGTTGGCGATCAGCAGCACGGGCCGGCCCTGCCGGCGCAGCCAGTTGGCGAAATGCTCATCCGCCGGTGTCAGGCCACTGCGCGCATCAATGCAGAACAGCACAAGGTCCGCATCCGCCACCGCGGATTCGGAAGATGCCCGCATACGGCCGTACAGCGTGTCGGGGGCCGCTTCTTCCAGCCCCGCCGTATCGATGATGCGAATGGCGCGGCCACGCACGACGGCCTGCCCTTCCTTGCGGTCGCGGGTTACGCCGGGGGTATCGGCCACAAGCGCCTGCCTGCGACCGACCAGTCGGTTGAAAATGGTCGACTTACCGACATTTGGCCTGCCCGCGATCACGACAACCGGCAGCGCATCCACTGGCGCGGATGGAAAAGATGAACTCACTGCGGCAACTTTCTTTTTAACTATAGGCGATAAGGTAGCCGTTATTGTCCAGCAGTAACAGCAGATTATCCACCACGATGGGCGCGGTCGTCACCTGACCGGGCAATTTGTGCAGGGATTCGATATGCCCCTGCGCCGGATCAATGATGGCGACCCCGTTTTCGGGGAAGCTGGAAATGAACACCAGCTTGCCCCCCGCCAGCAGCGGGCCATTCCACACGATACCACGCTTCTGCTTGTCGGAATTTTCGTACTGGCGCAACTGCGTGATCCAGCGGACATGGCCCGAAAGCCGGTCAAGGCAGGCCACCTGCTGGTCCATGGAGATAAGGAAGATCCAGTCCCCGATCACCAGCGGCGTGTTCTGCCCCGAAATGCCGCGTTCCCACAGCCTGCGGCCCGAACGCATGTCAATGGCCACCAGCACCGCGCCGGTGCTTATGGCATAGGCCGTGCCATCGGCAATGACCGGCATGCCATGCACGCACGAAAAATCGATCAGCGCCTGCTGCCCGTTGGTGCTGCCCAGCGTGTCGGCCCACACCACTTCGCCACCTTCGGCACGCAGCGCCACCAGGTCGCCCGAGCCGAAACCGGCCAGCACGACACCATCCGCCACGGCCGGGGCGGGCTGGCCATATATGATGGTATCGGCGGCGGTTGCCGCGTATGTCCACAGCACGTTGCCGTTTTCGGCATCAAGGCAGTACAGGTGTTCGTCAATGGTGCCAAGGAACAGGCGGCCATTGACGACGGTGGGCGCCGACCGGCCGGGGGTCTGGATATTGACCCGCCATTTCAGCTTGCCCGTCGCGGCATCCAGCGCCAGCGCCTGACCTATGCCGTCAACAACATACAGCGTATCGCCATCGACACTGATCCCGCCGCCCAGGTTGTCCGAACGCATCGTGCGCGGCTTGGGGTTGTATTCCCACAGCTTGTGCATGGCGGGCCAGCGGTAGGCCCGGATCACGCCCTGTGCATCCATGACGAAAATACGGCCGTTCTGGACCACCGGCGGCGCCTGGATGATGCCGCGCCCGCTCGTACCCAGGGCGACGTAATACAGGGGCTCCGGTTCGGAAATGCCGGCACCGATGTCATGCGTCCATTCATGCTGCATGGTCCCGCGCCAGGCGATGTCCATGCCCACATGGTCGGGATTGACGCCCGATTGCGGCCATGCGTTCAGCGCCGTGGGGGCGGGCACGGTCACGGCCTGCGTTTCATCGGGGTCAACCGTCAGGCCGGCCTTGGTCTGGAGCACGTCGGAACGGTGGCCGATCAGCAACGGCTTCTTTTTCTGTGCACTGGAACAGGCCGCCAGGGCGGGCAGCAGCGCAGCCCCGGCACCAAGTAACGCGTGGCGGCGGCTCAGGGCTGGTTTCATGGTTTTCCTGTCTGTGGGCATGGGGGTGTCATGGGTCGGGCTAGCCACCTGCGTCCGCCCCCATGGTCTGCAGCATGGCTTCGGCACGGTTGCGCACGCCATCGGTTACGGACATGTCCATGGTCAGGCGTTCCAGCCTGGCGCGGGCATCCGCTTCCTTTCCGGTGCGCAGGTCAAGCATGGCCTCGGCCTCAATGGCCTGGGCGCGCCATGGCTGGCCCGCGCCATCAAGCACCGCAAGGCGTGAACGCAGGGTGGCGGGATCGCCGCTGTCGATCTGGTGCTGGACCCACAGCAGGCTGGCGAGCGAGGCGATGACAGGGTCGGTGGCATGTTCCTGCGCCACGCCATCCCACAGGGACAGGGCGGCAGGCAGGCTGCCGCTGTTGGCCAGCAGGGCCGCGCGTTCCATCCGCGCAAGGATGCGCAGCGGTGGCCGCGCCCTGCCATCCAGCGCCTCAAGTTCCTGCAGCCCGGTTTTCTGGCGTGCGGTCAGCGGGCCATCGATCCCCCCGTTGTCGGGCGCGCGGGCGGTATCCTGCATTGCGGTGAAATAGGCTGCCGAGACCGCCGCATCCGCCTTGTGCGCGCGGGAGACGGAATACTGCCACCCCCCGGCCCCGATGCATACCACCGCGACCACGGCGCCCGCGACAACCAGATAGCGGCGCGCCAGCGCCCGGATGCGTTCGGCACGGATTTCCTCATCGACTTCCGTGAAGATGTCGTCAGCCACGTTCCTGTCGTTCCCTGCTCGCTTGCGCGGCGCCATGCGCACGGCGCGTCGTAATTGTCGGCCCCACCATATCCGGCCTGAAACGGCACGGCAAACCACCATGTCAGGATGGATGCGCCATCATGGGCCACCCTGCCTGTCCGATCACATAGACCGACCCGTTTTCCACCGCCAGCCGTAAGGATGGTGGAAATGCAAAAAGTTCGGGTTTTTCACCGTTTCCGTCCCCATCTGTCACGCAGCAGCGCCCGGGCGGTGGTCACGACCTGCGCAACAGCCAGGCCTTCCATCGGGGCATTGCCCACCGGGCCGGGGGCCATGGCCACGCGTGCCCACGGTCCGGATGGCGCATATTCCGACGCCCGGCTGCGCCCGAACAGGCCCAGCGTGGGAATCCCGCACGCCGCCGCCAGGTGCATCAATCCCGAATCATTGCCGATGAACAGCGTGCAGCGTCCCAGCAGCGCCGCCACCTGTGTCACCGACAGGTTGCCCCCCGTATCCAGCGCATCAGGCAACTGATCCAGTACGGCCTGCGCGCGCGCGCGTTCGCCCTGCCCCGGTCCGTACAGGATCACCGGCCGCAGGGATGGATCATCTTCATGAAGCGCCCTGAACACCGCGACAAACCGTTCGGCAGGCCAGATCTTGCCATCCCAGTTGGCAGTGGGGCCCAAGGCGATCCAGCGCGGCCCGTCGGGCAGCATTTCGGCAGCCTGCGCACGTTCCGCCACACTGGTCCACACAACCGGCAGGGGTGCCGGGTCAAGACCCAGCAGGTTGCCGATATGGGTAATGCGCCGCCCCGGCCTGCGCCCGCCGCGCATGACATGGCGCGTGCCGACGCGCAGGAAATAGCTGACAATCGACCCGCGCAGGTCCACGCACAGGTCCCATTTCATCCCCCGGCACTGCCGCCACAGTTCCAGCCAGTGGCGGTCCCATGGCTGCTTGACCATTTCGATGGTGCGTACGCGGCGTGGCATATGCGCGAACAGCCCGGCCGCCACCGGCCCGCAGGCAATGGTGAAATCCGCCTGCGGATAACGCCGCAGCAGCGTGTCCAGCAGCCCGGTGGACAGGATGGCATCCCCCAGTCGGGTGGATGTGATGAACAGGATATGCATTTTCGTGGTGCTAGTCAGATTTTGCTTATGTGCCAACCTCTCTTTACCCCTTGCCTGCGGGCACGGGCATGGCCAGATTGCGCATATGGCCAGAATTGCTCATCTTCCTGATCGCGCCGTGCTCAGCATTTCGGGCGCGGATCGCGTCTCCTTCCTGCAGGGACTGGTGTCCAACGACATGACAACGGTCGCACCCGGCCGTGCCGTGTGGACCGCCTTCCTGTCGGCACAGGGCAAATGGCTGGCCGATTTCTTTGTCTTTGCCGACCCCGAGGGCGTGCGCCTGCTGGTCGATTGTGACGCGACACAGGCCGCCATGCTGCGCCAGCGCCTGTCGCGCTACCGCCTGCGCGCGGATGTGGAGATCAGCGAGACGGGATACGCCGTCCACGCCGCATGGGGGGAAGACTTTACCGCACCCGAGGGCTATCCCGCCGCCCCTGACCCGCGCCTGCCACAGGCAGGGTGGCGGTTCCTGCTGGGTCACCCCGTTGCCAGCCCCTCGGCGGATGATGTCGATTATGACCACCTGCGCCTGTCGCTTGGCCTGCCTGATGGCGTGCGGGACTGCGAAAGTGGCAAGACCCTGCTGCTGGAAGCCAATTTTGACCAGCTGAATGGCATTTCATGGACCAAGGGTTGTTACATGGGTCAGGAACTGACCGCGCGCACCCGGTATCGTGGGCTGGTGCGCCGTCACCTGCTGCCGGTAACGTCCCACCATGAACTGCCCGCCCCCGGCACGCCCATCCTGTCCGGCACGGCCACGGTGGGGGAAATGCGTTCCTCCCGCGACAAGGTCGGCATGGCGATGATCCGCAACGAACACATCAACGATACGGACCTGACCACGGAAGGGCACGCGCTTCACGTGCATGTGCCCCAGTGGTTTGCCCTGCCCGCCAGGGCGGAATAGCAATACGTCCACCCTGCTTTTTTCAAGGTTAGAGAGACATGCCCTATACTCCCCCGGACCAGGCGGTTCGTGCGGCCATGATCGACCGGGTCAAGTTCAATGAAGACGGCCTGATCGCGGCCATCGCCCAGCAGCATGACAGTGGCGAGGTGCTGATGCTGGCATGGATGAATGCCGAAGCACTGGATGAAACGCTGCGCACCGGCCGTGTATGCTATTATTCACGCAGCCGCCGTGGCCTGTGGCGCAAGGGCGAAACATCGGGACAGGTGCAGACGCTGCTTGACGCCCGCCTGGACTGTGACCGTGACGCCGTTCTGCTGCTGGTGGACCAGAAGGGTGTTGCCTGCCATACCGGACGGCGCAGCTGTTTCTACAATGCACTGCGCCCCGAAGGGATTGTGGAAATAACCCAACCGGAAATAGCGGCGGAGGCGCTCTATGGCAAAAAAGCCTGACAGAACAGTGGTGGATGACGAGGAAAAGCGCGAGCAGATCAGCAAGCTGGTCTGGATCGGCATTACCGTGCTGGGCACCATCATCATGGGCGTATTCATGCTACGCGCGGAACTGCACGCCCTGATCACGGAAAACGAGCCACTGCCGCCCGGTGCCTCAGCCCCCGCTACGCCGGGTGCGCCCCCGCCCCCTGCACCGGGGCAGGCGCCAGCAAATCCATGATCTCGGCCGCCGCAGCCTGCGCCGGCTCCGCACCGGGTCCGCGCAGAGCGGCGCGGATCCGGCCAAACCCCGCCCGCTGCAGGCTACGGCTCTGCTGATCCGCCAGCAGGCGTTCAACGGTCTGCGCCAGCAGTTCGGGCGTGCAGCGTTCCTGCAGCAGTTCAGGCACCAGCCTGTGGCCTGACAGCAGGTTGACCATGGCCACGTACGGCACCCGGATCAGCCGCCGCGCCATGGCGGCAGTCAGCGGATTGACCCGGTAGGTCACCGCCATGGGCACATTGGCAATGGCCAGTTCCAGCGTGGACGTGCCCGATTTGGTCAATGCCGCATCGGCTGCGGCGAACGCGTCATGCTTGTCATCCACATCCGTCACGATAATCGGCCGCACCGGCCATTTCGCAACACCCCTGCGCACGATATCCGCAATGACCGGGGCGACCGGCACCACGGGTACGATACCGGGGGCGCGCGCCTGCAGGATGGCCAGCATGCGCCCGAATACCGGCAGCAGGCGCGGCGCTTCGGACCGGCGGCTGCCGGGCATCAGCACCAGCACCGGCGCATCCGCCGCAATACCGTGGCGGGCGCGAAAGGCGGGACCGGAGCCGGTATCCGCCCCGGACTGCAGCACGGGATGGCCGACAAAACGTGCCTCGATCCCGTGGCGGGCGAAGAATTCGGGTTCAAACGGCAACAGGCACAGCATGCGTTCCCATAGGCCGGGAAATTCGCGCACCCTGTGTTCACGCCATGCCCAGACCTGCGGGGCGACATAATGCAGGCGGGGAATGGACAGGGGCGCGATCCGACGCAGCAGCCGCAGGGTAAAGCCGGGACTGTCGATGGTAATGACCAGATCGGGCCGCCGGTCGGTAATATCCGCCACCGCCTGATCCAGCCTGCGCGACAGGTGCCGGATTTTGGGCAGCACTTCCATCAGGCCCATGACGGCAAGGTCACGCAACGGGAACAGCGTATGCAGCCCCTGTGCCTGCATGCGTTCCCCGCCAATCCCGGCAAACCGCACATTGGGGCATAGCACGCGCAGGGCCGCCATAAGGCGACCGCCCAGCACGTCGCCACTCGCCTCCCCAGCCATGATCCAGATGGTGGGGCTGATGGAAACCGGCGTGGACGACGCGCGCGTGGGGGAAGTATCAGTCATGCCTGACCGGCTTATCGTGTCGGATCAGGTAGCGCAAATGCCTGTTGTAAAAACAGGGGACGGAACCCACGCCCGCCGGTGTCTTCCCGCCCCAAACAGATCCATTGATAAAAGGTAATGAAAGTTTTTGGGGGACGCCTTTTTTCAAAAAGGCGGCGTTCTTTGAGGCTTTTTGAAAAAAGCTTCACCAAAGACTTCTTCATGATTTTCAAGGCATCGCACAAATTACAGGCGGCTCCACCACGGCACTGGCATGCCGTGGCGTTCTTTTTTTCAGTGCGTTTTAAGCAGGTCGCGTATGGTCACCCGGATATCATCCGGCAACGGGACATAACGCAGCGTGAGGGCCGCGTCATTACCGTGCTGCATGCTCCAGTCAAAGAACGCACGCACCGCCCTGCCCTGTGGCGTATCGGCCCGGTCGGTCGGGATCAGCACATAGGTCGCGGCCATGATGGGCCATGCGCCCGGACCATCCCCATCCAGCACATCGGCGGAATGGCTGTCATCGCCCGCCCAGTGCGCAGTGGTGACGGCCTGCGCGAAACTGTCCGGCCCGGCAGAGACCAGGTCGCCATGATGATTGCGCATTTCGGCAATCGCCATATGGTTGCCCGCCGCATAGGCATATTCCAGATAGCCGATACTGCCTTCGGTATTGCGCACGGCGGCGGCGATGCCGTCATTGCCACGCGCGCCCTCGCCCACCGGCCATTCAATGGATGTCCCGCTGCCCTGCGCCTGTGCCCATCGGGGGGAAACACGGCCAAGGTAGGACGTAAACACGAACGTCGTGCCCGACCCGTCCGCGCGCCGCACCGGGGCCACCTGGATGGCAGGCAGGGGCAGATCCGGGTTTTCCGCAACAATGCGGGGATCATTCCACATGGTGATGTCCCCCGCATAAAGTTGCGCCAGCAGTTCCCCTGTCAGGTGTAGCTGACTGCTATCCACGCCGGGCAGGTTCACCACCGGCACGATCGCACCCATGACCGTGGGAAACTGGATCAGGTGGAACTGCGCCAGTTGCGCCGCCGTCATGGGTGCGTCGGATGCACCGAAATCCACCGTGCGGGCCTTGACCTGATTTTGCCCCGCGCCCGATCCGATGGTCTGGTAATTCAGGCGGATATCCGTCGCATGTGCGGCCCCTTCCCCCCATGCCCCATAAATGGGCGCGCCGAAGCTGGACCCGGCCCCGATGATTTCAGTGGCATGGGCGGTTGTGGCACCAACCAGGCCCAGCGCCACCGCTGCCCCCAGCCCGATGCCGCGACGGGCGCCGCGCACCCGGCGCCGTTCAGCCACGCAGGACGGCATTGCAGCTTTTCTGTGCGGCTGCGACCACCCGATCACAGACAGCTTCGATTTCCGCATCGGTCAGGGTCCTGTCCATTGGCTGAAGGGTTATCTCCACGCCCAGCGACTTGTGCCCCGCCGGGATCTTGTCGCCCTCGTAAACATCAAACAGGCTGACGGCCACAATCAGGTTGCGCTCGGCCCCCCTGACGGCCTTCAGCAGCTTTTCCGCCGGGATATCGGCCGCCACCACAAAGGCGAAATCACGCTTGAGCGGCTGGAAGGTGGACAGCGCGGGTGGCGCCCTGCGCTTGCGCCTGGGTTCGGGAACCGCATCGGGATACAGCGTGAACGCACATACCGGCACGTCGATGCCACGCTTCGCCAGCAGGGCGGGATGCAACTGCCCGAAATGCCCCAGTACCAGCTTCGGCCCCTGCCGGATCACGCCCGAGCGCCCGGGATGGTAATAGGATGGAGCATCCGTGGTAATGCCCAGCCCCTCCATCGCGGCCCCCATGGCGGACAGTCCCGCCAGCGCATCGGCCTTGGCCTGCCACAGGTCCACCGGTTGCGCCGCCTGTCCGGGCAGACGGGGGGAATGGCCGCTACGGATCCCGGCGGCCACCAGCTTCTGCCCATCGGGGCCGAAACCGGGGCCGACTTCAAACAGGCCAAGATCGGGATAGCCACGCGCCGCGTTGCTCTTTACCGCCGCCAGAAGGTTGACCAGTGGTGTGGGCCGCATCTGGTCCAGATCAGCCGCAATCGGGTTGAGCAGATGCAGGTCCGTGGGCGTCTCACCAAATTCGGCCGCCTGTTCCTGTGCTACAAACGAAAAGCCTACCGTTTCCAGCAACCCGCGCGCGGCAAGCTGGCGACGCAGGCTGGCGACACGGCTCTGACGCGGGGTGAAGGCCGGCACCGGCACGGCGTTGCCCACCGGCAGGGACACGGCAGGCACGCTGTCCAGGCCACGCAGGCGCAGCACTTCCTCGATCAGGTCCACTTCGGGGTCAATCGCCCCCGCTCCCTCGGCGGCGGCCTGCGCGCGGGCGGGCGGCAGGTCGGGCTGCTGGTCCAGCAGCATGGGCGTTGCGATGTCATTGCGCCACGATGGCACATCCACCACCACATGCCGCGCATCGCATTCGCGCACCCTGAACCCAAGACCTTCCAGCAGATGCACGGCGTGATCGGGTTCTTCCACCAGTCCGCCCAACGTTTCCAGACGGGCGAATTCCAGATGCGCCTGCCGCTGCCATGCCGGTTCAGCCCCAGCGGAAACCACGCTGCCCGCCTCCCCGCCACACAGGTCAAGGATCATGCGCGTCGCGGCTTCCAGCGCCGCGGGCGGCATTGCCTGATCCACACCACGCTCGAACCGCTGGCGTGCATCGGAATGCAGGTTGTGCCGCCGCCCCGACAGGGCAATGATCACCGGATCGAACAGCGCGCATTCCACGAATACATCCGTGGTGTCATCACTGACGCCGCTTTCAGCCCCGCCCATGATACCGGCCAGCGACTGCACGCCGCGCGCGTCGGCAATCACGCAGTCATCGGGCGTCATGACATGTTCGCTGCCATCCAGCGCGGCAAAGGTTTCGCCAGCACCTCGGCAGATGGTCAGTTCATTGCCCATCAGTTTGTCCACGTCGAACACGTGCAGCGGCCGGCCAAGGTCGAAAGCAAAGAAATTGGTGATGTCCACCAGCGCGGAAACCGGGCGCAGGCCGACGGATTCCAGCCGCTGCTTCAGCCATTCCGGGCTGGGACCGTTCTTCACGCCACGAATGACGCGCCCCAGTACCCACGGGCAGGCTTCGGGGAAGGTAATGCGCCAGTTGATGGGGGGTTCAAAGCGCCCTTCCACCGTTTCCGCAAGCCACGGCTTCAGGGTGCCAAGACCCGCTGCGGCAAGGTCGCGCGCAACTCCACGCACCGCCAGCGCGTCGCCACGGTTGGGGGTGATCGCGATATCGATGACCGGATCATCCAGTTTGGCAAACAGGGGATAGGACTGCCCCGGCGCGGTGCCTTCGGGCAGTTCGGCAATGCCGTCGCTTTCCTCGCCCAGTCCCAGTTCACGCAGCGAGCACAGCATGCCGCCACTGGCCTCCCCCCGCAGCTTGCCAGCCTTGATGGTGATGCCGCTGGCGGGAATGAAGGTGCCGGGCGGGGCAAAAATCACATGCAGGCCAGCACGCGCGTTGGGTGCGCCGCAGACGACCTGCACGCGTTCGAACCCCTCGCCCGCATCGACCTGACACACGCGCAGGCGGTCGGCATTGGGGTGCTGGACCGCTTCGACAATGCGGGCGGTGCGGAAGGAGGCAAGGGACGCGCCGGGGTCTTCAACGCCTTCGACTTCCAGCCCGATGGTATTCAGCGTGGCGCAGATTTCTTCCACCGTCGCCGTGGTCTCAAGATGCGTGCGCAGCCATGACAGGGAAAACTTCATCGATCACAGACCTTCGTGCAGCAGGGCGGGAGACAGGGGACTGGTGCCGTAATGGCGCAGCCAGCGGACATCGCTTTCGTAAAACGACCGCAGGTCGGGAATGCCGTGGCGCAGCATGGTCAGGCGCTCGATCCCCATGCCAAAGGCAAAGCCCTGCCATTCCCGCGCATCCAGCCCGCAATTGGCCAGCACGCGGGGGTGGACCATGCCGGCGCCCAGTACTTCCAGCCAGTCATCACCCGCGCCGATCTGGCCGGTTTTACGTGACCAGCCGATATCGATTTCCATGGATGGCTCGGTAAAGGGGAAATAGGACGCACGGAAGCGCACCGGCAGGTCCGGCATCTGGAAAAACGCGCGCAGGAAATCCGACAGGCAACCCTTGAGGTGGCCCAGCGTGATCCCCTTCTCGATCACCAGTCCCTCGCACTGATGGAACATGGGCGAATGGGTGGCGTCATGGTCGGCGCGGTAGGTGCGACCGGGGGCGATGATGCGGATGGGTGGTTCATGCCCCAGCATGGTGCGGATCTGCACGCCCGATGTCTGGGTGCGCAGCACGCGTTCGGGCTGGCCCTCGGCTTCGGGCGGCAGGTAGAAGGTGTCCTGATCCGTACGGGCGGGATGGTGCGATGGCGTGTTCAGGGCCGAGAAATTGTGCCAGTCGCTCTCGATATCCGGACCTTCGGCGATCTGGAAGCCCATTGCGCCGAAAATGGCGGCCATTTCCTCGATCGTGCGGGTGATGGGGTGCAGGGCGCCTTCCGCTTCCGGCGCGCAGGGCAGTGTCACGTCCACGCGCTCGGCCGCCAGGCGGGCATTCAGCGCCGCTGTCTCCAGTTCCTGTCCACGCGCCTCGATCAGGCGGGTCAGTTCGTCACGCAGGCGGTTCAGCGCGGCACCCCGCGTGCGCCGCTCATCCGGTGTCATGCGCCCAAGCTGCTTGAGGAGTGCGGTCAGCTTGCCCGACTTGCCCAGCGTGCCGACGCGCACCGCGTCCCATTCGCGCTGGTCGGTCGCGGCAGCGAGTGCCTGAACTGTCTGTTCCCTCAGGGTTTCGAGATCGTCACTCATAGCACCTCGCACAGGCTCACGTCGGGCGGGCTGGCAAAGGGATATCTACCGGCGGGCCAGACCCGGCGCATGGAATTGTGCCCGCCACCACCAACGGGTGCGGCACGGGCATTGCATTAAAAACAAAACGGGCCGTCCGTTGGGACGACCCGTTTCGTGGACCTGTCGCCACGCGGGCGTAGGACAGGGATCAGGCCAGAGCGGCCTGCGCCTTCTTTACGATTTCAGCGAAGGTTGCTGCATCGTCAAAAGCAATGGCGGCGAGGACCTTGCGGTCGATCTCGATGCCGGCCTTGTCCAGACCGTTGATGAAACGGCTGTAGGTCAGGCCATGTTCACGCACGGCCGCATTGATGCGCTGGATCCACAGGGCGCGGAATTCACGCTTCTTGTTGCGGCGGTCGCGGTAGGCGTACTGGAGTGACTTTTCCAGACGTTCCAGCGCGATGCGGTAATTGGTGGAGGAACGGCCCCGAAAACCCTTGGAGAGTTCGAGAACCTTCTTGTGGCGGGCGTGGGTGGTTACGCCGCGTTTCACACGTGCCATATCTCAGGTGCTCCTTATGCCAGACCGTAGGGAGCCCACTGCTTCACAGTGCGGCCGTCCATTTCCGTCAGCACCTGCGAACCACGGTTCGTGCGCTTCATCTTCTGCGAGCGGTTGATCAGGCCGTGGCGCTTGTTGCCGGGACCTGCCAGCACCTTGCCGGTGGCGGTGATCTTGAACCGCTTCTTGACCGATGACTTGGTCTTCATCTTGGGCATTTTCTTCTCCTGAATGTCTGGTGCCCGTGTTCCCGCCCGCTGTTCAAGGCGGACGTAAACACTCCATTGCGGCCGGGCATGCCCTACAGGCCCGGACGCGCGAACAGGCAGGCTATAGACAACCCGCACCCCGCGATCAAGTCCCTTCGCACACATGCGTGTGCTTTCCCCCGCCCGTGCGGTGCTGTAGGGGAAAAAGACAGGTTGGAAACAGGAGAAAACACAATGACACAACGCGTTGCCTACATTACCGGCGGCAGCCGCGGCATTGGCGCCGCCATTGCGAAATCACTGGCGAAGGATGGCTATGACATCGCCATTTCCTATGCCCGCAACGAACAGGCGGCCCAGAAGACGATCGAGGAAGTCCTGGCGATGGGCCGCCGGGGCATGGCCATCCGCTGCGATGGCGAAGGCAATGGCAACCGTGCCGCCATCCAGCGCGTGGTGGCCGAGATGGGCCGGATCGACGCGCTGGTATGCAATGCCGGCATCTACCCCTATGGCGACGTGGCCGAGATGACGGACGAACAGGTCGATGCGGTACTGGGCCTTAATGTCCGCGCCGTCATGATCGAAACCATCGAGGCCGCGCGCCACATGACACAGGGCGGTCGGATCATCCTGATCGGATCGACATTTGCCGACCGTTCTCCCTTCCCCGGGATTTCGCTGTATTCGGCGTCCAAATCGGCGCTGAACGGGTTTGCCCGGGGTGCCGCGCGTGACCTTGGCCCGCGCGGGATCACCATCAACGTGGTCCAGCCCGGCCCGATCGACACGGACATGAACCCCGCCACCGGCGCTGCGGCCGACATGCTGCGCAGCTTCATGTGCCACAAGGAATACGGCAAGGTCAGCGACATCGCCTCCGTTGTCTCGTTCCTCGCCAGCCCTGCAGCCAGCTTCATCACCGGCTCCGCCCTGACAACGGATGGTGGCCTGGCCGCCTGACCGGGTGGATGCGTGCGGGCATTGCCCCGCGCGCATCAGCCACGACGCCATTTGTTGTGGAAACGGCCTGACCATCCATGATAGGGACAGGCCATGAAAAAATTCCGCCTCCTCATACGACCGTGCACTCCAGCCAGATGGAATGTAAACGGGATAATGAGGACAGCAGATGCCAGAATCGGACGATTTTGATTTCCTGATCGCACTGGAAAGCGGTGCCTACGACGAAGAGAAACCGCCTCCTCTCTCCGAAGCGGTGCATTACCAGTCCGACCCCTATAATTACATCCGTGTTCTGCCGGAACATTACCAGTTTCCGGAGCACAGACGCAAAACCCAGCCCGATCCGTATGAATCGGTCCGCAGGCTTGCGCATCCCCTCAAGCTGCACGAACCGGACAATATCCGCGCCCGCATTCAGGAAGTGGAGCAGGCCTGCCCCCACGCGCTGGCGGCCGTACGGGCCATGGCGGAAACCGACCTGAAATGGCTGGAATGGGGCACGTCCGGCATCGCGCGACCCGTCATGCTGGTCGGGCCACCGGGATGCGGCAAGTCCACGGTGGCGCGGATGTATTACCGCATGCTGGGTTATGAGGTCATGACCATGAATGTCGGCGCGATGGGCGATCCCCTGTCCCTGACCGGCACGCACCAGACATTTGGCGACGCCAAGCCATCCACCATCGTGGAATACCTTGCTGCGACCGGGCTGGCCAATCCGTGTATCATCCTTGACGAAGTGGACAAGGCCCCGACCGATGGCCGGTTTGGCAGCGTGCAGAATGCCCTGCTGCAATTCCTGGACATTGGCGAGTGCAGGCAGTTCCGGGATGCCTTCCTGAACGTGCCGGTTGATGTCAGCCGCGTGCGGTGGGTCCTGACCGCCAACGACCTTTCCACCGTGTCGGAACCGCTGAAATCGCGCTGCCATATCATTCATATGGACAGCCCGGATGCCACGCACGCCCCTGCCCTGGCCATGAACATCATCCGTCAGATCGAGCAGGACCGGAACCTGCGCCCGGGCTGGTTCACGCTGGATGGGATGGAACGGCGCGTACTGGCACGGAATTTTACCGGCGACATGCGCGCGCTGCGGCGCATGGTGGAAATCATTGTGGACCAGCAGGTCAGGCACTGGGCGAAATGCTGACCCGGCAGGGGTCTTGATTCACTGCCGTGAGCAGATAATGGATGAGACCCCTGCCCCATCCTCACTTTAGCGCAAAGGTCGGGCGCATGCCCTGCATGTCCATGCCTGCATCCCGGTCCCACCATGTTTTCTGGGAACCAATGCCCGCGACCATACGAAAAACAGCCTGACAGACAGCCCGTCAGTGTCAGGCATTGCCCATACTTCCATTGCGACTGAAAATGAATAGGCACTGGTAAAAAACCGTTCATATGCAGAAAAAGGAGCCTGTACCAAAAAGGGAATACCTTCCGTATGAAAATATTCACCTTTCAGGCAGAACTTATCCATTCCGGAACAGGCTGAAAAACGGTTATGTAATACCGATACCATGACGCCACTACCGGCGAAGGTTCCATATGGAAGGATATGAAATGATGAAAAATGGCTTGCTGCTGGCTGGCATGATGACCGTGGCGCTGTCCGCCGGCGCCCATGCGGAAGATGTTTCGTGGGCCGACAACCAGTATCCTTCATCCATCATGAAAGGCCCGCACGCGCCTGAAATCATTGCAGGCATCCACAAGATCGCGGGAAATTACGCCAAGACCATCATCAACTTCCTGTCCGTTGAAACCGGCCCGGCCCATGTCGTAAACGGCATTGCCTATCTTGACGGATGCCAGCCACACATGTGCATGAATTTTGCGACCATTGCCTTTGATGGTGACGGGAATTACTGGGGATACCTCGAGAACATGGACGCAAACTATACCCATCCATACAAAAAGACATTCGGCCATCCGCCTGCCGAAGTCCTTACACTGCTAAAAAACCGAGGTAATCAGAAGTAATATTTTGCATTTCTGATAAATCATTAAAAACAAAAAAAGTTTTTGGGCGCTGCCTTTTTGCAAAAAGCTTTACCAAAAATTTCTTATGATTTCAGGTTATTTCCTGATCTGACTTTTCAAACAGCCTCCGGCTTCACCATTTTTATAAATGCGTGAACCGGGCTGCAATTATCCGCACGGTAAAAACGCAGCAAAGGGCGATACAGCCCCAGTCCCGACCGCCAGTGTGTCAGGACCTTGACCCGCACCGATGCTTTCCACCCCGATGACATGGCAAGACAAGGTCCAGACCGGCTACGGACTGCATGCTTTGGGTAGCCAAGGACAGAACCCGGCAAGCCCACCCGCATCGGGCAGCACTTTCCCACCCCGCCATTCAACTCGCCGCTTCACCGGGGATAAAAACGCACCCGGGGTCAAACGCGGTCAGGCATCCATCAGTCGAAAATCAAACATGGCTACCATGCGCACCATTGGCGCACGCGCATGCAAAATCGGATGCATTGCCTACATGTAGCCTGAACAGGACATGTCAACTGCATCAGAAAATATATGATATTTGTGGTAAGAAATGGCTGGGGGACCTGGATTCGAACCAGGGCTGACCGGGTCAGAGCCGGTAGTTCTACCGCTAAACTATCCCCCAGCAAGGAGAGAGCGGCGCGGTGCGCTGCGGTGATCAGGCATATAGCCGCCAGCCGTTTTGGGCGCAACCCCCGTGTTGTCTTTTTCGTAAATTTTCTCTTTTGGCTTGCGTTTCACGCAGAACACTCAACACAATAGGTAATACCTTGGCCGTCAACGGGTTTGGATGAACATGGTCCAGCAGACGCTCAGCGCAAAGATACGCCAGCACGGGAACACCCCTTCCCCTGCATCCGCGATGGATCGCCGCGTCATGCGCGCACCACTTTATGCCGCCATTGATCTTGGCACGCATAACTGCCGCCTGCTGATCGCCCGCGCGGGTGAACAGGGCCTGCGTGTGATTGACAGTTTCAGCCGCGCCGTACGCCTGGGCGAAGGGCTGCACCATTCCGGCCAACTGGCGGAAGCGGCGATGGAACGCACCATCAATGCCCTGCGCACCTGCGTGGTGCGTATGGGCCTGTATGACCTGCACAGCCACCGCGCCATCGCGACCGAGGCCTGCCGCCGCGCAGGCAACGGCATGGATTTCATCGCCCGCGTCCTGCATGAAACCGGGCTGGACATCTCGGTCATTTCCGCGCGTGAGGAAGCCGAACTGGCGCTTGCCGCCTGCAATTCCCTGCTGCAGTCCCACCACCAGGCCACCGGGCGGGGGTTATTGTTCGACATCGGCGGCGGATCAACCGAAATCGCATGGGCGCGAATCGACCGCGCCGTCGGACGGCACGACCTGTCAGGCTATGTCAGCCTGCCGACCGGCATCATGACCGTGGGCGAACGCCACGGGGCGGACATCTTTACCGACCGGGGCTATCGCGCCGTGGTCAGTGAGATCAGCGACATGCTGCGCGGATTTGACGACGTACACTGCATTACCCGTGAAATTGCCCGCGACAACGTCATGCTGCTGGGCACCAGTGGCACCATCACCACGCTGGCCAGCCTGGCGCAGGGGCAGGACCGCTACGAACGCGCGGGGATTGACGGCAGCACCCTGTCTGTTCCCCATGCGCTGGCCCTGGTGGACAGCCTGCGCCGGTCGGGCATGGACGGACTTGCGCGCAATCCCCTGATCGGCGCGGAACGTGCGCGCTACATCATGCCCGGCTGCGCCATATTCGAAGCCATCGCCACCACATGGCCCATGGCCGAAGTCACGGTGGCCGACCGGGGATTGCGTGACGGACTGCTTTTACGCATGATTGGGGACCGCAGGCGCCGTGGTGGCCTTTCCACCCCGCTGCCTTCCTTCCCCCTGCATAATCGTATGGAGCACCGGGTCAGTACCTGACCGCGTCCCGTCATGAAACAGCGTTCTTCTACCCGCATACCGGGCAAGGCCCGTACCAGCAGTCTGACACCCGGCACCGGTGACAGCAGCACGGACGGACGCGCCGCACAGGCCAACCGCACCAAGACCGTCACGGTCAAGAAAGCGCGCGGCCGCACCACCGCCCAGCACCGCTGGCTGCAGCGCCAGCTTAACGACCCGTATGTGCAGGCCGCCCAGAAACAGGGCTGGCGTTCCCGCGCGGCCTTCAAGCTGATCGAACTTGATGACCGCTTCCATATGATAAAGCCCGGCGCGCGGGTGGTTGACCTTGGCGCCGCCCCCGGTGGCTGGACGCAGGTCGCGGTCAAGCGCGGGGCGGCCGAAGTGGTCGGCGTTGACCTGCTGCCGGTTGACCCGGTGCCGGGGGCAACCATCATCGAAGGGGATTTCAATGATCCCGACATGCCCGACCGCCTGACCGGGCTGCTGGGCGGGCGCGCGGATGTCGTGATGTCGGACATGGCCCCCAACACCACCGGCCATGCGCCGACCGACCACCTGCGCATTATCGGACTGGCGGAACTGGCGCTGGATTTCGCCACCCGCATCCTCGCCCCCGATGGCACGTTCGTGGCCAAGGTGTTCCAGGGCGGGTCGGAAAAACAGATGCTGGCGGACCTCAAGCGCATGTTCACGCAGATCCGCCACGCCAAGCCCCCGGCCAGCCGCAAGGAATCGAGCGAGCTTTACGTAGTGGCCACGGGCTTCCGCGGCCGCGACAGCGCCGAAGGCTGAGCGCAGGCCGCACCGACTGGCCCCAACGGGTCAGTCAACGTGATGGTCATCCCACAGCCATGCCGCACCGCGCACACCCGAACTGTCACCATGGCGGTTGCGCACGATCGGCGTGGTGCAGTTGGGGGTAATGACATAGCGGCGCATCAGGCGCGGCACGCGTTCATAGATCGATTCAAGGTTGGACACCCCGCCACCCAGCACGATCACGTCGGGGTCCATGAAGTTGATCGCCATGGCGCAGGCACGCGCCATGCGGTCCATGTAACGGTCCAGCGCGCCGATGGCGGTCAGGTCGCCGGCCTCGGCTTCCTGTTCGATATGGGCCGCACTCCGGTGGCCGGGGCCTTTCCAGTCCTGCGCCAGCGCCGAACCGCTGAGGAAGCGTTCCATGCACCCTTCGTTCCCGCAGAAACACTTGGGCATGGGAAATTCTTCCAGCCGCGGCCACGGCAACGGCACATGGCCCCATTCACCGGCAATGTGGTTGTGACCGATCAGCAGTTTCCTGTCGATCACGATCCCGGCCCCCATGCCGGTGCCGATGATCACGCCAAATACGCTGTGATGGTCCGCCCCCGCCCCGTCAATCGCCTCGGACAGCGCGAAACAGTTCGCGTCATTCTCGATCCGGACATCGCGGCCAAGCGCGGCCGTCATGTCACGGATCAGCGGCTGGTTGTTCAGCCACGTCGCATTCGCATTCTTGATGACGCCCGTATCGGGGCTGATGGAACCGGGAATGCCGATTCCCACCGTGCCCGTACCGCCCAGTTCCTGGTCCACCCCATGGATCAGGTCACACATGGCCCCAATGGCGGCGGGATAGTTGCCAGGATTGGAAATGCGCCGACGCACGCGTTCGGTTCCGTCCTTTCCCAGGGCTGCGATTTCGATCTTGGTGCCCCCAAAATCAATTCCAATACGATAGGTGGCCATCCAGAGTCTTTCTTTCATCATGTTTTATCAGTGGCGCATTTTCTTTTATGATCGTACCTGCACGCAACAGCAAACCCTGATGCACAAGCATAGCTGCCCACCACCAAGGAGACATGGTCCCCCATGAGTGAGATCCTGCTAGACGCGCGCGGCCTGACATGTCCCCTGCCCGTGCTCAAGGCCAACCGCATGCTGCGCGGCCTGCCACCGGGCGCACGGCTGCGCGTGATCGCGACCGACCGGGCATCCGTTGCGGATTTTCAGGCCTTCTGCCGCGAAACGGGCCATGCCCTGATCGCATTTGGCGAGGAAGGCGGCACGCTGTCCTTCGTCATCCGCCGCAGGCACGATCCCGACACCACGGCCGCAGATACCCCGCGCCCCGCATAGGTGCCAAAATAGCGTAAAACCAGTTGTCCCCTTGGCAGGATGCCCCCCGAGGATGTAATGCCTGCGCCAGCCAAGTTATTTTCAGGAAGCACCACCAGCAGATGACCGACGACCTGACCAACCTTTCCTTCGAGGACGCCCTGGCCGAACTTGAAGCCATCGTGCGGCAGCTCGAGGTCGGCCAGCCAAGGCTGGAGGACGCGATCACGTCCTATGAACGTGGTGCTGCCCTGCGACAGTACTGCCAGAAAAAACTGGACGAGGCCGAGGCCCGCGTTCAGGCGATTGTCCAGCGTGCGGATGGCACGCTGGATGCAAAACCGATGGATTGATGCACCAGATGAGCCAAACAACAGCAACCTCGTCCCAAACAGACAGTGCGGATCGCATGGTCCGTCTGCGTGCATCCATGTCCGCGCGCGCCAAGGCGATCGAGGGGATGATCGACCGCCTGCTGCCCCGCGTTGAAGGGGGCGAGGCCCGCCTGATCGACGCCATGCGCTATGCCACACTGGGCGGCGGCAAGCGTCTGCGTGGCTACATGGTGGCGGAAGTCGCCAGCCTGTTCAAAGTGGCGGCCGAAGGGGCGGACCGTGTCGCAGCCTCGGTCGAGATGCTGCATGCCTATTCGCTGGTGCATGACGACCTGCCCGCAATGGATGATGACGACCTGCGCCGTGGCCAGCCTTCCACCCACCGCAAGTTTGATGAGGCAACCGCCATCCTCGCCGGTGACGCGCTGCAGACCATGTCGTTTGACATCCTCGCCAGTCCGCTGACGCATGACAGCGCGGACGTGCGCATCAACCTTGTCCGCGCACTGGCCGATGCGTCTGGTGCGGCAGGCATGGTCGGTGGCCAGATGATCGACATGGAAGGCGAAGGCCGCGCGCTGTCGCTGGAAGAAGTCGCCCGCCTGCATGCGCTGAAGACCGGCTGCCTGATCCGTTATTCGGCCGAGGCCGGGGCCATTCTGGGCCAGGCCAGCGACGACGCGCGCAAGCGCATTTCCGCCTATGGGCGTGACCTGGGCGCGGCCTTCCAGATTGCCGATGACGTGCTGGACGCCACCGCCAGCGCCGAGGAACTGGGCAAGACCGCGGGCAAGGACGAAGCCGCTGGCAAGTCCACCTATGTCGCCCTGCTGGGCGTGGATGGTGCGGCGAAGGAAGCCCGCCGCGTGGCGGAACAGGCCCTATCCCATATCGACATCTTTGGCCCCGAGGCTGATCGCCTGCGCGATCTGGTCCACTACGTGGTCGAGCGCAGGAACTGATTGACATGACCGACAGCAAGACGCCCGCCGACATTCCGACCCTTGGGCGCTACCCCCAGCTTGACCGGGTGCGCACGCCGCATGACATGCGCAACCTTTCGGTGGAGCAGCTGAAGCAGCTGGCGGAGGAACTGCGGTCCGAGACGATCGATGCCGTGTCCACCACCGGCGGCCATCTTGGCGCGTCGCTGGGCGTGGTGGAACTGACGGTGGCGCTGCATGCCGTGTTCGACACGCCTGATGACCGGGTGATCTGGGATGTCGGCCACCAGGCCTATCCACACAAGATCCTGACCGGGCGGCGCGAGCGCATCCGCACCCTGCGCCAGCCGGGCGGGCTGTCGGGCTTCACCCGGCGCAGCGAGAGCGAATACGACCCGTTCGGCGCGGCGCATTCCTCGACCTCCATTTCCGCCGGCCTCGGCATGGCCGTCGCCCATCACCTGCGCGCGGAGGAAGACCCCTCCTACCGCGAGCGCAACGTGATCGCGGTGATCGGCGATGGCTCGATCTCGGCGGGCATGGCGTACGAGGCCATGAACAACGCCTCGCATTGCGGCCCGGGCGCCGAACGCCTGATCGTGGTGCTGAACGACAACGAGATGTCGATCGCCCCCCCGGTGGGCGCGATGTCGAACTACCTGTCGCGGCTCATGTCGTCGCGCAAGTTCCTGTCCTTACGCGAACTCGCCGCCAAGATGGCCAAGCGCCTGCCCGGCCGCCTGGAACGCACGGCGAAGAAGGCGGATGAATACGCGCGCGGCATCATGACCGGCGGCACGCTGTTCGAGGAACTGGGCTTCTATTATGTCGGCCCGGTTGACGGCCACGACATGAACCAGCTGGTCCACATCCTGCGCAACCTGCGCGACGCCGAGGATGTCGGCCCCGTCCTGGTCCACGTCATCACCGAGAAGGGCCATGGCTACACCCCGGCCGAATCGGCGGGCGACAAGTACCATGCGGTCTCGAAGTTCAACGTCGTGACCGGCGAGCAGAAGAAGGGCCCGTCCGGCCCGCCGAGCTACACCTCGGTCTTTGCGAAGGAACTGGTGCGCCAGGCCGCGACCGACGACAGGATCGTCACCATCACCGCCGCCATGCCGTCGGGCACGGGGCTGGACAAGTTCGCAAAGGCCTATCCCGACCGTTTCTTTGACGTCGGCATTGCCGAACAGCACGCCGTGACCTTCGCCGCCGGCATGGCGACCGAGGGGCTGCGTCCGTTCTGCGCCATCTATTCCACCTTCCTGCAGCGCGCCTATGACCAGGTCATGCATGACGTGGTGCTGCAGAAGCTGCCGGTGCGCTTCGCCATTGACCGCGCGGGTCTGGTCGGCGCCGATGGCGCGACCCATGCCGGCGCGTTCGACATCGCCTATCTCGGCTGCCTGCCGGGCATGACGCTGATGGCGCCCAGCAACGAGCTGGAACTGCTACACATGACCGCGACCTCCATCGCGTTTGACGAAGGCCCGATCGGCCTGCGTTACCCGCGTGGCGCAGGACTTGGGCTGGAGCTGCCGGCCGCGGGCCAGATCCTCGAGATCGGACGCGGGCGAATCGTGCGCGAAATGACCCGCCAGTCCGGCCCCGAACAGGGCGGCATCGCCATCCTGTCGCTTGGCCCGAGGCTGGAGGACGCGCTGAAGGCCGCCGACATGCTGGCGGCCCAGGGCCTGTCCCCCACCGTGGCCGACGCCCGCTTCGCCAAGCCGATCGACACCGCCCTGGTCGAACAGCTGGCGCGCAACCACGCCGTGCTGATCACGATCGAGGAAGGATCGGTTGGCGGATTCGCAAGCTATGTCATGACCCATCTGGCCAGAACCGGCCTGCTGGACCGCGTGCGCTTCCGTCCCATGACCCTGCCCGACCGCTTCATCGACCACAACACGCAGGCCGCACAGTACCATGAGGCCGGGCTGGATGCG
>NZ_CADP01000046.1 GCF_000285295.1 Komagataeibacter europaeus LMG 18890 | reverse complement strand
TACCGGGCGTGCCGGAACGACGTACCCATACCTATCTCCGGAACGGTACGACGTCGCTGTTTGCAGCCCTCGACATCGCAACAGGTGCGGTGATCGGCAAATGCTATAAACGTCATCGTACCACGGAATTTCTGGACTTCCTGAAATGTATCGACGCTGAGATCCCTGGTGACCTGGATGTTCATCTTGTGATGGACAATTACGCCACGCATAAAACGTCCATGATCAAGACGTGGCTCGCACGCCGCCCACCTCGGCTTCCTGGATCAATCAGGTAGAGCGCTGGTTCGCCGAACTGACGCGCAAGCAACTCCAACGCGGCGTGCATCGGTTAACAACCGCACTCGAAGCCGACATCACAACTTTTATCGACGCACATAACGAAAATCCAAGGCCGTATCGGTGGGTCAAATCAGCCGACCAGATTCTCGCCTCAGTGAAACGCTTTTGTCACAAGACAATGAGCCGAACTTCAGATTCAGGTAACTAGCTGCTTGCTATGGGAGCCTTCGTCCTTACGCACTAACGTCCACCAACACCCGTTTCTGCGAAAAGAGCGCGAGGTGCGCCGTCGCTACGAACAAATCAGACGGGTCTCCTGGTCCCATCCGGCAGGCGCTCCGGTTCGGGAAAGGCCGTGAGCGGCACCAAGCCATGATGCGCCACATCTTCACAACGCTTCCATCAGGTCAATGCGGGATTGCGGATATTGGTCACGTCCCGTTCTCCCCTGTGACCTTTCAGGTATCCCGGCCGAGTGGGCATGTCCCATCGTGCCATGAGCAGTTCTCGACCATCCCGCGTATTTTTCACACGACGGGCGCTATGGTGTTCGGTGTTGCAACAGACTATTCAGGTAAGCGTCAAACGCCTCTGGCAGGTTCCGTCGCTATGGCAGTAAAATGCTGATTTTGTTATCCTTGCTCTCCATTTTGGGGACACGTGATTGTAAGGCCCCCTTATATGTCGATATGAAAGAACCTGTTATCTCTTGGGGAAGCGGGTTGTGGACTATTTTACTGCGTTGCGGGTCTTCCTTCGGTCTGCCCAGATTGGGAGCTTCTCGGGGGTCGCCGCTGAACAGGGCATGGAGGTATCCACGGTATCACGCCATATTTCCCGGCTGGAGGCGGACCTCGACGTCGCGTTATTCAATCGTACGACACGTGGTCTCCATCTGACCGAGGCCGGCGCCTTGTTGCAGGAACGGGCCAGTCGTATCCTTGGTGACCTGGATATCGCCCGCGAAGAAGTAACCTTACACAATTCTTCGCCGCGAGGCATATTACGCATAAATGTCCCTGCCGCTTTCGGCCGACGGCATGTGATGCCACATATGTCGGCCTTTCTGACATCGTTCCCGGAAATCCGCATTGACGCAACATTAACGGATGCCACGGTTGATCTAATAGAAAGCGGTACCGATGTTGCGATCCGTATTGGTGCGCTCCCTGATTCTACCCTTGTCGCAAAGCGGCTGGCTGGTCAGTCACGCATTCTTGTCGCTGCCCCTAGTTATATAAAACGCGCAGGTTTGCCTGTCTGTCCTGGGGATCTGACAAATCATAGTTGCCTGTTTTTTACCGTCCAGGCAGGAAGTGCATGGTATTTTAGGCCTTGTGGCAAGCCAGAGGCTCAGTTCGAAAAGCTGTCCGTGAGCGGGGCTGTGAAAGCAAATGATTCCGAAGCTCTTCTTGAAGCGACTTTGAGCGAGATTGGTCTGGCACTTTTGCCAAGCTGGCTGATTGGGGAAGACATAAAAGCAGGAAAACTCGTACGGGTTCTCGAGCAATTCGAGTGGGTTCTAGCCCCGGGAGCGGAACGGGCCATCTGGGCAGTTTATCCCCCCAAGAAAGTTGTTGCGCCGAAAGTAAAAAGTTTCATCAATTTCATGGCGCGCCAACTTAAAGACTCTCTCGGGTGAGATGGGTATTAATGGGCGGCACCCAATACTCGGAACCGCCCAGCCGGTCTGCACTAGCTTACTTTTGCAGCGTCTCCCCCGGTAACTGCCATTTCTGCGCCGGTCACAAGTGCGGCTGCGTCCGATGCCAAAAATACGGCCATAGGCGAGATATCTTCAGGCTGGAGCCAGCCTACGCCAAGGGGAACGGTCGGCGCACGGGCGTCCCACGTTTCCTGAGCGGTAGGATACGGCGAAACTGCCTTATTTGACTGCGCTATCGCGGCCCGGAATCTTTGTTCGTTATAAGTGAGCGCAGTTCCAACCAGGCCCGGAAGAATAGCATTGCATGTTATATTGTAGCGCCCAAGCTCCAGTGCCGCCGACTTCATCAGGCCAAGGATACCCCACTTAGACGCCGAGTAGGATGCACCGCTCATCGTGCCCATCCGGCCTTGCATGGAAGAAAGAAGAATCAGTCGTCCATATTTCCGTGCCACCATTTTTGGTGCGAACGCACGCACGGTATTGGCCGTACCGGTAAGGTTGTTCTGGATTTGATCCTCCCAGTCGTTGTCAGCCATTTCAAGCAGGGGTTTCCACCCCTGGATAGCCGCATTCGCGACGACGCAGTCGATTTTTCCGTAGGTCCGTTCAATATGGTCGGCCGCCGAGCGGAGTTGCTTGATCTTACGAATGTCGGCAACGATCGCCTCGCCCCGGCGCCCATAAGCGCGAATCTGCGCTACCGTTTCCTCCAGTTCGGTTTTTGTTGCGGGGGCAGCATCGGCTGTCGGGCTCACTGGCCCCGCGATATCCAGTGCGATGACGTCTGCGCCATTGGCTGCGAACTCAACTGCGATGGCGCGACCTATACCGCGAGCTGCGCCTGTAACGACGGCAACTTTGCCGGTCAGGTTTGTGCCGCGAGCCGGTTTTATCGGCCCTGCCGTTTTTTCAGGCGGCGGGACAGGGTAGGGCCCGCTGACCGGTTCCGCGACCGGGCGTTCGGATGCTGAAGCTGTATTGAGTGTAGATGCTGCCAGTCCGACTGCCGCGACGCCGCCGCCAAGCGCGAGGATGGAGCGACGGGCCGGGCTGCTCAGCGGATCATTCTGGTTTTGAGTAGGCATCAAATTATTTCCTTTCGGGCAAGTTACGGCTGGAAGTTGGCCGTCTGTAACTAGAATCTGTAACTACTAGAAGAGGTCAGAAAGTCCGGGATCTGAAGGCAGCCCGGCGTCCCGGGACGCAAGGAGCCCCAGGGCTGACCAATCGAGCGTTTCCCAACCTCGTGCCATCATTGCGACCATGCGGTCTCGCACGAGGCTTGCAAAAGGCATGGGGGTTGTGGCGTGTTCGGCCTCGGTTAAGGCGAGGCGCATATCCTTGAGCGCCAGCGGTACGACCATTCCGGCGGGACGGTAGCGTTCGTGCAGGATTTTTCCGCCGTAGGCCTTATGGACTTTCGAATCAAAAAGTGAGTTCGTCAGAACGTCGAAACCGAGTTCAGCGGAAATGCCGCCCTTGCGGAGAAGTGCCAGGGTTTCTCCCATGCTTTCCAAAGTAGTTGCAATCATCACGTTTGCAGCCAATTTCATCAGGTTGGCATGACCAGGGTCATCCCCCATCAGGAAGATATGCTGACCCAGGTTTTGTATGACAGGAACTGCCGAGGCGACGTGATCGGCAGGGCCTGCGACCATGAAGAACACTTTCCGCGCCTTCGCGAGGTCAGGATTGCCAAGCACGGGAGAGGCAACGTAACCCTGACCACTACTTTGATGCAGGCCCGCCAGATGCCTTGCGATCGTGGGACTGACCGTGCTCGTCGAGACGTGAACAGCCCCTTTCTTCATGACGGTGATCAGGCCGGAATGGCCTTCGGTCACAGAAGAGAGAGCAGCGTCGTTAGGCAACAAAGAGAAGATAATGTCGCACTGAGACAGTCCGGCAAGGGAGTCAACCGGTTGTGCACCTGCGCATGCGTCCCGTTTGGTTGCATTGCGATCGAAAACAACCGTCTGGTAGCCGCAACTCACCAGATTCTGGGCAAACGCGGAACCCATATGGCCTAATCCCACAAGGCCGACGCGCGGGCGTGGAGAGCCGGTCCGGGGCACGTCCGTCTGGCTCGGCGAAACAGTTGACTGCGCAGACTGATTCACTTGATTCTCCTGTCGTTCATAGACGAACCTCACTGACATGTAGGCTCGCATCGACCTCTGGATTCCGGATTGGAGGGGTCGGTAGGCGAGATCGCATAGCGTGGAAGTTCACTGACTCTCCGGTAGGACGGATGGCGCGTCGCCACCATGTCAATTTTGGCAAAAGTCATTTGCCGCGCCTTAGGTAGCGGGAGCAATGCCAGGCCGGTTATCCAGAGCATCGCGTGCCCTTATCTGGCTCCGCGACAGAATGGAGAGCAAAAATGGATAGTCTGGTGATTGATCCCGGGACCGACGCGCGTGATACCGTCGCCCAGGGACAGTTCTATGAATATAGCAAGGCCGCCAATCCGATCCGGCCGACCTTGACGCCGCGTGTTCCCTACCACTTCTTTTCTCCATCGCTGTATGCGGGCGGAGAAAGTCGGATCGTTCCCCTTGATCTGAGCACAGCTTTGAAGTGTCCGGGCCCGGCAACAGGTCCCGGCCTGCTGGCAAGTTTTGTCCGCATCAACGCAGGCGATACGATCGAAATGGAGCCGAATGCGACATCGATCGTGTTCTATGTCATCCGTGGCCAGGGGCGCGCCGTCAACGGTGATGTTGCGTTCGAGTGGAGCCATGGCGACTTCTTCGCTGTTCCCGCGATTGACGGCGTCATGCTCACAGCCTCGTCTGACGCTGCGCTTTATGCAGTACACGATGCGCCGCTGCTGACCTATCTTGGTGCGCGCGTTGATACGGCCCGGTTCCGCCCGGTTCTGTTTCGGTCCGCGGATGCGAACCGATAACTTGACCGGGTGAGGCGCTCACCAGCGGCTGCGGAGCGGAGCCGTATCAGCGTTCTGCTCGCCGCCGAAGAGTTTCCATTGACGCGGACTGTTACGCATACCCTTTGGGCGATGTATGGGACGATTGGTGCGGGTACCGAACAGAAGCCGCACCGCCATCAGTCGATTGCTTTGGATTATATCGTCGAGTGTGAGCCGGGCTGCTATTCCCTGGTTGGCACCGAGCTCGACGAAAACGGCCAGATCAAGGACCCCACGCGGGTAGACTGGGAATCAGGATGCGTTTTTGTGACCCCGCCGGGCTACTGGCACGCGCACTTCAATGAATCCGGTGCTGAGGCCCGATTGATTCCAATACAGTACGCCGGCCTGCAGACGTATCTCCGCACGCTGGATATCCGGTTCGCCTGAGGCCTGGAATGCGCAAGGAAGTCACATATTCTATTGCGCATCTTTCTGACTTCTTCAGCGGGAGGGTCTCAGGTCAACGCTGTTGCGCTCTCCCGTCCGTCATCTCCGCTGCAGTGTCCTCTCTATGAGCACCTGGTGTAATCGGAGTTGGCAACACGATTGGCATCGCTGAGACAGGGAGAATATTGAGATTGCGGCGCCAGATCTTAAGACATCTGCTTGACTGGTCGGGTCGTATGAAAATGAAAACGGATATGAAAGCCTTCGGGATATTGAGTCTGGTTGTGTTGCTGGCCGGCTGCACATGGCCTGCGGATGTCGATCAGGCCTATGATCGACGCTTGGTACAAAATCATTTCAAGCGTCTTTCATCCGACGAATTTCATGCGCAGTCGTGGTCCAAGTCTATCGAACCCAATACATTGCAGATGATGATGCTGAACGGGACTCCGGCTTACGTGTTTTATGATACTCACGTCTGTCACTGTGCTTTTGTTGGTGACAATTCGAGCTATCTTCAGGTGCAGGATTTTGCCCGTGCAGAAATGGCAAAGATCCAGCCAGATTCCACGTATGTTCAGTAGTGATATTACTATCCGGGAAATGTCCTGCCACGCTCTGCCCGGTTCGCGTTAATCCAATATGATACCGTCTCGCATGGCGATATCGCTATGCTCGGGCATGCTCGAGGTAATAATAGAGATACTGACACGAACGTATTGCTGGCGTTGGTTCATTTCCAAATAAAGAACCCTAGTCGTTTGTTGCGTCGTGCACGGAGCCTACGCTGTGCGGTTGATTGGCAGGTTCCAGGCGGGATCATGCAGATGACTGATATTTGTCTTCCGACGTGCCCTGAGAGTTTAAAGCACACAAAACCAGCCACCATCTCTTAAGGGAACTCCAGGATTAGCCTCACATCGCAATACGTTACGGCCATCACGCCAGCATTTTTTCCGGCCATGCGTCTCGCATTTCCATTCAATTCCGTATGATCAGGAATGCAGACATAACAGGTCCACAGGAAAACTTTGCTTCATTTGCATCATATTCAGAATGGATAACCGGAGCAACCGATGACGCCTTTATGTGCCTAAAACCGGGAGATCCGCGCTAATATCTTATGATCGGTTATTCATATTTTCGATTGTCTATATTTCTACATAACTACACATATCCTATAAATAATACGCTTATAAACGCTGTTTATGATCTTATGTATAATCCCTCTTGGACGCCATGCGTCTGATTGATCTACTACGTTTTCTGGGACACCGGGGCATGCAGCGGCCTTTCAGGCCAGTTCATTGCACGGAACCGATATGCCGAGAACTTATTTGTATTTCTTTCTCTCGTCATAAGTTTTGGAAAGTATCGATGCAGTACGCACATGATCCAGCACTCCTTCTGGCGCGCTTTCAGTTCGCCTTTACCGTAGGCGTCCATATCATTTTTCCGGCCTTTTCAATCGGGCTGGCGGCTTATCTGGCTGTTCTGGAGGGGCTGTGGCTCAGGACCGGACGATCCGTATTCCTTGACCTGTACCGGTACTGGATCAAGGTATTCTCCATTGTCTTTGGCATGGGCGTCGTCTCGGGACTGGTCATGTCGTATGAGTTTGGCACCAACTGGTCGATCTTTTCCAAAAAAGCCGGGCCGATTACCGGCGTGCTGCTGTCCTATGAGGTCATGACCGCCTTTTTCCTCGAGGCAGGCTTCCTCGGCGTCATGCTGTTCGGCATGAACAAGGTGGGGCGCAGGCTGCATTTTGCAGCCACATGCTGCGTATCGGTCGGCACCCTGATTTCCATGACATGGATCCTGTCCTCCAATTCATGGATGCAGACCCCGCGTGGTTACACCATTGACCCGACCACCGGGCGCTTCATGCCCGCTGACTGGCTGGCCATTATCTTCAACCCGTCCTTTCCGTTCCGCCTGGTGCATATGGGTCTGGCGGCGTTCCTGTCGGTTGCCTTCATCGTGGGGGCCACGGGGGCGTGGCATATGCTCAGGGCCCGCAAGGCCGGAAAGATCTCCAGCGAGCCGGTGCGGGTCATGTTCTCCATGGCCATGTGGATGGCGGCGATCGTAGCCCCCCTCCAGATCCTTGCTGGCGACGCGCATGGCCTGAACACGCTCAAATACCAGCCCGCCAAGATTGCTGCGATGGAAGGGGACTGGGTCTCGGAAGATCATGCGCCCGAACTGCTGTTCGGCATTCCCAACATGAAGACTGAGCATACGGATTATGCTGTCAAACTGCCGCTGGCCGGATCGCTGATCCTGACGCACAGCCTGAACGGCAAGGTGCCGGGCATGAAGGACTTCCCGCGTGACCAGCGGCCGCCTTCACCGGTCATCTTCTTCTCTTTCCGCATCATGGTCGCCCTTGGCATGCTGATGATGCTGGTGGGGCTGTGGTCGCTGTGGCTGCGGCGGAACAGCACGCTGTTTACCAATCCGGTCTTCCACCGTGTCGCACTCTGCATGGCGCCGGCGGGCTTCCTGGCCCTGCTGTGCGGCTGGATCACGACGGAAGTCGGCCGCCAGCCCTGGACCGTTTATGGCCTGCTGCGCACATCTGACAGCGTATCACCCGTTGCCCTGTCCTCCATGGCGTTTTCGATGACGGCGTTCGTGGTGGTCTACGTGCTGGTGTTCGGCTCAGGTCTGGGCATTCTGGTGCGCATGCTGGGACGCGCGCCGCAGGAAGGCGAGCATGATACCCCGCCATCCCACGCATCCGGGATTCTGGCCACCAGCATGCATCCGGGCGTGATTGATCCCTCTACTGGCAAAGGAGCCTGAGGCATGATGGACTTCGCATACTGGCTCCCCATCATATGGGCTGTCATTCTCGTGGCCGCCATTTCGATCTATGTCGTGCTTGATGGCTTTGACCTCGGAATCGGGATGCTGTTCGCGCTCGAACGTCACCCGGACCGTCGGGATGTGATGGTCAACACCATCGCCCCCGTATGGGATGGCAACGAGACATGGATGGTACTGGGCGGGGCTGTGCTGTACGGGGTCTTCCCCGGTGCCTACGCCACCCTGCTGCCCGCCTTCTACCTGCCGATCGTACTGATGCTGCTCGCGCTGATCTTTCGCGGTGTGGCGTTTGAATTCCGTGTCATGACGCGCGGCACAGGAAGGGAAGGGATGTGGAATGCCGGCTTCATGGCAGGCTCCGCCATAGCCGCCTTCTGTCAGGGCACGATCCTCGGCGGCGTGGTGCAGGGCATCAGGGTTGTTGATGGCGCCTTTGCCGGTGGCCCGCTCGACTGGCTCACCCCGTTCAGCGTCCTGTGTGGCCTGTCCGTCATGTGCGGTTACGCCCTGCTGGGTGCGACGTGGCTGATCTGGCGCACCACCGGCGTGCTGGAGGAATCCTGCCGCCGCTGGGCCGCCCGGCTGGCCGTGGGCCTGTTCATCGGCATTGTGGCGGTCAGCCTGTGGACACCGCTGCTGCACGCACCCTACCTGCGCCGCTGGACCGACTGGCCAAACATCGCGTTCGTTGCCCCCGTGCCGGTTTTGGTGGTCATGCTGGGAGGGCTGTTTATCATGGGGCTGCGCAGGGGGCACTCCAAGGGGCCGTTCCTGTGCGCGCTGGGCTGGTTCTTCCTGTGCCTGTCCGGGCTGGGGATTACGGTCTGGCCCTATGCCGTGCCGCCGGGCCTGACGCTGTGGGATGTGTCCTCCCCGCCATCCAGCCAGTTCTTCCAGTTGATCGGCACCGCCATCCTGCTGCCGATCATCCTGACCTACACGATCTATTCCTACCATGTCTTTCGCGGAAAGGTGACGGAAACCGATGGGTATCACTGATATTGTCCAGGGGAACGGCGATAACGCGCCACCGCGCGCCGGGGCACGGATTGCATGGTTCGTTGTGATCTGGTCGTTGAGCACCGGCGTGTTTTTCGGGGCGGCATCCCTGCTGCACCTGATCGTTCCGAAATAAAACAGGCGGTAGGGCCGCCTGATATTCCCCGCCTTCCGATAAGGGATCTGGTCCAATGCTTTTTGACTTTGAACGTGACTTCGCAGGCTCCCTGCGGTGCATTCCAATGATCGCCCGCCAGAAGCTTGATATTGTCGGCATCAAACTGAGCCTGCGCCAGTGGAGCCGGTTTACGCGCGAGGAAAGGGGCCAGCTTGCCGACCTGCCGTGCGAGACCGTGCCCGAGCAGGCCGCCTACCGCGCGCTGGTCGCCCACCTGATCGCAACCCGCAGCGACGAGCCGCTGCGCCAGCTTGCAACCCGTGGGCTGGAAGCCTGGCGCGATGCGAACCACATGCCCGATACGGTCAGGACCCAGGCGCAGGCTGATGGCATAGCGCCCCCAACGCCTGCCCAATGGGCCGCCCTGCAGCCGCTCCAGCGGTTTGCGCTGGTCAAGCTGGCCCGCTCAAAGCATGAGAATGAAAACTTCGTGCCCGCCATGCGGGAATTCGGCCTGCTGCACCAGCATGCCGGGGTGCTGCATGATGCGGGTGCCCACACACGCCTGCCCAACTGAATGAAGCCGAGAGGGTCAAGAGCATGAGCAACGAAAAAACGCCTGAATACAAACCCTATCATCATCCGGCAGGCGGGTGGGGGGCGGCCGGGGCCACCGCGAAAGTGCTGATGGAACAGAGCGTGCTGGTCAAGGGATCACGCGGGCTCTTGTCCATGAACCAGCCCGGAGGTTTCAAATGCCCCAGTTGCGCATTTCCCGATCCCGACCATCGCAAGACGCTGGAATTCTGTGAAAACGGGGCCAAGGCGCTGGCGCATGAAGCCACAAAGGGACGTGTAACGCGGGAATTCTTTGAAAAATACACCGTCACCGAACTGATGCAAAAAAGCGATTACTGGCTGGAAATGCAGGGCCGCCTGACCGAGCCGATGCGCTACGATGCTGACAGTGACCGCTACGTGCCCGTGGCATGGGATGACGCATTCGCCCTGATCGGCCAGCACCTGCGTGCCCTCGACAGCCCGCACCAGGCCGAGTTCTACACATCCGGCCGCACGGCAAACGAGACCGCGTTCCTGTATTCCATCTTCGTGCGTGAGTTCGGCACCAACAATTTCCCCGACTGCTCGAACATGTGCCACGAGCCGACCAGCCGTGGCCTGCCGCCTGCCATCGGCATTGGCAAGGGCACGATCGTCATGAGCGATTTCGAGCATGCCTAGGCGATATTCGTGGTGGGCCAGAATACGGGCACCAATTCGCCGCGCATGATGACCAACCTGGTCGAAGCCCGCAAACGCGGCGTGCCGATTGTCCTGATCAACCCGATGCCCGAGCGGGCGCTGATCCGCTTTACCGAGCCGCAGGACATCCTGCAGATGGGCACGTTCGGCTCGACCCCGATTTCCAGTGAATTCGTGCATGTGCGCATCGGGGGCGATCTGGCCATCTTCAAGGGCATGATGAAGGCGCTTTTTGAGGCCGAGGCGCGCGGCGAGAACGTGCTGGACCTTGACTTCATCCACGAACACACCGCAGGCATCGAAGCCCTGCGTGATGATGTGATGGGCTGCAACTGGGCGGACATCACCCGCATCTCGGGCATAACCGAGGCACAGATCCGCAAGATCGCGGATATTTACATGAAATCCAATGCCACGATCATCTGTTACGGCATGGGGCTTACGCAGCATCAGGAAGGATCGCGCCTGATCCAGCAGGTGGCCAGCCTGCTGCTGCTGCGCGGCAATTTTGGCAAGCCCGGCGCCGGTATCGCGCCGATCCGTGGCCATTCCAACGTGCAGGGCGACCGCACGGTGGGCATTGATGAAAAACCGACCCAGGCCTATCTGGACCGGGTGCGGGATGTCTTCGGCTTTGAACCCCCGCGCGAACACGGGCACCATGTGCTGGAAGCGGTCGAGGCGATGGAAGCGGGCACCGCCAGGGTATTCTTTGGCATGGGGGGCAATTTCATCCGCGCCGTGCCCGATACGGACCGCTCCTACGCCGCCATGCGCAACCTCAACCTGACGGTGGGCGTGGCGACAAAGCTGAACCGGGGGCATCTGGTGCATGGCAGGGACGCGCTCATCCTGCCGGTTGTGGCCCGTTCGGAGATCATCCGCACGCAGGCAGGCGAGCAGTTCGTGACCATTGAGGATGCAATGGCGAATGTCACGGCATCGCGTGGCGTGTTTGAACCCGTGAGCGAACACGTACTGCCAGAGACGGAGATCGTGTGCCGCATGGCTATGGCAACGCTGCCCAACTCCCGCACGCCGTGGGCGGATTACATGGCCGACTACACCCTGATCCGGGACAGGATTGCCGACGTCTATCCTGAAATCTATGCGGATTTTTCCGAAAGGATCAAGAACCCGCATGGCTTCCACCTCGACATTCCACCCCGTCGCCGCGTGTGGAATACGCCAAATGGTAAGGCGAATTTTCTCTTGCTGCCGGGGCTGGAAGTCGATGTGCCGGTCAAGGATAAGGCCATGTTGCGCCTAGCCACCATCCGTTCGCACGATCAGTACAATACAACCATCTACAGCAACAGTGACCGTTATCGCGGCGTGTACAACACCCGTCTTGTCGTGTTCATGAACAAGGATGACATGGCCGAACGTGGTCTTGCGAACGGGGATGTGATCGGCCTTGAAACCTACAGCAATGACGGGATCAGGCGCTATGTCGATGGACTAAACGTGCTCGACTACCCCATGCCGCGCGGCGCCATAGCCGGATACTACCCGGAACTGAACCCGCTGCTGCCGCTGGACTATTTCGACGAGATCAGTGGAACGCCTGCGGCCAAATCCATTCCGGTCAGGGTAGTGGAAAGTGTTGCATCCGCACCGCCCATCCGGATCGCGGGCTGAGTGGGCAGGCGGCCGTGGAGGACGATCAGAACAGCCGCGCGGCCCGCGCCGTGCCGCCTGTAGACCAGCTTGGCCGCCCGCTACGCGACCTGCGCATTTCGGTCATGGACCGCTGCAACTTCCGGTGCCCCTACTGCATGCCGGACGCCACCTACCACGAAGGCTTCCGGTTTCTTGGCCCGAAGGAACGGCTGGATTTTGACGAGATCGAGCAGGTCGCGCGCATGGCCGCCGAACTGGGGGTGACGAAAATACGGCTGACCGGCGGGGAACCCCTCCTGCGGCCCGGCCTGCCTGACCTGGTCCATCGCCTGAGCACCCTGCCGGGCATTGAGGATGTGGCGCTGACAACCAATGGCGTGCTGCTGCCGCGCTTCGCGCCAGCGTTACGTCAGGCCGGACTGCTGCGAGTGACAGTCAGCCTGGACAGTCTCGATCCAGTCATATTCGCCCGTATGAGCGGCGGCAGGGGAAGCCTGCCTGCCGTGCTGGAGGGCATCGATGCCGCATGCGCCGCAGGCTTTGAGGGCGGCGTTAAGATCAACACGGTAGTCCAGCGGGGCGTGAATGACATGGATGTGCCGGATATCCTGGCACATTTTCGCCATACCGGTGTAACGGTCCGGCTTATCGAATACATGGATGTGGGCAATCGAAACGGATGGGACCGTGCCGATGTCGTGCCCTATGGCGAACTGCGAGCCCGCATTGCAGCGCTGTGGCCCCTTGAAGCGCTGCCGCCCCGCTATCACGGTGAGGTGGCCCGGCGTTACCGCTATGTGGACGGGGCAGGGGAGATCGGGTTTGTCTCGTCCGTTAGCGCGCCATTCTGTGGTGCATGCGCGCGGGCGCGGCTGTCTTCTGATGGCAAGCTTTATACCTGTCTTTTCGCTACGACCGGCACGGATCTGCGCACGCTCCTGCGCGGGCGCGCCAGTGACGCGGAAGCTGACAGACAGTTGCGGGCAGCCCTGTCGCGGATCTGGCGCCACCGGACGGATCGCTACAGCGAGGAACGCACGCGTCAGCCGGCATTCTTGGTCAGCGGGGAAAAGGCATCCCGGCAGGAAAAAATCGAAATGCATTATATCGGGGGATGACATGGATTTTTTATGCGCATCCCAATCTTCTCCGGCCAGCAGGTCATGACGGCATTACTGTATGGGCTGGTCCTGGCCGGTGGTGAAAGTCGCCGCATGGGGCAGGACAAGGCGGCCCTGTCCTATGCTGGCCGCCCGCAGCTTGCCCGTGTTTTTGACCAGCTTGAGCGGCATGTTGGGCGCTGTTTTATCTCGATACGGTCTGATCAGGGCCATGATCCGCTTCGGGCGTCCTATCCCTGTATCATGGACGGGCAGGAGACCAGGGACATGCTTGACGGCGGGCCAATGGTCGGCGTGCTGTCGGCTCATATGGCTTATCTGGATGTGGCATGGCTTGTTGTCGCCTGCGACCTGCCGATGCTGGATGATATGACGCTTGCAACCCTTGTTCAGGGACGCGACGCGGATCTGGCCGCCACGGCCTATCTGAGTGAGAGCGACGGATTGCCCGAGCCACTGTGTACGATATGGGAGCCCGCGACACTGGCCGCCCTGTACAGGCAGGCGGCAAGGCAGAAGATCCGGCCACGCCAGATGCTCACCCATTCAACGGTTCGTCTCCTCGAAGTAAAAAAAACAGGTGCGCTGGAAAACATCAATGCACCTGATGAACGTGACCGGGTGTTGAAACGCCTTGGATGTTCTGATCAGGAAGTAAAATGCCCAACATAGAGTTACAGTATTTCGCCCAGCTTCAGGATGAAGTCGGACGGGCACACGAAAGACGGCACACATCGGCCCCGACGGCCGCCGCACTGTATGATGAACTCCGTGCTGCATACGGCTTTGCGCTGGCGCCCGCCTGCATGCGTGTTGCGATCAACGCTGCCTTCGCCCCGTGGGAGCAGCCTCTGGGCGAAGGTGATCATGTTGTCTTCATACCACCGGTGACAGGCGGATGAGCGACTTCATCATGGCGGATGCGCCGGTTGACATCAGCGCCCTGCGCAGGGCGCTGATGGTTCCTGAAGCAGGCGGATTCTGTTCTTTTGAGGGATGGGTCAGGGAGACAAACGAAGGTCAGACCGTGTCCGGCATCGATTACAATGCGTTCGTTCCACTGGCGCTGACGGAAGGGCAGGCCATCGTGCAGGAGGTGAAACAGCGTTTTGCCATCTGCCGTGCAACCGCCATGCATCGGACTGGGTACCTGCCGGTCGGTGAAACGGCAGTATGGATTGGTGTCTCCGCTGCCCATCGCGATGCGGCTTTTAGTGCCTGCCGTTACATCATTGATGAAATCAAGCAGCGCGTTCCGATCTGGAAAAAGGAGCATTATGCGAGCGGTGAGGTCGGATGGGTGCCGTGCCACACCCTCTGACTACTGAACCGTGCCCACCTGAGTTCGAGGCTGCCATAATGTCCACTCTTTTTTACTCGCTAGATGTCAGTGCCCTGTCCTGTCCGGATGAGAACTTCAGCCTGAACGTGGCAGAAGAAGTACCGGTCAGCCTCCTGTTCAACGGGATCTTTCCGTATGGCACGATGATGATGACGCCTGCAGATCTGGAGGACTTCGCCCATGGATACTGTATAACCGAACAGATCGTCGGTTCAGTCGCAGATATTCGTTCGGTGAACATTGTAGCAGCGGAAGACGGTCTGACCCTTGATATTTTTATAAGGGGCAGGGCGCTGACGCGGCTCATGCGCCGTAATGTCCGCATGCAGACAGGGCATTCGAGTTGTGGCATATGCGGCAGTGAGACTGTACCGGAATATGACGCTGTAGCAGCAGCCCCGTTGGGGGAGGGGCCATCCCTATCGGTAACAGCAATACGCAATGCATTGCATGAACTGCGGAAGTGGCAGACGCTGAACGCGGCGACACGGATGGTCCACGCCGCTGCATGGGCGAATAATAACGGCAATATTCACATGATCCGGGAGGACGTGGGCCGACATAATGCGCTTGATAAACTGATTGGTGTGCGTGCGAGCCACCCCGACGTTTTCCACGAGGGTTTCTGTCTGCTGACAAGCCGGTATTCGTTTGAGATGGCGCTCAAGACAGTGCGGGCCGGTATTGCCGTCGTGGTCGCGATTTCCGCCCCGACGTATCGCGCCTTCCGTACCGCTGAAAAGATGAACCAGACCCTAATTGCCATTGCGCGACAGGACGAGCAGACGCTGTTCTGCGGCGGCAGGCGTCTTACGGGATTGTATCCCACATCCTGAACAAATAAAAAGCTTCCATTATCCTGTTCGTTCCGGAACATGAAGAAAATTATCACATCCATAGGGAAATGATCGCGCGCGCCGGTCGCCAGCGAGTATGTATTCGCGGGGTATGACATGTTTCTCAAGCAGCTGTACTATCTTCGGGAGATAGAAAAATTCAAGAGCTTCTCGCAGGCGGCGGCTGCATGCAACGTATCGCAGCCATCCCTTTCACGTGCCATACGTGTCATGAAGGAAGAGCTTGGCGTTGTTATTGTCGACCGGAAGAGGAAAGTGTTTGGCCTGACGCCGAAAGGTGTCCAGATCCTCAGATGGGGACATGAAATTCTGCGAGGAGTTTTAGAAATCCAGAATGTCGTCTCCCTATCTCATCAGAAGCTGGCTGGTACAATTAAAATCGGCGTAGTTCCAATTGCAGTTCATGTCATTCCTCTTCTGATGGATCTTGTGAAGAATCATATCGGGGATTTCATCTGTGATGTTCTGATTCTGTCTAAGAGCCTGATCCGAAAGTTTTTGAACAATACCAGCATGTTGTGATTCATCCGTCTTTGCGAAGAGATGGAGTGAATGGTGGCATGGACTGGTATTGCCCGACACGAACATAGCCGGGAGGGATTGCGATATCCATCGGATATGACGGATGCCGAGTGGGCTTTGATTATGCCGTTCGTGTCTCCGGCGAAACGGGGCGGACGGCCTCGCACGGCGGATATGCGCGAGGTTGTAAACGCGATACTTTATATCGCCTCGGGTAGGTGTGCGTGGCGTCTGCTGCCGAAATGCTTTCCACCGGTCTCGACGGTCAGGCTCTACTTTTACGCATGGCGTGATGCCGGACTGTTCGAAGCGATGAACACGGTACTGGTCATGAACCTGCGGGAGATTGAAGGGCGTGAGGCCTCCCCGAGCGCGGGCGTGATTGATAGCCAGTCGGTGAAAACCACGGAAAGTGGTAGAATTTCCGGTTATGACGCTGGAAAGAAGGTCAAAGGTCGCAAGCGCCATATTTTGACGGATACCTGCGGCTTCCTGATCTTCCTCCTTGTTCATGCCGCTGACATTCAGGATCGTGACGGGGCTGTCGATGTCCTGGCGGCAATACGCAAACACTTTCCATGGCTTCGCCACATCTTCGCCGATGGCGGCTATGCCGGTAATAAACTGCGATCCGCGCTCGCCAGCATGGGAAAATGGACGGTCGAAATCATCAGGCGATCAGACACAGCCAAGGGCTTTGAAATTCTGCCTCGCCGCTGGGTGGTCGAACGAACATTCGCCTGGCTCGGTCGCTGCAGGCGGCTCGCCAAAGACTGGGAAAAGTCCATAGCCTCGTCAACAGCGTGGACTTTGATCGCCTCAATCCGCATGCTGACCCGCAGAACCGCAAGGCATTGTCAGTGCTGAAAAACTTTCGGATCAGGCTCTAATGCCGAGATCATTGAAAAGCTGAATATAAAGCAGATAGATATCGGGATCATGTATTGTGAGGAGTGTCCCAAAGCCCCGGCCTTTGTCATGCATTAACTTTATAAGGAAAAACAGGTTCTAGCTGGCGCTAAATCTTACGATTTCCCGCCTGGCGATGAGATTAGCTGGGAAGCCGCAGCACAGTTCCCTCTTATCTTGCTCAGCCGGAGCATGCGTTGCCGGAAATTTGTCGATGTGGGGTTCCGAACTGTAGGCGTAAAATCGATAGTCTGGCCTGAGATTACTTTCCTGGAACTGATTCATGCTTCAATCATGATCTGCCACACCCGCCGACTTCATATTTTACATTTGGGATACGCGCATAAATCTGTGCCTCGAGTTTGCCGCGTGAGTCATTTCATGTTTCGAGGATTTGGCAACGTCTGTCGAGAGCGCAGAGATTCAGATATTTTGACGGGCGGGAACAGCTCGGCTTTGTGAATAGACCACTATTTCCCATCTGGCGGACGCTCAGGTTCGGAAAAGGCTATGAGCGACATCACACAGCAATGCTTCGCCCTTTTCCAGCGTCGCTACCACGGCGAGGCGGGAGTGCGGATATTGGTATTGGCCCGATCACCGGTGTTGGAGAAAATGTCCGATAAAGGCGGAAGATTGGATTGGCGGTACGTTCAGGCGTGATTCTGTCCGCCTTCCGGATCCCCTGCTGGCTACTGGTTATCGCATAGAGGTTGCCCCTCACGCTTTTCTTTCGCGAGTCCGCGTAAGGGTGCCCTATCGGGTAGTTTCCACTCCTGTAGGCAAGACACTGCAGAACCGCCCCAGATAAATCCCTGTACTTCAGACACTTTTCATCAAGCCACGATCGGACGGCAGGCCTGTACCCGCGTCCGGATCACAGACTCTTCTCGAGAATAGGTTGACATTCGGCACCGTACCAGAACAAATAACGAACACAATCGCTAATTCCATACCAGAAACACCCGAATGGACTGTCCGACCCCATGCCCGCACCCCAACCCCGTCCCGCGCTGGAGGCGCTGAGAGCGCAGGTCAGCCGCCTCGAAGGCCAAAGCCGACGCAGGCGGGGCGCGCTGCCCTTCGGTGTGCCCGAGATTGACGGTCGCCTGCCGGATGGCGGCCTGGCGCTGGGCGCGCTGCATGAGGTGGCTGGAGGCGGTCATGATGCCCTGAATGCAGCAGCATCCGGTCTGTTTTCTGCCGGGATCGCCGCCCGGACACGGGGAAAGGTGCTGTGGATCGCCACCCGTCAGGACCTGTATGCCCCGGCACTGCAGCAGGTCGGGCTGTCAGCGCGACGGACCATCTATGTCGCGGCCAGTTCGGACGTCGATGTCCTGGCCTGTTTCGAGGAAGCACTGCGCCATCAGGGTCTGGGCGCGGTCGTGGCCGAGGTGGCCCGCCTGTCCATGACCGCCTCGCGCCGCCTGCAACTGGCGGCCGAGACATCCGGCGCGCTGGGCATCGCCATACGGCGCTGGAGACGGCAGACGGATGCGGCCGATTTTGGCCAGCCCACCGCTTCGGTCACCCGGTGGCGGGTCTCGGTCCTGCCATCCGTGCTGCTGCCAGTGCCCGGCGTCGGCCGGTCCCGCTGGCTGCTGGAACTCATCCGTGCCCGCGCGGGCGAATGCGCCGATTTCGAAGTGGAGGCCTGTGATGCCAAAGGGAGACTGGCACCGTGTCGTCTCGCTCTACCTGCCGCTCTGGCCGACAGACCGGATCAGGAAGCGGCTGGGCACCGACGCGCCCGCGCCTGACCGCCCGCTGGCACTCGTCGGGCGGGAAGGGCGGCGACGGGTCGTGCTGTCGGTCGATCTCGCCGCCCGCAGGCTGGGCCTGCGTCCCGGCACGCCTGTCGCGAAAGCGCAGGCGCTCCATCCCGATCTGCTCATCATGGACGCCGACCCGGACGATGACCGGGCAGGGCTGGAGCGGCTGGCGCTATGGTTCCAGCACCGCATCGCCCCCATCGTGGCACCCGATCCGCCGGACGGTATCGTGCTGGATACGACCGGTGCCGATCACCTGCATGGGGGCGAGGCCGCCATGCTGGAGAACATGGTCACCCGCCTGAAGGAGGCCGGGATCACGGCCCGGGCCGCGATTGCCGATACATGGGGTGCGGCCCATGCGCTGGCGCGCTATGGCCGGGGACGTATCACCCTCGTGCCGCCCGGTGAAACGGCAGCAGCGATTGCCGACCTGCCAATCGAGGCCCTGCGCCTGCCAGCGGATATCATCGATGGCCTCCATGGGCTGGGCATGTCACGCATCGGCCCGCTGGCCGGCATGCCGCGCGCGCCGCTGGCCCTGCGCTTCGGCCCGGATGTCGCCCGCAGGCTGGACCAGGCTTTCGGACGGCAGGCGGAAGCCATTGTCCCGGTCCGGCTGCAGGCGCCGGTGCAGGTCAGCCGGAACTTTGCCGAACCGATCAGCGCGGCCGAGACCATTGCCCGCTACATCACCAAACTCGTGCCGCCCCTGTGCGCCGGGCTGGAGGAACGCGAGCAGGGCGTGCGCCGCCTCGACCTGCTGCTGCACCGGGTGGACAGCCGCACCGAGGCCGTCCGCGTGGCCACAGCCATGCCGGTGCGGGACGTCAGACGCCTGACCCGTCTGCTCTGTGACAGGATCGAGACCATCGATCCGGGCTTCGGGATCGAGCGCATGGTGCTGACCGCGTCACTGGCCGAGCCGATCCTGCATCGCCAGGGTGTATCCGCCCTGATCGAGGAAGAAGAAGCCGACGTTTCCGACCTGATCGATACCCTGGCCAATCGTGTCGGCATGCAGGCCCTGTATCGCTTCGCCCCGGTGGAAAGCGACGTGCCGGAACGGGCCGTCTGCCGCGTGCCCGCCCTCGCACCCGAAGATACACGGGAGTGGCCGGATCACTGGCCGCGCCCCACGCGCCTGCTGCCCCGTCCCGAGCCGATCCAGACCATGGCGGTGTTGCCCGACCATCCACCGGTCTTCTTCATCTGGCGCGGCATCCGCCGTCGGATCAGATGCGCCGATGGCCCCGAGCGCGTCTTTGGCGAATGGTGGAAAGGGGATGCCGAACTGACCACCGTGCGCGATTACTTCCGGGTGGAGGATACCAGCGGCGAGACATTCTGGGTTTACCGGACCGGGGATGGCGAACATGGTGAAACGGGTTCGCAGGGCTGGTTCCTGCATGGTCTCTTTGAATGAGCGTGGCATACGCCGAACTGCAGGTCACGACGTACTTCTCGTTCCTGCGCGGCGCATCCTCACCAATTGAACTGTTTGAGCAGGCGAAGGCCCTTGGCATTGAAGCGCTGGGCATCTGTGACCGCAATTCCCTGGCGGGCATGGTGCAAGCCCATGTGGCCGCGAAAGAGACCGGTATCCGCCTGGTCGTGGGCTGCCGTCTCGACCTTGCCGATTTCGCGCCAGTGCTGGTCTACCCGACGGACCGGGTCGCCTATGGCCGGTTGTGCCGGCTGCTGAGCCTTGGCAAGGCCCGGGCCGGGAAGGGGCAATGCCATCTGCTCTGGGAGGATCTGGTGGCATGGGGCGAGGGGCTCCTTGTCATCCTGCTCCCGGATACGGCGGATGATGCCTGCGCCCTGCATCTGCGCAAGCTGAAGGACGCCTTTGCCGACGGGGCCTATATGGCGCTGACCCTGCGGCGCAGGCCCAATGACCAGATGCGGCTGTATGAACTGGCGAACCTGGCCCAGCAGGCGCGGGTGCCAATCGTCGTGACCAATGACGTGCTGTTCCACACCCATGACCGGCGCATCCTGCAGGATGTGGTGACCTGCATCCGTAACCACACCACCATCGACGAAGCCGGGTTTGCCCGTGAGCGCCATGCGGACCACTACCTCAAGCCGCCTGCGGAAATGGCCCGGCTGTTCAGCCGGTATCCCGAAGCGCTGGCCCGGACCACGGATATTGTGGAGCGCTGCCGCTTCAGCCTTGATGACCTGGCCTACCAGTATCCCGACGAGGTCTCCGTCCCGGGCCAGTCACCGCAGCAGGCGCTGGAAGCCCTGACCTGGGAAAGGGCGGCAGCGGCCTATCCTGAAGGCATTCCGCCCGAGGTCAGGAAAATCCTCGACCATGAACTCGCCCTGATCGGGCGCATGGATTACGCGCCGTATTTCCTCACTGTGCACAGCATCGTCCGTTACGCCCGATCGCAGGGCATCCTGTGCCAGGGGCGGGGATCGGCGGCCAATTCCGCTGTCTGCTACGTGCTCGGCATTACCGCCATCGATCCGGCACGGACGTCGCTGCTCTTCGAACGGTTCGTCTCCGAAGAGCGCCGCGAGCCGCCCGATATCGACGTGGATTTCGAGCATGCGCGCCGGGAGCAGGTGATCCAGTGGATTTACGGCCATTATGGTCGCAACCATGCTGCCCTTACCGCCGTGGTGACGCGTTATCGCGCGAAGGGCGCGCTGCGCGATGTCGGCAAGGTCATGGGCCTGCCCGAAGACCTGATCCGCACCCTGTCCGGCCAGATCTGGGGCTGGGGGCGGAAGCTGGATGAGGGCGCGCTGAATGAAACGGGGATCGACCTGTCCGACCGGCGGATCCGGCTGACGCTGGATCTGGCGCGCTGCCTGATCGGCGTGCCGCGTCACCTGTCGCAGCATCCCGGCGGGTTTGTCCTGACCCATGACCGGCTCGATGAACTGGTGCCCATCGAACCGGCAGCCATGGACGGTCGCCAGATCATCGAATGGGACAAGGACGATATCGACGTCCTGAAATTCATGAAGGTCGATGTACTGGCGCTGGGCATGCTGACCTGCATGAAGAAAGGGCTGGACCTTCTGGCCGAACACAAGGGACAGCATTACACGCTGCAGACCATCCCGGCCGAGGATCCGCGCACCTATGCCATGATCCGGAAGGCGGACACGATCGGGGTGTTCCAGATCGAATCCCGCGCCCAGATGTCCATGCTGCCGCGGCTCAGGCCCCGGGTGTTCTATGATCTGGTGATCGAGGTCGCCATCGTCCGGCCCGGCCCCATCCAGATGGGGTGGACGGCCTCCATGCGACATCAATGTGCCATGATGAGGTCGGAAGACCATTCAGAGGAGACCGCCCGGATGAAAGTTACCATAATCGGCCTGGATATCGCCAAGTCTGTTTTTCAAGTGCATGGCACGGACGCAAGCGGAAAATGTCTGCTCAAGAAGAAACTCGGGCGGAGTGAAGTTATCTCATTCTTTGAAAAGCTGGAGCGCTGCCTGGTCGTACTCGAAGCCTGTAGCACGTCGCATCACTGGGCTCGTGTCATCCGTGACACCGGTCATGAGGTAAAACTCATTCCCCCTGAAATGGTCAAACCATTTGTCAAACGTGGCAAGAAAAACGATGCTGTTGATGCCGCCGCGATTTGTCTTGCCGCGATCCATCCCGACACGCGCTTCGTCCCGATTAAAAATCGGGAGCAGCAAAGCCTGTTATCGCTGCACTCAACTCGTACCCTTCTGGTCAAACAGCAAACGATGCTGGTGAATGCGTTGCGTGCACTTGCAGCGGAATTCGGTTTGATTGTTCCCCTTGGAAATGCCCGTCTCCCCGAACTTCTGGCGAAAATCGAAACCTCATCCAATCTGCCTGATGCCCTGAAACAGACAACCATGCTGCTCTTTGAACAGTATGGTCGACTGAACGAAAGCATAGAAAACCTGGAAGGAGGTATCCGGACACATGCCAAACAGGATGAAGATGCTCGCCGTCTTTTGACCATCCCGGGCATTGGTCCGGTAACCGCCTCCCTGATTGTCGCGTCTGTTACCGATATTGGGGCCTTCGATACGGCCCGGCACTTCGCAGCCTGGCTTGGTCTCGTACCGCGCCAGCATTCATCGGGCGGAAAAACCCGATTGGGCAGAATTACCAAAACGGGCAACCGGGAAATAAGAAAGATGCTCGTTCTGGGCGCAACATCCATGCTTTACCGCGCACAGAAATGGGATAGCGCTGCGGGAGTATGGCTTTGCAAGCTTCTGGAACGTCGCCCGGGCCGTCTGGCAACCGTGGCGTTAGCCAACAAGCTGGCCCGGATCATCTGGGTTTTGTTGTCGCGCAAAGAGATCTATCGTCCGGCCGGTCGCAGTGTCGCTATAGTCTGACATGTACCACCAGGATGATGGATACCGGAATAAGCTCCGGTAGATCCGGCAGTATGCACTGACCGCGTGATGGGAAAGACTGTAATCAGAAGCAGTTCAGGCAATACCGAATGTCCCCATGTGCCATTGAGCACGAGATCCAGATTGGTGCCTGACACGCAAGCGAACACCCATGATGGCCAGCGAAGGATTTCGCATAAACAGGCCGGACATAAGGGCGCATCTGACCGGATCTCCACATCATGACAGTATCAGTGCATTTCGCTGGAGCGAAAATACGCAGAAGAAAGATACGACAATGCAATCAATGTGACCTCTTGCATCGTAAAGGCCGTCCACATAAG
>NZ_CADP01000047.1 GCF_000285295.1 Komagataeibacter europaeus LMG 18890 | reverse complement strand
CCCGCGTCATAGCCCGAAAGCCCGCCGCTTTCCGTAGTTTTCACCGACTGGCTGTCAATCACGCCCGCGCTCGGGGAGGCTTCACGCCCCTCGATCTCGCGCAGGCTCATGACCAGCACCGTATTCATGACCTCGAACAGCCCAGTATCACGCCAGGCGTAGAAATAGCGCCTGACAGTCGAGACCGGCGGAAAGCATTTCGGCAGCAGGCGCCACGCGCACCCGGCCGAGGCTATGTAGAGCATCGCATTGACCACCTCGCGCATATCCGTCGTGCGAGGGCGACCGCCCCGTTTCGCAGGGGGCACAAATGGCATGATCAAAGCCCATTCCCCGTCCATCATATCCGATGGATATCGCAGTCCTTCCCGGCTATGTTCACGTCGGGCAATACCAGTCCATGTCACCATTCACTCCATCTCTTCGTAAAGACGGATGAATCACAACAGGCTGGTATTGTTCAAAAACTTTCGGATCAGGCTCTTAGGCGTGGTGGGCGATAGAACAATGTCAACATGTTCAAACAGTTGAGCACATTTGCGCCGCATGGCAAATGTCTGTCCCAATCCATCCACGGCGGCGACGCCGCTGACCTTCTCGCCGCGTTGCGCCCATGTGCGGATGAAGGGCAGCACCTTTTCCAGCCTGTCGGGGGGAAGCTGGCTCAGTTCCGCCCAGCTGCGTGCGGACCAGTAATGGTCCAGCCCTGACAGCATCGTAGGTGTCATGACCGGATCTACCGGGATGATTTTAGCCCCCATGTCCGCCAGTACGCCGGCCATGTTTTCAATTGCGACACGGATTTCATCATCCAGTTCCAGCCCACAGCCTGCATCCAGCATCAACCCGACCTTCAGGCCCCGTACATCCATGCCCTTGTAATAGCTGTCCCAGTCAATATCCGCATAAGGCAGGCTGGTCGCGTCACGCGCGTCGAGCTGGGACAGCACATTCATCATCAGCGCCGCATCGCCCACCGTGCGGGTCATGGGGCCTGCGCAGCGACCGATATAATAGGGATCGATGGGAATGCGCCCGAGGGAGGGCTTGAACCCGACCAGCCCGCACCATGCCGCGGGCAGCCGGACGGATCCCCCAATATCAGTGCCGACATGCAGTGGCCCGTAACCTGCCGCCGCCGCCGCGGCAGCACCCGCGCTGGAGCCGCCGGGGTTGCAGGCCAGATTCCATGGATTGCGCGCCAGCGGGTGGAATGTCGAAAGCCCCGACGACAGCATGGCGAAATCGGGTACCGTGGTTTTCGCGAAAATCAGCGCGCCCGCTTCCTTCAGCCGGGCGGCTGGCGGGGCGTCGTATGTTGCGGGTACCAGCTTGGTGGCGATGCTACCCTGCGGGATGGGCAGGCCCCTGGTTGCGATCAGTTCCTTCAGCGTTGCGGGCACGCCATCCAGGATGCCGCAGGGGCGACCGTTCATCCACCGCTGTTCCGACAGGCGCGCTTCACTGACAAGCCTGTCGGGTTCATAGGCGTACAGCGCCCCAAGCGTGCTTTCCCAGCGTGCGATATGCGCGATCAGCGCATTGGCGTATTCAACCGGGGAAAGGGTTCTTTTCCGATAGGAAGAAAGGATTTCTCGTGCCGTCAGGTCCATCATGGGCGTAGGTTCCTTTATTCCCCCTTTCACCCTGTAATGACAGGATAAATATTTAGGGAGGGCATGTTATTTCGAGAACATAATGATATGGGTCGCCCATCGCGCATGAATATCCCAAATTTGTGCGCAGGGTGGGATACAAAACGATCCTCATCCGAAACGATATTGTAAAGTCATGTCTTTTTGGCCAGTCGGGGCGTGATTTTTCTGGTTTCCTACTTTTTTCTTAAAATATTACCGCCTGACGTATATGTTCGATGCTATTGGCCCGGTGCGTCTCAATGGGGAATATGTATGTCACTTAAAGCCCTGCAACTGTTCCTGATCGTGGCGCAGGCGGCATCCCTGCGGCAGGCTGCCCAGCGACTGAACATGACCCCCACCGCCCTGCGCCGCCAGATTGACAGCCTTGAATATTATTTCGGATCGGAACTGATTGACCGCAATGCAGGCGGCATCAGCCTGACCGAGGCAGGCCAGCTGCTGCTGGGGCAGGCGGCGCGCATCCTGAATGATATCGCGGTGACCCGTACACAGATCGACGACCTGAAGCAGCTGAAACGCGGCACGGTCAGGATACAGGCAGGTGGCGCGATCGTGGCCGAACTGCTGGTGCCCACCATCTGCACGGTCCATGAACAGTATCCCAACCTGCGCTTTCATGTGTTCGAAAGCAGGGCGTCGGGTCTGGTTGAGGCCCTGACCGATGGCGGGATCGACCTGGTGGTCAGCCTGTTTACCCCCGAAACGGCCCAGTCCTTTGTCAGCCACAGCATACAGCTCAGGCATAGCGTGATCGTCAGCACGGATCACCCGCTGGCCTGCAGGCCGTACGTGACCATCAATGAACTTGCGTGCCATGCGCTGGCCATTCCCGATGAATCCTTTGGCGTGCGCCGTGAACTCAACCGCGCGGCACGGGCCCGCGGCATTACCCTTGACCCTGCCTTCGTGACGGGTTCGCTGGTCATGCAGAAGGAAGTGGCGATGCGCGGCATGGCGGCCCTGGTCCTGCCCCCGGAATGCTGCCGGCGGGAAATACAGGACGGGCTGCTATGCGCCATTCCCATCCAGCCCGCCAACGCCATCAGTGCGCGGCTGGACCTGTGCAGCCTGCCCCAGCGGCGCAAGTCTTTTGCCTGCCAGGCGCTGTTTGACGCGCTGGCGCAACAGATGCGCATCGGTTTCGCGGCCGGCGCGCTGGAACGCGTGCATGAAGTGTCACGGGCCTGACCCCCGCCCGGCGGCGGCAGATATCGTGGATATTTACGGTATATGACATGATGTGGTGTACGGGCCATGGGCGCCGTGCGGCCCGTATCGCCGGGCATTGGGAAATTCACTCCCCAACCCAGTGGGTTGCATGATACATCTTTCCCCGACATGACAACCCAGATGATGATCGAACTGATTGCCGTCCTGACAGCCGTGCGTGACGATGTGCCACAGGTCATGACGATCGACCATGGTCGCCTGCTACCGTCCGGGCCGCTGGAAAGTACCCACCGCTCCCTGCAGGCAGGGGTCAGGGCATGGGTGGAACGCCAGACCGGCCATCCCATCGGGCATGTGGAACAGCTGTACACCTTTGCCGACCATGACCGCCTGCTGGCTACGGGGCAGGGCAGGCTGATTGCCATTTCCTACCTCGCCCTGACCCGCAGCCACGCCGGGGAGACGGGCTGGCGGGACTGGTACGACTATTTTCCATGGGAAAACACCAAGACGGATGCGGGACGGGACTGCCTGGCCATTATCGAACGCCTGCTGTGCCGGTGGGTGGCGGACATGGACAACGCCGCCGCGCGGGTGCGGCAGTGGCAGCGATGCGTCACCCTGTTCGCCATTGGCGACATGGTGGCCTGGAATGATGAACTGGTGCTGCAACGCTATGAACTGCTGTATGAAGCAGGGCTGGTTGCCGAAGCAGGCTGCCCGCCGGAAGATGCCGTGCCGGGGCAGGCAATGCATCATGACCACCGCCGCATACTGGCCACCGGCATGGCGCGGTTGCGTGCAAAGATACGTTACCGCCCTGTTGTGTTCGAGCTGATGCCGGAGGAATTCACGCTGCTGCAATTGCAGCGCGTGATGGAAAGCCTGTCGGGTGTCCAGATCCACAAACAGAATTTCCGCCGCCTGATCATGCAGCAGCAACTGGTTGAGGAAACAGGCGGAATTGAAGAAAATACCGGCGGTCGCCCCGCCCGGCTGTACCGTTTCTGCGGGGAGGTCAGGCAGGCGCGGCAGTTCGTTGGCACCAAGATTCCGCTGTTCCAGCCCTGATGGAAAAAAGGGCACCTCACGAAAAACCTGATTGACAAGCGGTCTGTTTGCCTTTTCTACTGTCCCACCGGCTTCTGCTGCTTGGCTTATACTCAATATGAGCATAAAGAGTGTGGCAGGCATGGCAGAAGGGAGAACAGGCATGAACCAGATTAAGCCGCGTGGCGGAACAGACGGGCTGTATGACCGGGTGCGGCATCTGGTCCCGGAAATGGAATGGGAAACTTTTGTCGAGGATATCCGCGCGATCGAAACGCTCAAGCGTGAACGCAACGCCGTCATCCTCGCGCATAACTACCAGACGCCCGAAATCTTCCACTGCGTAGCCGATATCCGCGGTGACAGCCTGGCCCTGGCGCGGGAGGCACAGGAAACGGACGCGGATGTGATCGTCATGGCCGGTGTCCATTTCATGGCGGAAACGGCCAAGATGCTGAACCCGCACAGCACCGTCCTGATCCCCGACCTGCATGCCGGCTGTTCCCTGGCGGATTCCATTACCGGGCGCGACGTGCGCCTGCTGCGCGAACGCTATCCCGGCGTGCCGGTCGTGACCTACGTCAACACTTCAGCCGAGGTGAAGGCCGAAAGCGATATCTGCTGCACGTCGGGCAATGCGAAGCGCGTGGTGGAAGGCCTTGGCACCGACCGTGTCATCATGATCCCCGATGAATTCCTGGCCCGCAACATCGAAGCCGAAACCGGGATCAAGATGATCACATGGGCCGGTCATTGCGAGGTGCATGAACGTTTCACCCCGCAGGAAATCGAGCGCATGCGCGCCGACCACCCCGGCCTTGTGGTCCTGGCCCACCCTGAATGCCCGCCCGAAGTGGTGGCGGTATCCGATTTCAGCGGCTCTACCGCCATGATGGGTGATTTCGTGCGCGACCATACCGGCAGCCGCATCCTGCTGGTGACCGAATGTTCCATGAGCGACAATCTCGCGGTGCAGTATCCCCAGACCGAATTCGTGCGTCCATGCAACATGTGCCCGCACATGAAGCGTATCACCCTGTCCAATATCCGCCACGCGCTGGAAAACATGACGCATGAGGTTACGCTGGACCCGGAACTGGCCAGCCGTGGCCGCCGCGCCGTTGAACGCATGCTGGCGATATGACATCCCTTCCGCCGCTGGGCCAGCTTGCCGGGCAGCCGCTGATTATCGGTGGCGGGCTGGCGGGCGTCATGACCGCGCTGTCCACCGCGCGTCCCTGCGTGCTGGCCTGTCCGGGGCGGCTGGATGAAATACGGCCCCCCCTTGCCGCCAGCATGCTGGCGCAGGGCGGCATGGCGGCGGCCATGGGCGCGGATGATACGCCCGCGCTGCATGCGGCGGATACGCTGGCGGCCGGGGCGGGGTTATGTGACGCCACGGTGGTCGATCGCGTAACGGCGGCGGGGCCCGCGGCGGTTGAACGCCTGACCGCCCTGGGCGTGCAGTGGGACAGGCAGGCCGATGGCAGCCTGCAACTGGGACTGGAAGCAGCCCACGGGCGGCGGCGCATCGTGCATGCGGGGGAAGACGCCACCGGGGCCACCATCATGCGCGCGCTGGTTGCCCGTGTGCGGCGGACCCCACGTATAACGGTGCTGGAACATGCCCACGCGCATGACCTGCTGGTACGGGATGGCGGGATCGTGGGGTGCGTGCTTGTTGTAGGCGGGCAGACCGTCACGCTGTCCACCCCGGCCGTCGTGCTGGCCACGGGTGGGGTGGGCGGCCTGTTTGCCGATACCACCAATCCCGCCGGCGCCACGGGGAGTGGCCTTGCCATGGCCGCGCGCGCGGGCGCGGTGCTGGGCAACATGGAATTCGTGCAGTTCCATCCAACCGCGCTTTCCGCCGGACCCGAAGGGCAGCGCCTGTCCCTGATCAGTGAGGCGGTGCGGGGGGAAGGTGCAACCCTGATTGATGAGACCGGCGAACGCTTTACCGATGAACTCGCCACCCGTGACAGCGTGTCCCGCGCGGTCTGGCGTCACATGATGGATGGCCACAGCGTGTATCTGGATGCCCGCACGGCGCTGGGCGCGGCCTTTCCACGACATTTTCCCGCCATATCCGCGCTGTGCGCGGCCCGTGGCATTGATCCCGCAACGCAGCCGATCCCCGTGCGCCCCGCGGCCCACTACCATATGGGCGGCATCATGGTGGACCCTGCGGGCCGCACCGGGGTCACCGGCCTGTGGGCGGCGGGCGAGGTCGCGTGCACCGGCCTGCATGGCGCCAACCGGCTGGCCAGCAATTCCCTGCTGGAAGCCGTGGTGTTTGGCACATGGATCGGCCAGCAGATGGATGATGGCCTGCCGCAGGCCGCCACGTTGCCCGATGTTTCGCTTTTTCCATCCGATCCGGCACCGTCTCCCGTATCGTTGCACCTGCGGCGGATCATGAGCCGCCATGCCGGGGTGATCCGTACGGGTGGTGACCTGCGCAACGGCCTGAAACAGGTCCTGCCCATTGCGAATACGGATGCCGGGCTGGTCTGTGCCGCGATCCTGCTTGCCGCCCTGTCGCGGCATGAAAGTCGGGGTGGCCATTTCCGCAGTGACTATCCCCATGCCGGGGCCGTGGCCACGCCGTCGCGTTTCAGCCTGACGGATCTCCATGCCCGGCTGGCGGAAATGCGTGATACGTTTTCCCCCGCAGCCCTGAATGAAAGAATGCCCTCATGATCCATCCCCTGCCAGACATCATGCTGGAACCGCTGGTGCGTGCGGGCCTGCTGGAGGATCTGGGGCGCGCGGGCGACCTTACGACCGATGCGGTGATCGTGGACGGGGATGCCCACGTTTCCGCCGTGCTGGCCGCGCGGCAGGATGGGGTGATCGCCGGGCTGGACATGGCGCGCCTGTCCTTTGCGCTGATGGATCCGCGCATCGTGTTCGAGCCGCATGTGCGTGATGGCCAGGCCGTGACACGTGGCGCGCACCTTGCCACGGTGCGGGGCCCCGCGCGTGGCATCCTGTCGGGGGAACGGGTGGGGCTGAATTTCCTGTCGCATCTTAGCGGTATCGCGACCGCCACGGCGCGGCTGGTGGAACTGGTCCGGCCCTATCGCGCCAGTATTACCTGCACGCGCAAGACCATGCCCGGCCTGCGGGCGATCCAGAAATATGCGGTCCGGGCCGGGGGCGGCAGCAACCACCGCTTCGGCCTTGATGACGCCATCCTGATCAAGGACAATCATATCGCCTTTGCTGGCGGGATCACGCCCGCGGTACAACGCGCACGTCAAGCCGCGGGACATCTGGTGCGGATAGAGCTGGAGGTCGATACGCTGGCCCAGCTGCGCGAGGGGCTGGAAACCGGCGACGTTGATGTCTTCCTGCTTGATAACATGCCGCCCGACGTGCTGCGTGAGGCCGTGCGCATTGTCGACGGCCGCGCCGTGACCGAGGCATCGGGCGGGATAACGCCCCAGACCGTCACCGCCGTGGCGCAGGCGGGGGTGGACCTGATCTCCCTTGGCTGGCTGACGCATACCGTGCGCGTCATGGATATCGGGCTGGATTACCAGCCGTGATCCTGTAGGACGGAAGCCATCCATACAGGGGAGAACCACAATGACATCCGCCATCACCACCCGCGCGGGTTATCTGTGCGCGCTGCTACTGGGAACCACCATCATGGCGGTGGGCGCGCAGGCCCAGCCCGACATGCAGCAGGCGCAGCAGCGCGCCCAGCAGATGGAGCAGATGCGTATGCAGCATGACCAGCAAATGCAGCAGATGCAGCAGATGCAGCAGCAGCAGATGCAGATGCGCCAGCAGGAACAGCAGATGAACATGCAGCGTGACCAGCAGAGGCAACAGATGCAGCAGCAGTTCCGCCAGCAGCAGATGCAGCTGGACCAGCAGGAACGCCAGATGGGCAACCAGCCCGGTGGCCGTGAACAGATTGCCCGCCAGCGTGAACAGTTCCGCATGCAGCAGCAGCAGCAGGAACAGCAGATGCGCCAGCAGTTCCGGCAGCAGGACGAACAGCTACGCCAGCAGCGTTTCCAGATGCAACAGCAGCAGGACCAGCAGCGCAGGCAGATGATGCCGGGGCCGCAGAACTGGTAAAAAGCCAGTAAGGCGTAAAGAAGTCTTTGGTGAATCTTTTTACAAAAAACCTTGGAAGACGCCGTCTTTTTTAAAAAAAGGCGGCACCCCGAAACTTTTATTATTTTCCCGTCATTGCAACAGGTTTGGCAATGGGCGTGCGGGGTAGTTCCAGCAGGTTGATGCGGACATCCCCATCACGCATTTCATCGCGCAGGGCGCGGGTCATGTCGCGTATGCTGTCATGGTGGGTAAACAGCAGCACCTGTGTGGTACGGGCAAAATCAGCCAGCACCCGCAGGGTGCCCAGACTGCGCGCATCATCGAACTGCACCAGCAGGTCATCGGCGATGAAGGGCAGGGATTCGGCTGATTTGCAGTAGGTTTCCACGCTGGCCAGCCGAAAGGCCAGAAAAAGCTGGTCGCGGGTGCCGGCACTCATCATCATGACCGGCACGGTGCTGCCATCGTGGCGCACGCCATGCACGACCGGTTCATCATGCGCATCAAGTTCCGTCCTGATGCCGGCAAAAGCCCCCAGCGTGGCAAGGGACAGGAACTGTCCCGCACGTGTAACCAGCGGATCCTGTTGCGCTGCCCGCACGCGGTCAATCGCATCGGCGATCAGTTTGCGGGTCAGGGTCAGCCGGGTATATTCCTCCACAATCTGGTGCAGGCTGGCAATGGCGGCCTCGCGTCGTGCGGCGGCCTGCTGGGCATCCGTGTTGTGTTCGAATGCACGTAGCGCCATGTCCTGTTCCTGTTCGGCACGCACGGCGTTGTCACGCAGGCGCTGCAGGTCGGCCAGGCGGTCATGGATCCCTGCTATTTCCGCCTTCAGTTCCGGCAGGTCGCGTCCATCCAGGGCACGTTCCAGTTCGGCAGGGGACTGCCCGTCCGTCATGCGCGACAGGGTATCGCGTGCCTGCGCCTGGTCATGCTCCAGCCGGTCGCGGTGATCCAGCCGGGCAGCAAGCTGACGCAGGGCGTCCATGCTGTCAGTATGCGTACGGACCATCAGCGCATCAATGGCCGTGCGGGCGTGCGACAGGCTGGCTTCGCTATCAATTACATCCCGGTTGGCCGCAGCCAGCGCCGGCTGCAGGGCTTCGCGCTGATGCCGGGCTTTTTCCGCCGCCTGCCACTGACGGTCCAGTTCCTCGGCCGCTGCCACCCCGTCATGTGGCAGGGGCAGGGGCAGATCCTTCCGCATGGTATCGAGAACCTGCGCCAGCGCCTGCCCGGTGGTGCTGGCCTGTGTACGGGCTTCGTGCAGTTCCGCCAGGCGTTCGATATGCGCGGGGGCCGCCGCCCATTCGGTCGCAAGGTCACGCGCGACATCGGGCAGGGCATCCGCCGGAAGACCGATGGCCTGCATGGCGCTGGCCCATTTCTGCTGCCATGCCTGCCGTGCGGCGATCAGGTCCGTACCCTGCTGGCGCAACTGTGCCTGCAGGGGAAGCAGTTCATCCAGTTCGCGCCGTAGCCTGCCGTATTCTTCATGCCCGCTGACATGCGCGCGCACGGCGGCGGTGGCGGCTTCAACGCAGGCAGGCAGGTCCAGTGCGGGATCAATCCCCAGCCGCTGCGCCAGCCGCCGCAGCCGGTCATGTACTACATCGGGGCGGATGCGTTCTTCCGCCAGTGCTGCCCGTTCGGCTGCGACCTGTTCGGCGTCAGTCAGCAACTGCGCGCGTTGCTGTATGAACGCCAGTAGGGATTCGGGTGTTGCCGCACGGGACTGCAGGGCGGGGAAGGGCGCGATGAATTCCTGCCACTGGCGGGTAAGCTGCTTTTCTATCTCCGCCCGGTTATGGTCATGGAAGGCGATTTTTTCCATGCAATGGCTGATGTCGTGGCGCAGTCCCTCGATCCGGGCAACACGGTCCGCCTGCGCCATCAGTTGTGCCGACAGGCTGTCCGCCCGTTCCAGGGCGGCGTCCAGCGCCACGGCACGGACCTGGCGCGTGGATACGGGCGTGTCGTGGTCGGGATGCAGGTAGGTGGCGCGGATTTCCTGCCACAGCGTGTCGCGCTGGTCGCGCGCGGCCGCCAGCATGTCCGGTGTTATGGAACTGCCTGCCTGTTCCAGTCGCGTAAGCTGGGGCTGCAACGTGGTCAGGCGTTCGCGTTCCGCCGCCAGCGTGCTGGCCAGACGGTCGTGCTCAATGCGCAGTTTATGCTGGGCCTGCGTGATATGATGCACGCCGTCGGCGGCAGGGCAGTGCAGGTGACGCAACTGGTCCACCGTATCCGCCCCCAGTGCCCGCGCCTGCGCCGCAAGGCTGGCCTGACGCTGGTCCAGGGTCGCCGCGCGCAGCGCCAGCCGCTTCATTTCCGTGGACAGGGCGGCAAAGGAGGCTGTGTCTTCATGCAGCGGCAGGTCGTGGCCATCTGCCTGCAGGCTGTCCATGCGGCGCTGTTTCTGCGCAATGGCTAGGTCCGTCTGGCGGGCCTGCTGTTCCAGATTGTCGTGCTGGTTACGCCACCGGGCCTGTGTGTCAGCCAGTACGCGGATGCTGTCCAGAACCGTACGGTCCGGCATGGACTGGCGTAAATCGGCATCCGCACCCTTGTCCAGCCGCTGGCGCAGGCTGGCCAGGCTTTCATTTATGCTGCGCCATTTTTCGTCCTGCGCAGCCTTCAGCGCACGGTGCTGGCGGACACTCTGGCCAAGGCGGATGGCCTGCATGACGGGATCGCGCAGGGCGGCAAGGGCAGCCTGCGCCGGGGATATGGCCGTCTGCTGTCGCAATTGCGTGGCCTGCGCCACGGCGGCGTCATGGCGGCTGGTCGCAGCGTCGCATGTATCCAGCGCAGTGGTGATGGTGGCGGCCATGCCCGCGGGCAGGGCGGCAAGATCGGCCTGTGCAGTCAGTTCATCGTGCAGCCGACCGATGTCGCGCAGCACAGGCACGGCTTTTTCCAGCCGTTCGTAGCGGGCGTGCAGGCGGCGCAGTTCGTCCTGTTCATGGCTTATGTCAGTTTTCTGCTGGCGGGCTTCGTCACGCAGGCGACAGTGTTCGGTATAGGCGTCATGGGTGAGCGAGGCTTCCCTCAGGCTGTCCCTTGCGGCGTTGAAGTCATCCAGCGCCTTGTAGAACGCACGTTCAACCCCGCGCCGCGGGGTGAACAGGGCATTGCGGCGTGCGTCGATTGCCTCCAGCCGTTCCACAAGGGCGCGCAGGCCGCCGCCTGCTTCCACGATCAGGCGGCCGATATCCCCGTTCGCCCGCAGCAGTTCCGCGCCACCGGAACGCAGGGTTTCATCATTCAGCCCGAACAGCGCGGCAAAGCGCTCCCGCGTCATCGCCCCCAGCGGCTGCGCCAGCACGCTGTCGGGCATCGCGTTGCGATCAGGGTCCTGCAAGGTGTTCTTGCGGCCCTTGTGGCGGCTCAGTTCCAGTACCTGTCCGTCATCAAGCCGTAACTGCGCATCCAGCCGGATCTGCGCATTGCCAAACATGGCCCAGGCAGTCGACAGGTTGGGAATGCCGAACAGGAAATCCGACAGGGCGGACAGGCAGGTGCTCTTGCCCGCCTCATTGGGACCATGAATGACGTGCAGGCCGCGACCGTCCCCGAAATCAAGGTCAAGGTCGGCAATCCCGCCATATTTGACAATGCGGAAGTTACTGATGCGCATTGTCGCTGCCCTCCGGATTTTCCACCAGCGACAGGGCAAGGTCGACCGCGCGTGCCGGCACGTCGTTGAGAATGCTTTCCCGCATTTCATCCGTCCGCGCCTGGGCGGGCACGCGCTCCATTACGGTCTTCAGGATATCGGACAGTTCCGCCTGCAATGCCTCCGGCGTTGCTGCCTGTCGTATGTCGGCCGCGATCCGGCCGCCGGTGGTGTGGTCCAGAACAGCGGGACGCTTGGGCGGGCGGGTATGGATTTTCAGGCGTTCAAGCCATATCTCATCGGGCAGGCTGGCCAGGATCGCCTCGATTTCCAGGTGTACATCCTGCGTGTCACGGATCAGGTGGGCATGCAGCGCGCTCGCCCCCACCAGTTCCAGCCTCAGGGCAATCGGTCGGCCCCGTGCCTGCTCGATCAGGTCCTGCCCGACGCGGCGGATGCATCCGGCCATGTCGGCTGGCGTTGTGGCATGGGTCAGGTCCACGACCTCGCTGGCCCAGCGCACGGCGTCAAGTACCTGATGTTCGACGGACGCCACATCCCCGCCGCGCACCGTGACCAGCGACGCGCCTTTCGGTCCGGCTTCACGCGCGTGGCGTCCCTGCAGGTTGCCCGCGTACACCACGTACGGGTTTTCATTCAGGATTTCGTGGGTGTGTACATGGCCCAGCGCCCAGTACTGGTAGCCGTGGTTGACCAGTTGCTCCACCGTGCAGGGGGCGTAGGTTTCATGTCCCTCCCGTCCCTGGCAGGCAGTATGCAGGATGCCGATGTTGAACAGGCCGGGCACGGGGGGCGGGTATTTGCGGGCGATATTGTCGGTTACGTCGCGGCGGCCAAAGCTGCGGCCATGCACGGCAACGCCCAGATCCTCCATGACGCGGGTTTCAGCCCTGCTGGTGGCGAACAGGTGGACGTTGTCCGTTACATGCAGGTGCCTGGCAAAACGGTTTTCCGCATCGTGATTGCCAAGTATCATGAAAACGCGAATGCCCGCCTGCTGCAGTCGCGCCATGCCGTTGATGAAGAACAGGCCGCACTGCGTATCGCGCAGGTCACCATCAAACACGTCGCCCGCCAGCACGACAAAGCGGCATTCGGTCTGGATGGCCAGGTTGATCATGTCATTGAAGGCGCGACGCGAGGCATCGGCGATCAGGCGGGCATATTCGTCCGATTTTTCCGTCAGCCCCAGCAGCGGGCTGTCCAGATGCAGGTCGGCGGCATGAAGAAAGCGGAATTCGTCCATGCCGCCATCGTAATCCATTGAAAGCGGAAGTAAATGCGCGCCTTCCCCTTCATGTCTGAAAGAGGACGGGCGCGCCTGGCGCCGGTCAGGCGGTATGGTCGGTGATATCGGTGCAGATATACTTCATTTCCATGTATTCATCCATGCCGTAGCGCGATCCCTCGCGTCCCATGCCGGACTGCTTGATGCCGCCAAAGGGGGCGACTTCGTTGGAAATCAGGCCGGTGTTGTGACCCACCATGCCGTATTCCAGCGCTTCGGCCACGCGATGGGCACGGGCATGGTCGCGGGTGAAGAAATAGGCGGCCAGACCATATTCCGTGTCATTGGCCATGGCGATGGCCTCCGCTTCCGTGTGGAAGCGGAACAGCGGGGCCACGGGGCCGAAGGTTTCCTCATGCGCGATGCGCATGGAGGGGGTCGCGTCACGCAGCACAGTGGGGCGATAGAACAGTTCGCCCGCATTGTCGCGCGCACCGCCGCACATGATGGTCGCGCCATGCGATACCGCGTCATTAACATGTTCTTCCACCTTGTCGCGCGCCTTCGCGCTGATCAGCGGCCCGATGACGGAATCAGGATCGCTGCCCGGTCCCACCTGCAGCTTTTCCACCACGCGGGCGAAGCGGGTGGCGAATTCGTCATAAATGCTGTCCTGCACCAGAATGCGGTTGGCGCAGACGCAGGTCTGCCCGGCATTGCGGTATTTGGCGGCGATGGCGCTTTTGATCGCCTGTTCGATATGTGCGTCGTCAAATACGATGAAGGGCGCGTTGCCGCCCAGTTCCAGCGACAGGCGCTTGAGTGTCGCCGCCGACTGCGCCATCAGGATCCGCCCGACCTGCGTTGAACCCGTAAACGACAGCTTGCGGATATCGGGGCTGGCGCACAGCGCCTTGCCCAGTGTCACGCCGTCACCGGGCAACACCTGCAGCAGGCCGGCTGGCACGCCTGCCTGCCGCGCCAGTTCCGCCAGCGCGAGCGCCGTCAGCGGCGTGTCTTCCGACGGCTTGACGATCATGGCGCAGCCTGCCGCCAGCGCGGGTCCGGCCTTGCGGGTGATCATGGCGGCGGGGAAGTTCCACGGCGTGATCGCGGCGCATACGCCCACGGGCTGGCGGATGACGCTCAGCCGGGTGGCCGGGTTGGTCGGCGGAATGACATCGCCGTAGGCGCGCATGGCCTCGGCCGCGAACCACAGCAGGAAACTTGCGGCATAACGGATCTCGCCCGCGGCTTCCGCGCGGGGCTTGCCCTGTTCGGTCACGATCAGGGTGGCGAGGTCATCGACATTGTCCATCACCAGGTCATGCCAGCGCGTCAGGATCACCTGTCGCTGCGCCCCGGTGCGGTTGCGCCATTCCGCCTGCGCGGTGACTGCGGCGGCAATGGCGTGGTCCACGTCCGGCGCGCCGCATTCGGCCACTTCCGCCACGACGGCGCCGGTGGCGGGGTTGTGCACGGGACGGCGCGCGCCGCCCGCCGCGGGGCACCATGTGCCGTTAATGAACGCATCCTTGCGGAACAGGGATGTATTGGAAAGATGTACGGTCATTTCGGTCTCCGGTACGGGCGGGCGGTCGGGATGGGTTCAGGCTGCGGATTCTGCCAGAACCTGCTCGATGATTTTCATCCCTTCATCAATGATCGCATCCGATGCCGTCAATGGTACGAGGATCCGAATGGTTGCGCCCTGCGTGCCACATGACAGCAGGATCAGCCCTTTTTCACATGCCCGCGCGCAGATGGCCGCCGCAGCGCCCGCACGCACCCCCGGCTTGCCATGTTCTTCCAGAATGTCGAAGGCGATCATCGCCCCCAGGCCACGCGCGCGACTGACAGGCAGCAGTTTTGTGTTGGCGTGCAGGCGGTCGATGTGGCGACGCAGGTTTTCGCCAATCGTGTTGGCGCGTTCCACCAGCTTTTCATCACGGATGATGTCCAGCACGGCCAGACCCGCGGCACAGGCCAGCGGCGCGCCGCCATAGGTGCCGCCCAGGCCGCCGGGGCCAACCGCATCCATAAGGTCCGCGCGCCCGATCACGCCCGAAAGCGGCAGGCCACCACCCATGGACTTCGCAACCGAAACCAGGTCGGGCTGCACGCCGGAATGTTCGATGCCGAACAGGCGGCCCGTGCGGGCGAAGCCGCTCTGCACTTCGTCGGCCACCAGCTTGATGCCGTGTTCGTCACAGATGCGGCGCAGGGCGACCAGCAGTTCCGTGGGCGCCACGCGGAAGCCGCCTTCGCCCTGCACGGGTTCGATGATGATGGCGGCGACGCTGGAAGCGGGCAGGTCGGCGGCGAACAGGAAGTCCAGCATGCGCAGCGTGTCCGCCACCTTCACCTCTTCCCCGTCAGGGAAGGGCAGGTGATAGACTTCACCCGGCAGGGTGCCGAACGGGGCCTTGTAGGGCTTGACCTTGCCCGTCATGGCCGATGCCAGCAGCGTGCGGCCATGGAACCCGCCGGTAAAGGCGATGATGCCGTTGCGCCCCGTTGCCGCGCGCGCGATCTTCACCGCGTTTTCCGTAGCCTCCCCCCCGGTGGAGAAGAAAATGGTCTTGGCCGGGCCTTCAAACGGGGCCAGTGCGTTCAGCTTTTCCGCCAGCGCGATATACGGCTCATACGCCGAGACCTGGAACGCGGTATGCGTGAAGCGGTCAAGCTGCGCGCGCACGGCTTCCAGCACCTTCGGGTGACGGTGGCCCACGTTCAGCACGGCAATGCCACCGGCGAAATCAACGTAGCGGCGGCCTTCCACATCCCACAGTTCGGCATTTTCCGCCCGGTCGGCGAAAACGGGGGTGGAGGTCGCTACCCCGCGCGGCACGGCGTGGTTGCGGCGGGCAAGAAGATCCTTGTTGGTCAGTGTCATGGCCTGTTTTCATCCCTGTGGGGTGCGTGGGGGCTGTGGATACAGCCATTTCGGTCATGTCCCACGTAACGGGTCCGCAACAGGGTGGGGAGGCGCTTTTTTGGCGATCAGTGGTGACCGGATGTCACCATGCCCGTGGTATCCGCATGCAACTGCGCTTCCAGCCATGTGCGCAGCATCCCCATTGGCCGGGCCTGCCACGCCTGTTCCGTCGCGCGCAGGACATAGGCCCCCAGCGATACATCACGCAGCGGGATGTCCGTGGTGGTGACCCGTACCAGGCGGCCGGTCTGCAGGTCATCTTCCAGCAGGTAGGCATTGGCCAGCGCGATCCCTTCGCCCGCCCGCGCCGCCGCCAGTGCCAGATGCGCCTGCCACAACCGGCTGCAGCCGGTCACATGCGTGACCTCGACCGACTGTCCCGCAAACCATAGCCGCCATTCCGTGTCATTGTCTTCAATCAGCAGCGGGGCGTGCAGCAGGTCGGCGGCACGGCGCAGCGGATGGGCAAGGCGGTGCAGGCAGGCAGGACTGGCGACAGGAAAAACCGGTGGTCGCGCCACGGGCAGGGCACGTACGCGCGGCGCGATGGAGGCGGTGTTATGGTCGTTGATGTAGCGGATATCGGCATGCAGCACGGTGTCGATCCGGTCGGGATCAAACCGGCAGTCGGAATCAACCGGGCGCAGCATCAGGTCCACGCCGGGATAGGTCTGCCGGAAACTGGCCAGCCGTGGCAGCAGCCAGTGATAGGCGATGCCATGCGAGCACGTCAGGGTCACCTGCGGCATCTGCCCGCGTATGTCCGCCGTGGCGCGGGCAAGCCCGTCCAGCAGGGGGGTAATGCGGGCGTGGTAGTCATGCCCTTCGGGGGTCAGGCCGCCCTCGCTACGGTTGCGCAGGGCGACGCCAAGGGTGTTTTCAAGGTCACGCAGATGGCGGCTGACCACGGCATGATCCACCCCCAGTGCGGCCGCGGCACGACGGATGCCGCCGGTGCGCGCATAGGCCACGAAGGCATTGAGGGCCGCGAGCGGCGGGATGTGGTAGCGCCATTCCATGAGGCGCGGATGCTAGCATGAACGGGCCGGATCAAAAACAGCGCGGGCGCGAAAGCCCGCCGTCGGGAGATTACGCAGGCCACGGAAAGTTTTTGGTGATGCTTTTTTTAAAAAACCGTCAAACGCCGTCTGTTTGGAAAAAGGCGGCATCCAGAAACTTTTGTTATTTCTATCAAGGAGTTATTTTTAAATATGGTGAGTGCCGGACCGGGATCATGCAAGTGGCGCGGCGCCCGTTGCATGGTGGCCCGTGTTCCCTTCCCACGGCAGGGATATCTGGACATTCACTGGTGAATGGCGCGGTTGTCCGATAAGACCATGATGTTTCTTGTCAGGACGGATTTAGTGTGTTTCTGCGACAGTTGACCTACCTGATAGCCCTTGATCGCTATCAGCATTTTTCCCGCGCGGCGGAAAGCTGCGGTGTCTCGCAGCCCGCGCTGTCTGCGGCGATACGCCAGCTTGAAGCCGAACTGGGTATTACCATCATCCGTCGCACCCGGCGTTTCAACGGCCTGACGGACGAGGGGCGGCGCGTGCTGGCATGGGCGCGCCAGACGCTGGCGGCGCTGGACGGGTTGCGGCAGGAAGCGGCTTTCGCGCAGGAAGTGGCGGGGGGCACGCTGTCCATCGGGGCCATGCCACCGGGGATGCAGGCCATTCCCCTGTTGCTGGAAAGTTTCCGTAGCGCCATTCCCGGCCTGCACCTGCAGGTCCGTATCGGTTCATGCGCGGATACCATCCATCGCCTGCGGCAGCAGCAGCTTGACCTCGGGCTGGTCTATCTGGACCAGATCGCGTCCGACGCGCCCTTTGACGTCCTGCCGCTTTTTACCGAACAGCATGTTCTGGTGGCGACCGAACCGATTGTCCTGCCCGCGGGGCGACGTGAGTGGAGTACATTGGCCGATCTGCCCCTGTGCCTGCTCAGTCCCGAAATGCGCACGCGCCAGATCGTGGATGCCGCATTCAGGGGGGCGGGGGTAACGCCCACTGTGGTGCTGGAAACAAATTCGCTGGAAGTGCTGTATGCCGAACTGCTGGCCGGGCGACTGGCCAGCATATTGCCCGTCATGGCCCTGCCAACCCATACCGGGCATTGCCGCCTGCAGGTCCGCCCGCTGGGCCCCTGTAGCGTGCCGGAGGTCGGGCTGGTGCGCCTGACCCAGTCCCTGCCAACCGCGCTGACGGTGCGGGTATGGGAAATTGCCGGCAATATGGACATGCGCGACATTTTTGCGGTGGGCTGAATGTGGCGCCCGGTCAGGGCGTGCGGCGCATGTTTCGCAATACCTGCCGTTCGGCCTGCTGGAAGGCATTCCAGTCCTGCCGCGCGTCATTATCGTCCGTGGGGGTGGGCATGTCACGGCTGTCGGTGCGCCCATGTTCATGTCCCACCGGGGATGACAGGCCGGTGGACTGGCTGGAGCCGGGCAGTGGGGCGAAATGCGCCAGTGGAGTCGTGGAGGGCATGGACAGGCCCGATGGGGCCATCGGCGCGTGGGGCAATGCCACACTGCCATTCCAGCCGCCGGGGACCGCGCCGGGCATCTGTGCCATGGCATGATGCAGGGGCAGGCAGGCCAGCGCCAGTATCAGGAACCGGAACATGCTGTCTGGCTGTAAAAAGGGGTAGAAATAAAAACGGCAGGAACCGGGGGTCCTGCCGAAATTATCAGCCAATCTTCAGATTGACTGCGGAAGACTTGCCATTACGGCCCCGTTCGAGGTCGTAGGTCACAGCCTGTCCTTCGTTCAGGGTCTGCTGGCCCGCCTGCTCCACTGCGGAGATGTGAACGAAAGCGTCGGCGCTTCCGTCATCAGGCTGGATAAATCCAAAGCCCTTCTGGGCGTTGAACCATTTAACTGTTCCTGCGGCCATGTCTTGGCCTCCTTGCGTAACCGGCACCTCCGCGCGAACATGCGCGGAATCGAGACTTTTCGTTATATCGGGGATGCCAGAAGGCCGCGTAGCGAGGCTGCAATTGAAATCTTGTCCGTAGCTGAAAAGTCCAGCCGTGAGACATCTTGTATAGAGGTTGCACACAAATAGCACGGAAAATATTCAAAAAAGCGGAAATATTTCCTGCCGGGCACCGGACGACGGGCTAAAGCATGCACCACTGGCGCATCATGTTGTGGTAGATATTGGTCAGTGACAGCACCGCGGAATCGGCATCCCCCAGCCGTTCGCGCAGCGATGTCACCTGCATGTCCAGGTCAAACATGATCTGCCGCCGGCTTTCCTCCGCAATCATGGACTGGGACCAGAAAAAGGCTGCCAGCCTGCTGCCCGCCGTTACCGGGGTGACGCTGTGCAGCACGGTGGTGGGATACAGGATCATGTCGCCTGCCGGCAGCTTTATGGCCTGTTCATTGCCATTGGCGTGGATGGTCAGTTCGCCGCCGTCATATTCATCCGGATCGGAAAAAAACAGCGTGGAGGAGACATCGGTGCGGATACGCGTATGGATGCCCCCCGACAGGATGCCCCGTATGGCGTTGTCCACATGCGCGCCAAAGCGCATGCCGTTTTCATAGCGGTTGAACAGCGGCGGACTGACCCGGTAGGGCAGCACCGCACTGTTGAACAGGGCATTGCGGCCCAGCGCGCGCAGCACAAGCTGCCCCAGTTCAAGACAGGCTTCCGAATCCCGGGGCAGCTGCAGGTTGTTCTTGGCCATGGCCGACTGCGCGCCTGCCGTCTCGCGGCCATCGGTCCACTGCGCGTTTTTCAGTGTCCTGCGGCAATGGGCCAACTCATCGGCCGTAAGCAGGGCGGGAATGTGCAGCAGCATGGCGGAACCTTGGGCGTATGGCGTTGGGGATCAGTACTGGGCCGAGATGTTGAACAGGAACGACCGCCCGATGGACGGCGTTACCCGGTTTGAAAACAGGCTGCCGTAATTCAGACGGTTATCAAGGTTATAGGCGTTCATCGCCACTTTCCAGTGGTCGGCGAAATGGTGGGACACCATGGCGTCGAATTCCACCGTGGCGGGCACGCGCGCCGTATTGGCCTGATCCAGCCATACACCCTGCCGCCACGTGATGCCGCCGCCAATGGTCATGTTCCATGGCTTGCGCGGGGCGATCTCGTAGCTGGTCCACGCCGTGGCCTGGTTATGGGGCACGTACTGGATCTGCCCGCCCTGCTTGGATGTGGCGGACCCGGCCTTGGTGATGGTGGGGTCATACAGGGCATAGGTGCCATAGAACATCCAGTTGGGCAGCAGGGTGCCCGATGCGCTGAGTTCAAGTCCCTGGTTGCGTTCCTGGTCACTGGTGGCGGTAATGTCCCCGGTGGAAGGGTCGGTCTGCACCGAATTGTTCTTTTCCAGCCGGAACAGGGCCGCGGTAAAGCCGACGCGGTCGTGGAAGGCGCTGTATTTCGCACCCACTTCATACAGCCTGCTGCGTTCGGGCGCGGCACTTGCGTTCTTGGCGTTCATGGGTTCGGAACTGTTGGTGACGTACATGCTCAGCGGCGTGGTGGATTCCGACCAGTTGAAATACACCATCAGGTTGCTGCGCGGGGTGTACATGATGCTGACGGACGGGTTGATGGTGGTTTCGTTCTGCCCGTAATGCACATCCGGTGTCGCGGTGCTGCCGCCGGTGGCGCTGTAATGGCTGTTCCAGTTGTCCCAGCGGAAGCCGGCCTTTACCGACAGGTAATCCGTCAACCAGATCTGGTCGGACAGGAAGAAGCCCACATCCAGCGCGTCGCTGTCCTTGTAGCACTTGCGGCCGACGCCGTTGCCGATATTGACCAGCCGGTTCGGATACTGGTTACAGTCCCCCAGCGTCAGGCCGGGCACGTAGGGTGAGGGGGCAAGCAGGCTGGTGCCGGGGCGGTTGGAGCCATAGGCATAGTTCTGCCTGTGGTCGGTCACATATTCGATGTCGAACCCGCCGATGATCTCGTGCCGGATCCGCCCGGTCTTCAGGTGGGCGACGCCGGAAAACACATCCTGTATGGACCAGTCGCTCTGCCGGTAGGGTTCGGGGCCACCGACCCCGCCATTACGCGCCACCTGGGCTGCGCCGGGGTTGGAGGAAAAAAAGTCGGACTGGCAGGTGGAGGAAGGCGACACACCATTGAACGTGTTGTTGGTCAGCACGGCACCGCTGCTGAAGTTCGAGCACGCTTCCTGTGATGCGGAGAAATAGCGGTGGAAGATGCCGCCGCGCATGTCGTTATACAAGGTCAGGATCGGGTTCACCCTGGCCGTCAGACGGCCGGTGATCATGTCCGTGCTGGAATTGTCCTGGTCATAGGTGGTGCCATACCAGTTGGTGCGCTTGACGCCGTATTCGGTAACAGGACGGCCAATGGCGTTGGCTGATGAATATACGACCGGCACGCCATAATCGGGAATGCGGTTATCGTTCTGGTGGAAATATTCCAGCACGAACGACACTTTCTTGCCCAGACCGAAGGCGATGGACGGCGCAATCCCCCAGCGGTGGGAATAGATGTCGTCACGCCCGACAACATTGTTTTCGTTGCCCATGCCCGTCAGGCGGAAGGCGGTCGTGCTGTTCAACTGGTAGTTCACGTCCAGCGTGCCGCGGTAATAGGACCCGCTGCCACCCGAAAAACTGGCCTGGTAGCTGTTGCCCAGATGCGGGGTCTTGGTCACGATATTGATCGCGCCACCGGTGGTGCCGTTACCGAATACTTCCGATGACGGGCCCTTGATGACCGAAACATGGTCGTAATAGAAGCTGTCGCGCGTATAGACGCCAAAGTCACGCAGGCCGTTTTCATAAATATCGTTCTGGGCCGCGAAACCACGGATCAGGAACTGGTCGCCCGCCATGCCGCCTTCGCCTTCACCCACCGATGCGGTGATGCCGGGCACGTTCTTCAGCGCTTCATCCAGGGATTTGACATTTTGCTGTTGCATCAGCACCTGCGGCACCACGTTCACGTTCTGTGGCGTGTGCATGGCGTCCTGCGGCATGCGGCTCAACCCGATGGATTCATGCAGCACATTCATCGGCGATGCGGTGACATGGGTCAGGTCATGGGATGTATCGGATGAATGGTTGTACAGGTCCGTCGTATCTTGCAGTTACCCACAAATCTGCTGTTCTTGAATTTTGTGCTTGATGCAGATGAATCTGTTGTGATTCCTTTTCTGTCACCTTTATGCAGGCGGGGTGTGAGAATGGTACAGGATTGGGTCATACAGGAAATATCCGGATCTGACCTTGGCGACGAGCGCCTGAACAGGCGTCTGGGCACGATGCTCGCGGCACTTGCTGAACGACCGGGCAAGTCTCTCCCGACGGCATTTCAGGATTGGTCTGCGACCAAGGCAGCATATAGATTTTTTGCAAATGCAAATGTAAGCGAAGACAAAATCCTTGAAGGGCATTTTTCTGCTACCGCCCAGCGTTTCGATGCGACTGCAGGGCCAGTCCTGATCCTGCAGGATACAACGGAGTTTTCCTTCACCCGAGCATCTCCCGAAAAGATCGGGTTTACCAAGGTCTCTACGGGAGGCAGGGAAAAAA
>NZ_CADP01000048.1 GCF_000285295.1 Komagataeibacter europaeus LMG 18890 | reverse complement strand
CCTCGTGCTCCCTGTCTGCAACCTGCACGGCATGCAGCTCCATCTCGCGGAGATTTCACGCACGGTCGCGCAGGGCGCTCACGCCGTCCTCATTGTGGATCAGGCCGCATGGCATACCAGTCAGAAGCTGGATGTTCCCTACAATATCACCATTCTCCCGCTGCCTCCCCGGGCTCCTGAACTGAACCCGGTGGAAAATCTCTGGCAGTTCCTGCGCAATACATGGCTCTCAAACAGGATCTTCAGAACCTATGACGATATCGTTGATATCGCCTGCCATGCCTGGAACCAGCTCGTCAATCAACCATGGCGCATCATGTCAATCGGACTGCGCAATTGGGCTCATGGGTTATAGCAATCAACGGTTGGTATTACGTCAAAACGCACGACATGGCCGGTCGCGGGATCAAGATGGCAGGACCATGTAAACGCCACCCAGCGCATGGGGCCTGTGGCCGGCATATACTGGCCGCGCCCTTCTATCAGGGCCGGGCTGACCACGACCTGACTGTCGGGGCGGTCATCCTGCAGGAAAAAGCGGTGTGGCTGTGCGCCCCTGTGGACCAGTACGGAACGCGCGGCATCCTGACACAGGAAGGTGGTCATCTGCCATGCCATGTCCTGCCCCATGACACCCGGACGCTCCCGGACGGGAAGCGCGGTGACGCGCTGCGTGATGATCCGCTGTTCCGCAGGCGAAGGGGGCGCATTTTCCGTCGCCCATGCGCCAGAAACCCGCCCCATGCAGACAACCCCCAGGCACAGGCCGCCCATGGCCACAGCACGGCCCATGCGGCGCGATGTCATTGATGCGCGGGACATGATCATGATGATGCCTTTTCGCCCGATAGGGTGGGCGTGGCGGGCATATCTGGCCGATATCCCGCACGCGCCTGCCGTAGTGTCACGCCAGCAAGCGTACGGGCCGCGTACCGCTTGGGCACCGCGATACGTTGCGCCAGATAGATCCCCGAATGCCCGGAACAGACATAGGCCACGAAGCAGCCCGTGGCAAAATAGACGATATCCGCCGCGCCGAACAGTTCGACCCCCATAAGCGTACAGGCCAGCGGCGTATTGGCCGCACCGGCAAACACGGCCACGAACCCCACCGCCGCCATCAGGTCCACCGGCGCATGCAGCCACGCAGACAGCGCATTGCCCAGACCGGCCCCGATAAAGAACAGGGGCGTGACCTCCCCGCCCTTGAACCCTGCCGCCAGTACCGCAACGGTAAACACCATCTTCCACGCCCAGGCCAGCGGATAATGCGCGGGCCCGAAGAAATCGAGGATGGATGCCCCCCCATCCTCCGGGGCGACAATGCCCAGCCCCAGATAATCCCGTGACCCGCATATCCAGACCAGCGCAATGGTCACGACCCCGCCAATGCCGGGGCGTAGCCACGGTGTGGGCCAGGCGCGCCGCAACAGGGCCGCACCCCGGTGCACGGATTTAGCAAACAGCAGGCTGGCCAGGCCAAACGCCACGCCCGCCACCATCACCTTGGCCAGCAGGATGATGTCGGCATGGAAAAACCGCCCGTCCAGCCCGGCATAACCATGAAAGCCAAGGATATAGGGTACATGCTCGATCCCCCATGCATGGCAGACCCAGTCCGCCATCGTGGCGGCAAGGATGACGGGAACCAGCGCGCCATATTCAATGCGCCCCACCCGCAGCACCTCCATGCCGAATACCGCCCCCGCCACCGGCGTGCCAAATACGGCGGAAAAGCCCGCGGCAATGCCGGATATCAGCAGGATACGGATTTCATGCTGGTCACGCAGGCTGCACAGCCGCCCGATCGCACTGGCGATGCTGCCGCCCATCTGCACCGCCGTGCCTTCCCGCCCGACCGATGCACCGAACAGGTGACTGACAACCGTTCCCACCAGCACCAGTGGCGCCATGCGCAGGGGCACGCCACCGCCGGGTTGATGAATCTGGTCCACGATCAGGTTGTTTCCGCCCTCCGCCATGCGACCGAACCAGTGATAAAGAAGGCCAATCGCCATGCCCGCCACCGGCAGGCCATATAGCAGCCACGGATGGGACAGCCGCATGGCCGCCGCCTGATCCAGCAGCCACAGGAACACGGCGCACGCACTGCCAACACACGCTGACAGCCCGACCAGAAGACACGCCCATTTAAGCAATACGGCCGCCACACGGCAGCCATCGCGCATGATTACGTCAATATTCATTGATATTCGCCAGATCCGGCTTTTTTTCATGGAACAACAGGCGGCTCTGGCCTGCATGCGGACATGATGTTGATGACCCTACACGGATTCCTCCCCTGTTGCCGCAATGGCATTGGGTAGGAATCATTAGCCCCCTATGAAGGAGACGGTTCGACCATCATGGTATGGCAGAGTCCATTGCCGTCCGTCCTTAAAAGCCCGGATCGCGGCCACGGTCAAGCATGATGGCGTGACCGCCTGCGTTTTCCCTGCCCGGTCTGCGGTCATGCGTCCCCCCTGACCGACCGGGCACATAATGGCCCCCGGACCGCTGCGCGAACGGGTCCGGGACAGTTTCACAGGCTTGTCAGGGCTATTTTTGGTGATGCGTCAGGGGAACGCTGCCTTTTTGGAAAAAGGCGCCCCCATAAGCTTTTTATCAATGCGCCGTTTTGAAGAAATCCCTGAAAGATCAGTACCCGCGCCTGGGGTCGCACAGCAGCGCGGGACGTTCGTTGCGTTCCATCTGGCCAATGACATCCACGACATAACGCACCTGCGCCTCCCGCGAGGCTTCGGACGCCACATGCGGCGTGACCGTAATCCGTTCATGGCTCCATAACGGATCCCCCGCCGGCAGGGGTTCGGGTACGGTCACGTCCAGCACGGCCCCGCCCAGCAAACCTTCATCCAGCGCGCGGACAAGATCGGCCTGCACCACATGGTTGCCCCGGCCCACATTGATCAGCCCCGCCCCACGCGGCAGTTGCGCCAGCAGGTCATAATTGATCATGCCGCGCGTCCGGGTCGTGCTGGGCAGCAGGTTGACCAGGACATCCACATCGCGCAGGAAATCAGGCAATGCCGCATCACCGGCGAATACGCGAATTCCCGGCACGTCCCGCGCCGAACGCCGCCAGCCCGACACCACAAACCCGACATGGTGCAGGTGACGCGCCACATACGCGCCCAGATGCCCCATGCCCATGATCCCCACCCGCGTTTCGGCGCAGGTGCGCGACACGCGGTTGTTACGCCAGACCTCCGCCGCCTGCTGCAATGCCCATGTCCGGGCGTCCCGCAGCAGTCCCAGCGCCGCCCACAGCACATAATCGGCCATCAGGGCCGCCGTCTGGTCCCCGCCCATGCGGACCAGCGGGACATGGGCGGGAAAAGCGGGATCATCAAGCAGATGGTTGACCCCTGCACCAGTGCAGATAATGGCCCGCAATCCCTTCATCCGGGCCAGATCAGCGGAGGACGGTGTCCAGACCAGCGCGTAATCATCCGCCCGCGGTTCCAGATCGGGGTCATACCATGAACAGGTTTCCAGATCCGGGGCGACATGATGGAAGGCCGCACGCCATCCCGCCACGCTATCGGGCCCATCCGCGCTGATAATAAGCCGTGCCATCCACTCCATCTCCCTTGATGAGCCGTCCCTACGCCATGATCCGCCCCCTGACTGCGGCAGGCATGGCGCCGTGACCCCTATTTACGCATATGCGCCCTATTCCTGACGCGTCCATTTCCATCCCGCAGGCCGGAACAGAAAAACTGCCAGCCCCCTGCACGACTGGCATGTCATGTATTCGGGAATTATTATAATTCTGAATAAAAATTCAATAATTCAGCAATCTGAAACTCACCCCGCTGCAAGAAATACGTTTTTCAATTCATGATATTGGCATACCCGTACATGATAGCAGGAATGTTACGATAATGGATGAACATCCCCCTGCAAGATATCAATAATGCGTAGTTTACTTTATATCCGTGCAAACCATGCCTATCCGTCCCTGCCCTCACGATAGGCACCGGGGGTCATGCCGGTCCATGACCGGAAGGCGCGATGAAAGCCGGATACTTCGGTATAACCAAGCGAAAAACCGATTTCCTTGATGGAACGGTCGCTGTCACGCAGCATGGCCTGCGCCAGCCGGGCCATGTGTTCGTTGACCAGATCCTGAAAACGCACGCCCTCCAGCGCCAGCATGCGCCGCAGTGTCCGCGCGCCCATGCCCAGATCGGCGGTGACGACCTCCAGCGTGGGGCGTGTGGCGTGCGGCGGGGCACGGAACTGCGCGCTGATGCTTTGCCGGACACGTTCGACAATGCTCAGGCTCTGGTTGATGCGCGCCAGCATGTTTTCGCAGTAATCCGCCATCATGTTGGCCGCGATATCATTTGCCATTTCGGGCATGCTGCCCAGATGGCTGCGACAGATGCGGATTTCATTTTCCGCGCAGGAAAAATGCACCGGACAGGAAAAATACCGCATATACAGCGCCGCATGATCCGGTCGCGGCACCACCAGGCGGATTTCCGCCAGTTCCAGCCCGCTGGTTTCCAGCCAGGCGCTCCAGTTGCCCAGCCATTCCTCGACCAGATACAGCAGGGTGCGCGCGGGCAGTTCAGGCAGGACACGCGCACCGATCACGGCATGGCTGGCATTTTCCACCAGATCCTGCCGAATGCGAATGCCATAGCCCAGCAGGGCCTGATAACGGATGAAGCGGCTTATGGCTTCCCGCCAGGTCGGGGCACTGATGCAGGCATAGCCCACCACCCCGAAATCGGCCGCGTTGATATGCCGCCCGGCCAGGAAACCCAGCCCCGGCACCGTGACCTCCGTCAGGATACAGTCCAGCAGGCGCACGTAATCCCCATACAGGATATGCGATCCGCCCAGCCGCAGGCCGGAGCGGTCAAGCCCGAAACGGGCCAGGATATGGGCAACGGACACCCCGCGCGATTCCAGCACCTGCAACAGCTTGTTCAGGTGCATGCCCGGTATCTGCAACGCGAACTGCCCCAGTTCCGGACTGCCCGCAGGCGGGGCCGCCGCCAATGGGGAAGCCGTATCAGGATCGAATGGCATCATCCGCCTGCCCTGCCGCCCCATTGCAGGCGGAACGCCCTTGCGGGCCGGGGCCGCGCATACCTGCACGATCGTCCCATTTTCTTACCCGTGCCTCTCCTGTCCCTACACTTCATGGGGCATGAATAACACCAACCCGCCCCTCCTGCCTATCTCCCCACGCGTGCCGCCCCCCTGAATCCGGAGAAGACTGCGCAGCGGCGGTGTAACGGCCTGTGATTTCCACGTCACCCAACGTCCAGTCTCCGGACCGGGCAGCGGCGGGATATCCACGCGTCCTGGAGATGCACCGGTGGTTCATCGGCCTGTGGCACGGATTTCACGGCCAATCGCGGATGGATGGGGATATGCCACACACAACCTGCCAGCAGCCGACACAAGCCGACAGTCAGTAAAGAATTCAGCCCCATGTGCATTACAGATGTGTGGGAAACAGTTCCTCGGGAGAAAAGACATGCCGTATCGTCGTTTCTGCCCCCATATGGAAACCATGAAATACCATGGCGATACAGACCACGCACGGCAACAGATAGCCCCATAGCGACGGGGGCACCGGCCCGCATTTCATACCCAGCACCATTCCCCCGATACACCCGACCAGGGCGCCGACGATCACCTCGCCCATGGTATGGGCCTGCAACTGCAGCCGCGTATACCCAATGACCACCGCCACCCCCAGCAGGGGCACCAGCATGGCGACAGGATAACGCACCAGCTGACGTCGCCATAACAGGACCAGCAGCCCGCCATACGCCACACACGCCGACGCAACATGTCCGCTGGGGCTTATGACCACGGTCTGGGTCAACCACGCATAATACAGGCCCGCGATCTTGAGCAGCAGCATGATCCCCAGCGTCAGGACGATCACGACGCTCCATACATACATGCCCTGCCACCATCCCCGCAGGCCCATGATGCAGGCAACCGTCAGCACCACCGGCAGAATATCGGCCTGATCTGCAAAATCGGTGATGAAATCGGTCATAATGAAATGGACCGTCCTGTCTTGTTCCTGCACCACATATCATGGACCGGACAGCACGACCAGAATCATGAAGTCTGATCAGAACGCGTTTTCCGACAGAAGAAAACGATCCAGACACTTTTGCAAATAATTCGGATATCCAGCCACCACGCGCCATGCGCCACGCAAGTCAGGTCGTATTCCACGCCGCCACTCTCTTTTACCGTGGCCAGTCGGACCGTGACTGTCATTGGCCCGCGCAAGGCTGGCAGTACCCGGTCCCGCGCGATATCGGGCGAGGTCGTCTTCCACTATATATCCATAATATTCGGCCACATACTTCCATCCCGATAGCATGAAGAAAGTCCATGGCCGGATATACAGCTTTCGGTTCATCATCCAATGCCGCCGCGCAGGCAGTCGCATCTTCATGTCCAGACCAAACGACGTGGTAATGGAGAGATCCTGCATCATGCCAATAACGCCAGTCCATCCCTGCCTGATCGGCGCAGGAAAGTAGGACATGGAGGAATTCCGTCAGCAGCCTGCATTTTTCGTATTGCGAATGATATTCGTTTTCAATATAAACGGGGCATCCACGGCACGGTCAGGCAGTTTCCCCAACCGTCGATTTCCCAGCACAACGCCGTGAAACGCCCGCGGCATCGTACATATGCCATGCCGCATTCCCTTTTTTCATACAGGGACCATGTCAATCATGAGTGAAACCACCGGATGTACGGCCGACTGGCACCTTGAACATTCTTCCCCGGGCCAGATACTGCACTATCTTGATCCCCGGCGTCCTTTCGCGCGGCAGATCAATATACTGACAAACCGGTTCCGTGACATACAGGCCCTTTGCAATGATGGTGCCGCTTCCCCCGCCCTGACCAGGCTGCGCAATGCGCTGGCGTTCCACATGGTCAGGATGTCGCGATGGTGGCGGTTTGATTTCTGTCCCCGTGGCGTGACCGGCGTGCGCAATCCGCTTTTCCTGACCTATGTAAAGGCGCATGCGGAACGATCGGCTGAAGATGATGCCCTGTTCGACCTGTTTACCCTGCAGCGCCACATGCATGCGGGCGATGGCGGGCATATCCTTGTCGTGGGGCATGACCCGTTAACGGCTCCATCCGTTTCCATACTGTATGGGGTGGACGGGCAGCGTAATTTCCGCTTTGCCACCAGTTCGCGTGGGGTCGAACCATTATGGAATGGAAAGGCCTATCCCGATTTTGCATCCGCATGGCTTGCCGCGCGTGCCGTGCATGCCCTGATCCAGGATGACAGCGCGGACATACATGAATATGAAACCGCCCATCGCGAACACATGTGGGTCAGGTCATGGCACCACCGGCATTTCCACCGCAGCGGCAAACTGCCGGTTATCCGGCTATATGCGCAGGCCAATGCCCAGTTGATGAACTGCCAGTCCGCCTTTGGCCGCGCGGAGATGAAAACGGTCGTGGAGCGTATGGCCTTTGACATTGCCCGCACCGCATTCCAGCGGCACATGACGGTTGCAGACCTGATTGAGGAAAGTGACGCGCTTTCCATCAGCCTCCGCTCGGCCAATACCATCAAGCAGCGCGCCCGCGCATATGTGGCGACCTGCATCGACCCGATGGCCCGGCCCGAAATGGATACGCTGCTGGACCGGGTCGTATCCTATGTCCCGCGCCGCTGTCCTTGAACGGCTGCCCGCACCCGGTCTTGACCACGGGGCGCGGGCGCCTGCCCCACTTACAGTAATGAAAATGGAATTACTGTGCGGTATAGCCACCATCAATGACCAGTTCGCTGCCAGTCATGAACTTTGATTCGTCGGATGCCAGGAATACGATGCCATAGGCAATGTCATCAGGCTCACCCAGATGGCCCAGCGGGTGCAGGTCAACCAACTTCTGCCGGGCTGCGGCCTGATCCGGGGTTTCCTTGGTAAAGCCCTGCACCATCGGGGTCCAGATATAACCGGGATGGATGGAATTGACCCGGATTTTGTAACCCTGTTTCGCACAGTGCAGTGCCGCTGACTTGGTGAACAGCCTGACACCCCCTTTGCTGGCGTTATAGGCAGCAAGCGGGGGGTCACCGATCAGCCCCTCGATGGAGGACAGGTTGATGATCGATCCCCCGCCATGTGGCTTCATGGCTTCCACGGCGTAACGCGTGCCCAGGAACACCCCATCGAGGTTGACCGACTGCACACGCCGCCAGTCCGCAAGGCTGGTTGTCTCGACGGAGCCGGAATAAAGAATGCCCGCATTGTTGACCGCAATGTCCAGCCGCCCGAACTGCGTGGCAATAGCGGCCATCGCCTGCTTCCAGTCATCTTCCGCCGTGACGTCAAGCGGGACGAAGATTGCCTCTCCCCCTGCTTTTTTAATTTCCGCGACGACGGCCTCCCCCTCTTCCGCCTTCAGGTCGGCCACGACCACCTTCGCCCCTTCGCGCGCCAGCAGCAGGGCCGTCGCCTTGCCGATCCCGCGCGATGCGCCTGTGACAATCGCCACCTTTCCCGATACACGTCCCATGTCTTTTGCTCCTGAATCAGTAACTTCCCTTAAAATATAAGAAAATTCTCATTCAGCACATTGACGGGACACAACACATTCATAATTTGGTGACACGTTTTTGTGATATCATTGTCCTGAAATCAGGTCAGGAACCGACCTGCATTCATAAGGACATTTCTGGTTAAGCGTTTTCCAAAAAGCCTCACCGGGTACTGCCTTCGTGAAAAAAAGGCAGCACCCGGAAACATCTGATTTTATCAGCAGTCGTCCTGAAACACCCTTCAGAGACTGTTTGAAAAGTTAGCCCGGAAAACATTCAGCAATCATAAAGTAGTCTTTGGTGAAGCTTTTTTCAAAAAGCTTCGAAGAACGCCACCTTTTTGGAAAAAGGTGGCGCCCAAAAACTTTTATTATTTTTTTATCAACCACTTGTTTTCAAACAGTCTCTCAGGCGGCTTCAGCATCCTTTTCGGGAATGGCATTGGCAATGTCCATAAGCGCGCGCCCAAGTTCGGTCTTTATCATGCGCCGTGCATAGGACTGCAGCGCCGCCGCATCAATAAAGCCACGACGGAACGCCACTTCATGCGGGGAGCCAACCAGCAGTCCCTGACGGGACTGGATGGTCTGCACGAACTGCCCCGCCTGCATCAGGCTGTCGGGCATGCCGGCATCAAGCCATGCGCAGCCCCGTCCCAGACGCTGGACATGCAGGTCACCGTTTTGCAGATAAATCCGGTTCAGATCGGTAATTTCCAGTTCCCCGCGTGGCGAGGGCTTCAGGCTGCGGGCATATTCGCGCACGCGCCCGTCATAGAAATACAGCCCCGTTACAGCCCAGTTCGACAGCGGGTGCGTGGGTTTTTCAACAATATCCAGCGCATGCCCGTCGGGGGCGAAACTGACCACGCCATAGCGTTCGGGGTCACGTACTTCATAAGCAAAGACCGTAGCCCCGGTTGGCCGCGTCGCCGCCGCGCGCAACTGCTTACCCAGATGGTCGGCAAAAATCAGGTTGTCGCCCAGTATCAGGCCACACGGTGAATCATCCAGCCAGTCATCGGCAATGATAAAGGCCTGCGCGATGCCATCGGGCGAAGGCTGCTCACGATACGTGAAGGTCACACCCAGATCCGACCCGTCCCCCAGCAGGCGGCGGAACAGCGGCAGGTCCGCAGGCGTTGATATGATCATGATATCACGTATCCCCGCCAGCATGAGCGTGGACAGGGGATAGAAAATCATCGGCTTGTCGTAAACCGGCAGCAACTGCTTGCTGACCGCCTGCGTCATGGGGTGCAGGCGCGTGCCCGAACCACCCGCCAGAAGAATGCCCTTGGTCGGTTTTGTCGCGGTGTTCTCGCTCATGCTGCTGTTCCCATCTTGTCACCCGTGTGGCCAAGGCGTTCCCCGCCATAACGGGCGGCCCGAATGCTTTCCCACCATTTCCGGTTATCCAGGTACCACTGCACCGTGCGGCGGATGCCATGTTCAAAATCATGGCGGGCCCGCCAGCCCAGCGCCTGTTCCGCATGGGTCGGGTCGATTTCATAACGGAAGTCATGCCCCGGCCGGTCGGTCACGTGCCGAATCAGGCGTGCATGCGGGCCTGACGGATCGGGGCGCAGTTCATCCAGTATCGTGCAGATCGCTTCCACCACCTGCATGTTGGTGCACGGCTGTCGGGCACCGATGGCATAGGTTTCACCGGGCTGTCCCTGTTCCACCGCGCGGACCAGCGCTTCGGCATGATCCTCGACAAACAGCCAGTCGCGCACATTCTGTCCCGTGCCGTAGACCGGCAGTTCACGCCCCTCGATCGCGTTGATCGTTACCAGAGGAATCAGTTTTTCAGGAAAATGCCACGGTCCGTAATTATTTGTGGTGTTGGTCACAAATGTCGGCAGACCATAGGTATGGTACCACGCGCGGACCAAATGATCGGATGACGCCTTGCTGGCTGAATACGGGCTGCGCGGGTCATAAGGGGTCTGTTCGGTAAAGGGCGGGTCACCGGGCCGTAATGCGCCAAAGACCTCATCGGTGGAGATATGGTGGAAACGGAATGCCTTCCGCCGTGCGGCGTCCTGTCGCATCCACCATGCGCGCGCTGCCTCAAGCAATGTATAGGTGCCAACTATATTTGTACTGACAAATGTACCGGGCCCGTCAATGGAACGGTCAACGTGGCTTTCCGCCGCAAGGTGCATGACGGCATCGGGGGCGAAATCATCAAATATCCGCGCCATGGCGGCGGCGTCGGTAATATCCGCCACTTCCAGCCTGTAACGCCCGCTTGCCGCGGCATCTTCCGTTGCCTTTATACTTGCGGCATATGTCAGGGCATCGACATTCAGGACATCATGCGCGGTCTGGGCCATCAGATGCCGCACAACCGCGGAACCGATAAACCCGCAGCCTCCCGTTATCAGTATGCGCATTTCCTATTTCCTTCCCCCATAACATGACCGCACCCCCTGGCTTTTCGCAGCGGAAAAACCCGATCATTCCATGCATTGAAACCGAACGGGAATACTGTAACAGTCATGTATAACCGCAATCAGATCATGACAGTGTAATGGGTCGTCTGTGGCATAAATATGGAGAATGTCGCCTTGATGAGATAAAAAAACAGTATTAACCCAGAATAACACGACTTTCTGAATACAGCCGGTCAGGCTGCGCCGCGTACCGCGACCATGGCGTCACGTGCCTCGACCCGTTGCATGACCCTGCGGCCCAAACGTTGTGAGGGGCGTTCAACCAGATGATAACAAACCGCACCCACCAGCAGGCAGAACCCGAATATTGCAAAAGTAACCGCAAGCCCCGGCACAAAACCCAGATGGCGCAACCATTCGCCCATACCCCATGATATGATGCCGATGATCAGGTAATGCGTCAGGTAAAACGAAAACGATATACGCCCCAGCCATATGACCGGACCAGAACGCAGCAGCGCATCCACCCCGCCGCGCTGGTAGGCCAGTCCGAAAATAAGCGCCGTAAACCCGAATACATCCAGAACCGGCACGACCGGAAAAAACAGTGTCGCCGCAATAAACGCCACTGCCCCCAACGTAATGGACGATGCATGCCGTTCCATGCTGTCGGGCAGCAGGTGATAGGCGCGGTACAGCAGTATTCCCGCGCAAAAACAGAAGAACATGCGAATGGCGCCAAACGTACCCGTCGGGTTGTTATTGGCATGATGGCAGGCAAAAAGCACCATGACCAGTACCGCCAGGCTGGCGGCACATAGTGCCAGCGCATGGCGCGGCGATGCAATGCGCATTGCCCCCATGGCCAGCAACGGGAACAGGAGATAACCCAGCACCTCCGCGCTGAGCGTCCATGACACGATGTTCCATTCCCCCAGTTTCAGCACGGTCCAGCTCTGGACCAGCAGCAGGGTCTGCACAAACCCCGGCAGGGACAGGTTATGCGCGCGATAGGCGAAGGACGGGTCCGTATAATACCGCTGCATGGCCACGTAACCGGGCGCAAGCAGTACCAGCGGCACCATGGCCAGCAGCACGAATGTATTGAGCGGATAGACCCGGAAGAAACGGACAATGAAAAAGTCCCGGATCACATGCCACCGCAGGACAGCGAACTGCCCTTCATGCACATGCATGAGGATAAAGCCCGACAGCACGAAAAACAGGTCCACGCCCCGGAAACCGTTGAACAGGAACAGTGAATGCAGCATCCATGGCTGGTGCAGGATATCGGCAGCCAGACCATAGAAATGGGTCATGAAAACCCATAGCGCCGCAACACCGCGCACGCCGGTCAGGCTGGGGATGGAACGGGCCTTGGGCATGTTATCCCCCTAACTTCCTGTGTCGTTCAGGTTTCAGAAAAACCGTTCGTCAATCGTCACCACATCACCGGGCAGCAGGACGGTCGCACGTGATATGCGGCCTTCATGCGCCGGGGTATTGAGGTCTTCATGCCGCACATCGGTCGCGCGGTCGGTCACCGCGCGGTAGGTGAAGCCCCCCGCCAGCGCGACAGCGGTCAGCATGGTCATGCCCGGCTGATAGGGATACTGCCCGGGATGATTGACCTCACCCAGGATGAAGATCGGCCTGTACTGCGCGACCTCCACCGATACGCTGGGCTGCGTCAGGATCCCTTTCTGTTCCAGACTGGCGGAAATGCGCTGGGCTAGGTCGCGTGGCTCGGAACCCGCCGCGGGCACCGTTCCCAGTAACGGGAAATCGATGTTCCCGTTGTCACTTACGGTAAACGTGTTGCTCAGCTGCGGGTCATTATAGGTAATGACACGGATCTGGTCCCCCGGACCAAGGTGGTAGGCCCGGGTATCAACCGCGTCAAAGGACGGCTCATGCGCCGAGGCGCAGCAGCTTAGCGCAAGCAGGGCCGTGACGCCGACTGCCTGCATCGTCATGGGCCGACACGTGTTCCGTATCATTGCAAACATGGTCACTCCCAAATCATTCAATGTGGTTTTCCTTCGCTGGCCGCATATGCGGCCAGCCAGCATCAGCCAGAGAAGGAAAAGCCCAACAGTATCGTATTGCTCGTAAACGTGGAAAGACGCCCCGGGATGTTCAGATAATTCACGTTCCCGCCCGATGTGGCGTTATTGACATAGTTATAGGTCAGGGACGCCCTGACGTGACGGTCGATGTTCCAGAAAACCGACCCGCCGAAATGGATCTGTTTCTGCAGGCGGCTACCCTCCAGGCTGGCCGTGGCGGAACCGGTGGGCACCGTCATGCTGGACTGTGACGCACTTTCCCCATATTCGGCATAGGCGCGCAGGAACACATTACGCCGCAGTTCATGGTCCCACTGCAGGCGCACGTCCGTCACCACCTGATTTCGGGCAAACGGGGTTTCCGGGTCGCTCAGGTGGCGCGCCGCCGTCAGGTTGACGGTATCGATGCGGCGCGGCATCCATGACACATTGACCTAGAATGTCGGGGTCGTGACAGAAGGGCTGCGACCGCTGCTGAAACTGCGCGTTTCCCCACCGACCAGCAGGCGGTACTGCCACACCTGCCCGCTGCGGAAATCCACGCCACCAAAACCGGCCCCGTCGGCATAATTGTTGACCGATGCCTCGGGCACCGAATTATACTGCGCGGCGGACCCGCGAAAAACGACGACAGCCGCATTCCCGCGCGAGAATTCATAGCGCGAGGTCAGTGACCCGGTTTCCGTCTTGTGGCTGATGGTGCCGTAATCAATGGAAATCGGCCCCGGCGCCGTCCCGAAGGAGAAGTCCTGATAATCGAATGCCGGGATCAGGCTGAAACGGCCAAACATCTTGGTATAGGTCAGTCGCCCGTCATTGACCTGGTACGGCACGGGATAGACCACGCCATACACGCCCAGGTTGGTCGCGGACAGGTGATACTGATAATGCGAATAGGCCATGCTGAGCGTATCGTGACCCAGGTTGAGCGTCCCGCCGATATTGCCGTGCCAGTTGGTGTAACTGGCGATCGACTGCGTGGGGTAACGGTGATCATCCATGCCCACCGATGCCCCCAGCGCATGACGCCGCCAGCGCGAATTGACGCTGACATTGGCCGAAGTCTGCACAACGGGGCTGCCCGATCCCGGGATGCCCAGCGTGTTGGAGTTATAGCCCACATTTTCCGATGCGCTGGGCCGTAGCAGCCAGCTGCCCAGGCCAATGCCATCCGTCTGCTGGCCCATCATCTGCCGGGTTACGACCGAACCGGTCATATCCGTCGAATATCCGGGAATATCAGAAGGGAAAAGCTGCTGGATCAGCTGTGCATGCGCATGATGCGCATGCAGACCGATCCCCAGCACCACCATCCCGACCGGTCCCCGCGACAGGCAGCGCCATACCCTGACGCCATCCTGCAACCGCCCTACCTTCATACCTTACCCTAACCTGTAATCGTAAGACGGGGATTACCCCCCGCACGCTGGATAAATCGGTGGGCCATGTCACGCAGTCCCGGGTCCAGCCGGTATGCGGCGACAGCCATCGCCAGCCCCGCCATGGTGGCGGCGCATGCGGAAGCTATCAGATTCATGGGAATCAACAGACTCACAATCAGCGCTCCTGTCATTATCAACATCCCCGGCACAAGTCGCCAAGTCTGCTGTGACAGGCAATCCGACAACAGGTAAAGAGCAACTAAATTAATCGTGACCCGCAACGTCCAGGCCGCCGCAGCCCCCGGCAGGCCCCACCATTTTATCAGTACCCACAATACGCAGAAGAAGGGCAGGATCTCCACCATCGAGACCTTGGCCGTGATATGGGGCCGTCCCTGCCCCTGCAGCAGCCCATAGGGCAGGAAGGCGATGCCGTTGGTCCATGCCCCGAACATCAGGATCTCGGCCACGGGACGTGAGACATCGGCAAAGCTGCCGCCCACCCACATATGCAGGAACGCCCCCGAAAACAGGATGCCCGGCGCGCAGATCATGCCGAACCCGTAGGTCAGCGACGCGGTGGCCCGCCGGGTCAGGTCAACCGCTTCCCCCCTATCGGCGCGGGACAGGCGCGGGAACAGCGTGCGGGCCAGCGCCGTCGCCACGACCTGCGAGCGCATGGCAAGGTTCATCGGCACGGTGTACTGCCCGACCGATGTAACCCCCAGCGTCGCGCCGATGATAAGCTGGTTGGACGTATCGAGCAGCGGGTTGATCAGGCTGGAAATACTGACCCATGACCCGTAACCCAGCAGGCGCTTGAGCCATTTCACGTCAAAGTCCATCGGCCGGATCGGCCATTCCAGCACCATGACCACGCAATAGGCCAGCCCGATCATGGCCAGCCGCGACAGCACGATGGACGGCAGGACAACCGTAAGCTGCGGCCCGAAGAAATGGATGCAGATAAGCGGGATGATCTGTCCCGCCATGGTGGTGCTGGAATTGAGCATGTTGGACAGCAGGAAACGTTCGCGCGATTCCAGCGCCCCCGTCGCCACACCATTGATCATGCCCAGCGGCAGCATGACCGCCATCCACGGATAGGCATGCCGCGTTTCCGCCAGCAGGTCGGGCGGAATCCGTACGAAATGCAGCAGCACCATATCCCCGATCGGATACAGGATCAGCCCCCCCAGCGCCCCCAGGCCGAGATTGCTGTAAAATGCCGTCATCAGCACGGGCGAACGTTCCCGCGCCGAGGCATGACCCAGCTGCGCCAGCGCATTGGCGGACGCGCGTGACAGCCCGAAATCCAGAAACCCCAGATACCCCAGCAGTATCCACGAAATCGCCACGATGCCATACCTGTCCGTGCCAATCAGGTGCAGGTAGAATGGCACGGTGCCCAGCGAGACGATGATCGGGAAAATGGAACCGAATACGTTGAACAGGAAATTGGTGGAAAATTTGCTCTGCGCCATTACTCCGCCCCTACTGTCGCCATGACGGGCCGTGGTCCCGCCTGACCCAGAACCTGCTGATAGAGGCGCACATATTCCTGCGCGACACTGTCCCAGTCGTAATGACTGGCCACTTCCATATTCCGCGCACGCAAGGCATCCGCCGTATCCGGCAGGGACGCGGCCATTGCCTCCACCTCCCGCGCGCCTGGGGCAAGGTTATCGGGATCGATCATGACGCCTGCCGCCCCCTGCTGCATAAGCCGGGCAAAAGGCGTGATGTTGCTCAGGATGGGGATGAGGCCGGCGGACATGGCCTCCACCGCCGCAAGGCCGAAGCCTTCATGCGCGGACAGGCAGCCAAAGAAAGATGCTTCTTCCCCCATGAGGTCACGCAGGGCCGCGTCCGACGGACCGGAAACGATGCGCATGGCATCCGTAATGCCGCATGCCTGTGCCTGCTGCCGCAGGTCGGCCACCGTCAGGTTGGAATCCTGGCCTGCAACGATCAGTTTCCATTCCGGGTTTTCACGTCGCAGCAATGCGACAAGCTGGAACAGCAGCCTGAGCCGCTTGTGCACGGCAAAACGCCCGAAGGCCAGGATGGTGCGTCCCGGCGTGCGGGATGCGGCGTCACGGAAGCGCGTCTGGTTGATGCCGTTTTCAATTGTCTGCAACCGCCCCGCCGCCACGGTGCGGAACAGGTCGGCATCGCTGTAGCTGCACGCGACAATGCGCTTGTATGCCCGCACGGAAATCGGCGTGATGGTACGGAACCATATTTCCTTGATCCGTCGCAGCGCACCGGTATGGAAGAAACCACCGTGGGTGGAGGCGATCATCGTCTTGCGATGGAACGGCCATGTCCACGCCAGGAAATCGAAAAAGAAATCGATCGCATGGACATGCAGCAGGTCGAACGTCCCGATATGCCGCAGCACCTGCGGGGCCAGTGGATAACGGGTCGAACCACGCCATGGGATGCGGATGACCGGTATGCCATCGACCATGTCGCGATGGGGCAGCCTGCCCGGACGCCCGAACACGCTGTCGAGTGTCAGGACCTGTGCATCAATGCCCATGTCCTGTCTCTGGCTGCGGGCAAGGTTGAGCAGTGAATCCTCCAGCCCGCCGACAGAGGGACTGAACTGGCGGCAGATATGCAGAACTTTCAATATTTCATCCCCCTGTTCTATTTGTCATCGAAACGGCTGAGGATCTTGATGTCCCGGTTACCGTAGCTGTAGCCCATCACGTCCATGGCGTTGTCTTCCACCATGGTGGCCACCACGCCGGCCAGCGGCGCGCCACAGGCCTCCAGCCGTTCCAGGCAGGCCATGACGGCGCGCTGCGCCGTGCTTTTCCAGCGGCAGACAAAGATGACCTGATCGGCCATGTTGGCGTGCACCAGCGCGTCACTCAGTCCCAGCAGCGGGGGGCAGTCGATGATGACCAGTTCATATGACCGCTTCAGTTCCGCCAGTATGGCGCGCAGGCGCCGGATCTCGACCGGGCTGAAGGCATGCTGCATCGTGCGCCCGGCGGGAATGTAGTCAAACCCGGTATCAGGGTCCGTGCGGATGACATCCGCCACCGGCACGCCTGTGGTCACAAGGTCGCTCATCCCCAGCGATGGCCGGCCCGTCGTGCCATCGGTCAGGTACTGGTCCAGCATGCCCCGGCGATGATCGGCATCGATCACCAGCACTTTCTGCCCGCCCCGGCGGGCTACGGTCGCCATCCACAGCGCCAGCGTGCTCTTGCCTTCCTCCGGCCCGGCGGAGGTAATGGCGAGGCATAGCGGCTGCCCCCCTTCATGCACCCGCATGGACAGTTGCATGACAAGACTGCGCACCGCTTCGGTCGCACGGGAATAGGGATGGTCGATCACATGCCGCCGCACGGTCTGTTCCGAACGCCCGCCCACCTTGGGCACGACCGCCAGCAGGGGCAGCGGGACCGCCGCGCGCAGGCGCTCGATCTCGGTAAAGCCGGCCGCGAAGTAATCACGCAGCAGGACAGCCCCTGCCCCGGCCGCCAGCGCCACGGCCATCAGGCCCAGGCCAATCTTCTTGCGGTTGGGAAAGCTGGGCATGTCAGGTGCGGATGCGTGGGAGACGACGGCGATGGGCGGCTGCAGCAGGGCCGCGCGGTCCACGACTTCCTTGGCATGTTCCAGGAAGGTTTCATACACGGCGCGCGCGCTCTGCGCTTCCTGGTCCAGCGTGCGGTATTCCGCCTGCGGCGCGCTCTGCCCACCGGCCTTCTGACGCAGAAGTTCAAGGTTTTCATTCAGGCGCTGCACTTCCGCGCGGGCGGAAATCTGGTCTTCGCGGATGGTGCTCAGCGCGGCCTGTGTCTCGGCTTCCAGGCTGGCGCGGGTGGCTGCGATCTGCTGGTCCAGCGCGCGCAGGCGCGGGTGCTGCGGGCCATAGGTCGCGGCTTCTTCCTGACGCGTGCTCTGCAACTGCATGAGGGCATTGGCGGTGGCGACCAGAATGGGTTCCTGCGACAGGGCGACCGCCGCGCGCGCATCCCCCCGCGCGGCGGCGTCACGCAGCGCGTCGGCGCGGGCCTGTGCCGCCGCCAGCCGCCCTTCGGCCTGGCTCAGATTGGCGGAGGTATCGGCAATCTGGCGTTCGATCAGCGGCGTGCTGGTGCTGCCCTCGGTGGTGTTGGTCAGGCCATTGGCGTTGTCGAAGGCATTGGCCTTTTCCACGGCATCCAGCCACCGCTGCCGCAGGGCGGCCGTGCGGTTGTCCAGCCATGTGGCCACGTGATTGATGTCCGCCGTCTGCCGCGCCAGCGCAATACGCTGGTAATTCGTGACCACTGCGTTGGCCAGCGCGGCGGCGCGCTGGGGATTGCCATCCACCACGTTGATATCAAGGATCTGCGTGCGCGGTTCCGGGGTTATGGTCAGGTTGTTGAGGAAGGCGTCTTCCTCATGCTCACGCTGTACTTCCGGGTCAACCGGCGTGCTGGCATGGCACAGGAACCCCAGCCCCATGTGGCACAGCCGGTCGCGCATGCCCACATGCGGGGGGACAGGCGGCGGCGGCAGTTGCGCCAGGACGGCGGCGGCGACATCGCGCGAATGGATCATCGCGGCCTCGGTTGAAACCAGTTCGTCATCCGGCGGGGCCAGGTTCTGCTGCTGGCCGTTGGGGGCCAGCGGATCCTGCTGCGCACGCCCCGACACCACGACGGTCGTAGTCGCGGTATAGCGCGGCTTGAGCGTCAGCATGACTGCCCCGCCCGCAACCAGTACCCCCAATGCAGTCAGCGCGAACAGCATCCTGTGCCGCAGGAACGCCCGCATTGTCTGGCGGATGACAAGGCCTACATCCTGCGCTGTCCATGACATTGAAGTGGCCCGTCCCTGTATGGAAACGTAATTCATGCTGTTTATCCGGCAAGTTTCCGCGAAATGGATGGCGTGGGCCGATCGAAAAGCCTGCGCCGCAAATAAACGAGGACATGAAACCCGAATACAGGCAGTCCCAGCAGGTAACGCCGCCATAGCCTGCGCGGTTCACGCACCAGGCGCACAAGCCATTCCAGCCCCATGTTCGCGACCCATCGGGGCGGGCGGTGCACACGTCCGGCCGCATGGTCAACCAGCGCGCCAGCGGTAATGAGAACCCCGGTGGGCAGGTGATCCATGTTGTCATACAGCCAGCGTTCCTGCCGGGGCATGCCCATGGTCAGCAGGATGATGTCAGGGCGCGTTGCCCGCAGGCGTTCAAGCAGCAGCGTGGACTCACGTGATCCGGGTGTCGGGTCAAAGAAACCATGCTGCGTGCCCGCCGTGCGCACGCCATACCTGTCAGAAAAGGCCGCCGCAGCCTTATCCACCACATCCGGCTTGCCACCGATCCAGAATACCGATGCATCCTGCCCCAGTTTCGACAGGACCGGCCCGATCCATTCCGGCGGCGTGGTGCGCGGCAGATGCCGCCCCGTCAGCATGATGCCCGCAAGCTGGACGCCTGCGCCGTCACAGAACGCAATATCGGCACGCCGGAACAGGGTGCGCAGCCACGGCTGTTTTTGCGAAACCACCGCCATATGGGCATTGGCGTTGACGACTGTCATTTTCTGTCCCATCCGCACTGCATCCACCACGCGGCGGACAATGTCCGTGCGCGATATGTCGTGCAGTGGCAGGCCCATGACATCGACAATCGTATCATCTACCGCGATTTCCGTATTTGCGTTCATTTGAATACACCGTTCATCGTCAGGAAATTAAGAAATTCAGAACGCATTCCGACTGAAGATCTCACGTTTTATGGTCAGGAAAATGATCTTGATATCCAGCCAGATCGACCATGCGCGTATGTATTCCAGGTCCAGTACGACGCGGCGGCGCAGATCATCGCGCGTGACCAGTTCGCCCCTTGATCCGTTGATCTGCGCCCAGCCGGTAATGCCGGGCTGCACACGATGGCGGGCGACATATTCCTCCATCGCCTCATGCAGCAGTTGCCCGCCCGCGCGCGTCTGCGGTGCATGGGGGCGTGGGCCGACCAGTGACATCTCGCCACGCAGCACATTGAAAAGCTGCGGCAGTTCATCAATGCTCAGCCGCCGTATCCATTTGCCAACACGGGTAACACGCGGGTCGGCGCGCGATGTCTGCCGCGCGGCATCCATATCCGCCATGTCCGTATACATTGAACGGAACTTGAACACGTTGAAGTAGCGGTTATTGAAACCCTGCCGGGGCTGGCAGAACAGCACGGGACCACGGGAATCCAGCTTGATCGCCAGCGCCACCAGTCCCAGCACGGGGGCCAGCGCCACAAGCAGCAGCATGCTGGCGGTAAGATCAAACGCGCGCTTTTCCAGCATGTCCCATTCACTTAACGGACGGCGCTGCAATACGGTCAGGGAAAACGGGCCGAAGCGTTCAACCGGCCAGCCGTGGCAGTCCTCCGTCATGAGCGACGGCACGACATAGACATCCGCCAGCACCCCACGCAGGCGCCACAATATGTCCATGACCTGCTGCTGCCCGCCTTCGGCGGGGGAAAGGCATATAATGACCGCATCAATGTGATCCTCACGCGCATGCAGGACCAGTTTTTCTATCGTGCCGTCAACATGGCTGCCCTGATCATCAAAGATCCCGACAAGGCGGAATATGCGCTGCATGCGTGCATTGATGCGCGACGCCATCTGCGTTGCTTCCGCGCCCGAGCCGATGATCGCCACCTTGCGTGCCAGGCGACGGGTTACCGCATGCGTCTGCACGATATATGTACCCACGCACCGTTCGATCAGCAGCGCGATCACCACAAAGACCAGCCATTCCGCCCCCATGCGCAACGTAACGCCAGGTGGCCACGACAGCATGACCAGAACGGTGCAGAAGATGACCCCGCCAAACACCACGGGCGGCAGCAGGTAACGGATCTGGTACGAAATCCGCGTCAGGTCGGGGACATCCAGAAGCGGGACATTCCTGGGGAACAGAAAAAACGCCCCCGCGGCCATGATATTGGCCAGCAGAAGGGCGCCAGACAGTCCATCAGGTGTGTCATGAATACGCTGCCACGCAATACAGGCCATGATGGCAAGGCACACGGACATGGCGTCCGACACGACCACGACCTGTGTCAGCACAGGATGACGGTAGGCAAAGCCGTCATCCCCGCTACGTGCCGTATGGACACCCCGCGGGATGCTATCGATCCCGACAGATAGCGGCGACAGGTCTGTTTCATCATTTTTCAAGTGCCTGATACCAACCGTTGATTGCTATAACCCATGAGCCCAATTGCGCAGTCCGATTGACATGATGCGCCATGGTTGATTGACGAGCTGGTTCCAGGCATGGCAGGCGATATCAACGATATCGTCATAGGTTCTGAAGATCCTGTTTGAGAGCCATGTATTGCGCAGGAACTGCCAGAGATTTTCCACCGGGTTCAGTTCAGGAGCCCGGGGAGGCAGCGGGAGAATGGTGATATTGTAGGGAACATCCAGCTTCTGACTGGTATGCCATGCGGCCTGATCCACAATGAGGACGGCGTGAGCGCCCTGCGCGACCGTGCGTGAAATCTCCGCGAGATGGAGCTGCATGCCGTGCAGGTTGCAGACAGGGAGCACGAGG
>NZ_CADP01000049.1:12403-22001 GCF_000285295.1 Komagataeibacter europaeus LMG 18890 | reverse complement strand
TGACTGACGCCTTGGGCAATCTGGTCCGCTTTACGCTTATCCCCGGCCAGCATTACGATACGGTCGGGGTGGCGCCTCTCCTTGAACCGGCTGATTTTGAGGGACTTCTTGCTGACAAGGCGTTCGATGTCCACTGGATCGTGGACACCATACGCGCGCAAGGGGCCCGCGTGGTCATTCCCCAGCGTCGGAACCGCCTCGACAGGCGATCCTTCGATGGAGCCCTGTTCAAGGCACGCCATCTCATCGAGAACTTCTTCTGCAAGCTCAAGGAGTTCAAGCGCATCGCCATGCGAAGCGACAAGACCGACAGATCATTCGCAGCGATGATTTATCTTACCGCCGCAATCATCAATTCGCGTTAATTCCCAACAGGCCCTAAAAAAAGCTTCACCAGGGTTTCTTTGATTTCCAGACGCTCTTCATGCCTGCACCGTTGTGGAAATGGCGCGGCGCATGGGGCAGGCATCAGCCCCGTAGGTGGCGGTAATGTCCGCCGGGATGTCGGGCATGGGTTCGAATCCCATATGCGTCCAGACCGGGCGTGCCCCTTCCGCCGCCATCAGTGTCATCCAGCGCAGGGTATTCTGGCGGGCATGTCGCGTCAGGATGCGCAGGGCCGCATGCATCGCGCCCCGCCCGCGCAGGGCGGGGGAGATGGCAATGTCATGCAGGTACCAGCAATCCGCCCGCACAGGCAGGTGGTGCAGGTAGGTATCCAGCGCGGGCGGTCGGGCCATGCGCCATGGATGGCTTAATACATAACCGCCCGGTTTTCCCTGCGCATCGGGCAGGATCAGGCAGCCCGCCGGGCACAGCCTGCGGCGTTCATCCAGCACATCGGGCCGTTCGGGGCAGCCGGGGTGCATGGTGGTGGCCAGCGCCATGACGGCGGGCAGATCCTGCGCCCCCATGCGCCGCCATGTGCCCGACGGTGGCCCCGATGGGGAAATGGGCTGGGTCATGGTGGGAAAATTCCGTTTCAGGTGAAGCCGTTTCCGGTAGAATGGGCGATGATATAGCTGTGGCCAGGAGTTTTGAAACCATGACAGAAATGCGCCTGACATTACGGGTGGACGCGAATGGCTCGCCCCTGCTGGGGCATGGGAAGATCAAGCTTCTGGAACAGATTGGCCAGACCGGTTCCATTTCCGCCGCGGCGCGGGCCATGGGCATGTCCTATCGCCGCGCGTGGCTTCTGGTCGAGGCCATGAACACGACCTTCGTGCGGCCACTGGTCTCCGCCCGGCCCGGGGGCGGCGGGGGCGCTGGCCTGTCACCGGAGGGGGAGGCCGTGCTGAGGCTGTACCGTGAAATCGAACACTCGGCGCGTGACGCCGTGCGGGGACAGATGGAAACCCTGGCGGCCATGTGTTCCCCCCCGCCGTGAAAAAGCCATAGGCAGTCACGATCACGGACGTTCAGGCATTATTTTTTGCCAATTGGTAAAAATGATGTGCCAATACGGTGAAACAAGAAAAATGACTGGAGTTAAACTCAGTGTTACGACGTGATTTCATGAAAGCGGGAACGGCCCTGTCCGCCATTACCGTGGCGGGGATTGGCGCGGCGCGTCCCGCCCGCGCGACGCAAAGTGGCAATTTCGATCCCACCACCGTGCGCACGCTGGCGCACCAGCTGTCGCAGCAGGCGTACCAGGCCACGTCACAGTCCCTGCCTTCCGCGCTGCGTAACCTGAATTTCGACCAGTACAATTCCATGGCGTTCCGTTCGGAACAGGCCCTGTGGCATGGTGAGAACCTGGGCTTTGATGTCGAATTCTTTCCGCGTGGTTATCTGTACGCCCCGCGCATCTACATGCATGAAGTCATTGACGGGCAGTCCCGGCCCATTGCCTTCAACCCCGACATGTTCACCTATAACGATCCCGCCCTGCGGGTGAATGATGATATCGGTTTTGCCGGCCTGCGGCTGCGCGCGCCGATCAATACGCCGGGGGTTATGGAGGAATTCTGCGTCTTCCTTGGCGCATCCTATTTCCGTGCGGTGGCGAAGGGGCAGAACTATGGCCTGTCCGCGCGCGGCTTCGCCAACGGGACCGGTGACCCGAAGGGGGAGGAATTCGCCCTGTTCCGTGCTTTCTGGCTGGAAAAGCCCAAGGCGGGCGTGGACAGCATCGTCATCCATGCCCTGCTGGACAGCCCGTCGCTGGTGGGTGCGTTCCGCTTTACCATCCGCCCCGGTGAGACGACGGTCTTTGATGTCCAGTCCTATCTCTATCCCCGCAAGGCCATCGCGGAATCCGGCATCGCGCCGCTGACGGGCATGTTCTATTTTGATGCGAATGACCGCACGCGCGTTGATGACTGGCGTCCCGCCGCCCATGACAGCGAAGGCCTGTCCATGTGGACGGGCAGCGGACAGCAGTTGTGGCGGCCGCTGCGCAATCCGCGCGACCTGCAGTTCTCCGCCTTCAGTGACGTGCGCCCGCATGGCTTTGGCCTGATGCAGCGCAAGCGTGCCTTTACCGATTTCGAGGATGTGTCGCTGAATTATGAAAAGCGCCCCTCGCTGTGGATCGAACCGATCGGGGACTGGGGGGCGGGGTCCGTGGACCTTGTGGAAATCCCCACCCCGAACGAGGTGAATGACAACATCGTCTCCTTCTGGCGGCCGCAGGATGCGCTGGCGGCGGGGCGTGAATATGTCTTCACCTATCGCATGTACTGGGGGTGGGATACGCCATGGCCCACTAAACTGGCCCGTATTTCCGCCACCCGCGTGGGGGAGGCGACGGATGATTCGCATACCCGTTTCTTTGACATCGATTTTGTGGGCACGCCGTTCGACAATCTGCCTGAAAAGCCGCATTTCCACCTGCAGTGCCGGACATCCGCAGGCGAAATCCGCAATGTGGTGGTCGAACCGGTTCCCCCCATCCATGGCTGGCGCAGCACGTTCGAATTCGCGCCCGGCGATGCCAAGGTGGCGGAACTGAACTGCGTGCTGGCCGATGACAACGGGCCTGTGTCGGAAGAGTGGGTCTACCGATGGACCCCCTAGCCACGCGCGCGCCATCCGGTCCGGCGGCGGGCCAGCCCGCGCCGCTGCTGCCGCAGGGATGGTGCGCCCTTCCGCCCGCGGCGCCGCTGGACATGCCTGTTCATCCGCTGGAGGCGGCACCTGACCTGCATGGACGTGGTCCCGTGCCAACGACCGAGTGGCGGCTGATTCACCTGCGCCGCCTGCTGGTGATCGGCGGGGCCGTGGTCATGACGGGCCTTGCCGGTTACGAAATGGACCTGGTGTTCAATGCCGTGCAGCGTTCGGTGGCCGGCATGGTGATGCTGGTGCTGTTCGTCATGCTGTTCTTGTGGATCGCGCTGGCCTTTACCTCCGCGCTGGCGGGGTTTGCCTCGATGCTGGCGCATGGCGGCCTTGGGCTGGGGATCGCGCGCAGTGGCCCGCTGCCACGCCTGACCACGCGCACCGCACTGCTCATGCCGACCTATAACGAGGATCCCGGCCGCGTGATGGCCGGCCTGCGCGCCACCATCGACAGCCTTACGGCCACCCGGCAGGAACGCGCCTTTGACGTTTTCATCCTGTCGGACACCACCGATCCCGACGTGTGGGTGGCGGAAGAAGCCGCCTACATGGCCCTGTGCCGCGCCACCGGGTGGGGCGGGCGGCTGTTTTACCGCAGGCGCGCGGTCAATACGGACCGCAAGGCGGGCAATATCGGTGAATGGGTGCGGACCTATGGCGCGGCCTATCAGCAGATGATCACGCTGGATGCCGACAGCGTCATGTCGGGCGACGTGGTCGTGCGGCTGACGGCGGCCATGGAACGCAATCCCGGTGTCGCGCTGATCCAGTCCCTGCCGGTCATTGTAAACGGGCAGACGCTGTTTGCCAGCATGCAGCAGTTCGCGGGGCGTGTCTATGGTCCGCTGATCGCCCATGGCATTGCATGGTGGCACGGGTCGGAAGGGAATTACTGGGGCCATAACGCGGTGATCCGCACCCGTGCCTTTGCCGAGCAGGCCGGCCTGCCGCACCTGCCGGGGCGCCAGCCCTTTGGCGGCGCGATCATGAGCCATGACTTTGTGGAGGCGGCGCTGATGCGCCGGGGGGGATGGGCCATTCACATGGTGCCCGCCCTGGCCGGATCGTATGAGGAAAGCCCGCCATCCCTGACCGATATCGCCATCCGCGACCGCCGGTGGTGCCAGGGCAACCTGCAGCATGCAAAGGTGGTGTCCGCGCGGGGCCTGCACTGGATCAGCCGCATGCACATGCTCATGGGCATCGGGTCGTATGTCACGGCCCCGCTGTGGCTGGTCTTCCTGCTGGTGGGGATCGTGGTCTCGCTGCAGAACCGGTTCTACAAACCGGAATATTTTGGCGATACCAAGCTGCTTTATCCCCACTGGCCGCATGTTGACCCGGTTCAGGCGGAATACATGTTCATCGGCACCATGGGCGTGCTGCTGGCCCCCAAGATACTGGCCTACCTGCTGCTGCTGATCGACGGGCCGCTGCGCCGTGGCTGTGGCGGGGCGATCGCGGCGGCGGCGTCCATTATGGTGGAAACGGTGATCGGCGGGTTGCTGGCCCCCATCGCCATGATCATCCAGACGGCAGGGGTCATTTCCATCCTGCTTGGTCGCGACTCGGGGTGGAATGCGCAGCGGCGTGATGCCGGCGGCCTGCAGATCATGCAGAACGTGCGGCTGTACATGGTCCATACCATACTGGGTATCGCGCTGGCGGCGGCGGCATGGAGTGTTTCGCTGCCGCTGTTCCTGTGGATGCTGCCGGTAACGCTGGGGCTGGTCTGCGCCATACCGCTGGCGGTACTGACAGGCAGCGCAGCGGTGGGGCAGGCGTTCCGGCGCGCCCACCTGCTGCTGATCCCCGAGGAAACAGCCCCCCCACCCGTACTGCACGCGGCCGTGTCCTACATGATGCAGATGGCGGGCCAGCCCGTGCAGGATGCGGTGACGGCGCTGCGTGCACGGGCGGGGTTGCTGAAGGTACATGAAATCATGCTGCCCCCGCCCAGCAGGCCGGGCGACCCGATCAATCCGGCGCTGCTGGTGGGCCTGCTGAAACTGCGGGAGGCGCCAGACCTTGCCACCGCCCTGCGTGAACTGAACCGGGCGGAAAAATCAGCCGTCCTGGGCAATGCGGAAGGGCTGCAGCTTCTGGCGCGCCTGTCCTGAGCCAGGGCCGGACAGGGCGCATCCTCAGTCGGAGGATGTGCCCTCGGGCGGGGTTGCGACTTCGTCCCCTTCATCCGATCCGTCAACCGACATGATCGCGTCAAGCGAGTCACACAGCTTCTTCTGGTTGGCGCTGGCCAGCTTTCCGGGCGCCGCGCACAGCTTGGCGGCATCGGGCACGCAGGATTCGGTTGCGTCCTCGTAATCGGATTCCATGATGTCGTGCGCCAGCGACAGGTTGGGGTTGTGTGCGCTTTCCCCCGCTTCCTCGATGACCTTTTCCATCTTGTGCAGGTCTTCGAGCTTGTCGAGGCAGGCCTTGCTGGCCAGATCCGGCTTCAGGCGCAGGACATCCATCGCACGCTGCACCTTCTGCGTGGCCAGGCTCTGGCCGTGGGCAGGGGCGCAGACCAGCGCGGGAGAAAGCAGCAGCAAAGCAACCGGCAATGCGGCAAGGCGTATGGAATTGATGTTCACCGTACCCGTTCCGTCTGTCCATGCCCCGGCATGGGAGGATGCAGCAGGCAATGCCTGTCCCGCACCGGGGTGCGGCCCCGTCCATGTGCGGGCGGGCAATGGTGACTATGGCAGGAACCCACCCCTGGCGAAAGATGGTGCCGGATGGTGATGCATATACCGTATGCATAAAAATATGATCTGAAATCTGTTGATATAATAAGGGAAAAATCCGAATCGCATCGAAAATTTGAGATTTCCCTTACATTCTCGAGAGTTTTTTAGTATAGATTGACCCCACTGAATATATTTTTTGTATCCGAATGGAGGTTGGAGACTATCGGGTCACTGTGAAATCGTTCGTAACTGCAACGATTTTGTATATCCAGCCAATTCCTGGTCTTTCCAGTGATGGGAGATCACGTGGTTTTGCCTTTTTTTCAGGTGTAACCGGGTGTTTTTCATCGATATTGTTATGCAACGCGTACCAATTGGTATGTTTTCTGCTGGATCGACGACTTTTGGCCGGTGGCACTTATGGGGAAGCAGGTTTGCCAGGCATGATGCGCTGGCGTTTTGGCGCTGGCGCCGTTCTTCTGTTCCCGCATTGCTGTAGCCGGTCCGGGTGATTGCACACCCGAACTTGTGAAACTGAGGTTCCGCACTGGTGTTTGCCGGAAATCCGGACTGTGCGGACGCAGCCTGCATCGACGCTCCACAATGAGGTGGAGCCCCTCATCTTCGTGTCGGCTGCCTGTGAAAGAGGAGAATCTCCCCTTGAAACAGACAGACAATCTGTCCGAATCAACGTCCATAGCTGATAAGCTTGGCATCCCGGCACCCCTGTTCTGGGGATTTGTCGGCCTGCTGTTCTTCATGATCGGTGATGGTGTCGAGGCCGGCTACCTGGCCCCCTATCTGGAGGGACAGGGCATTTCATCGCGTAATACCGCGCTGCTGTTTACCATTTATGGCGTGACCGTCTCGCTGTCCTCATGGGCATCGGGGCCGCTGTCCGATCTGTGGGGGCCCAAGCGGGTCATGTGGATCGGCCTTGCCATCTGGGGTGTGTTCGAGGTTCTGTTCCTGACCTTCGGCGTGGCCGTCAACAGCTATCCCATCATGCTGGCCGCCTACACCATGCGTGGCTTTGGCTATCCGCTGTTCACCTATGGCTTCCTGGTGTGGATTGCCGCCGCGACCCCGCCGCGTCAGCTGGGTTCGGCCGCGGGCTGGTTCTGGTTCGCCTTCTCCGGCGGACTGCCCACGCTGGGTTCGCTGTTCGCCAGCTTCTCCATTCCGCTGATTGGCGAAATGGCGACGTTCTGGTCCTCGCTGGCGCTGGTCATGTTCGGTGGCCTGCTGGCCCTGCTGATGACGCGTGAGCCCATCGGTTCCCGCCGCCTTGCCCCGGTGGGCACGAAGCCCGGCACGATCTTCTTCAGTTCGATCAGCATCCTGTGGCGTGAGCCCAAGACGTTTGTCGCCATGATCGTGCGGACCATCAACACGTCGTCCGAATATGCGTTTCTGGTCATCATGCCGGCGTTCTTCACCAAGGTGATCGGCTTCTCGCTGTCGCAGTGGCTGCAGCTTCTGTCGATCATCTTCCTGTCGAACATCCTGGTGAACCTTGTGTCCGGCATCACGGCTGACCGTCTGGGCCATCGTACCGTTGTCGCCCTGTTCGGTTGCGTGGGCGCCGCGATCACCGTGCCGCTGTTCTACTATGTGCCGCAGATGTTCCCCGGCAACTTCCCCATTGCTGCCGCCATGGGTGCGCTGTATGGCGCGACGATTGCCGCCTTCGTGCCGCTGTCCGGCCTGGTGCCGCAGATCTGCCCGAAGGAAAAGGCCGCTGCCCTGTCCGCCCTTGGCCTGGGTGCTGGCGCCAGCACATGGGTCGGTCCGGCCATCGTGACGTGGTTTGAGAACTGGCACGGGATCGAGGGGATCATCTGGATCTTCTCCGGCCTGTATGTCGCCTCGGCCCTGATGACGCTGGTGCTGACCGTTTCGCCGGAAGCCCGTCGTTACATTGACGCTGCCGCTGCACGCGGTGATGTGGCGGAAGAAGTGACGCTTGGTCACTGATCCGTCCCGGATCCTGACCTGATCGGTTGTGCCGATATGGGTGGAAAACGGGCCTGCTGCAAAGCAGGCCCGTTTTTTATTGGCCTGAAGGTGCAGATGAAGGGGTAGGTGGCGCCGGGAAATATTGCCACTTTGGGAACAGCAGTCTGAACCACGCTGCTTCAGGGTGGTTTTCCGTCCGGCTGGCACAGCCTGTCATATGGGCAGGAACCGCAAGGACATATGGTCTGGAAATATCCGGACCTGTTTCCCCGGCAGGAATTACCAAATGAAAAAGGCCGGCCCCCAGTGGGGTCGGCCTTTTTTTTGTCTGTTCAGATACTGCGTTCAGGGCGGCGACGGGGGCTGCGGGGCCGGTCCGTGCCGGTGGTGGAACGTGGCGTATTGCGCTGCTCCCCGGCCTTCAGGGCGGGGGCGGCGCTGACTTCGCTTTCCAGCTGGCGGATGCGCTTCTGTACGCTTTCGCGCAGGGCGGGGGATGTATGCGATTTCATGGTGGCCAGTGTTTCACGCAGGTCACGCAGCTGCTTCTGTTTTTCAGCAAGCGTGCGACGGATCGGCTGGTTATCGGACATCTGTCCGTGGAATGCGCGCATGATAAGTGTCCTGTGGACCGCGGGTCCAGGAAATGAGTTGTCAACCGTATGGTGGAAAGACGAACAGCACGTACTGACCGCCTCCTGCCTTTCATGGCAGGCCGGGCAGGCGCAGGCACGTGATGAACCGGGGACCTAGCCCCCGTTTTGCGCCAGCACGTCAGTCAGTCCCGTTATCAGGGCCTGGCATTCGGCGTCAGTACCAATGGTGATGCGTAGCCACTGTGCAATGCGCGGGGTCCGGAAATGACGCACGATGATTGCCCGTTCCCGCAGGGCGGAGGCAAGATATGCGGCGTCACGGTCCGGGTGCCGGGCGAATATGAAATTCGCCTGTGATGGCAGGACATCGAACCCCATCTTTCCCAGGCTGTCGGTCAGCCTGTCCCGTGAGCTTATGATTTTCTCACGGGTGTTTGCAAGCCATTCCCGATCCTCGATCGCGGCAATGGCCCCCACCTGCGCCAGACGGTCCAGCGGATAGGAATTGAAGCTGTCCTTCACACGGGTCAGGGCCGCGATCAGGTCGGGCTGCCCGATGGCATAGCCCACCCGCAATCCCGCCAGCGCGCTGGATTTGGACAGCGTGCGCACGACCAGCAGGTTGGGATGCTGGTCCACCAGCGCAATGGCCGTCTCCGCGCCGAAATCGACATAGGCTTCGTCAACCACCACCACCGCGTCGGGGTGATCGGTCAGCACGGCGCGGATGGCGTCCAGCCCCAGCGCGATTCCCGTTGGGGCATTGGGATTGGGGATGATGATGCCCCCGCATGGCCGGCGATACGCGGCAATGTCGATGCGCATGTCGTCATCCAGCGGCACCGTTTCATGCCGTATGCCATACAGCCCGCAGTAAACGGGGTAGAAGCTGTAGGTTATGTCAGGAAACAGCAGCGGTTCGGGATGGTTGAGCAGCCCCTGGAATGTATGGGCCAGCACTTCGTCCGATCCATTGCCCACGAAAACGTGGTCGGCCGGGACATCATGCGCACGCGCGATCGCGGCACACAGCGCCTGCGCCGTGGGATCGGGATACAGGCGCAGCGTGTCGTTGGTCGCCGCCCGTATGGCGTCCAGCACCTTGGGCGACGGACCATACGGGCATTCATTGGTATTCAGCTTGATCAGGTTGGCCAGTCTGGGCTGCTCCCCCGGCACATAGGGGGTCAGGGTATGGACGACAGGGCTCCAGAAACGGCTCATCAGGGTGAATTCCAGATTGTCAGGGTCATGAAACAGCCGCGCGCCCGTCCTGCATGC
>NZ_CADP01000049.1:0-12388 GCF_000285295.1 Komagataeibacter europaeus LMG 18890 | reverse complement strand
GCGCGGGAGGGATATATGGGAAAGGGCGTTCAGCCCTGGGGCGTGGCCGGACGACCCATGGCGGAGACAAGGGCGGCATTGCCCTGCCGGGTGGCCAGGATGCGCGCACTGATCCCTTCGCCATCGCGCAGGTCGGGATTGGCGCCATGTTCCAGCAGGAAGGTCACCATGGGGTCGCGGTTGAACATGACCGCAAAGGTCAGCGGCGTGCGCCCGACAAAGTTCGGCACGTCAATCGCGGCGCCATGTTCCACCAGCACGCGCGCGCACGGCAGGTCGCCCTTGAATGCGACACCCGCCAGCGCGGTCGCCCCCTTTGCATCCTGCAGGTTGGGATTGGCCCCACCCGCCAGCAGGGCGCGCACGGTTTCGGCGTGGCCGTTATAGGCCGCCAGAATCAGCGCGGTGTAGCCTTTGTCATTGCGGGTGTCGGGGTTGATGCCCGCGTTCAGGAATTCGCTTACCAGGTCTGTCTGCCCGTCACGGGCGGCGGACAGGAACAGGGTCTCGATTTCCGCGTTGCTGAAGGATTCGGGTGCGGCGGCGGCGGGGTCGCCGCTGGCGATTGTCTTGCTCATGTGCCTGCCTCGCTGGTCGGGTTGCGGAAAACGGGGGCGGGGGCCGGTCCCGTCAGGTGGGGCGGATCATAGGACGGTTCGGCTGAAAAGAACATCGGGCAATCATGCATCATCGGGTTGTCGCCATGCGATGTCGCGGCATTCCCCATGGTCCATGACCCCCATCACATCAGGGGGCAGGCCGGTATCCTGCACCGCCCGGGCCAGCCGGCGCACGGGTTCGTCCATGGGTTCATCCGTCAGGTGGAACGTGCCGAAATGCATGCCGATGCCATGGTGCGCCTCAAGCTGGCGCAGGCCCTCCAGCGCCTCCTCGGGGGTGGTATGCACGCCCGCCATCAGTTCGCGCGGATCATACGCCCCGATGGGCAGGAGTGCGATATCGGGCGCGCCCAGACGGTCACGGATCAGGCCCCAGTGCCGCCCATGCGCGGTGTCGCCGGCAAAGAACAGCCGGTGCCCCGCCGCGTCGCGCAGCATGAACCCGCCCCACAGGCTTTTGTTGTGGTCAAAGGGGGTGCGGGCCGCACCATGGCGGGCGGGTGTGCACGTGACCTGCAGATCCGGCATGGCCACGGACTGCCACCAGTCCAGTTCCATGATCCGACGCAGCCCGGTCGCGCGCATGAAGCGCGCATTGCACAGCGGCGTGACCACCAGCGGGTCATCCCCGCGCCGGGCAAGGGCGCGCAACGTGGGCAGGTCCATGTGGTCGTAATGCGCGTGGGACACCAGCACCACGTCAATCCGGGGCAGGTCCGCCAGCGCCCGTCCCGGCGCGCGCACCCGCCTGGGCCCCATGAAGGAAAAGGGTGAGCAGCGCAGGGAAAAAATGGGATCGGTCAGGATGCTCAGCGCCGTGCCATCGGGGCGGGGCAGGCGGATCAGGAACGTGCTGTGCCCGATAAACGTCACCTGCACCGTGCCCGGTGCGGGAAGGGCATGCGGGTCGCCGGTGGGGACGGGGTTTTCAATCCATGCGGGCCAGTCCGATTTTGGCCTGTTCCACTGCCATTTCAGGATGGACAGCCGCCGCATCCGTCCTGGTGGCGTGGTGTCGGGGCGAATGGAGGCGGGATTGAAAAAACGGGTGCCATCCGTGTGGTCGCTGGCGGGTAGCGGGGGCATGCGTTGTCTCCATCGGCGGACGGTGCGTGGCCCCGATCTGGTGGGGGAGGGCGGGGGCTGTGTCAAATTCCATGCCTGTACGTGACCGGGTTCCGGGCAACCGGGTGGGCGGTCACGCGCTGTCATATGCAATGGCGGGGCATGGCGCGCATGTTCGGCGGGATGAGGGTAACAGCCTGACGAGATGGCTTGTTCCGTCCCGAAGGTCGTGAGAAGGTGCGTGCCGTGAAAAGCCTTTTTTCCTTGTGCTCCGTGCTGTCCGCCGCCGGGCGGCCCGGGTGCGGGTGGTATGGAAAGAAAAACAAGAAAGGTTGTCATGTTCAGGCCGCATGTCCGGCCCGATCAGGACAGCAACCATGGCTGTAAGGAGGCCGGTCTCTCATGCGTTCCCTGACTACATCCCCCCTGATGGCACCTGAAGGAGGTGGCGCAATGCCCACCAATATCGACACGCTGTGCATCAATACAATCCGTACGCTGTCCATGGACGCGGTGCAGAAGGCGAATTCCGGTCACCCCGGCACCGCCATGGCACTTGCCCCCGTGGCCTATACGCTGTGGCGCGATGTGCTGAACTATGACCCGGCCAATCCGCTATGGCCCAACCGTGACCGTTTCGTACTGTCGATCGGGCACGCGTCCATGCTGCTGTATTCGCTGATCTACCTGGCGGGTATCCGCGACGTGCGTCCCGGCGGGGTCAGCAATGACCGTCCCGCCCTGACGCTGGAGGATATCGAGCAGTTCCGCCAGCTGGACTCGCTCACCCCCGGCCACCCGGAATACCACCACACCGCGGGTGTCGAGACCACGACCGGGCCGCTGGGCCAGGGCTGCGGCAATTCGGTGGGCATGGCGATTGCGGAAAAATGGCTGGCAGAACGCTATAACCGCCCCGGGTTCACGCTGTTCGATCACCACGTCTATACGCTGTGCGGTGATGGCGACAACATGGAAGGCGTATCCAGCGAGGCCGCGTCCATTGCAGGCCACCTGAAGCTTGGAAACCTGACGTGGATCTATGACAGCAACCATATTTCCATCGAAGGATCGACCCGCATCGCCTTTACCGAAAGCGTGCACAAACGCTTCGAGGCCTATGGCTGGCATGTCCTTGAACTCAAGGACGCCAACGACACGGGCGACATGCGCCGCCTGCTGGCGGAAGCGAAGGCCGAGACCTCGCGGTCGACGCTGATCATCGTCCATTCCATCATTGGCTGGGGCGCGCCGCATCTTGCCGGGACGGCCGAAGCGCACGGTTCCCCGCTGGGTGTCGAGGAAGTCCGCGAGACCAAGAAATTCTATGGCTGGCCGGAAGACAGGAATTTCTACGTACCTGAAGGCGTGCCGGAACATTTCCAGGCAGGAATCGCCACGCGTGGCGCCGCCGCGTCCAGGGCATGGGACGAACTGTTCAGGGCCTATCGTGCGAAATATCCCGATGAAGCCGCGCAGCTTGACCACATCTTCGCCGGCACCCTGCCCGAAGGGTGGGACAGCGATATCCCGGTATTCGACGCAGACGCCAAGGGCGTCGCCTCCCGCGCAAGTTCGGGCAAGGTCCTGAACGAGATCGCGAAGAATTATCCGTGGATGATCGGTGGCTCGGCCGACCTGTCGCCCTCCACCAAGACGCACCTGACCTTTGACGGCGCGGGTGATTTCCAGCCGCCGCAGTGGGGCGGGACCTATGGCGGGCGCAACCTGCATTTCGGCGTGCGCGAACATGCGATGGGATCGATCAGCAACGGGCTGGCGCTGTATGGCATCCGGGCCTACTGCTCGGGCTTCCTGATCTTCTCTGATTACATGAAGCCGCCCATCCGCCTGTCTTCGCTCATGAAGCTGCCGGTGACCTATATCTTCACCCATGATTCGATCGGGGTGGGCGAAGACGGCCCGACCCACCAGCCCATCGAACAGCTGGCCCAGCTGCGCGCCACCCCCGGCGTGACCGTGCTGCGCCCCGCCGATGCGAACGAGGTGGCCGAAGCCTGGCGCACGCTGGTCCAGATCAGGGACCGCCCCAGCGTGCTGGCACTGAGCCGCCAGAACCTGCCCACCATCTGCCGCAAGACCTATGCGCCAGCAACAGGTCTGGCAAAAGGGGCCTATGTCCTTGCGGATGCGCAGGGGCGTCCCGATGTCATTCTCATGGCAACGGGTAGTGAGGTCGGCCTGATCGTGAAGGCCGCGGAAAAGCTGAAGGCGGATGGCATCAAGGTGCGTCTTGTCTCCATGCCGTCATGGGATCTGTTCGAGGCGCAGCCCAAGGCCTACCGCGACAGCGTCCTGCCGCCCGATGTCACCGCGCGCGTCGCGGTGGAACAGGCGGCCCAGCTTGGCTGGGACCGTTACACGGGACTGGCGGGGGAGACGATCGTCATGCACGGCTTTGGCGCTTCCGCCCCGGCGGGACAGCTGGAGGTCAAATTCGGTTTCACGGTTGACGCCGTGGTGGCCGCCGCCCGCAGGCAGGCGGGCAAACCGGCATAATGGACAGGCAGGCGGGACAGTGCGTTCCGCCTGCCTTGTTTTTTGAAGATGGCAGTATTGGTGACGCGGGACCTGCCCGCGCTGCCGCAGGCAAAGGATGCACGGCATGAGTGCGCAAGACTCTGGTAGCGAAAATCCGTTAAAGGAACTGGCCCGCTATGGTCAGTCCCCATGGCTGGACTTCATCCAGCGTTCCTATACCGAAAATGGCAGCCTGAAGAAGCTGGTGGATGAAGACGGGCTGAAGGGCGTGACCTCCAACCCCGCCATCTTCCAGAAGGCCATGGGGCAGGGCACGGATTACGATGCCCAGATCCGTTCGGTGCTGGCGCACCAGGTGATTGACGCGGGCGCGCTGTACGAACTGCTGGCCGTGGACGATATCCGGGCCGCGGCCCGGGTGCTGTATCCGGTCTATGAACAGACGAAGGGCGTGGACGGTTATGTCAGCCTTGAGGTCTCGCCCTATCTGGCGCGTGACACCAAGGGCACCCTGCATGAGGCGCTGCGCCTGTGGAAGGCGGTTGGCGCCCGCAACCTCATGATCAAGATTCCCGGCACTGAAGAAGGCGTGCCCGCCGCCATTGCCGAAGGGCTGAGCATCAACGTCACCCTGCTGTTCTCGATCGATGCCTACAAGAAGGTGCTGGAAGCCTACATTACCGGGCTTGAGGACCGCCTTGGCCGTGGCGAAAGCGTCAAGGACATCGCCAGTGTCGCGTCCTTCTTCGTCAGCCGCATCGACGTGAAGATCGACAAGGAAATCGATGACCGCGTGGCGAAGGGCGACAGGGACAGTGCGGCGCTCAAGGCGCTGCGTGGCAAGGTCGCGATCGCCAACGCCAAGATGGCGTACGAACACTGGAAGGACGTGACGGCCAGCGCACGGTGGAAAAAGCTGGCCGACGCCGGTGCCAAGCCGCAGCGCCTGCTGTGGGCCAGCACGGGCACGAAGGACAAGTCCTTCAGCGACGTGCTGTATGTGGATGGCCTGATCGGTCCCGAAACCGTCAACACCATTCCCCCCGCTACATTCGACGCCTTCCGTGACCACGGCAAGGTGGCCCCCACCCTGACGCAGGATATCGAGGGCGCGAAGAAGGTTATGGCCGAAGCCCAGCGTCTTGGCCTTGACCTTGACGGTGTCACGAAGGTGCTGGTGGATGAAGGCGTTGCCTCCTTCGCTGATGCGTTTGATGACCTGCTGGGGTCGGTCGCGGCCAAGCAGGCGGCGTTCCTTGGCAAGAAGGTGACCTCCACCGCGCTCAGGCTGCCTGCCGACCTGCAGAAGGCGGTCGATGCGGAACTGGAGACATGGCGCAAGGACGGCAATGTCCGCCGCATATGGGACAAGGACGCAACCCTGTGGACCGGCAAGGATGAGGCAAGCTGGCTGAAATGGCTGGACATCACCGATGACCAGATGGCCGCCCTGTCGAAATTCGAGGATTTCCAGGCGGAGGTGAAGGCCCGCGGCTTCCGTGACGCGCTGCTGCTGGGCATGGGTGGTTCCAGCCTTGGTCCCGAAGTGCTGGCGCAGACATTCGGCAAGCATGAAGGCTTCCCGCATCTGTACGTGCTCGACAGCACGGACCCGCAGCAGGTGCGTGATTTCGAGAAGAAGATCGATATCAGCAAGACGCTGTTCATCGTCTCGTCCAAGTCCGGCGGCACGCTGGAGCCGAACATCCTCAAGGCCTATTTCTTCGATCAGGCGAAAAAGGTGCTGGGCGACAAGGTCGGCTCGCACTTCATTACCGTGACCGATCCGGGCTCGCACATGGAAGACGTGGCGAAGAAGGACGGTTTCTGGAAGATTTTCTACGGTGAAAAGCAGATTGGCGGCCGGTATTCCGTGCTGTCCGATTTCGGCATGGTGCCCGCCGCCGTCGCGGGCCTGCCGCTGAAGCTGCTGCTGGAATCCGCACAGCGTGGCGAGAAGTCCTGCGCCGCATCCGTTCCGCCCGTGCAGAATCCCGGCGTGGTGCTGGGGGCCGTGCTGGGGGTTGCCGCGCGTGATTTCGGGCGTGACAAGGTGACCATCATCGCGTCCCCCGGCATTTACGACATGGGCGCATGGCTGGAACAGCTGATTGCGGAATCGACCGGCAAGGATGGCCGCGGCCTGATCCCCATCGATGATGAAACCATCGGCAAGCCGGGCGTGTATGGCAGGGACCGGGTGTTTACATACCTGCGTCTGGCCGAGGATCCGTGCCCGAAGCAGGACGCGGCCTTTGCCGCGCTGGTTGAGGCGGGTGAGCCGGTCGTCACCATCGAACTGCATGAACGCCGCCAGGTGCTGGAAGAATTCTTCCGCTGGGAATTCGCGACCGCCGTCGCCGGCGCGGTGATCGGGATCAACCCGTTCAACCAGCCCGATGTCGAGGAATCGAAGATCGAGACCAAGAAGATCACCACCGCCTATAACGAAACCGGCAGGCTGCCGCCGTACGAACCATTCGCCAAGGACGGCCCGTTCGCTTTCTATGCCGATCCGAAGAACGCGTCGGCGCTGGGTGGCGGCAAGACGGCGGAAGCGATCCTCAAGGCCCATTTCGCCCGTGGCAAGGCAGGCGACTATGTTGCCCTGCTGGCCTATATCGACCGTGATACATGGACGCGTGAATGGATCCAGAAGGTACGCCTTGACCTGCGTGATGCGCTGAAGCTGGCCACGGCCGCCGAATTCGGCCCCCGTTTCCAGCATTCCACCGGACAGGCCTACAAGGGTGGGCCCGACACGGGCGTGTTCCTGCAGATCACGTGCGATGATGAGGTCAACCTGCCGGTGCCAGGTGAGAAATACACCTTCAGCATTGTCAAGGAAGCACAGGCGCGTGGCGACATGGAAGTGCTGGCCGAACGCGGCCGTCGCGTACTGCGTGTCCACATCCATGGTGAGCTGAAGGCTGGCCTTGAAAAACTCGGGCAGGATATCGCCCGCGCGGTCTGACCGCATGCTGGCCCGTCCCTTCTGGCGAAGGGGCGGGTTTTTTGATTGGGGTCATTGGGTAATGACCGCCAGGGCGGTAGGACTATGGCCCCATCCCTCTTCCAGGAGTTTTTTGATTATGCAGATTGGTATTGTTGGCCTTGGCAAGATGGGCGGCAACATTTCCATCCGCCTGACCCGTCATGGTCATGACGTGGTGGCCTTTGACCGTGATCCCACGGTCACGGCAAAGGTGTGTGACCAGGCCGAAGGCAAGCGCTGTACCCCCGCCACCGGGCTTGCGGACATGGTGGGCAAGCTGTCCGGCCGCAAGGTGGTCTGGCTGATGCTGCCCGCGGGCAAGGTGACCGAAGCGGCGGTGCAGGAACTGGGCGGCCTGCTGGGCAAGGGCGACATCGTGATCGATGGCGGCAATTCCTTCTACAAGGACGACATCCGCCGCGCCGCCGAACTGATGAAAAAGGGCATCCACTACATTGATGTCGGCACCTCGGGCGGCGTGTGGGGACTGGAACGCGGCTACTGCATGATGTACGGCGGCACCAAGGACGCCACCGACTACATCGATCCCATCCTGTCCGCCCTTGCACCGGGAATTGGCGATATCCCGCGCACGCCGAACCGTGACAAGCCGGGTTTCGACCCGCGCGCGGAACAGGGCTACCTGCATTGCGGGCCCGCCGGGTCCGGCCATTTCGTGAAAATGGTCCATAACGGCATCGAATACGGCATCATGCAGGCCTTCGCCGAAGGCTTTGACGTGATGAAGTCCAAGAACTCGACCGAACTGCCCGAAGACCAGCGTTTCGAGTTGAACATGGCGGACATTGCCGAAGTCTGGCGCCGTGGCAGCGTGGTGTCGTCGTGGCTGCTGGACCTGTCGGCCAGCGCGCTGGCGGGCAACCCCGACCTGTCGAACTACAAGGGCGACGTGGCCGATTCCGGTGAAGGCCGCTGGACGATCGAGGCCGCGATCGAGGAAGCCGTGCCGGTGCCCGTCATCACCGCATCGCTGTTCACGCGCTTCCGTTCGCGCACGGGCAACAACTTTGCCGAAAATATGCTGTCCGCCATGCGCTTCGGCTTTGGCGGTCACATCGAGGGTACGAATAACTGACCTGACCCACGGCAGGTAACTGATGGGACGCCGGGGTGCTACGCATTCCGGGTCCCGGCTGTTCCTGGAACAAATGACAGCGCTCAATGACTGCAACCGGAACAGCCGGGGAGGAATACAGGCGGAAACAGTCCAGGGACAGCAGTACAATGGAAAACATCATTGCCTCGGCGGTATCACAGGTTGGCGATACCGGGCATGAAGCCGCCCCCCGGCGCAGCCCGCCGGGATCGTTTGTCATCTTTGGCGGTGGGGGTGACCTGACGCGCCGCCTTCTGCTGCCCGCCATATACAATCTTGCCTGCGCCGGGCTGCTGGATGACGGTTTCAGCGTTGTGGCGGTTGACCGCGCCGAACTGACCGATGCGCAGCTACAGCGCAATGTCCGTGCGGCGCTGGAGGATTTCGCCGCCCGCCGGGGTGCGGAAGCCGTGACATTGCGTGAGGACATATGGGCATGGATGCAGCCGCGCATCCGCTACGTGCGCGGCGACTTCGAATCCATGCAGACCTATCAGGACATCGCCGCGGTCGTGGGCGACCAGAACTGCATTTTCTACCTTGCCGTGGCCGCCCGTTTCTTTGGCCCCATCGTGGACCGGCTGGGGGAAGCGGGACTGGTGCGCGAGGGGCGGCATACCTTCCGCCGCGTCATCGTGGAAAAGCCCTTCGGCAACGACCTGCCTTCCGCCGTGGCGCTGAACGAACGGCTGCTGCATACGCTGACGGAACAGCAGATCTACCGCATTGACCATTACCTGGGCAAGGAAACGGTCCAGAACATCCTTGCCCTGCGGTTTTCCAACGGGTTTTTCGAACCCCTGTGGAACCGCCAGAATATCGATCACGTCCAGATCACCGCTGCCGAGACGGTGGGCGTGGAACAGCGCGCGAAGTTTTACGAAGGCACCGGCGCCCTGCGCGACATGGTGCCCAATCACGTCATGCAGCTTCTGGCCATGACGGCGATGGAAGCGCCCATTTCATTCGATGCCGATGCCGTGCGCAATGAAAAGACCAAGGTGCTGGACGCCATCCACCCCCTCCTGCCGCAGGACGTGGTGCGCGGGCAGTACGCGCCGGGCGTGGTGGGGGGAAAGGAAGTGCCCGGCTATCGGCAGGAACCCGGTGTTGACCCCCATTCCCTGACCGAGACCTACATGGCGATGAAGTTCCAGATCGATAACTGGCGCTGGGCCGGGGTGCCGTTCTATGTCCGCACGGGCAAGCGCCTGGCCGCGCGCAAGACCGAAATCGCCATCCACTTCAAATCGGCCCCCTATGCGCTGTTTCGCGATACGCCGGTGGAAAAGCTGGCCCCCAACATCATGGTCATCCATATCCAGCCGACCGAGGGGGTCACCATGCAGTTTTCGGCCAAGATTCCCGGCCCGTCGGTGCGGCTGGGTGGTGTGCGGATGAAATTCGATTATGCCGAATGGTTCAGCGAAGGACCCAGCACCGGGTATGAAACCCTGATCTATGACTGCATGATCGGGGACGCCACCCTGTTCCAGCGCGCGGATAATATCGAGGCCGGATGGCGCGCCGTGCAGCCGGTGCTGGACTGGGGGCAGGATGCACGCAGCCTTGATTTCTATGCGGCTGGCAGCGAGGGGCCGGAAGCGGCCGACGCCCTGCTGGCCCGTGACCACCGCCACTGGCTGAAGATTGGATGATGCCCATGACCCCACCCGTTACCCCCGCAGGGGGCGTCCGCCTTGTCGTATCCGATATTGACGGGACCCTGATTACCCCGGAACGCAGGCTGACCCCCGCCGCGCGGCAGGCGGCGGATGATGTGCGCACAGCCGGCATCAAACTGAGCCTGGTCAGCAGCCGCGCGCCACGGGGCATGATGCAGTTTGTCAGGGAACTGCGCATCGATACCCCCATTGCGGGTCTGAATGGCGGGCTGATCTGTGACCCTGACGGCACGATCCGCGAACGGCTGTCCCTTGATCCGGAAACGGCCCGGACGGCGGTTGAATTCCTGATTGCCCACGGGGTCGAGCCATGGCTGTTCATCGGCCATGACTGGCTTGTGCGCCGTGATGACACGCCGCAGGTCCATCATGAACGCGACGTGGTGCTGACCACCCCGATCCAGGTGGACGATTTTGCCGGACATTATGAAAATGTGGGCAAGATCATGGGGGTTTCGGCCGATCCCGCCACCCTGCCGGCGGTGGAACGCGCGCTTGCGGACCTGCTGGCTGGCAAGGCGAGCGTACACCGGTCCTCGCCCATTTACCTTGATATTACGCATCCGCAGGCGAACAAGGGCTATGCGGCAAAAGAACTGGCAAAACTGCTGGATATTGATATCCGGAATACAGCGTGTATCGGGGATATGAACAACGATATCCCCATGCTGAAGGAAGCCGGGGTCAGCATCGCCATGGGCAACGCGCCCGCTAATGTGAAGGCCCATGCCCGTTTCGTGACGCGGTCCAATACGCAGGACGGGTGGGCTTTCGCCATGGAAAGTTTTGTACTGCCCCGTGCATAGGCGCGCGGCACAGAAGGGAGAGGCACCATGCCCCAGGACGCAGCCGGAACGCCAGCCAGCCAGATCAGACTGGTTCTGGCCGATGTGGATGGCACCCTGGTCACGAAGGACAAGATCCTGACACCCCGCGCGATCCGGGCTGTCGAACGCCTGCGTGAACGCGGTATCCTGTTCACCATCACCAGCGGCCGCCCGCCCAAGGGCATGAAGATGGTCATTGACCCGCTGAAGATTTCCGAACCGATCGCGGGTTTCAACGGCGGGATGATGGTCAGGCCCGATTTCACCGTGATCGAGGCCCGCACGCTGCCAGCCGATACGGCGCGCAGGGTGATCGGCATCATCCGCGACCACGGGGCCGATCCGTGGGTCTATAACGGCAATGACTGGATCGTCTCGAAACTTGATGCCCCGCATGTCGCGCGCGAACAGTGGACGGTCAAGTTTCCGCCCGTGGTGGGCAATGTGGAAGCAAAGCTGGACCAGGTGGTCAAGATCACCGGCGTCAGCGATGATCTGGCCCTGATGAAGCGCCTCGAGCACGACCTGCAGCAGGCGCTGGGCGATACGGCGTCCGCCGCCCTGTCACAGCCGTACTATGTGGACGTGACCAACAGGGACGCCAACAAGGGCGGCGTGGTGATGGCGCTCGAACGCCTGCTGGGCATTCCCGCCAGCCAGATGGTGACACTGGGCGACCAGCCCAATGATGTGCTGATGTTCCGCAAGAGCGGCATGTCCATCGCCATGGGGCAGGCCAGCCCCGAGGTGCAGAAGCAGGCGACCCATGTCTCGACATCGTGCGAGGAGGAAGGGTTCGCCAACGGGATCGAGAAATTCGTGCTGGGAGATGCGTGACATGACAGGTGGACATGACGTGAAAACGGGCGCGATGGTGGTCCTGCCCGATGCCGAAGCCATTGCGCAGTACATGGCGAAATGGCTGACGGAACAGGCGCTGGCGAAAAAGGGCGGCCCGTTCGTGATCGCGCTTTCGGGCGGGTCCACGCCAAAGCGGCTGTACCAGATTCTGGCGTCGGATGAATACCGCGACCGTTTCCCGTGGGCGAACACGCAGTTCTTCTTTGGCGATGAACGCTTCGTGCCCGACAGCGACCCGGCCAGCAATTACAACATGGTCGAGAGCGAAATGCTGGCCCATGTGCCGGTGCCGCCCGCCAACGTGCACCCCATGCCGACGTCGGGCGACCCGGCGCAGGCGGCGGCGCAATACCAGACGGAACTGGAAAAGGTATACGGCGGCACGGTGCTGGAACCCGGCCGCCCGCTGTTTGACGTGGTGATGCTGGGCCTGGGCGATAACGGGCATACCGCGTCGCTGTTCCCGCGCCAGCCGGTGCTTCGGGAGAAAAAGCTGTTGGTTTCGACCTGCGTGCCCGATGACGCGCCGCATACACGCCTGACGCTGACCTATCCCGCCATCCATTCCAGCCGCCATGTGGTGTTCATGCTGGCCGGGCCAGCCAAGCGCGAGGCCTTTGGCAGGGTGCGCGCCGGCGACCCGGCGGAACCCGCCAGCCACATCACGACCGAGGGCGAACTCATCTGGCTTATGGACAAGGCGGCTGCGGGACAAT
>NZ_CADP01000050.1:5968-21958 GCF_000285295.1 Komagataeibacter europaeus LMG 18890 | reverse complement strand
CCTGGCCACGGCCATTGGCCGGAGCTGCATCCGCACAGGTCGGCGTGGCCGGTTCTTCAACGTGGTGGACCTGGTCAACCGGCTTGAGGCTGACAGTCGGGCGGCAAGGGCGGGTCGGCTGGCCGAACAACTCGGCCGACTGGACTTTGTCATCCTCGACGAACTGGGATACCTGCCCTTTGCCCAGTCTGGCGGACAGTTGCTGTTCCATATGATCAGCCGCCTTTATGAACAGACCTCGGTCATTGTCACCACGAACCTGTCCTTCGGTGAATGGGCCAGTGTATTCGCCGACGCCAAGATGACCACGGCACTGCTCGACCGTCTGACCCATCACTGCGACATCATCGAGACAGGGAACGAAAGCTGGCGGTTCAGGAACCGTAACTGAACCTCTCTCCAGATCCATACCTGCCCCGGCCTGTCTCCTTACGCCTACGGCTTCAGGAGACAGGCCGGCCCTTCAACAGGGGGTTAATATTGCATGCCGATCAGGGGTTATTTTTGAGTGCCGATTGACAAAAACGCACAGGGTGCACAGGTGGCGCTACGAGCATGAGAATGGGCCGATACCGGATGGGCTTCACCTCGACCACACATGCGACAATACATTTTGCGTTAATCCTTCCCACCTTGAGCCGGTCACAGCACAAGAAAACATGAGACGGCGCGGCATTCGCAAACCCACACGCGCAAGTCGTCCGCCGATGGATGAGCAAAGCTGCCTCATGCGAGCCGCGATAATCCATAACGCATTATCCGCCGATGCAACGGTGGCTCAGGCGTCCGCTGAGGTGGGTGGGTGTCTCTCCACGGTGGAAAAATGGTCGGCGCGTTTACAGGCTGAGCGCGGAGCAGCCCCCCAAGACGAAAGGCTGATCCTAAATTGCCCTGACGACCGCAGCGGCCCGTGTAGGACCCGCTCAGGGAGCGCCACAGCAGGCACCGCAGACTGCGCAGCAATGGCAGACTCAGAACGGCGTAACAGGAGTATCGAACAGTAAGACGACTCGACCCTGTGCCCTAGCGGTGCAGGATATAAGGGCAACATTCATGGATGCAGCTTTGTGCTGTCCCGTGGGTGTTGCCCTTTGTTTTGCTCATATCACCCAGCCCACGCCTAGAGCGCGAGGCGCACAGCTTCTGGCATTCCCATTTCCACCATGCCTAAAATGGCCCGCTCGTATGAGCCACGGCCCAGCGCTCCAACGTAGGTATTGTCGCCCAGTGCCTGCGGGACATGGCCCACAAGACGATCCCGTATCAGCGGCGTGCAGGCATTCGCGCCTTTGGCCGCAGCCTCCGCAAAATAGGTCATGAACGTGCCTCGGAGGTTATGGAATGTATGCGGATCATCCTCACCCAGCACAGCCCGCCGGAACGTGGTAAAGCGTTTCGAGAACGTCCACGATCGCTTGCGGTCGGGGCCACCGGGCGGCAATTCAGGGAACAGCGGAGCGTTAGCCTTTCCATTCGGCTTAATCTGAGCCAATCGGCGGGCAATAATAGGCTGCACCAGCGGATGCAGGGGGATAAGCCGTAGGGAATTGAGCGTTTTGGCTACTTCGGAGGTGACACGTATCGCCCATAGGCCACCCTCGGTTTCTGGTGGGATCACTCTGTCCCGTGTCAGGCTACATAATTCGTTCTGGCGTGCCCCGGTAAACAGGGCCAGGCGCAACAGGTCATGGATGGGTGGCCCATATTTCCAGCGGCGTATGGTGTTCGGATCAGCCCGCAAAAGGCGAAGCATGTCCACCTCCGCAAACGCTGTTTCCTTGTCGTCCTCTTGGTCTTCCTGCTCGGCCCGACGCTTTAGGCCCGTGGTCGCTCCCTGCCACGGATTTGTGCCCGATGCATAGCCTTTGCGTTCAGCCCATCCCCAGAACACGCTCAAGGGGCTGATACGACTCTGTATGGTCTTTGCCTTGAGCTTACGGACCTGTGCCAGCCATTCGGGAAACTCAGCAATAGTCCGCTTTGTCAGGGCTTCAATCGCCACCGTCCTTATATAAGCCTCACCGTCCTGGGCTGGCTGGCCCTCCCGTTCCAGCAGGAATTCGCCCAGCAGGCGGAAGGACAGATGATGGCCCATTAGCGTCTGTCGCTTCACTGTGCCGTCAATGTCACGAAACCAGCGGTCAAGAAGGTCGCCCATGGGCGTAATCTCACCCAGTGCGACGGCCTTGAACTTGTCGATATACGGCCCTGCATTCTGCCCAGCTTCACGCAATGTCTCGGCCCGGTCGCTCAGGATGTTCAGCATGTCGCTAATCATCCGGTCTCGCTCACTGGTGCGCATGGTGGTCAGGCGAAGCGATCCATTCGGATTTTCGCGGTAGACTTCCTCAGTTTGATCCTCACGGGTGGATGCGCGGGCAATCTCCTGCCGTGCTTCCAGCGCCTCAGCGGTTGCGTTGTCTTCCTCAGCCCATGCAAAGGCCCATTCGGGTTTCCAGTCGCCATGCAGGGGAGGCAGGCCGATGGCTTGCAACCGAGCGTCTATCTCAACGCGGATTTTTTCAATCGCTAAGGCACGGCGGCCCATCGCTTCGTTGCGGTCGGTCGTGTTCAGCGTCCTGACCACCTCCGCCTTGTGCCCGCTCTTGGCACCGAAAGCCTTTCCAACATCCTCACGGCGCTCACGCGGCACATGAAAGCGCACGCTCCATGTCTGGGCACCAGTGCGACGGAAGATGTTGTGCATGTCGTTCATACCCTACGATATGTAACGCTGCACATGTAACTACACCATACAGAACTGTAACGTCAGGTGTTACTAAGTGACTGATTTTATAAGGGAAAATAGGGCATGGCGGAGAGAGTGGGATTCGAACCCACGGTACGCTATTAACGTACACACGCTTTCCAAGCGTGCGCCTTAAGCCGCTCGGCCATCTCTCCAGCCGGTACCGGACTTTATGCCATCCTCTTGCAATGGCAGGGTCCGATGCGGCGGAACATATCACCAATTTTCATCGGCGCAAGAGGAAAACGCCATGTTTGCCCGGCCTGCCACAATTATGATGTGACAGGCCGGACAGTGGAATTACTGGTCCATCTTCAGCGCGGCAAGGAAGGCGCTCTGCGGGATTTCGACCTTGCCAAACTGGCGCATGCGCTTTTTGCCTTCCTTCTGCTTCTCCAGCAGCTTGCGCTTGCGCGAGATGTCGCCGCCGTAACATTTCGCCGTCACGTCCTTGGACATGGCGCCAATGGTCTCACGCGCAATGATCCGGCTGCCGATCGCGGCCTGCACCGCAATCTTGAACAACTGGCGGGGGATCAGTTCCTTCAGCTTGGCGCAGATGGAACGCCCGCGCGTTTCGGCAGCCGAGCGGTGGGCGATGAATGACAGGGCATCCACCGGCTCCTGGTTGACCAGGATCGAAATGCGTACGAGGTCGCTCTCCTCATACCCGTCCATCTGGTAATCAAAGCTGGCATAGCCACGCGTGACCGATTTCAGGCGGTCGTAGAAGTCGAACACGACCTCGTTCAGCGGCAGGCGATACACCGCCATGGCGCGGTTGCCGACATAGGTCAGGTCTTCCTGCACGCCGCGCCGTTCACTGCACAGGGTCAGCACCGCGCCAAGATATTCGTCAGGCACCATGATGGTCGCCTTGATCCACGGCTCCTCGATCTTCTCGATCAGCGACAGGTCCGGCATGTCGGCGGGGTTATGCAGTTCCGCCGTCTCGCCATTGGTCAGCTGCATTTTATAGACGACCGAAGGGGCCGTCGCGATCAGGTCTAGATTGAACTCGCGGCTCAGGCGTTCCTGAATGATTTCAAGGTGCAGCAGTCCCAGGAATCCGCAACGGAAGCCGAAGCCAAGGGCCGCGGAAGTCTCGGCCTCGTAATGGAAGGAGGCATCGTTCAGCCGTAGCTTGGACAGGCTGTCGCGCAGCTTTTCAAAATCATCGGCCACGACCGGATACAGGCCGCACCACACCACGGGGATGGAGGGCTTGAAGCCTGCCAGGGGTTCGCTGGCCGGGCGGCGGTCATCGGTAATGGTGTCGCCCACGTTGGTGTCGGCCACGGTCTTGATGGCGGCATTGATGTAGCCGATCTCACCCGGGCCCAGTTCGTCCACGTTGGTCATGCGCGGGGCGAACACGCCCACCTGATCCACCTGATGGACCACGCCGGTCGACATCATGCGGATGCGCATGCCGCGCTTCAGGCGGCCTTCCTTCACGCGCACCAGCGTGATGACGCCCAGGTACGGGTCGTACCAGCTATCAACCAGCAGCGCCTTGAGCGGGGCTTCGGCGTCGCCGGTGGGCGGCGGCAGGCGCTTGACCAGCGCTTCCAGCACGGCCTCGATATTCAGGCCGGTCTTGGCCGATACCTCGACCGCGTCATCGGCGGGAATGCCTACCACTTCCTCGATCTGTTCCTTCACGCGCGGGCAGTCGGCGGCAGGCAGGTCAACCTTGTTCAGGACCGGCACGATTTCATGGTTGGCGTCGATGGCCTGGTACACATTGGCCAGCGTCTGCGCTTCCACGCCCTGTGACGCATCGACCACCAGCAGCGACCCCTCGCACGCGGCAAGCGACCGGCTGACCTCATACGCGAAGTCCACATGGCCCGGCGTGTCCATAAGGTTCAGGACATAGGTCTTGCCATCTTCGGCAGGGTAGGACAGGCGCACGGTCTGCGCCTTGATGGTGATGCCACGTTCACGTTCCAGATCCATGTTATCCAGAACCTGGTTGGTCATTTCCCGCTGTGTCAGCGCGCCGCAGGCCTGGATCAGGCGGTCCGCCAGGGTGGATTTCCCATGGTCGATATGCGCGATGATCGAGAAATTGCGGATCAGGGAGAGGGGCGTGTCGGTCATGGCCGAGACATAGTGTAAATCGGGAAGAAAGTCAGCCGCTACCTGTCACGATAACACGGAAAATATTACCCCCTGCACGCAATGTTACATGCAGGCCATCGTGATGCGGTGGATGCGGGTCACGCCATCGAGGATGATTTCCTCCCCCTCGATCGCGGCCAGCCCCTTTATGCGCACCAGTTCATGCAGGGGTGCGGTCACGGGCGCGTCGTGCCAGCGTTCGGTCACCAGCCCGCAGCATGACGTGCCCTGTGGGGTATGGAGCAGGACACGGTCATTGACCCGGATCGCGGCGGTAGGGGAGATGACCAGCGTGCCGCCCTTGCGGAAGATCGGTTCCATGGTGTCGCAATCCACGTGCACGGCATAGGAATGGTGGTCGGCCATGCCATGGAATTCCCATTTTTCCCACCGTTCCCCATCGGGCAGTCCGGTTTCGTCAAACAGCTCGGGGTGGGCCAGTTGCGAGAAGGGCGCGATCTTGAGGTGGGAATGATGGGCTTTGCTCGACGCTTCGGGGTCATGGTGGCCTGACAGCAGGCGACTGAACCCTTCAAACGAAATGCCGGTGGCCGACAGCGTGCGCGCCAGACTTTCCGTGCCGGGCCAGCGGGGACGGCCCGATGGCGTGATCCGTTTGGAGGGATTGAAGGTCGTGCTGTCCAGTCCCGCCGCGCGTGCAAGGCCGGATGGGGTCAGCCCCCGTTCGGCGGCCAGGCGGTCGATGGCGCGCCAGATGTCGTCATGGCTGATCATACGGGCAATTTCAGTATTTCGGTCCGGTGACGCGCATGGCCCGCCCCGGTCAGGATGAAGCGGTCATTCCCCTCGCTGCATGCCAGACCCATATGGCTGAGCCGGTTCAGGCAGGGCGCATCGGGCGCGTCGGCCGGGCGGCCGCCATGGCCGCTCAGTTTCAGGCGATGCAGGGCCGAACGGCAGCATGTTTCAAGATAAGGTTCATTCCACATGGAACAGGGACCGCCAAGGAACAGGTATGCGCACCGCCACCTTATTTACGACGGACCATTGCCGGGGTTCAGGCATGGGCGCGTGCGCTTGTCCATGTCACATAGTGGCATTATTACGACATGTCCACCACGCGTGGCGGCCTTGCCTGCGCCATCACGAAGGGTGGCATGTGTTCCATGCGCTAGGCATTGGCGGATTGATTACTATATTCAGGTATGAAGCTGGTGCACTGTCATATTTCTGACCGAGATATGGTCTATGACTTTTGTAAAGTTCATGTAGAAAACAATTGATCCAAGGTTCTGGTGATGAAATTCCATAAATATCTTCTTGCCCTGTCCCTGGCCGGTGCAACTGTCGGGGGATCTGTGGGTGCCATGGCGTCTGATTGCGACAATGGCCAGGACACCCCCAGGTGGGACCTGCTGGGCCGTGCGGCGCAGGCGGGCAACTGCGCGGATAGCCGCCTGCGGGACCGTCAGCAGAACCTCAGGCAGGATTACGACAACAAGATGAACAGCCTGCACGACAACACGGTTGGCCGTTGGGATAACGCCCGTGATGCCGAAAAGCAGAAACTGGAAGATGCCCGCAGCCGTGTGGACGACAAGATCCAGAATGGCCGCGACCGTCTGGATGCGATTCGCAATGCCCCGAGAAACCGCCTGGACAGCCTGCGCAACGCTGGCAGCGCGGAACGCCAGCGTTGGGATGATCTGAAAAGCCAGACCAGTTCCAATGTCAATAATTTCCTAGACGGCGGAAATAATCAATAACTCATTGAAAAGATGGGTCTGACCGGCATGGACTATGCCGGTCGGCCAGATTTTTTCCGGGTCCGTTCCCATAAGGGGACGGACCTTTTCCGTCAGGGGGATGCGTCGATGCGCAAGTGGAAGGCGCGTCTTTTCCGCGCCGCGGCATCGGGCCGTGGGGCAACCTCGACAAGATAGAGATCATCGTGCGGCACGGTCCATGACTGCACGGTTCCGGCATGGCCCAGATGGGGATCGATGATCCGCAGTGCCAGCCCTTTGTCGGGCGTGTCCAGTTGCGCGGTCACCTGTTCCCCCTGATGCAGGCTGATGCGATAGACGCATGTTCCTCCCGGTTCCAGCCTGCCCTGCCAGTCCAGCCGGCCGCCCGGCGACAGGTCCTGTGGCCCGTTACACAGCGGCGGGGCGGTATCAAGGTTTTCAATCAGGGTCCGCACATCGGCGGGTTTGGTCGGTGCAACCGGCCCGGTTGTGTAAAGTGACAATGTGCCGGGGTTCAGGATGCCAACCGTCATGTTGCGTCCTGTCCGGTCAGCCAGCAGCCAGGCAATGCTGCTGCCACCTTCATGCCGCCGGTTTCCTGTGATGAACAGGGTGTCACCTTCGGCCTCCAGCGGGCCGGCAACTTCCATGTTCTGGATGAAGCTGCCGTACCGTGCCCCCAGTTTCCGTTTCACGATGGTGGCCAGCGGCCCTTTTTCAAAAAGATGGGTATCCGGTGCGTAATGCCCCGTGGCGGCAGCCAGTTCGCGACCCAGCGCGGTATCGGAATCCGCATGGGCAGGCACTGTGGTCAGCAGCGCCAGAAGGCCGAACAGGCACAGGCTGGAATGACGGGGGTTGGACACGGCAGGCCCTTCCTGTCGGGGTCATGAAAACAGACATGCCCGGCTGAACCGGGCATGAAGGAAACATAGCGTGCTTGAGCAGGGACGTGCCGCGTTTACGAACGCGGACGCTTGCGTGAAGACGCGCCACCGCGTGGCGGCCCGCCAAACCCGCCACCGGGGCGACCACCACCGGGCTTGCGCCCGAATGGACGCCCGCCACGCGGCGGTGGCCCACCACGACGTGCGCCGCCGCCAGCCGGTGCGCTGGCAGGTGTGATCTGCACTTCGTCATTCTCGATCGCGGCAATGCACGAACGGAATTTCTCGGTCGAATCCGGGGTGATCTCGAACAGGGTCTGGTTATCGTTGATGCGGATCGCACCGATATCCGCCTTGCGCACGCCGCCAAGGCGGCAGATCAGCGGGATCAGCCACTTGGGATCAGCTTTTTCCTGCCGGCCCACATTCATGGCGAACCATGCGCCCGGTTCGGCGCTGGCATAACTGTCGCGGGTGGGGCGGGGTCCGTCACGCTCGCTGCGCTCACGCACGGGACGGGGGGCGTCTGGCGTGATGTGGCGCACGTTTTCGGGCGCGGGCAGGCGGGCGCGGTACATCTGCAGCAGGGCGGCTGCCAGCTGTTCGCTGGTGCGGCCTTCAACCAGCTGGCCAACCAGTTCCTTGTCCGCTTCGGCCACGTCCTCGTTCAGGACGGGATCGGCCAGCAGGCGCTTGGCATCATTGGCGCGGATATCGGCTGCCGTCGGCACGCCGGACCATGTGGCCGTGATCTTTGCGCCCTGCATCAGGCGTTCGGCACGGCGGCGCTGCGACATGGGCACCATCAGCACGCACACACCCTTGCGCCCCGCACGTCCCGTGCGGCCCGAACGGTGCAGTAGGGTGGCCGGATCGGTCGGCAGGGTCGCATGGATCACCAGCGCCAGCGCGGGAATATCAATGCCACGGGCAGCCACATCGGTGGCGACACACACATTGGCCTGGCCCTTGCGCAGGCTGTCGATGGCGCGCGTGCGCTCGTTCTGGCCCAGTTCACCCGACAGGGCGACGGAGGAGAAGCCGCGTTCGACCAGTGCCGCCTGCATGTGGCGCACCATTTCGCGCGTGGCGCAGAACACCATGGTGGTCTGGCTGTCGGTATAGCGCAGCACGTTGACCACGGCGGGGATCAGTTCGCGCGCATCGGCCACGACGGCGCGGTATTCGATATCGGCATGCTGCTTGGCGCCCGACAGGGTATCGATGCGCACGGCGTCGTTCTGGTAACGACGCGCCAGCGATGCAATTTCCTTGGCGATGGTGGCCGAGAACAGCAGCGTACGCCGTGTCTTGGGCATGGCGTCAAGCAGCTGCTCAAGCTCGTCACGGAAGCCGAGATCAAGCATCTCGTCCGCTTCATCCAGCACGACCACGCGCAGCTGGGACATGTCCAGACGCCCACGCGACAGATGATCGCACAGCCGGCCGGGCGTGCCGACCACGATATGCGCGCCCATCTGCAGGGCACGGGCTTCACGCCGCGCGTCCATGCCGCCAATGCACGATACGATACGGCCGCCCGCGGGCGCATACAGCCACGTCAGTTCACGCGTGACCTGCATGGCCAGTTCGCGTGTCGGCGCAATGATGACGGCCAGCGGCGGTCCCGCCGGGCCAAAGCGTTCGGCCCCACCCAGCAGGGTATCGGCCATGGCCAGACCGAAGGCGACGGTCTTGCCCGATCCGGTCTGGGCGGAAACAAGCAGGTCGCGCCCTTCGGCGGCGACATCCAGCACGGCTGTCTGGACGGGGGTGGGGTTGTCGTACCCACGCTCGTCCAGCGCGCGTTGCAGGGCGGGGTGGGTTTCGGGAAACGGCATGTATCGGGCAATCCGGACAAAAACATGAAGAACACGGGCGACGCAGGAAGGAAACTGGCCGCCGGCCCGTGTTCATGCGTCAGGGAGAAGGCCGGTGCATAAAGAATGATTGCCCCAAAAGCCAGAAATAATAATGGCCGGGGCATTTTTGCAGCGGTCGTGAATACCCGTCCGGTGGGGACCGGGGGCATTTGCCACCTGCATGGGCGCTGTACCTTTCGGGCGATTGCCGTAGGGCGGTGCGGAACATGCAGGCGGCCAGGGCATCAGTAGCATACGCACCCTGTGGCAGTCATCCCCATCTTTGGCAACGTATGGTCAGGGCACCAGGACTGCGGCGCCTTCAAATCGGCCATGACGCAGGTCATCCAGCGCCCTGTTCGCTTCTTTCAGCGGGTACGGGGTTGTGGTGGTGCGTATGCCCACGCGGGGCACCAGTTCAAGGAAGTCGATGCCGTCCTGCCGCGTCAGGTTCGCGACCGAGACGATCTGACGCTCCTCCCACAGTAGGTCATAGGAAAAGGCCGGGATCTCACTCATGTGGATGCCCGCGCAGACTACGCGCCCGGCCTTGTGCACGGCCTTCAGCGCGGCGGGCACCAGCGCGCCCACGGGGGCGAAGATGATGGTGGCGTCCAGCTGTTCGGGCGGCAGTTCATCCGACCCACCGGCCCAGATACAGCCCAGCGAGCGGGCGAATTCCTGCGTTTTCGTGTCACCGGGACGGGTGAAGGCGTAGACCGAGCGCCCCTGCCATACCGCGACCTGGGCTATGATATGGGCCGCCGCGCCGAAGCCGTACAGCCCGATGCTGCGCGCCTCCTTGCCCGCCATGACCAGCGACCGCCAGCCGATCAGCCCCGCGCACAGCAGCTGGGCGGTCGCCACGTCGTCATCGCCATCAGGCAGGGGAAAGGTGAAGTGCGCGTCCGCCACCGCCATGGTGGCATAGCCGCCATCGCGCGTGTAGCCGGTGAACAGCGGGTGGTCACACAGGTTTTCGTGGTCGGTTTCGCAGTAATGGCAGCAGCCACAGGTATGGCCCAGCCACGGGATGCCCACGCGCTGGCCCATGTGCAGCCCTTCCACATTCGGGCCGATCGCATCGATCCGGCCTACGATTTCGTGTCCCGGTGTCAGCGCATGGCCGGGAAAGGGCAGGTCGGCATCCACAACATGCAGGTCGGTGCGGCACACGCCACATGCGCCCACCTTTACACGGATCTGCCCCGGTCCCGGTGTGGGGTCGGGCAGTTCGGTCCACTGCAGGGGGGTGTGGGGGGCAAGCAGTCGCATTGCGTACATGGGGTCCGCTCCTTGGCTGTCAGGCTGCGGCCTGCGGGCCGCCAGTCATCATGCTACGCTACCATGTCCGGACGTTCGTACGGCATGACATGTGTCATCATGCCGATCACGACCCGGCGCGGTAGGGGGTCATGGCGTCCAGCGCGGGCAGTTCGGCCATGATGGCGGCACGTTCATGATGCAGGAATTCCGCCACGGCTTCACGCAGGCCGGGATGGCTGATCCAGTGGACGGAATGGGTCAGGCAGGGGCGATAGCCGCGCTGCAGCTTGTGTTCGCCCTGTGCGCCCGCCTCCACCCGTTTCAGCCCGTGGGCGATGGCGAAGTCGATGGCGCGGTAATAGCACAGTTCGAAATGCAGGAAGGACCAGTCCCCCTCCAGCCGTCCCCAGTCGCGGCCATACAGCGTATCGCGCCCCATGAGGTTGAGCGCCCCCGCCACCGGCACGCCGTCGCGTTTTGCGATCATAAGCACCACCCGGTCTCCCAGCCGTTGTGACAGCAGCGGGAAAAAACCGGGTTGCAGATAGGCGCTGCCCCATTTGCGGTCCACGGTGGACAGGTAAAACTGATAGAAATCATGCCACAGGGCGTCGGTGATCTCGTGGCCGCGATAGGTATGGAAGGTCAGGCCGCAGGCATTGGCGTCGCGCCGTTCGCGGCGGATGGCCTTGCGCTTGCGGGAGGCGAGGGTATCCAGGAAATCATCGAAACTGGTATAATCGCAGTTGTCCCAGTGGTACTGCACCCCAAGGCGCTGCAGCCAGCCGGTCTGCCCCAGCAGGTCATATTCATGCTGCGTGCAGAACGTGACATGGACCGATGACAGGTCCAGTTCCCCGCAGGCCTGCCGCAGCGCGCGGCCTGCAAGCTGGCGCAGCACATCGGCATCCGGTGCGTCCCGGTGCACCAGCAGGCGCGGCCCCGGCACGGGGGAGAAGGGAACGGCCACCTGCAGCTTGGGGTAATACTGCCCGCCCGCCTGCATGAAGGCCTGCGCCCATTGCTGGTCGAACACGTATTCGCCGTAGGAATGGCCCTTGGCATACAGGGGGGCGACCGCCAGCAGGCGACCCGTATCATCACGTAGGGCAAGATGCTGTGGCATCCAGCCGGTCCGTGGGCCGGTGGAACCACTGTCTTCCAGCGCGGACAGGAAGGCATGGCTGACAAACGGGTTGTCATCCCCCGCGCAGCCATCCCATTCCCGTGCCGGGATTTCGGCAATCCTGCGGTGCAGGATCATGGTGGTGCCGGTCATGACGGGCGCGCCAGTGGAAAAACCGCGTGGGGCGTTGGGGTCATGACAGGCTCCCTTTTCCGTGGTGGGGCTTTGCCTCAGCCTATTTCGAACAGGCCTTCCACTTCAACCGCCGAATCGAGCGGCAGCGACGGCACGCCCACGGTGGAGCGCGCATGGCGGCCCGCGTCACCAAATACCGCCACCGCCAGGTCGGATGCGCCATTCATGACGGCGGCATGCTGCGTGAAGTCCGGCGTGCAGGCGATGAATCCGCCCAGGCGGACAACGCGTTTCACGCGCGACAGGTCACCAATCGCGGCCTTCACCTGCGCGATCACGTTGACCATGCTGTAGCGTGCGGCCTCGACCGCCAGTTCCACGGCCACGCTGTCACCCAGCTTGCCCGTGGTCAGCAGCTTGCCATCGACCAGCGGCAGCTGTCCTGACACCACCAGCGAGGAACCGCTGATGACGGCCGCGACGTAATTCGCCACCGGCGCGGCAGGGGTGGGCAGGACAATGCCAAGCTGCTTCAGGCGCTGTTCGGGAGTGGTGTCGGGCATCGGGTCATCCTCTGTCTTCAGGGGTGGGAAATTACGGCTGTCGTGTCATCCGACCAGCCGCAGCCTGCGCCGCCGGGGGGGTGTGTCATCGCCATCGTCATTGCCGGATTCAGGCAGGTCCAGCGGCAGCATGGGGGCGGGAGTGTCCATCATCATGTCCTCATGCGGGGCGTCGGGCAGCCTGCGACCCAGATAGGCGTCGGACAGCGCCCGGAAGGCATAGTCCAGCATGGATGTCGCGTATGATGCAACCGGGTCGCCCTCCACCGTGCCGGCAGGGCCGAAATGGGTGTAGGCAAAGGCCTCGACATAGCTTTCCAGCGGCGCGCCGTATTGCAGGCCGATGCTGACGGCCTGCCCCAGCGTATCCATCAACCCGCGCACCATCGGGCTTTCGCGCGTGGGGGTCAGGCTGATTTCGCCCAGTGACCCGTCGGCATATTCACCCGTGCGCAGGAACAGGCGATGGCCGCCCACGCTGGCCTTCTGGGTAAAGCCGCCATGACGCGCGGGCAGGGGGCGGCGTGCGCCACGTTCCAGTCCCACGCGGGTGGCCAGCGTGTCGCGCGTGGCGTCGGGGCGGGCGGGCACACGGTCCACGAAGCCGCTTAACGCACGGTGCATGGCCTGATGGGACGCAGCACCGGGCAGCGGCAGCACGGTGTCCCCCGCCAGTGTCGCGGCAAAGGCCGCTTCCAGCGTCAGCCCCCGGCACGCAAGGCGTGCCAGCGTGCTGGTGGCCAGCCGCCCGTCGGCGCGCAGCGGGGAAAAGACCGGGGCGAGCCCGCACGATTCCACCCCCAGCAGCGCATCGATCGGGCCGGGCGTGGAAAATCCGGTTTCGACGCGGGCGGCAGGGTGGTCGGTCTCGACCGCGGCTTCCTGCCACACCGCGCGCGCGATCTGGCTGACACCGGGCAGGATGCTGCGCACGGGCGGCAGGGGCATGGCGTCAGCCCCCTCGCCCGAATGGGCGACAAGGGTGGCCAGGGCCACGATGCTGCATGCCGCGTCGCGCCCGGCCTCGCTGTCATAATCCAGCCCCAGCCCCGCAAGGCAGGCATCGAGGTTGGTCAGCAGGATGGCGCCCGCNNNGCGGGCGTTCGCGGGGTTCGGCCGCGGCAGGGGCGGGAACGGCGCGCAGGTGGGGCGTGGCCTGCTGCCCCTTTGGGTCGGGCAGCGGCAGTTCGCCATTGCGCATGTGCATCTTCTGTCGTGACGCCGCGCGCAGCACGCGGGCCAGCAGGCGCAGGGCCGCGACAAAATCGGTGGCCATGAAACCGTTATCAGCTTCGACAAAGGCCGCGAGGTTGACCACGAAGGCGGGCCTGCGGTCATGATGGCCATGCCACAGGCTTTCGGCAGGTGCTGCCTGCCGCATCAGCAGCAGGCACGACAGCGTGCGCGCGATGGGGCGGACCGTGGGGCCTGCCACCTCGCCCGTACACAGGTCGTCTATCCATCGCGCGGCCTCGACCGGCAGGCTGGCTGGACCATGGCCGGGCGTCAGCTGGGCCAGGGCCTCGGCTGCCGTGTCATCCCAGTCGGCGGGCAGGGTAACGGAACGTGGGGCGTCGTCGGGGTCGGCTGCGGCCTCGACGGTGCGCATGCGCACGCCGTTCCAGTGGCTTCGTGCTGTCATGCCTACTGTTTTACCGGCACGGACCGGGCGTGCGGAACCCGTCTGGACCGGAGTCGCAACTATACATTCCACTGGATACCGTGGATATGGGGGATAAGTACGCACGCGCCCGAACCGGGGGTGGATCGGGCCGCGCATGCGCCCTGCGACGGCAGTCGAGTCCCGTCGCGGGGCGGCACATTCCCGCACCGGAGGGGGTCAGGTACGCGCGCGCGGGCAGGCGTAAGCCGTAGCGCCGTCATGCCACCCCGCCCTGATCCCGCAGATGTGACGATTGGTCGCGCATATGCGCGTGGACCGCGCGCGTGCGGGCGGACTAGGCTTCGGTCATGGCAAATCTAGGCACCCGTATCTATACGCATTTCAGGGGGCGGCTGGTCGGCAGGGACGCCGACGGCCGGCCCTATTATGAGGCCCGGACCTCCAACCGTACCGGCGGCGGGGAAAAGCGGCATGAACGCTGGGTCATCTATCACAAGGGGGAGGACGCATCCGCCGTCCCGCCCGAATGGTGGGGCTGGCTGCACCATATGGAGGACGCGCCCCTGCCCGAAAGTGCGCGCCAGCCATGGCAGCAGCCGTGGCAGCCCAACCAGACCGGGACCGTGGCCGCGTACCATCCCCCCGGCAGCGACCTGCGCGGCGGGCAGCAGGCTTCAACTACCAGCGATTATGAGGCATGGTACCACGAGGGATGAAACCGGTGGCGTAACCTGCTAGGGTATGCGCCACTGGATATTGGGGAAGCTTTGCCAACATGGTTGCTGCTGTTTCAGGCCGGGCGGTGCGCCAGCCCGCGGAACTCCTTGCCGGGTTTGCCGTGCTGGCCGTGCTGGCGGGGCTTCTGGCCTATGCCGTGCTGGACAAGGGACGGCCGCATGAATCCGGTTATCGCCTGAACGCGGGTTTCGCCCATATCGATGGCCTGTCCGTAGGGTCTGATGTCAGGCTGGCCGGGATCACGGTCGGGCAGGTGGTCGATGAGCATGTCGATCCCAAGACCTTTGCCGCCCAGGTCACCTTTACCGTGCGGCCCGATATCAAATTGTCCGATGATACGGCGGCGATCATTACCAGCGACAGCCTGCTGGGGGGCAAGTATATCGCCCTGTCCCCCGGTGGCGATGAAAAGATGCTGGCCCCCGGCGGCACGATTGGTGAGACGCAGGGCGCGATCAGCCTGGAACAATTGCTGAGCAAGTTCATCTTCTCCGTCACCGATACGCTGACCAAGGCGCGACAGGACAAGGCCCAGGCGTCCCAGCCGGCTGCCGCCCCCGTAGGTGGAGAGACCCCATGACCCAGGACGGAAACGCCAGCGCTGGCATGCCGGCTGTCTGGCCGCAACCAGATGGCACGCCAGTGTCATGTCGCGACAAATTGCTGATATTGCAGGAAAATTATACTGAATTGCAGGGTATTCTCCGTGATGCGTTCGAGGACGCGATCCTGATGGGCGTGGATGAGGTGGCGATGCGCCGGATCCTGCTCGATCTTGTGGGCAACCTGCGGAGCCCGAAGGCATGAGGCGCCTGCTGCAGTGCCTGCCCGCCGCCCTGCTTGCCAGCCTGCCCGTTTATGCCCATGCGGCTGAATGGCTGGCGCCGCCCGCCATGTATCCCCCCGATACGTGGCAGGGGCGTACGATTGCCACGGTAAGGGTGCTGGACAAGCTCGACGCCCATATCCAGATGCTCGATATCCCCACCGGGCAGGACGTGCCGTATAAAAGCCTGACGCTGCATGCCACGTCATGCCTGCAGCGCCCGCCCACCCTGCCTGCGGACAGCGCCGCCTGGCTGGAAGTGCATGATGCGCATGAAGGCATGGCGCCCTTCCAGGGCTGGATGGCCGTAGCCGAACCCGCGACCGGCGTGTTCCAGAACCCGCTATACGACGTGCAGCTTGCGGGTTGCGGCGGGGA
>NZ_CADP01000050.1:0-5950 GCF_000285295.1 Komagataeibacter europaeus LMG 18890 | reverse complement strand
CCGCCGCTGGCGGTTGCCGCCGTGCCGCAGCCCGGTGCGGATGGCAGCCCGGTTCCGGTGGCCGGGGCCACCCCGTCGCCCACGTCCGGGGCGGGCGATGTCGATGCGGCGCAGCCCCTGTCCCCCACGCAGGCCCCCACGACGGCCGTGGCCCCGGTTTCCCCGCCATTGCCAACCCCGCCGCCTGCTGACCCTGCGGATGAGGGGGCAGCCCCGCTAATGCTGCATTAGATAATAGTTTAATTTGTATCGTATCAATGCTGTCGGCCTGTCCGGTGTGGTTCCGGGCTTGCGTATTCCCCAGCTTTGCCGGAGGCTAGATCCATCATGAGCAAGATACCTTCCCTTCCTTCGCTCGATCGGCTGCCCCCGCCTGCCCGCGCGGCATTCCTGCTGGATTTTGATGGGACACTGGTTGATATCGCGCCCACGCCTGAATCCGTTGTGGTGGCGCCCGGCCTGCTCGATACGCTCAAGCGCCTGCGTGACAAATGCGGGAATGCGCTGGCTGTGATTTCGGGGCGGCCCATTGACCAGATCGACCATTTTCTGGGGGACGTGCCCTATGCCGTGGCGGGTGAGCATGGCATCGCCATCCGGCACGCACCGGGGCAGGCCATTGAACGCGCCCCCCTGCCGCCGGTGCCTGCCGCGTGGCTGGAACAGGCCGACAGGCTGGCGCAGGCTTATCCTGGCGTGCGGATCGAACGCAAGAAGGCAGGGCTGGTGCTGCATTACCGCGGCGCGCCCGATGCCGGGGAGGCATTGGGCAAGGTGGCGGATGGCTGGGTTGCCGCAACAGGCGGCGCCTTTCATGTCCAGGCCGCCAAGATGGCATGGGAAATCCGCCCCGCCGGCATAGACAAGGGCCACGCGGTGGAAGTGCTCATGCAAAGCGCACCCTTTGCCGGGCGGTCCCCCATTTTCGTTGGCGATGACGTTACGGATGAAGATGGCATCCGCATGGCGGTGCATCTGGGTGGGGTCGGCTTCCGCATCCCCGCCGATTTCCCCGATCCCGCCGCCTTTCGCGGCTGGCTTGCGCAACTGGCACAGGGAGGCAGGGACGCATGGGGCGACTGATTATTGTTTCCAACCGCGTCCCGTCCCCGCGTGAACGCAGCCAGCCCGCCGGTGGCCTGGCCGTTGGCCTGAAAGACGCGCTGCGTGAGGGGGAGTCACTGTGGTTCGGCTGGTCAGGCAAGCAGGTACAGCTTCATGGCGGCGATCCCGTGCCCCGGCTGGACCGGGTTGACAACGTAACCTACGCCACCATTGACCTGACCCCGCTGCAGTATGAGGGATTTTACCAGAATTTCTCCAACGGCATCCTGTGGCCGCTGTTCCATTACCGTGTGGGACTGATGAATTATTCCCGCACGGACTGGGAAACCTACCTTGCGGTCAACGCCATGTTCGCGCGCACGCTGTTGCCGCTGCTGCGGCCCGATGACGTGATATGGGTCCATGACTACCACCTGTTCCCGCTGGGGCAGGCGCTGCGGGACCTGGGGGTGAAGTGCCGGATCGGTTTCTTCCTGCATATTCCCTTTCCACCATGGAGCCTTGTGCGGTCGCTCCCGGGCGCGGAACTGCTGCTTGAGGACATGCAGAGCTACGATCTGGTGGGCGTGCAGACCCCCGAGGATGCCGAGAACCTGAACCATTCGCTGGAAGTCAATGGCCTGCCGCCACGGGGGCAGGCGTTTCCCATTGGCATCGATCCCGATGAATTCCGCGCGCAGGCGGAAAAAAGCATGCAGGGGCCGGAGGTCAGGCGGCTCGAAGACAGCCTGCGCGGCGCAAAGCTGGTTCTGGGCGTGGACCGGCTGGATTATTCCAAGGGCCTGCCTGAGCGCTTTCGCGGGTATGAGGCGCTTCTGGCCCGCTACCCCGAACATCGTGGCAAGGTCACATTCCTGCAGGTCGCCCCGATCTCACGTGGCGGTGTCGAGGAATATCGCCAGCTGCGTCGCCAGCTGGATGAACTGACCGGGCGGATCAACGGGGCCTATTCCGAATTCGACTGGACACCCATCCGCTATATCACCCGTCCCCTGCCGCGTGAGGTTCTGGCCGGGTTCTACCGCCGGGCGGAAGCTGCCCTGATTACGCCCCTGCGCGACGGCATGAACCTTGTGGCCAAGGAATACGTTGCGGCACAGGACCCGGCTGACCCGGGTGTGCTGATCCTGTCGCATTTTGCGGGGGCCGCGCCGGAAATGGATGAAGGCATCCTGGTCAATCCGTATGACCCTGATGAGATTGCCGACGCCCTGCATGAAGCGCTGACAATGGGCCTTGCGGAACGGCGCACGCGCTGGCAGGTGCTGGAGCGCGAGGTTAGCAGCACGACAGCCGTAAGCTGGGCCGCTGACTTCATGCGCGCGCTGCAGGCGGCGCCCGCCGTGGACCGATCGTAACCAGCCATGCGTTCAACTGCTTTATTGATGGTGCTGGCAGGCTTTGCCGCACTTGGTGTGGCGTGGTGGAGCCAGGACACACTTGGTCACGTACCCTGCGGGCTATGCCTGTGGGAACGCTGGCCCTATCGTATCCTGATCGTGCTGGGGGGACTGGCCACCATTCTGCCGCGTGACACGGCGCGCGGCGTGCTGTGGCTGTGCGTGCCGGTGCTGCTGTGCGCGTTCGGGCTGTCGGTGGTGCATGTGGGGGTGGAGCAGGGCTGGTGGGCCAGTCCGCTGCCTGAATGCCGTGCGCCCACGTTCCATGGCGGCAGTTTTGCCGAACGCCTGGCCTCCATGCCGCGCCGCCCGGCCAAGCCGTGCGACGCGGCAACCTATCTGGTGCCCGGCGTGCCAGTATCCATGGCCATGATGGACGGGATCTATGCCCTTGCGCTGATCCCGCTTGTACGCCGGGGATTGCGGATCAGGGCGAAGTTCCGCGGCCGCGGCCGAAAAACAATCCAAGGATGAACAGGACGATAAAGACGAAGAACAGCACCTTGCCAAAATAGGCAAAGGTGTCAGATATGCCGCCGAAGCCAAAGACCGCGGCGATCAGGGCCAGGACAAGGAATGTGATGGTCCAGCGTAACAGGTCCATGATTCGGTTCCTTCCGATCGTTGTTGTGACAGACGTGGGCATGCCATCCGCTCTATAACAATGCGCCAGATGGCACCCGGTTCATCGGGGTCATGATTTTGGCTTTTGGGGCTGGGATACAGGATATGACAGCAGGCAGTGGCATGGCCGGATTTTACGCTCTGTACACTCATGGGTTCGCACGTGTGGCCGCGTGTACGCTACCGGTCGTACTGGCTGACCCCATGGAAAATGCACGTCGCACGTATGACGGCATCCGTGCCTGCCATGACGCCGGGGCAGTGGTCGCGGTTTTTCCCGAACTGGGTCTGTCCGGTTATGCGATCGAGGACCTGCGCCAGCAGGATGTGCTGCTGGACCGCGTGGGGGACGCCATCACGTGGCTTGCGGGGCAGACGGCAGGCCTGCGGCCGCTGGTGCTGGTGGGGGCGCCGGTCGTGTGGGGGGATGCGCTGTATAACTGCGCCATAGCCCTGCATGACGGGCGTATTCTTGGTGTCATTCCCAAATCCTACCTGCCTGATTACCGGGAATTTTACGAAGCCCGGCAGTTCAGCGCCGGTGCGGGGCTGCGGGGCGGCCATGTCGCGATCCAAGGCCATGACGTGCCGTTTGGCACCGACCTGCTGTTCCGTGCCCGCGCCGTGCCGGGTCTGGTGGTGGCCGCTGAAATCTGTGAGGACATGTGGGTGCCCCAGCCACCGGGCATTCAGGCAGCCCTTGCCGGGGCTACTGTCATCGCCAACCTGTCGGCATCCAATATCACGGTGGGCAAGGCACGCACGCGCACGCTGCTGTGCCAGTCCCATTCCGCACGATGTGTGTGTGCCTACGTCTATGCCGCGGCGGGGGAGGGGGAATCGACCACCGACGTGGCATGGGACGGACAGACCTCCATTTTTGAAAATGGTGCGATCCTGGCGGAAAGTGCGCGTTTCCCGTCCGGCCTGGTCACGCTGATGGCGGATGTGGATCTTGACCTGCTGCGGCAGGAACGCCTGCGCATGGGCAGCTTTGCCGACAACCGTGCGCATGAAGGGAGCCAGGACTGGCGCTGGATCGATCTTGCCCTGACGCCACCGGCCGGGGATATCGGCCTCCGGCGCGCCATTCCCCGCTTCCCCTTCGTGCCCAGTGACCCCGGCGTGCTGGATCAGGACTGTTACGAGGCCTTTACCATACAGGTCACGGCCCTGAAGCGGCGATTGCAGGCGTCACGGGCGAAAACGCTGGTCATCGGGGTGTCTGGCGGCCTGGATTCCACCCATGCCCTGCTGGTGGCGGTGCGGGCGGCGGATGAAAGCGGGCTGGGGCGCCAGGCGGTGCTGGGCTACACGATGCCCGGTTTTGGCACCAGCAGCGACACGCGTGGCAATGCGCATGAACTGATGACGGCGCTGGGCATACAGGCGCGCGAGATCGACATCCGTCCTGCGGCAAAGCTTATGCTGGAACAGATGGGGCACCCCTTCGCCGCGGGGAAGGACGTGTACGATGTCACGTTTGAAAATGTGCAGGCCGGGCTGCGGACCGACTTCCTGTTCCGGCTGGCCAACCAGTCGGGCGGGATCGTGATCGGCACGGGCGACCTGTCGGAACTGGCATTGGGCTGGTGCACCTATGGCGTGGGTGACCAGATGGCGCATTACAACGTCAATTCCGGCCTGCCGAAAACATTGATCCAGCACCTGATCCGCTGGGTCATGGCCAATGGGCAGGAACAGGCACGGACCTGTGCGGTGCTGGATGCCATCCTCTCCACCGAGATCTCGCCCGAACTGGTGCCCGCCACGGCCGCGCAGGCGGTGCAGAGCACGGAGTCGCTGATCGGGCCGTACGCATTGCAGGATTTTACCCTGTTCCACGTGCTGCGGTACGGCTTCCGTCCGTCCAAGGTCGCGTTCATGGCGCTGCATGCATGGGGCGACGCCACGCGGGGGGCATGGCCGCCGGGTTTCCCCGCAGATGGCAGGCGTGCCTATGCCCTGTCCGAAATCCGGCACTGGCTTGGGGTTTTCCTGAACCGTTTCTTTGGTTTCAGCCAGTTCAAGCGTTCGGCCATGCCCAACGGGCCGAAGGTCGTGGCCGGGGGGGCGCTGTCGCCGCGCGGGGACTGGCGCGCGCCATCTGATGGCAATGCCCGCATCTGGCTGGAGGAACTGGAAAAACGTGTTCCATTAAACTGAACCAATCTGACCCTGATTCCGAATTTCTTAACCCATTGCTGTCAATTACCGTCGTGAAAGCATCTCCTTCCCGGTCGTGGCGATCAAGCGACGCGGGTAGCGGATATCTGTAGCGAGGTCGGGAGACATGCATGTTCCCGCGATGCGTGAAAAGGAACGGAATGCATGGGAGTGACCGTAACCGGGGCCACTGGCCTGACGCTGGGCATCAACCCGGACAAGAGCGATATCATACTGGGACTGCACAGGGTGAGCGAGGTCGCGGCGCTGCAGTCGCTCGGCAACGTTTCCAGTGCCGAGGTCTCGGCCCTGCAGTAATCATCCGGCGAGAGACGCGGGCGTATTCAGGCGGCGATGGTATTGTGGACCTGCTGGTGGGCTTTCCAGTGCCAGGGCAGGAGTTCATGGAGGCGTGGATTGGGGATGTCATTGATCCGTGCCAGGACATCAGCGAGCCATGCATGGGGATCGACATCGTTCAGGCGCGCGGTGACGATCAGGGAATACATGGCGGCGGCGCGCTCTCCGCCACGATCGGACCCGGCGAACAACCAGGCTTTCCTGCCCAGGGCGATGCCGCGCAGGGCGCGTTCTGCTGCATTGTTTGAGAGGCAGATCCGGCCGTCAGTGAGGAATCGTGTGAATGTATCGGCACGTCTGAGAAAATAGTTCATGGCGTGGGCAACGGGATTTTT
>NZ_CADP01000051.1 GCF_000285295.1 Komagataeibacter europaeus LMG 18890 | reverse complement strand
ACGGAAAAGCCATTGGTTTCGCTCTGGCACCCGGACAGGCCCATGAACTGCCACTGGCGCCAGCCATGCTCGACGATCTCCCCTCTGTTCCCCTGTGGGTCGTGGCGGACAAAGGCTACGCGTCAGACGCCTTTCGTGAACGGATATGGGACATGGGAGCCCGACCGGCCATTCCCGCGAAACGACGCGATGCGCCGGTCGCCTGTCCCAAATGGGCCTATCGATGCCGACATCTTGTGGAGAACCTCTGGGCTCGTCTCAAGGAATGGCGCGCTGTCGCAACCAGATACGAAAAAACAGCAACCTCGTTCCTCGCGGTCATCCACATCGCTGCCGCCGCAGACTGGATCAAGTGCTAACAGGCCCTAGTATCTGCTGCCTCATATTTTCTAACCGAAACCGGACTTACTGCTTCCCCTCCCGTTGCCGTCATTTGACGATATGGACATGCGAAGCGTTTATGTGGCCGGTCCTACGTAGACTTTGCTTTGATTGCCATCCATCGCCGCCCTACAGTTACTGGCAAAGGCTATCTGTTTGGGAACTCGCTGTGGAATCAAGGCCACCACGATATTCAAGGAGCGCACTCCGGACGCAGCGTCAACTGCGACCAGCAAAGAGATAACGGAACGATACATTTTGCCTATGAACCTATTGGCTCCGGATCGAACGGATGTGGATCTGGTCGGATCGCTTTAAACAGTGAGTGATAGGGCTACGTGAACTTAACTCTTTGGACAGGACATTAACGCGACGAATTGGCGTGATGACCTGGATGGCATACCCAACCATAATCTGTATCGATCATTATTGCACGGATTGTATGGTATATGGTCGAATGGAATCTCATCGAATGTATGGAAATTCCATCCCATGTCCGCATACCCCTATCTCGCCCACTGGAAAGAAGAGATCAGCCGGAGTCCGAACGCGATTTACATGACGCTGGCCGATGCCCTGGCGCTTTCCATCCGCAAGGGCGACCTGCGGGAAGGGGACAGGCTACCGCCACAGCGAACGATCGCAGAATATCTTGGCACCAATCTGACGACCGTGACCCGCGCGTTTACCGAGGCCCGACGGCGCGGCCTTATTGACGCGACGGTGGGTCGGGGCACCTTTATCCGTGTTGGCGCGGGGGAGAGTCATTGGCGTCATACCGGCCCGGCTGTGGTTGACCTGACCATGAACCTGCCGCCGATCCCGCAGGAACCGCCGTTGCAGCGGATCATCCAGAACGACATCGCGGCCATCCTGAAACAGCAGGATCTGAACAGCCTGATGTCCTATCGGGTTACAGGCGGCACGCTTGAAGAACGCCAGCTTGGTACGAAATGGATCGCGCCCGTCATCGGGCAGCGGCGCACGGACGAAATCCTTGTCTCACCCGGTGCCCAGAGTGCACTGGCGGCGATCGTCAGCACGCATACGCAGCCCGGCGACGTCATTGTTACCGACCGTATTGCCTATCCGGGCATCCGGACCATCGCGGCGCAATTCGATCTCATTCTGGTCGGTGTGGACAGTGACATGGAAGGCATGATGCCGGACCAGCTTGATCGGGTCTGCGCCGAACATCATCCCCGGCTACTCTACTGCATCCCGACCATCCACAATCCCACCACGGCCACGATGTCCCTGCAACGACGCAAGGACATCCTGAAGGTCGCTCAGCGCCATCATCTGCATATCGCCGAGGACGATCCCTACAGTCTTTTGATGGACAATCCGCTCCCGGCGCTGGCAGCACTCGATCATAGCCGTGTCAGCTACGTGGCTACCCTTGCCAAGACGCTCAGCCCCGGCCTGCGCACCGCCTATGTGGCCTTGCCCAATGCGGACATGACCCGACGGGTCGCGGCGGCCATCCGGGCCATTGCGCTCACCAATGCCGGCCTGCTCAGCGCGCTCACGGCGCGATGGATGCAGACAGGGCAGGCACATACAATCCTGCATGCCATCCAGAAAGAACTGCGCCTGCGCCAGTCCATTGCCCGCAGGGTTCTGGGGGAGGGGCATTGCATGAATCCCGACGGGCCGCATGTGTGGCTGAAATTGCCGGACTGGTGGGGCAGTGCGGATTTTGTGGCGTACGCCCGCAGGCGGGGTCTGGCGCTGGTTCCCAGCACTGTTTTCACCATCAGCGGCGAGCCGCCGCAGCGTGCACGGATTGCATTGGGCAGCGCACCGGATGCTGCAAGCCTTGAGGAATCCCTGCATGGCGTGCTGTCGGTCCTGCAACACAAACGCTCACCCGGCTTTGCCGATATTGTGTGACCTGCGCGCAGCGTCTGAAATCGACGGGAACATCTGATTCCGGGGCGCGCCATGCGGGCACATGGAAAAAACAAAAAGGCACTTCATTCACGACTGCGTGATTATAAAATCACGCTAAAACAGACCCTTATGGATGCCCCTTACGATTGTATGGTTGCCGTATATTTTTTGTATGTCTCTGTTTTGGCAGGATGGCGGCATGTGATCTGATTTGAGCCGTTTGTACCCTTTTCATAAGGCATACAATATTTTGGCTCTCTGCCATCCCGTGCCACGTTTGCCTCGGCAACGCGGTCAGCCCCGGCTCCCTGCCGGAGACCGCAGCACACGGGAGAGATACCATGCCGAAAGTCGAACACGCTCCGCATAAAGATGGCGACTGCTTCGTCAATTATGAAAACAAGGTCTTTGGGGACGTCAAAGCCCAGCCCGGCGAAAAAGCCCTTATCACCTTCCACACCGTCGCCAATGAAGGCTCGGTCGGGTTCGTCAACCTGCTGCAGGCCACCCGCCTGATCCGCAAGGGCTTTGAGACGTCGGTGCTGCTGTATGGGCCGGGCGTGACCCTTGGTGTGCAGCGCGGCTTTCCCCGTCTGGGTGATGAAGCTTTCCCAGGGCACATGAACTGCAACAAGCAGATCGCAAAAATCCTCGAAGAGGGCGGCAAAGTCTATGCCTGCCGCTTCGCGCTTCAGGCCCTCTATGGCTACGGCGAGCAGAACCTGATCCCCGGCATCACGCCGATCAATCCGCAGGACGTGCTCGACATCATCCTGCTGGCCCGGCGCGACAACGCCTTCATCCTCAATACCTGGACCCTCTGAAGGCCGAAGGGAGGACCGCAAGCCATGTCCCGTATCGTTCGCGCCGCAGCCATCCAGATCAGCCCCGTCCTTGGTGACGATGGTCTGGGGACTGCCCGGAAAGTCTGCCAGGCCATCCGCGAGGCCGCCGAAAAAGGCGTGAAACTGGCGGTCTTTCCCGAAACCTTTGTGCCGTACTACCCCTATTTCTCGTTCATCCAGCCGGCCTTCCGCTTTGGTGGGGAGCATCTGGCGCTTTACGAGCGCGCCGTCGTCATTCCCGGTCCGGTCACCGACATGGTGGCCGAGGCCGCGCGCCAGACCGGCATGGTCGTGGTGCTGGGCGTGAACGAGCGCGATTTCGGCACGCTCTACAACACCCAGATCATCTTCGACGCCACGGGTGAAATCCTGCTCAAGCGTCGCAAGATCACGCCGACCTACCATGAACGCATGGTCTGGGGGCAGGGTGATGGTTCCGGGCTGAAAGTGGTGGACAGTGCGGCCGGTCGCATTGGCGCACTGGCCTGCTGGGAGCATTACAATCCGCTCGCCCGCTACGCGCTGATGACCCAGCACGAGGAAATCCATTGCGCCCAGTTCCCCGGCTCGCTGGTAGGGCAGATCTTTGCCGACCAGATGGAAGTCACCATCCGGCATCACGCGCTGGAATCCGGCTGCTTTGTTGTGAACGCCACGGGCTGGCTGACGGACGGGCAGATCAAGGAAATAGCGGGCGACCCTGCGCTGGAAGGGCCGCTGCGGGGTGGGTGCTTCACGGCCATCGTCTCGCCTGAAGGGAAGCTGCTCGGCACACCGCTGACGGAAGGCGAGGGGATGGTAATTGCCGATCTCGACTTCGCCCTGATTACCAAGCGCAAGCGGATGATGGATTCCGTAGGGCATTACGCCCGGCCCGAACTACTCAGCTTGCTTCAGGACCGGCGGCCTGCCCGCACCGTTCATTACGTTGGGGAAGCCGATCCGTTTCCTGCATCTACAGATGAGGTTGCGCCATGACCGTTCCAACACTCGGCACGCTTTCCGGCCGCAGGCTTGTTACTGACCTGCAATCCTTCGGACTGCAGATCGGCGAGCACACCGGCGGCATTGCCCGCAAGGGAGGCGCCGGTCCTTCGGATCACAAGACGATTACCATTGCAGGCCAGACCGTCATGGTCCCGGTCTATACATCCGGCGCGCAGCATTCACCATTTCAGGCCAGCCCGCCAGACCAGCACGGGGCCAGCACGCTGCTACGCGATGGGCAGACACTGGGCACGATCCATTTTCCGGCCGCCCCGCGCTTTTATGGCCTGAGCACGGCGGACGGCATTCCCTACTGGAAGATCGCGCTGCTGCATGGGCGCGATACGCTGGCGACCACGGTGCACCAGACCTGCATCCGCTATGCCGACCGGCGCACGTCCTGCCAGTTCTGCGCCATCGGCCAGTCGCTGGAAGCCGACCGCACCATTGCCTACAAGACGCCAGCACAACTGGCCGAGGTCGCCAAGGCCGCCGTGGAACTCGACGGCGTGCGCGACATGGTGCTGACCACCGGCACGCCTAACGTGGTGGACCGGGGTGCAGCCGTGCTGGCGGAATCAGCCCGTGCCATCCGGGCGGCTGTGGATCTGCCGCTTCAGGTCCAGTGCGAGCCGCCGCGCGATCACGACTGGTTCCAGCGCCTGCGCGACGCCGGGGCCGACAGCCTGGGTATGCATCTCGAAGCCGCAACACAGGCGGTACGCGAGAAGATCATGCCCGGCAAGGCCACGGTCAGCGTGGATCGCTATATGGACGCTTTCGCCAGCGCCGTGCCGGTCTTCGGGCGCGGCCAGGTCAATACCTACATTCTGGCCGGTCTTGGCGACAGTGCCGCAGATATTCTGGCTCTGGCTGAACGGCTGATTGCGCTCGGGGTCTATCCCTTCGTGGTGCCGTTCGTGCCTATTTCCGGAACACCGCTGGAAAATCATGCGCCGCCTTCTGCCGATTTCATGAAATCCGTGCTCGCACCACTGGGGCGGATGCTGCGCGAGGCGAACATGAAATCCACCGACATCCGCGCCGGGTGTGGCCGGTGTGGCGCCTGTTCCTCCCTTTCGGCGTACGAATAATGACAGCGATCCTCGAAGGCGTGGACAACCGCCCGTTCATCCCCACGGAATATGTCGTGCGGCTGGCCCGCACGCCGTGGGAACGGGCTGGCCACCATGCGCTGCGCCGCGACGTGTTCTGCACCGAACAGCAGGTGTTTGCGGATGATGACCGGGACGCAATCGACGCGGTTGCCATTCCCATCATCGCGGCGTGCTGCATGGCGGGCATGCCGGACCGGGTGGTGGGCGCGGTGCGCATCCATGAAGCCGAACCCGGCGTCTGGCGCGGCTCCCGTCTGGCCGTCCATGAAGACCACCGCAAACTGGGACGGATCGGCGCGGAACTCATCCGCATGGCGGTCAGCACGGCGCACGGGCTTGGGGCCAGGCAGTTCCTGGCCCAGGTACAGGAACAGAACGTGCTTTTCTTCCGCCGCCTGCACTGGAAAAGCCTTGGAGCCATGACCCTGCATGGGCTGCCGCATCACGACATGCAGGCCGACCTTTCGCGCTATCCGGCGCATGGGCAGGACCAGACATGGCTGCTGCGCCCGCAGCCTCGTAACCGGCAGGTGGCATGATGGCGCGAGAACTGGGCACCCTGCTGCACAGCCTGCGCACAGGCCGCGCTCTAGCGGCCAAGCAGGACATTGCGGAAATCAGCGCCATTCTTGGTCCGGCTAGCAGAGAGGCCATTCGTCTGGGTGATGACTGCGCCGCCATACCGGATGCCGATGGCTATCTCCTGCTGGCCAGCGAGGGGTTTCAGGACAGCTTCGTGCGCGCCATGCCATGGTTTGCCGGGTATTGCGGCGTGATGGTCAATGTCAGCGACATTGCTGCGATGGGTGGCCGCCCCGTGGCGGTGGTGGACGCACTGTGGAGCGATACGTCCGAAGTGGCAGCCTCCATCCTGACCGGCCTGCGTGACGGCGCCGACACCTACGGCGTGCCTGTCGTGGGCGGCCATACCAACAGGCGCAGCACCCATAATTCCCTGTCGGTGGCGATCCTTGGCCGTGCCCGTCATCTGCTGACCAGTTTCGATGCCCGACCGGGCGAAGTCCTGATCGCCGCCATCGACCTGCGCGGCCGCTGGCACGACCCGCACCCGTTCTGGGACGCCAGTTCCGCCCTGTGTGGCACCGAGGGGGCTGCGCGCCTTCGAGATGATCTCGATCTCTTGCCCGGCATTGCCGAGGACGGCCTGAGCCGCGCCGCCAAGGACATCAGCATGGCCGGACTGCTGGGCACCGCGCTCATGCTGGCCGAATGTTCAGGCATTGGCATGACCATCAGGCTCGATGACATTCCACGTCCCGACGATGCACCAATGGAACGCTGGCTGTCCGCATTCCCCAGCTATGGCTATCTGCTGACAGCCCGGCCCGAGGATGCCCGGGCAATTATCGCACGTTTTCAGGCACGCGGGATCACTGCCGCCATCATCGGACAGTGCGATATGACACGACGCCTTGATATCATATGGGACGGGGAGAAAGAAACCTTCTGGGATCTCGCCCGGACGCCGCTCATGGGGTTTGTGTCATGAGTCTGTCCATTGGCATCCTGACCCATTCGACCAATCCGCGCGGTGGTGTGGTGCACGGCATGGCGCTGGCGGAAGCCCTGTGTGACGCGGGCCATGACGCAACGCTGATTGCGCCGGACGTGACAGGGGCCGGTTTCTTCCGCACGCCCCGCTGCGCCACAAACTGCATCCCGGCCGTGCCTGAGACCGACCTGCCAACGCTGGTGGAACGCCGCATTGGCGAGATCAGGGACGCCCTGCGTGGGCAGCATTTTGACGTGCTGCATGCGCAGGACCCGATCAGCGCCAATGCACTGGCCGAACTGGTGGAAGAGGGACGGATACCGGGCTTTGCCCGCACGGTCCACCATCTTGACCATTTCACGCACCCGGTCCTTGCCGCGCGGCAGGAACGGGGGATCAGGGCGGCGGCCGAACTGTTTACCGTCAGCACAATGTGGGAAGATGTCCTGCGCAACGACCATGGCCGCGAAGCCCCGGTCGTGGGCAACGGGGTTGATCCCGTGCGCTTTTCGCCCGTAGAAACCGCGCACGATGCCACGTTGCGGGCGCGGTATCATCTGCCTGCCGATCGTCACCTGATCCTGTCCGTGGGCGGGATCGAGCGGCGCAAGAACACGCTGCAATTGCTCGACGCATTTCTGGCCCTTCGCTGCGAACAGCCTGATGTGCATCTGGTTGTGGCGGGCGGGGCCTCACTGCTGGATCATTCTGCTTACCGCAATCGATTCATGGCGCGTCTGCGCGAAAGCGGTGCGGCCGATCATGTCACCATCACCGGGCCGGTTGCGGATGAAGACATGCCTTCATTCTATCGGCAGGCGGACCTGCTGGCCTATCCATCCGTAACCGAGGGGTTCGGGTTGTGCCCGCTGGAAGCCCTGGCTTGCGGCACGCCTGTTATTGTGCCGGCAATCGCACCTTTCACGGAGCATTTTTCGGCAACGGATGCGCTGTGGTGCCAACCGGCGCACCCCGACACCTTGTTCATGGCGTTGCGCGACGCCCTGCGCGTCGAAAACCGTGACCATTTCCGGGCCAGCGGCTCCGCAACCGCCCGCCGTTTCGACTGGGGCCATGTCGCCAGTCGGCACCTCCCCGCATATCGGTGTCTGGCAGCGCGGTAGCGCACCGATGCCATTGCTTCAGGAGTTCTTTCACCATGCCCGAAATGACCTTTCGCGTGCGCTGGCCCGATGGGAAGGAGACTGACTGTTACTCCCCATCGCTGGTCATAAGAGACCACTTCACGACCGGTCAGGATTATCCGGTCCGGGAGTTTCTTGAAAAGGCGGACACCGCCCTGACGGACGCCAGCGAGCGGGTTCGCGCCCGCTACGGCTTCCCATGCAGCCGCGCCCTTGGCCAGCTTCAGGCCATAAGGCAGACCGGTGCGCCTTTTCTAAACCAGTCCGATGCGCAGGTGCGCATCCTGTCTTTCAGCTATTGAGACGAAAAGAACGACCATGACACAGAACGAGAAAAGCATCCCCGTTATCATCGTGGGCGGCGGACAGGCCGGGCTCTCCATGAGCTGGTATCTCTGCCGCGAGAAAGTGGAGCACATCGTCTTTGAGGCAAAGACGGCCTGCCATTCGTGGGACGATGAACGCTGGGACAATTTTTGCCTGGTCACACCCAACTGGCAGTGCGAACTTCCCGGTCATCCCTACAAGGGGAAAGACCCGCACGGCTTCATGGTGAAGCAGGAAATTATTGACTACGTGAAGGGCTTTGTCGCCTCCTTCAATCCGCCCCTGCGCGAGCACACAGCCGTTACCTCCATCACCCGCCATGAAGGTGGTGGCTATCGCGTGGTGGCAGGTGGTGAGACGTGGCACGCGAAGCATGTGGTCATCGCATCGGGCGCGTATCAGGATGCGGTGATCCCCGGTTACGCCAGCGCGATCGACCCTGCCATCCATCAGGTTCACTCGCAGGATTACCGCAATGCCGCCCAGCTTCCGGACGGCGCGGTTCTGGTCGTGGGCAGCGGTCAGTCCGGTGCGCAGATCGTCGAGGACCTGTTTCTTGAAAAACGCAAGGTCCATCTCTGTGTCGGCTCCGCCCCGCGCGTCTCGCGCTTCTACCGTGGCCGCGACGTTGTGGATTGGCTTGCGGACATGCACTTCTACGATCTTACGGTGGATAATCACCCTCTGCGTGACGGTGCACGCGACAAGACCAATCATTATGTCACGGGCCGAAATGGCGGGCATGACCTTGATCTGCGCAAGTTCGCGAAGGAAGGCGTGGGCCTGCACGGCACGCTGGAGACCATCCGTGACGAAATCGCGCACTTCGCGCCGGACCTGAAAGAAAACCTTGATGATGCGGACAGGACCAATGCCGACATCAAGAAATCCATCGATGCCTATATCGCCCGTGAAGGGATCACGGCCCCGACCGAAGCCCCTTATGTGCCTGTGTGGGAGCCCGATGGCAGTAACACCCCGCTCGACCTGAAGGCGGCCGGGATCACTTCGATCCTCTGGTGCATCGGCTTCCGTCCGAACTATCGCTGGATCGACGTGCCGGTGTTCAATGGGGCAGGCAAGCCGGTCTGGCATCGCGGCGTGACCGATGCGCCAGGGTTCTACTTCCTCGGCCTGCCATGGCTGCACACATGGGGCTCGGGACGGTTCTCCGGTGTCTCGCGCGATGCCGCGTGGCTGGCCAGCCAGATCACCGGCAAAGACGTGGCCGTAGCCTGAACGGAGGACAGCGCCATGCTTCCATGGACAACATATGAGTCGATGTATGACGCGGCCATAAGCCAGCCAGAACAATTCTGGCTGGAGGCGGCACGGCGCGTCACATGGAAGCAGGCACCTGTGACCGCATGCAGGACGCGGGCGGATGGCTGGCATGACTGGTTTCCCGACGCCACGCTCAACACCTGCCATAACGCCGTCGACCGGCATGTGGAGGACAGACGCGGCGGGCAGGCGGCGCTGATCTGGCATTCCTGCGCCACAAAGGAACGGCAGGTGGTAACCTACCGGGAACTGCAGGGCAGGGTGGCCGGGTTTGCCGGTGGCCTGCGATCGCTGGGAGTAGGCAAAGGCGACCGCGTTTTGATCGCCATGCCGACCATGATCGAGACGGCCATCGCCATGCTGGCCTGTGCCCGGATCGGGGCCGTGCATGTGGTGGTTTTTGCGGGCTACGCCGGGCCTGAACTGGCGCGCCGGATTGATGATGTGGCCCCGAAAGTCATCATCATTGCCAGTTGCAGCTTTCAGGGGCAGACGCCCGTAGCGTCCGCGCCGGCCCTGAACGAGGCACTGGCCAAGGCCACGCACCGCCCACAGGCCTGCGTTGTTGTGCAACGTGCAGCGTGTCCGACAGCCCTTCTGCCAATGCGGGATCATGATTTCCATATGCTGGAACTCTCCGCGCCAGCAGAGCCGGTCATGCTGAGATCTGAAGATCCCCTGTATATTCTTCACACGTCCGGCACGACAGGTCATCCGAAGGGTATTGTGCGTGACAATGGTGGCCACGCTGTAGCCCTCGCCCTGTCCATGGAGCTGATTTATGGCTGCAAACCCGGCGATACCTTCTTCACGACATCGGATCTGGGCTGGGTGGTTGGCCATTCCTACGGCGTCTATGCGCCGCTGCTCAGCGGCTGCACCAGTGTGATTGTGGAAGGCGGCGCATCGGCTTCCGCCATCCGCGCGCTTTGCCATGAGCATGACGTGAAATGCCTGTTCACCACACCAACACAGATGCGCCTCATGCGGCAGGAAAGCCGCAACCTGTCAGGGGCCATCCTGCCTGCACTGGCCCGCATTTTCGTGGCTGGGGAATATGCGGACCCGACCCTGCTGGAGTGGGCACGGTCGTATTTTCGCAAACCTGTAGTCAATCACTGGTGGCAGACCGAAACGGGGTGGAGTATTACCGCTCATTTCTTTGGCCTGTCTGAGCGTGAGCCGGTCTCGCTCATGAACGACATCGGGCGGCCTGCACCGGGATTTCGCCCGGAAATCGTGCCGTCCATACCCGGTGAACAGTGCGGGGAAATTGTCCTCTCCCTGCCGCTGCCACCCGGCTGCCTGGCTGGCGTATGGAAGGATGGAGCGATCCGTGTTCCTACAGCTTATCTGGACGAGACCGGACAGTATTATCGCACCTTTGACGAAGGCATGATCGAGGCCAGCCGCGCCGTGCATATGCTCGGGCGTTCCGATGATGTCATCAAGGTCGCAGGACGGCGGATTTCGGGCGTGCAGATCGAAAAGATCATCGCCACCCATCCAGCCGTTCATGCGTGTGCCGTAGTTGCAATTCCGGACGAACTGCGAGGGCAGCGACCTGTCGCTTATGTGGTTCCAGATCCCGAAGCGGAATACGCACCTTCTTCCGAGGAAATCGTTGCGCGGGTCAACGAAGTCCTCGGGCGCTGGGTTGGCCTGAAAGAAGTCCGCTTCGTCAGGCAACTGCCGACCACCGTGTCCGGAAAGATCACGCGGAAGCGCCTGCTGGTCTCCTGACGTGAGCAGTATCGTAATGGATTGGACGGTCTTCTCATACCTGAACATGCGGTGTGGTTGGATCAACCGGGTCGGCTCAGGGTTCGGAAACGCTCTTTCTGCCCCGGACTGGATTTTATCCGGGGCAGAAAACACACATCCCCTATCAGGCGACGCGGATCAGCTTGCGGTTGATGAACTCCTCAATGCCGAGGAAGGACAGTTCGCGGCCAAATCCCGAATTCTTGATCCCGCCAAAGGGCAGTTCCGGGGCGGCGGCCGTGGCCGTGTTGATGAACATCATGCCGGTCTCGACCGCTTCGGCCACCCTTTCTGCCCGGCCAAGATCACGCGAGAACACGGAACCGCCAAGGCCATAGGGGGAATCATTGGCCAGTTCGATGGCCTCATGCTCCGATGCGACCTTATGCACGACCGCAACGGGGCCGAAAATCTCCTGATAGAAGACCGGATTGTCCTTTGACACATTGGTCAGGATGGTCGGTTCCATGAAGAAGCCCGTCCGCTCCATCCGCTTGCCCCCGGCCACCAGCGTTGCCCCTGCCTTGACCGCTTCGTCGGTCTGCGCCAGTGCGGTGTCGAGTGCCTTCCTGCTGCTCATCGGGCCATGGGTCGTGCCTTCGGCCAGCGGGTCGCCGATGCGGAACTGTGTGATGGCTTTCTTCAGCCCCGCGAGGAAGGCGTCATAGACCTTCTCATGCACGATCATCCGCTTGGCGGCCGTGCAGACCTGCCCGTTATTGGCGAACCGGCCCCATGTCGCCCATTTGACGGCCAGTTCAAGGTCCGCGTCATCCAGCACGATGAAGGCATCGCTGCCACCAAGTTCCATCGTGTCCTTCTTCAGCGCCGCACCCGCTTCGGCCGCGACCGTCTGGCCCGCGCGTTCGCTACCCGTCAGGGCGACGCCACGAATACGGAAATCCTTGATGAGTTCAGCGGACTGGTCATTGTCGAGGAAGATGTTGGTATAGACGCCCACAGGTGCACCTGCATCGTGGAACAGCTTTTCAAAGGCCAGCGCGCATTGCGGCACGTTGGGCGCATGCTTGGCGATGACCACGTTGCCCGCCATCAGGTTCGGCCCCGCCACGCGGGCAAGCTGGTAATAAGGGAAGTTCCATGGCTCGATGCAGTAGATCAGGCCAAGCGGCTGGTTGATGATCTTTGCATGGCCTTCCTTGACCTTCAGATGCGTGGGGGCAAGGAATTCTGCCGCACCATCGGCATAGAAGGACAGGATATCGGCGGTGATGTCGATTTCTTCCAGCGCGTCAGGCAGCGCCTTACCCATCTCGGTCGCAATCAGGCGCGCATGCGCCACGCGATCGCGGCGCAGCAGGTCGGTGGCCTTTGACATGATGACCTTGCGGGCGGCGATGTCACGCTTTTTCCAGTCGGTCTTCCACACATGGTCCGCGCGATCGACAATCGCCTTCATCTGTTCGGATGTGTGAAGCTCGAACGTGCGTTCCACGGTTTCCGTGGTCGGGTTGAGGGTCTGGTAAAAACTCATTGGTCCGTTTCCCTATTTATTGATTATGGAAAGGATAGTCGGTGTAGCCATGCGCGCTGCCGCCATACATCGTCGCCGGGTCCAGCAGATTGAGCGGCCAGTTATGTTCCAGCCGCGCGGGCAGGTCCGGATTGGCGATGAACTTCCGGCCAAAGCCGATCATGTCCGCCCATCCATGGCCCAGCACATGCTGTGCCTTGTGCAGGTCGTACCGGCCCGCGCACAGAATGCGGCCGCCAAAGATGTCGCGCACGCTGGCGCGGAAGGCATCCGGCATTTCCGGCGCATTGTCCCAGTCGGCTTCGGCCAGCGAGACATAGGCGATGCCCGCATCCGCCAGTACGCGCACGGCCGCCGTGTAGGTTTGTGCCGGATTGTCCTCCAGCAGGCCGAGATACACGCGCTCTTCCGTGGTTGTGCCAAACAGCGGAGAAAATCGCACGCCCATCCTGTCAGGCGTGACGACGGCGGAAACGGCCTCGACCACTTCGCGCAGGAAGCGCAGGCGGTCGGACAGGCTGCCGCCATAGGCATCGGTGCGGAAATTGGCCCGTTCGGATAGGAACTGGTTGATCAGGTAACCATTGGCGGCGTGGATCTCCACCCCATCGAACCCGGCAGACAGTGCATTGCGCGCCGCCTGCGCATACATCTCCACCAGTTCATGGATTTCGGGGATGGTCAGTGCGCGCGGCATGTCGGGTGGCACCAGTTTTCCCGTGCCCGGTCCCGTGGGGATGAACACGTTCACGCCTGTTGCCGCAACCGCCGACGGAGCGATCGGTGCCTCATGACCGGGCTGCAATGCGCGGTGGGACACGCGGCCTACGTGCCATAACTGCGCGAAGATGGGCCGCCGCTTTGCGTGCACTGCATCAGTGACCAGTTTCCAGCCTGCGACCTGTTCGGGTGAATAGATGCCTGGTGTCCAGGCATAGCCCTGCCCGCGGGGTTCGATCTGCGTGCCTTCGGTAATCAGGAAACCCGCCTGCGTGCGCTGCGCGTAATACTCGGCCATCAGCGCGTTGGGAATGTCGCCAGGCTGGGTGCTGCGGCAGCGTGTCAGCGGTGGCAGGAAGATCCGGTTTTCCAGCGACAGGTCGCCCAGCCGCGCAGGTCCGAATAAAGAAGATGAAGACATGATCAACCCTGTTTACAAATGCAGGCCATCCGTCCGGCCCGCATGTAAACATTGACCCAGCCTGCGGTGTGCGCAAGAACGCACATAAACCGCCACTAGTGTCAGGAATGATACCATGCCCCGCATCCGTCACACCACGCTGGCCTGCAGCCCCGGCTGCACGGTGGAAGCCACGCTCGAACTGTTTGGGGGCAAGTGGAAGGCGCTGATCCTGTATCATCTGTTCGAGGACGGGGTGCTGCGGTTCGGCGAACTGCGCCGCCGCCTGCCCAACGTCACGCAGCGGATGCTGACCAACCAGTTGCGCGAACTCGAGGCCGACGGACTGGTGTCACGCACCGTCTTCCCGGAAGTGCCGCCGCATGTGGAATACGCCCTGACCGATCTGGGAAAGACGCTGAAGCCGGTCATTCAGGCGCTCAAGACCTGGGGAGATCGCTATGCCCATTCTGTCCAGCGGAACAAAGATGGTGATTGAGATTGGCTGAGAATGTTTGCAAAAACCATGGAGACGGCTGGCTTCATTTTCCTCGCGATGGAATAATCCATCATCAGACAGACCGAGATTTCGGGAAATACGATATTTGGTGATTATCTATCGCCGAAGTATTGATCGCCTTCAGGACGTGAGCAGGCAGAGGCTGGACATTGCCGGATTACTCGGTCGCGACCTGGCTGGCTGCCGCCGCAAGAAATGCCTGATGGTGAGGGGGAGACACGCTATTCCAGATTCCGGGAAAAGCGCTCTTCTACTTCAAGGAAGCAGCCCGGATCGTGGCATCCAGCCAAGCACTAATGCGGGTAATGACCTCTGCCTCAATGCCAAAATAGCCGTGTGGCGTAAGCGAACCACAGTTCTTTTCAGAGCGGGTTGTGCCGCCCGCCACCATTAACACGGTGACTTCACGACTGCCTGTCATGGCCGCGCCAATTCGCTTTGCGTCCTGTGGCGGGGCAACGTTGCATCGGTCATCATGATTGGCGACAACAAGGACGGGAGCCTGCACTTTCTCTGGATGGGCGCTGAAAACGGTTTCCCTGCTGCCCCCCATAACGGACACCGATTCAGTCAGCACGACACCGGCAATATCCCCTGAAGCGGCATGGGCCGCGCCATTGACGGCTGCAATGGCACCCTGGCTTGTACCAAGTAGAAAAACAGGCCCTGAGTCCTGCCTGTGCACGAAAGCGATGATATCCTCGACAAGATGGGCATAATGCGCGGCACTACGCTGCCCGCGCAGATTGAGACGACCCACTGTATCGGGAATGAGAACCGCAAACCCCTGTCTGTTCCACGCGCCACGTGTTCGCACGACGAAGTTGTCGCCATGACGGATGCGCCCGTCCTGCCCAAGGCCAATGTCACCAGTTCCGCCCGGAAACATGATGATCGTTGCCAATGGCCGCTCCGGGGAACTGAAAATGGCCCGGACAGACCCGCCTGCACGGAGAGGTACATTCATGACACGTTCAGTGATGCCCGGATCTGGAATGTTGCCAGTCATCCCCGGTGCGGTACGATTACCGGCATATCCCACGCATGGCAGGAGAACGCAGGCGGCCAGCACGATTATCGTGCAACACAGATAGTTCGGCATGGGCCTGTGCTGACTGCTTCTGATCATTTCACCCAATGCCCAGGCCCATTATTGCTCATGGCCCGAAGACCAGACGTGGTCTCCGAGCCGCTTCATATATCATTGTGGCGTTCCGTTTGTGGAACGGCCAGCCTTCAGATGGCCTGACCGCCAGAAACTTCGATCCGCTGCGCGTTCACCCAGCGATTATCTTCGGACAAAAGCGAGGCAATCATGGGGCCGATATCGTCAGGAAGGCCAGGACGACCAAGTGCGGTACTCTCCGCGATATGGCGGGCAATGTCCGGATTGTCCCGTACCATGCCGCCCGAGAAATCGGTCTGGATGGCACCCGGCGCTACCGTGTTGACGGCAATACGGCGCGGTCCGAGTTCCTTGGCCATGTAGTGTGTCATGACTTCCACCGCGCCCTTCATGGCGGCGTAAGCGATCCAGCCGGGATAGGCGAAGCGCGTGAGGCCGGATGAGATGTTCACGATCCGGCCACCATCCGCGATCAGCGGCAGCAGCGTCTGTGTCAGGAAAAACGGACCTTTGACATGAACCCGATAGGCGGCGTCGAAATCCTCTTCGGTCACCTCGCCGAACAGCCCTTCATGGGAGGTGCCGGCCATGTTGACCAGATAATTGAAACGCTCGGCCCCCCATTCGCGCAGCACGCGCCGGACCTCATCGGCGAAGGCAGGGAAGGTATGCGTATCGCCGGTGTCGAGTTGCAGGGCCACCGCGCGGGCGCCGCTGCTCCGGACATTCTCAACCACCTCATCGGCTGCGGATCTGTTGGTGTGGTAGGTGAAGATGGACGAGACGCCGCGTCGGGCGAGAGCCTCAACGGTGGCGCGGCCCAGTCCACGGCTGCCGCCGGTGACAATGGCAATGGTGTTCGCTTCTGGCATGAGTATCTCCATCTGTTGAGGTACCAATCTTGGTCACAACGCCGCGCGTTCGATAAGATCGCTCTTTCCGCCAGCATTGTTTTGCGCCATGGAATAATCCCATGGACAGGCTTGCCACACTCGACCTCTTCGTCCGCATTGTTGACCGCAGCAGCTTCAGCGCCGCGGCAGCCGATTGCGGCGTCTCCCGCCCGGTTGCGACCGCTGCGATCAAGGCGTTGGAGCAAAGGCTTGGCACCCGACTGCTGCACCGTTCCACCCGCCACGTCCGGCCTACCGAGGAAGGCGCTGCCTATTATCGCCGGTGTGTGGCGATCCTGGCAGACCTTGAAGATGCCGATCGTGGTGCGAGTGGGGCTGTGGCAGGTCTCTTGCGCGCTGATGTGATCGGCCGTCTGGCGCGCATGACCCTGCTGCCAGCGTTGCCGGACTTCCTTGCGCGCCACCCGGCGCTGACCGTTCATCTTGGCGAGGGTGAGCGGTTTGTCGATCTGGTGCGCGAAGGGGTGGACTGCGTGGTCCGGACCGGAACCCTGCCGGATAGCGACATGATCGCCCGGCCGCTGGGCGTGATGGAGGAGGTGACGGTCGCCAGCCCGGTCTATCTGGCGCGGCACGGGATGCCAGCCTCACCTGAAGATCTCGACGGACATCAGATGATCGGCTTCGTATCCTCACGCACTGGCCAGCCCCTGCCATTGGAGTTTACGCGCGGAGATGAGGTGATCGAGGTCTCGCTTCCCGCACGCCTGCTGGTCGGCGGCGTTGATACCTATGCCGAAGCGGCCAGGCTCGGCTTTGGCCTAGTGCAGGTGCCGCGCTATGGCCTTGAGGATGACCTTGCAAATGGCACGCTGATCGCAGTCCTCCCTGATTTCCCACCCACGCCAACGCCGGTCTCTGTGCTTTACCCGAGCAACAGGCAGCTTTCTCCGCGTGTGCGGGTGTTCGTGGACTGGCTGGTGGAGATTATTGGCCCGCGATTTCATCCACAATGCGCGTGAGCATCCCTACGCAGGTGCAAAGGCGAGATAGAGCGAGATCGTTGCAATCGAGAATACGGTGGAGGCGAGGACGACCCGTCCGGTAAGGGCTGCCTCCCGGTCATAGAATTCCGCCAGCATGAACGAGCCGGTTCCCGTGGGCAGTGCTGCAAGAAGCACGGCAATGTTTGTCATCGCCGGAGGGAGGTGAAGCACAGGCGCTGCGATGATCCATGTAACCAGAGGCTGGGCGATCAGCTTCAGGCCAACAAGAATGGCGGCCGTCGACGGGCGTGCAGACGCGTCGCCGGCAGAATTTCCAGCAAGGAACAGACCGATGGCGATCAGGGCGCAGGGGGATGCGGCCCCGCCGAGAAGCTTCAGAAAGGCATGAACCGGTCCCGGCAGATGCCCACCGGATACCATGACCAGGCCACCAAGTGCTGGCGCCACCAGCAACGGATTTTTCACCAGCGAGAAGAGCGTTTTCGCGACGATGTCGCGCGGCCGTGCTTCGGTCTGCAACCCGGCCTCGATCAGGACGATCGCTATGACGAACAGCACACAGACCGTCACGATCGTGGCGATCAGCGTTGGTGCCATGCCGGTATCACCGACAAGCGACAGGACAAGCGGGAAACCGACGAACCCCGTATTGGCGTAGCTCGCGTTCAGTCCGTCAATGGCGGCATCGGCAAGATGGTGTCCTGTGGACACCCGCCACCACAGCGTCCCGGCAAACACGATAAAACAGCCAAGCGTGAACGCCGCAATGAATCCCGGCTCCCACAGATCGGTCATTTTTGCGTTTGCCACGATGTCGAACAGCACTGCGGGCAGCGCAAGATAGACCACCAGCCGATTGACCTCGCGCGTGGCATTGGGGCCAAGCGCACCCGATTTACGTGCGATCCATCCGGTGAGGATGAGGGCAAAGATAGGCAGGACGATCAGCAGATTGTTCAGCATCAGGGATCTCGGGCGGTCAGCAAAAGCGTGACGCTACCGGACGCTATTGATATAATCCAATGCTTATATGGTTCACGATCAATGCTTTCAGGGTATCAGATGGACACGCGGCATATGCGGTATTTCATGGCTCTGGCCGAGACGCTTCATTTCGGTCGGGCGGCTGAGCGGATGAATATGAGCCAGCCGCCGTTCAGTCGTCAGATTGCCATGATCGAGCACACGTTGGGCGTGAAGCTGTTTGAACGAAACTCGCGCAACGTGGCTCTGACCCCGGCCGGAAAACATTTCATGAAAGACTGCCGAAACGTGCTGGGGCAGTTTGAGGATGCCTGCCGGGATGTCAGGCTGATTGCCAGCGGCATGAAGGGCGAACTGCGGTTTGGATTCATGATGCATGCCGCCCACAGTGTCGTGCCGCAACTCGTGCAGCTTTATGCGGAGGCAAGGCCGGATGTGCGCCTTGTCCTTGATGAACGCACGCCGACAGAGATTGATGAGATGCTGGTGGCAGGAACACTGGATGCCGCCGTAACATTCGATTGCGGATATGCGCCGCACCTGCAGGCCGTGTTGCTGGCCAGGGAGCGATTACGCATCATCATGCGAAAGGACCATCCGCTTGCCACGGCCGGGCAGATCGGCCCCGATGAACTCCGCGACGAGAAGATCATCGCAGCGCCTGCCGCGACGGCGCCTGCTCTGCGATCCGCGATCAACAGCTATTTTTCTGCCGGGGGAATTGTCCCGCGCGTTGTCCTTGAACCGCGGTTGCAGCACACGATCATCCAGCTTGTTGCAAAAGGGCTGGGCGTAGCCCTTATCCCTGCATCGCTGTGTACCGAACTGGGAGCCGGACTGACGTCACGGGCTTTGTCAGACGCTCCCCAACTTGACGTTGTGCTGCGTGCGCCCATCACCACGAAAAACCCGGCGGTTTCGACATTCATGGAAATCGGGAAATCGATACAGCGGACTTCACTCTAATTCATGGAATCTGTGTGGAGAGCCCGTTTCCAATATCTTCGCTTTCCTGATTTCATCTTTATGAATGGAATATTTTTATAATGTCTTCAAATGCCAAACCCAGACCAAGAATAATCATGATCGCTCCAGATATATAGCCCGTCACGATGGATGCTCTGGGGCGGCTACTTAATATTGTCCGCGCTCCAAATCCGACCATCAGATAGATGGACATGCAGTTCATTGTATGAATGACGCCCAATATCCCGATCTGTAAAAAGGTCGGCCATGCTGATCCCGGATTTGTAAACTGGGGCAGAAGGGCGAGAAAAAACAGAAGAGCCTTGGGGTTCAGGCTACTGATGGCGAATCCTTTGGTAATCCAGCGCTGCGCACCAGTTTCCCGTTCATGTCCCTCTTTCGGCAAGGGAGGATGACGCAGCAGGGAAATGCCCAGTTTTATGAGATAGGCCGCGCCTGCAAATGTCAGAATGGTGACTGCAAGCGGCATGCTTGCAAGCGCACCGATACCGCCCGCGACCGTTCCGGTAATGGCGAGATATCCCAGAAACAGGCCGAATACCGCGGGAATGACTGCGGCATGATCACGTATTCCGGCGGAAATGACATACGCCCAGTCAGCACCAGGAGTTGCGGCAAGGAGGATGGAGATTGTCCAGAAGGCAAGAAGTGTATGCAAATTCATCGAAGACGCGTCGCTTTAAAAGAAAATCCATAAGGTCCCACGGCGTTTCATGCTTTCCGACTATGCTCCGGATCGCCACCCCTGCGACGCGAGAGAGGGCAGGATAGCGCGGACCAGCGGACAGGGGGTTGCGTTTATGCCAATTTCGTCGCCGATATCTGGCATATAATTGCGCCAGAATGTTTATCCGTGATATAACGTGCCAATGAAACTGGATGCGATTGATCGGCGTATTCTTAACGTTCTCCAGGAAGATGGCCGCTGCCCCAACAATGAGCTTGCGAGGCGCGTCGGGCTTTCTCCCTCGCCATGCCTGCGCCGCGTGCGGCTGCTGGAAGAAAGTGGCGTTATCGAAGGGTATGTCGCCGTTGTGAATCCCGCAAAAGCCGGGTTCGGCGTGACGGCTTTTGTCAGGATATGGCTGACGGGAGAAGACGAGCGGCAGTCCGAGCATTTCGTCGAGGAAATTGGAAAACTTCCGCAGGTGACGGAAGCGCATGTCCTTGCGGGAGATTGTGATTTCCTGTTGCGCGTTGTTGCAGAAGACCTTCCAGGACTGAGATGTTTTCAGAGTGAACACCTGGCGCGGATCAAAGGCGTGCGAAGTATGAAGACCGACATACCCCTACTGAAGGTCAAGAATGCAAGCTTTGCATAAGATCTCTCACTCATCATGCTGAAGATGATGGAAGCGAAGCGGGCTGAGGGTTAATATTGGCGCGTGCGTGAAAGCATCGTCCGGAGATCAATTCTTCCGTTCTGATCTGACAGAATGCGCGACATTCAGGTACGCAGATATGCCTGGAGGCGCGGGATGACGAAGTCGAGAAACACCCTCACGCGCTGGGGTGTCTGTTTGCTGCCAAGATAGAGCGCATGGATCTCTTCTTCGTCCTGCGCGTCCGCATGGGCCAGAACTTCAACGAGACGGCCGGACTTGATATCATCGCGCACATGGTAGTCGCCAAGCCGCGCCAGCCCTGCGCCCCGCAGCGTCAGGCGTCTGACTGTTTCGCCATTATTGGCAAGCAGGGGGCCCCGGACGATACGATCTGCGATGCGCCCTTTCTCGTGCAGCGGCCAGACAGGGGCAGCACGCCGGAAATTGAAGCCAAGGCATTTGTGTTGGTCCAGATCATCAATGTTCCGTGGTACACCAAACCGGTTCAGGTAATCTGGCGATCCAACGATTTTACGTCGTGCTGTGCCGATATGTCGCGCTGTCAGATTTGAATCCTGCAACGGTCCGACCCGAAAGGCGACATCCGTGCGGTCAAGATAAAGGTCCGTCAGTTCGTCGGAGAGCGACAGATCAATGACGATATCCGGATAGGCATCCCATAATTCGGGAAGGAGAGGTTCAAGCGCCAGCGCTCCGAAGGCTACCGAAGCATTGATGCGCACAATGCCGCCCGGCCGAACCGATCCTGTGGTGAGCGCATGTTCCATATCATTGAGTTCGGCGAGCAGCGCCTGAGCACGCTCGTAGTAAAGCTGCCCTTCCGGCGTGACGGAAAGCCGCCGTGTCGAACGTTCGAGCAGGCGTACGCCAAGGCGTGTCTCAACGCGGGCAATCAGTTTGCTTATCGTCGAGGGCGTTGTCATCGACAGGCGGGCGGCCTCGGAAAAACTGCCGCTTTCCACGACACGCAAAAACATCTGCATTTCGCCAATCCGGTTGTCCAACAGCGCCTCCTTGATGAAACAGGTTCACAAGTGCTGTGGAGAAGCGACGGATTATCAAAGCCTGTCAAGTTCATCATGTTGCGTAGGGAACAGATGCCGCTCGCACCGCTGATATGCCGCGGCACCGTCATATTGAAAATTTTTTCCGGACAATGGCTCTAAAGCCTGGTCAGGCGTATCCGGGATGCTTTTTGCAGGACACTATTGCGATGAAAAACATTCTTCTTCTGAAC
>NZ_CADP01000052.1 GCF_000285295.1 Komagataeibacter europaeus LMG 18890 | reverse complement strand
CGCGCGCATCGCTGCAAACGTGGCTTCCGGAAGAAGGTAGGTGTCGGCCGCCAGGCGCCGCGGTCGGCGCGGCGGTAGGCCGCCCGCGATCGACGCGGAGAAGGTCGCGGCGATTACCGTCGCCCTCGAAGGCGGCGCCAGCAAAGCGGCTATATGCCGCAACTTCGGTGTACCGCGCTCGACGCTGATCGACACGCTGGCGCGGATTGGCTGGACGCCTCCCGGCAGAACCTGACAGATGCCGGCATCCCGAAAGGGAAACTCCGCCCGCTCCGGCAAGCCATCACAATCACCGATAATCCTTAGCGTATATCTGTGCCCGTTTTATGTACCGACCCCACCTTACCACCAATGGTGAGCCAGGCAATTCCTAAAACTCGCCGTTCGAGCGAACGGTGAGGGGCTACCCCAAAACTCACCGTCGATCGGGCGGCGACCCGAAAGCTCACCGGACTCGACCCCAACACTCACTTTTACCGGCCCCAACACTCACCGAAGGTTACCCCAAAACTCACGCGACTCGACCCCAACGCTCACTTTTCGCGGCCATTTCCCTTGGTTTTCTGCGGGTTTGAAGGCCCCTGAATCTTGAATCTAAGAAGAATCATTGAATCAGAAGGCAAACGGTGAGTTTTGGGGTAGCCCTGCCTGTGGATAACTTCGCCCCCGATGCAGCGACAACACCGAAAAAGAAGAAAAGCGCCGCCTCTTGGGGGCTTCGCCCCCGCCGGCTCGCGGCCTTCGGCCGCCCCGGATCGCTTTAGCGATCCTCCCACCCGGCATCCCCCAAGATGAGCCGGCTTCGCCGGCACGCTTTTTATTGGATTTGGGATCGTTTAAACGCTGCGCTTCTATCTGCACCACAGCACCAGCGGCATCGTTGCAATTGGCTTTCCAGAAAAGCCAGGCGGATAAGGCGGTGATCGAGCCGAGAGGGCAGGGAAGGCGGAAACGTCGCCACAGGCGCGATTTGCGGGCCGCTGGGCCCTGTTTCGAACTTCTGATAGGTTGGGGAGGGGTCAAGCTCCAAGCTGCGCTCCACGGCCTTCCTGGGCCTGCTCCGGGTGAAGATCCTCGGGGTATCACCCACCGCGTCAATGGCTGGCGACACGCCAACGGTGAGTCCATACCCCAAAACTCACCTTCCGCCCGCCAGAGGCCGACTTTTCCGTGTTCGGGCGCGATTCTCTCAGCGAGTGGATATCTCCTCATGAGATAGCGATATGCGTTCATACCGCTATACACACGATAGCATTATGATTGCAATTTAGCCGGAGGGCGGCCATTTAAACGCTCTCAGGCGGGATCGAACTTCCCGGCGAACTCGCGATCGGCATAGTAGCGCAGCTTGGCCGCGACGATCGGGCGCTGGCCGGCGAGGAACAGGAGCTGCAAATCCTCGCGCAGCGTGCGGACCTCATCAGGGGTGAGCAGAGGCCGGCCGACATGCTGCGCACCGAACGATATGCCGGTTTCCTCCGCGTCGATCGCGCGGCTCATCGTTTCGAACACGACCGTCTCCTGGCCGAGCAGATCGGAGACGAGTTTGGCGCTGTCGTGATCGTTGACGCCAAACACTTGCAGCACGCCGGCGTTGGACAGGAAGGTGCCGGCGCGGCGCTCGTAGAGCGCGCGGAGTTGGTGAACGTCCTGCAAGATCGGCCAGAGCTGGATGCCATAGCCGGCCATGAGGCCCATAGCGCGCTCGACGGGTTCGAGGCGGCCGAGGGCGGCGAACTCATCGAGCAGGAACAGGACGGAGCGGGCAGGAGAGGCCGGCGCGCGCGCCAGATCGGTCAGCCCTTGCACGAGCATCAGGCGCAGCCAGCGGGCATAGGTGGCGAGCCGATCGGGCGGCAGCACGAGGAACACCGTCGCCGGCGACGCCTTGAGATCGGCGAAGGTAAAATCCGAGCCCCCCAGCACCGCCGTCATGCGCGGACTATCGAGGAAATGGGTATGGCGCTGCGCGGCCGACAGCACGCCGGCGGCTTCGCGATCGGATTTGCCGAGGTGGCGATTGGCGGCGCGCGCGACTAGGCCGCCGTGTGACTGCATGTCGGCGAGCAGGGCGGCGAAGGCTTGCGGAGCAAGCGTCAGATGATCGCGCAGCGTGGCGAGGTTCCGCGTCGCCGGCGGCTCGCTGGCGACAATATGGAGGATCAGGCCCGAGATCAGCGCCTTGGCTTCCTCGTTCCAGTGCGCTTCGCCAGCCTCGCCGGGCGCGTCGTAGACCAGCGCGTCGGCCAGCGTCATGGCATCGTCGGCGAGATCGAGGCCGGCAGGGTCGATCCGGGCCAATGGATTGAACGCGGCCCCGACCATGCCCGCCACCCCGAACGGATCGAGGACATGGACCGGGCCGAACCTGGCGCGGTAGTGGGCGGTGATGCGGGCATTTTCGCCCTTGGGGTCGATGCAGACGACCGGGCCGGGATAGTCGAGCAGATTGGGGATGATGGTGCCCACGCCCTTGCCGGTGCGCGTCGGCGCGATCGTCAGCAGATGGGCGGGGCCGGCATAGCGCAGCAGCTTGCCCGACTTGCGGTCGCGGCCGATCAGCAGGCCGTCGCCGTTTTGGGCGAGAGGGCGCGTTTCCCTTGTCGTGGCGAACCGGGCCGAGCCGTGGGTGGCGTCGCCGTCAGGGCCGCCGTAGCGCAGGATCAGGGGTTGGAAGAGGGCGCGCAAGCCGATGAGGATGATGACGAGGCCCGTCAGCATCATTCCGATTTGGTAGAGATTGGAATCGCGGGCTAGGCCGAGCAGTGAGTGCAGGACGAACTGCATGCCGCCGGCGAGCACGATGCCGACGATCAGGAACAGGATCGCGACGCGAAGCAGATGGCGGATTAGCGCGATCGGGCTGAGGGTCAGCGCCGTGATCGCCCATATCGGATTCTGGCGCGATATGCGGGCGAGGTTGCGGATCGCGCGGCCCAGCTGGCGCAGCCATTCCATCGCGGATCACCTATACGCCACGATCATCGCCGGCGTGATCGCCAGCGCGGGATCGGCGTCGGGATGATCGAGCAGCTTGAGGATTATCGCGGTGGCGAGGGCAGGGGGCACGGCTTCCTCGCGCAGCATGTCGAACAGGGCATCCTCATCGGGCGTGAGCGCCATGTCTTCGATCGCGAGATTGGCGCGCGATTCCGCATCGCCCTCGCGCCACATGGCGACTTCGGCTGAACTGCCGCGCACGAAATCGAGCGCGCGGACCTGGGCGCGGATCGCTTCGACATCGAGCCTGGTCATGCTGTTTCGCTCCCTTCTGCTTCCGCGTCGAACGCCCGCTTGCCGCGCCGCTTCCAGAGCGCCAGCACATCGCTGGCGTCATCACCTTGCGCGCGTCCGGCTAGTTCGAGCATCGCACCGTAGAGGGTGGCGCGATCGTCGTCGGCGAGATCGACGAGGCCGGCTTTCTGGACGAGGCCACCCAGCTCGATCAGGTGCCGGGTGCGTTCGCGTCGCTGCACAACCCATCCTCTCGTATCGGTGCGGCGCTGTCCGGCCTCAGCCCTGCGAACCGCCTGCCCCAGTGTCGCTTGCGTCCTGGCCGTTGCCTGCATCGCCTTTGCCAGCCTTGCGCCCGCGCCGCTGAAAGAAGGCAGCGCCATCGGAGCGCCACGCCTCCCGGTTTCCCTCAACCTGCGCTTCGGCAACGATGTGGAGCAACGCGCCAGCCAGCACATCGGCATCGAGCGCATCGGCCCCGGTGGACGTGACGAGTTCGCCGAGCTGCTGGACCTTCTTTGCTTTCAACGCCCTGGCCTTGTCGCCGAGCGCCTTCAGCTCCGCGTCATAGTCCCGCACCTTGCGCATCATCCTCTCCCTCGCGCCAGCGAACAGAAGCCGCAGGATAGCACGATCGGCGTGGGAGGGTAGCGCGTCCGTCAGAAAATGTGGCAAAGTCAATCATGCGAACGGCAGAGAGTGTGAGTGCGCGCTTATACGTCGTTGCCGACGTGCGCTAAGTAGGGCAATGTCCGAGCGTCATGGCGATCTACCACTTCTCCGCCAAGGTTGTCAGCCGTGCGAACGGATCGAGCGCGGTCGCGAGCGCCGCCTATCGCTCGGCATCGGAGCTGTTTGACGAGCGGCTGGGGCGCGATCACGATTTCAGCAACAAGGCAGGCGTCATCCACTCCGAGGTGATGTTGCCGGAGGGCGCGCCGGAGCGTTTAAACGACCGCGCGACCTTGTGGAACGAGGTGGAGGCGAGCGAGAAGCGCAAGGACGCGCAGCTTGCCCGTGAGGTGGAGTTCTCGATCCCGCGCGAGATGAACGAGAAACAGGGCGTCGCGCTGGCGCGAGACTTCGTGAAGACGCAGTTTGTCAATCGCGGGATGATCGCGGACCTGAACGTGCATTGGGACAAGGCGAAGGACGGCACGCCGAAACCGCACGCGCACGTCATGCTGGCGATGCGCGATGTAGGACCGGAGGGGTTCGGCAGGAAGAACCGCGACTGGAATTCGACCGAGCTGTTGAAGGATTGGCGCGAGGCGTGGAGCGCGCACGTCAACGAGCGCATGACCGAGCTGGGGCTTGAGGGGCGAATCGACCATCGTTCCTATGAGGCGCAGGGGATCGAGCTGGAGCCGCAGCACAAGATCGGCCCGGCCGCGTCGCGGCGACCGGGGCAGGGGCTTGAGGCGGAGCGGATCGAGGATCACGCGCGCATCGCTCGCGAGAACGGCGAGAAGATCATCGCCAGCCCGTCGATCGCGCTGGACGCCATCACCCGGCAGCAGGCCACGTTCACTACCCGCGACCTTGCGACGTTCGCGTTCCGGCACAGCGACGGCAAGGTCCAGTTCGACCAGGTGATGGGGGCGGTGCGCGCCAGCCCCGAGCTGGTCGCGCTGGGCAAGGACGGGCGCGACCAGGAGCGGTTCACCAGCCGTGACATGATCGCAGTGGAGGCCCGGCTTGAACGGAGCGCCGGCGAGCTTGCCGGGGCCGATCATCACTTCGTCGCCGGCACCCAGGTCTATCGTGCGCTGGAAGCGGCCGAGGGCAGGGGGCTTGTCCTTTCGACCGAGCAGCGCGACGCGCTTGGCCGGATCACCGAACGCGACGGGCTGGCCTCCGTCGTCGGCTATGCCGGCAGCGGCAAGTCGGCGATGCTCAGCGTCGCGCGCGAGGCGTGGGAGGAGGCCGGCTATACGGTGCGCGGCGCGGCGTTGTCGGGCATTGCGGCTGAGAACCTTGAGGGCGGTTCCGGCATCGCCTCGAGGACGATCGCCAGTCTCGAGCACGCATGGGGGCAGGGGCGCGAGCAGCTAGGCCCCCGTGACGTGCTGGTGGTGGACGAAGCGGGCATGATCGGCTCGCGCCAGATGGAGCGGGTGTTGTCGGCCGCGAATGAAGCTGGCGCGAAGGTCGTCCTGGTCGGCGACCCCGAGCAGTTGCAGGCGATCGAGGCGGGCGCGGCGTTCCGCAGCCTCACCGAGCGCCACGGCGCGGCCGAGATCACCGAGATACGCCGGCAGCGCGACGACTGGCAGAAGGAGGCGACGCGCTCGCTCGCCACGGGGCGGACGGCCGAGGCGATCCATGCCTATGACGGTCGCGGCATGGTCCATGCGGCCGACACGCGCAGCCAAGCGCGGGGCGAGCTGGTCGACGGCTGGGATCGCCAGCGTCAGGCCGAACCGGATAAATCCCGCGTCATCCTCACCCATACCAACACCGAGGTCCGCGAACTGAACGAGGAGGCGCGCGGCCGGCTTCGCGCGACCGGCGATTTGGGCGACGACGTGGCGTTCAGCGCCGATCGGGGGCCACGCGACTTCGCGCGCGGCGACCGCTTGATGTTCCTGCGGAACGAGCGGTCGTTGGGGGTGAAGAACGGTACGCTCGGCACGATCGAGAAGGTATCGCCCGAGGGCATGGCGGTGCGCCTGGATGACGGGCGCGGCGTCGCGTTCGACACCAAGGACTATGCCGCGGTCGATCACGGCTATGCGGCGACGTTCCATAAATCGCAGGGCGTGACGGTCGATCGCGCACACGTCCTCGCCACCCCCGGCATGGACCGCCACAGCGCCTATGTCGGCATGTCGCGGCACCGTGACGACGTGCAGCTTCATTATGGCCGCGACGACTTCGCCGATCAGCGCCAGCTCGTCCGCGCCCTGTCGCGTGACCAGGGCAAGGACATGGCGGGCGATTACGCCAAGCCCGAGCAGGATCAGGCACGGGCGTTCGCCGATCGGCGCGAGATCCGGTTCCCGGAACGCGCGCGCCAGGTGGTGGAGAAGGTCCGCGACAAGGCCAAGGGCATGTTCGACGGGTTCCGGCCGAAGCCAGCGACCGAGCAGGCGACGTCGCCGGAGCGTGTCGCGGCCGATCGGCCGCTGGCGCTTTCGCAGGCCCGCGCGATCGAACGCTATGGGCGCGCCGCAGCCGATATAGGCCGGATGCGGGACAAGGGGTTGCCGGTGCTGGCGCACCAGGAGCAGGCGCTTGCCAAGGCTGGCGACGCGCTCGACCAGGTGCGACCACATGCTGCGCGTGACCTCGCCAGCGCGATCGAGCGGGACCCTCGGCTCGCGCGCGACGCGGCCGAGGGGAACACGGGCGGTGCCGCGAAGGCGATGGAGGTTGAGCGCCAGGTCCGTACCGACCCGGAGAAGCGCGCTGGCCGGTTCGTAGAGCAGTGGCAGGGCTTGAAGGAGGCGCGGGCCAGTATGGAGCGTGCCGGCGACCGTGCGGGTGCGGAACGGCTCGGCAAGCGCATGGAGAGCATCGCGGGCGGGTTGCACCGTGACCCGCAGCTGGAATCCGTGTTGCGGCGTCGTGCTCCCGAACTGGAACTGAAAATGGAGCGCGGTCGATCGATCGCAAACGAGCTGGCGCAATCGGTCACGATCGGCCGCGACCGCGACCGTGGCATGAGCCGGTAGGTGACGATGGACGACGATATTCAGGATGGCGGTGATCCGGCGGAGGCGTTCGACCAGTTACGCGCCGTGATCGAAGGCCAGGACCGCGAGTTGGCGTTGCTACGCCGTGCTGTGGAGGGCTTAGCGGCCGAGCGGGCGCATATCGATGTTCCCGACTATTCCGAGACGCTGGGGCGGATGCAGCAAGGCGTGAACGCCACGGCCGAGCGAATTGCGGTCCTCAACGACGTGATCGCGCGCAGTCCGGCGCTGGCAATGACGCCCGAGCAGATGGCGCAGCGGATCGCCGCAGCGGGCAACGCTGCCCGGCGTGAGGATCAGGCGGCACTCGCCAAGGCGGGCGAGGATAAGGCCCGCATCATGGCCGAGCTTCGCGCTGTCGCCGGATCGGCATGGACGCGGGCTGAGCAGAAGAACCGGCAGCTATGGTTCGGGCTGGGCGGCATGGCGGCCGGCATTCTCGCATGGGCGATCCTGCCCGGCCTTGTCGCGCGCGAGGTCGCACCGGCGAGCTGGCAATGGCCCGAGCGCATAGCAGCGCGGACGCTGGACCTTCCACGTTGGGAAGCAGGGCAGCGGATGATGGAGAGCGCCAGCCCGACCGCGTTCCGCGCGATCGTCGGAGCCGACAGGATCGTGACGGCCAACCGGGAGGCGGTCGAGGGGTGCAGCAAAGTCGCGGCACGAAAGCGCGAGACGGTGCGATGCACGATTAAGGTAGCGCCTGCGCCATAAGGCAAGCGCGTATGCCAGCAGCGTCCTCGTAAAGACGTGCGTTGCAATATTTATCATGCCTTCGAGCTGTGCCGGGCCAGCAACGCGAGCCGTTGCTGGACTATCGATGGAGGTGTTCGTCGTCCTCGCAAGGCTGGTCGGAGCCTTCAGTTTGAATCGTGCTATGCTCAATCTCGTATTGCGACCGGAGCATTGCCTGAACGGCCGAACGCGTTTCGCCGACATTGGCCCCCTCCCGCAACACGACATGCATAGCGCAGCTCACGTCATCATTGCTCATCGACCAGACATGCAAATCGTGAAGGCCGGCGACGCCGGGCACACCGCCGATCGCCGCGCGCACCTCACCGAGCTTGAGTCCGCCCGGAACGCCTTCGAGCAGCACGTTCGTTGTGTCGCGCAGCAGAACCCATGTCCGCGGCAGCACCCATAAACCGATCGCGACCGCGACGATCGGGTCTATCCAGGTGAACCCCGTGAACCGGATGGCGAGCGCGCCAAGGATCACGCCGATCGAGCCGATCATATCGGCCCACACTTCCAGATAAGCGCTGACGTTGAAGCTGGCATCCTTGCCTGCCGTCAACAGTCGCATCGAGATAAGATTGACGACGAGACCGATGCCGGCAACGATCATCATGCCCCAGGACTGGACCTCCTGCGGCGCGGTGAAGCGTTTGATCGCCTCTACGAATATGTAGATCGCGATCCCGAACAACAGCACGGCATTGAACGCCGCGGCCAGAATCTCGAACCGCCGATAGCCGAAGGTCCGCTTGTCGTCGGGAGACTTGCCCCCAAGCCTGATCGCCATGAGCGCGATGACCAGCGCCGCCACGTCGGTCATCATGTGCGCGGCATCGGATAGCAGCGCGAGGCTGTTGAAGACCAAGCCCCCGATCACTTCTGCAACGAGATAGATCGAGGTGAGCACGAGCGCCCACCCGAGCATTTTCGCGTTCGCTCCGGCCGTATGGTCGTGACCGTGACCTTCCGCGCCGTGCGCGTGTTCGCTACTCATAGGGTTTGCTCGCTCATGGTCCCGTTCCCTTCAGGTAGTCGGGCTGTTTTTCGACCGGACATCAGCCGCGACTCCCAGGCGGTGATCGCCGGCAACACCAGCAAGGTCAGCGCCGTTGAGGTGATGAGTCCGCCGATGACGACCGTCGCCAGCGGCCGTTGCACTTCCGCGCCGGTGCCGGTCGCAAGCGCCATCGGCACGAACCCGAGCGAGGCCACCAATGCCGTCATCAGCACCGGCCGCACGCGCTCCATCGCCCCGTCGATGATGGCCGTGTCCTCGTCCTCGCCGTCCTCCCGGTGTTTTCGTATCGCGCCCATCATCACGAGCCCGTTGAGGACGGCCACGCCCGATAGTGCGATGAACCCGACTGCTGCGGTGATCGAGAACGGGATGCCGCGCAGCAGCAGCGCGAACACCCCGCCCGCCAGCGCCATCGGCACCGCCGAGAACACGATCGCGGCCGGCACCAAGCCACCCAGGGCCATGTAGAGCAGTCCGTAGATCGCCAGGAAGCAGATCGGCACTACGAGAGCCAAGCGCAGCCGCGCCGATTGGAGGCTCTCGAAAGTGCCGCCCCAGCCCGTATACATGCCGGGGGGGAGCTGCATCGCCCCGATCTTCGCCTGCGCGTCCTGGACAAAGCTGCCGAGGTCGCGACCGCGCACGTTGACCTGGACGATCACCATGCGCTTGCCGTTCTCGCGGCTGATCTGGTTCAGGCCCTGCGTGTAGCTAAACCGCGCTACTTCACGGAGCGGGATCGAGCGTGCCGTCTGCCCTTCAGCCGCCGGCAGCATCACCGGGATTGCACCCAGCGTCTCCAGATCGTCGCGCTGAGCATCAGGCAAGCGGACCACCACCGCGAAGCGGCGGTCGCCCTCAAACAGTAGCCCCGCCTCGCGCCCGCCGAGCGCGGCCGACATCGTGTTCGCCACCTCCTCGACCGACAGGCCGTAGCGCGCCGCTGCCTGGCGATCGATCTTGACATCGAACGTCGGCGCGCCGGAGGTCTGTTCGGCACTGACGTCGCCCGCACCTGGAATGGAGCGGACGGCCGCAGCGATACGTTGCGCCTGCGCGCTCATGGCTTCCAGGTCGTCCCCGTAGAGTTTGATCGCAACATCGGAGCGCACACCTGCGATCAGCTCGTTGAAGCGCATCTGGATGGGCTGCTGGATCTCCGTGCGGTTGCCGATGACCAGCTCCATCCGCTCTTCGATGCGGCGGACGACGTCTGCCGTGGTCTTCACCCCGTCGGGCCACTCGTCCTTCGGCTTCGGGATGACGTAGGTGTCCGAGGCGTTGGGCGGCATCGGATCGGTGCCGAGATCGGCATTGCCGTTCTTCGAGAACACCAGCGCCACCTCGGGCAGCGTCTTCAGGGCATCCTCGATCCGCAACTGCATCTGCGTCGACTGGTCGATCGACGCCGAGGGAACACGGAAGTTGGTAACGGTGATGTCGCCCTCGTTGAGATGGGCTTAAAAGCAGAGGCGGCTCATCCTAGCCGCCATCAGTTATGATTGGTACTTAACGGTGTTTTAACCACGTTCGCTTAGCAAGGGCCCACTCGACCCTCTCATTGCGGACATACATGGCAAGCCTAGTACTTGCGCTGAATAGCGCAGTGAGTATCGCTCCAGGGGCGCTAGGCACCCTCACGGTTCTGGCTTGGCCCCATGTGCGCCGGATCGAGATCGCGCTGGCGATCCAGTTTGCGGGCGCGCTCGCTTTCGCCATGTACTTCATGCAAGGTGGATCAACGACAGCGGCGCTGTGCTGCTTGGTATCGGCCGCCCAGTTGCTGATCGCCAGAACCGTTCATGATCGCGGGTCTTTGCTTCTACTCTTCGCCGGGAGTGCGTTGCTGCTCTTGGCACTCACGGCATTGTCGTGGAACGGCCTGACCTCGGCGCTTGCTCTAGGGGGAGGGCTCTGTGGCACTCTCGCGCGCATGCAGGCATCCACCCTGAGGATGAAGAAGGTCTTCCTCGCCGCGGCGCCACTGTCGCTGGCGCATAATGCCATCACCGGCAGCGGCTTCGGACTGTTGGTCGACGTGATCTCGATTGTCAGCAATAGCGTCGCCATCTGTCGTCGGGTGATCGGTCCAACCTATTGGGAAATCGGCGAGCGCGGCCTTCTGCTCGGCAGAGGCCTTCTGACCTCGTTGCCACGTTCTAGCCGCCAGACCCGCGGGGTTCCGGTGCTGCCGGCGCTTGTTGCTGATCCCGGACCTGCGTCCAATATGTAGGCCGCTCCACGGCCTAGAAGCCGGTACCCGCCGATGAGTCGCACGATGCACGAACTCAGGAAATGACATGAAGGGGCCTGTCTTTGCCGGGAGTCGATCGAACACGCGGGGCATGCCGCGACAATTCGGGGATTTGACCCATCCGGTCATCAATTCGAAGAGACGCACAGCGTCTCATGATTTGTCCCGGAAAGCGCGGATTGCGCCGCTCAAAGACAGGAGAAAAAGCCCCGTGAGCACCACCACCGCGATGATCCAGTGCTCCCCGACGACGGCAGCAAGACTCGATGCGGCAAACAGCGCGAGGAATAGCGGCAGATGGCAGGGGCAGGTGAGAGCTGCCAGCGCACCCCAGATAAAGGCCGGCGTGCGCGAAGACCCTGAGGCGCCCATGCTAGCAGATTTCCGCATGCCGGTTCCCACTCGACGAGGGACGATGCGCCGCATCGCTGTCGCGGACGGTCGATCGCCGGGATGGGGGCTCTCCGGTTCGGCTGTCCATGGCCAACGATGCGGCGCGAGCCGGGCGCATTTGCGGCGACCCACCCGGCCAAAGGCGGCAACGTAAGGATGCTTCGGAAACTGGATGCTTATGCATGACCACATTCCTTGACAGCATCGGCCCCGACAGCCAAAATCATGTGCTCCAGTCGCCCATCCAACGCGGACAGGACCGCGCACCGCGTGGCAATTCGCTGACGCACGCGCTCCAGAGATTCGACGCGGTCGCTGCCCCCTGCGTCGAGAGCGTGGCACAGCCGGGTCAACTCATCGAGGCCAACGCCCGCTTCGAACAGGCTGCGCACAAGGCGCAGCCGCTACAGCGCCCGCTCGTCATAGAGCCGCCAACCGTTCTCCAGGCGACGCGCCGGATGCACCAGTCCGCGCAGCACATAATCGCGCAGGACATGGACGCTGACACCGGCCGCACCAGCAAGCCTGGAAATGGTATAGCCGTCCCTCGTCGCCTCCTTTGCAACCGGATTGGACCCGTTTCTCATCGCAGCAGGCTCCTCCGCGAGAGTTCTTGTCCCAGGCCGAACGCTTCTTCAACGCTGACGGCGATTGCGTGCTTGCGCGTCCCTATCCAGGATTCCGCAGCGGAAGCCGAGACGAAGAAAAGCACCTGACAGCAGAACGCGCTGCGGATGTCGCGTGAGTCATCGGGCAGGATAAGAGAAACCGTCGCGCTCGCGGGGTCCAGGTTCCGAATCCCGTCCGGTGTGACGGTAAGCCGGATCGGCGCACCAGTCACGGCGCACGACGAGACGACCCGAGCCGTCTCTCCGATCAGCGATGGAAACATCAGGGCATCGAGGGCGCACCAGGTGTAAAGACGGCGGCCACCCACTTCGAAGGCGTGCGGGGTCTCGCGCAGCGTAAGGCCATAGCCGACGATGCAGCCCGCACCGTCGTATTCGACGCCGATCGCCCGTTCCAGAGCAGCCGCGACTTCGTTGGCCGGCCAGTGTATCAGCTCGGCGAGCCGCTCCCGCGACACCGGGCGGCCCGCAGCCAACTCGCACAGGAGCACACGGAAAAGCTGCGCGGACTCTTTGCCTTCCTCCCCGGGCAGTAGCCGGTCTAGTAGCCGGTCTGCGAGTTCCTGCATGACGAGAGAGACTTGCATGGTTTAACCGATCGTCCTCTTCAGCCTGCACAGCAGGACAGTTGCTTCACATCCTTCTTGAAGGTTTGCGCCGCGAGCTTCAGGCCTTCCACCATCGTCAGATAGTGGAACAACTGGTCGGCCAGCTCCTCAACGGTCATGCCCGTCCGGATCGCCAGCGCCGCCGTCTGGATGAACTCGCCGGCCTCCGGGGCCACCGCCTGCACGCCGATCAGCCTCCGGCTGCCTTCCTCGATGACCAGCTTGATGAAGCCGTGCGTGTCGAAATTGGCGAGCGCGCGCGGCACATTGTCGAGGGTAAGCGTGCGGCTGTCGGTCTCGATGCTGTCATGGTGCGCCTCTGCCTCGGAATAACCGACCGTGGCAACCTGCGGGTCGGTGAACACCACTGCCGGCATGGCGGTCAGATCGAGCGTGGCATCACCTCCGGTCATGTTGATCGCCGCGCGCGTGCCCGCCGCTGCCGCGACATAGACGAACTGCGGCTGATCGGTGCAGTCCCCGGCGGCGTAGATGTCGGGCGCGCTGGTGCGCATTGCCGAATCGACGGCGATGGCGCCTTGCTGGTTCACTTCCACGCCAGCGGCTTCGAGGTTCAGGCCGCGCGTGTTGGGCGAGCGGCCAGTGGCGACCAGCAGTCGGTCGGCGCGCAGCTCGCCGCCCGGAATCGTCAGCACGAATTTCCCACCGCTATGCGCAATCTGGCCGGCCTGGGTATGCTCCAGCACTTCGATGCCTTCGGTGCGAAACGCTTCGGTGAGCACTTCCCCAATCGCCGGGTCTTCGCGGAAGAACAGCGTGCTGCGCGCGAGGATCGTCACCTGGCTTCCGAGCCGGGCGAAGGCTTGCGCGAGCTCCACCGCGACGACGGACGATCCGACCACCGCCAGGCTTTCGGGGATGGTGTCGCTTGCGAGCGCGTCGGTGGACGTCCAGTAGGGCGTATCTTTGAGGCCGGGGATCGGCGGGATGGCCGGGCTCGCTCCGGTCGCGATCAGGCAACGATCGAACGCCACCTCGCGTTCATCGCCATCGGCCATGCGAACGATCACACTCTGACCATCCTTGAACCTGGCCTCGCCGTGCAAAACGGTGATGCCGGGATTGCCGTCGAGGATGTTTTCATATTTGGCCAGGCGCAGTTCCTCGACCCGGGCCTGCTGCTGCGCCAGCAGCCGCTCGCGCAAGACCGTCGGCGGCGTCGCCAAGATGCCGGCATCGAACGGGCTTTGCTGGCGAAGATGCGCGATATGCGCGGCGCGGATCATGATCTTGGACGGCACGCAGCCGACATTGACGCAGGTGCCGCCGATGATGCCGCGCTCGATGAGCGTCACCCGCGCGCCTTGCTCGACCGCCTTGAGCGCTCCGGCCATCGCGGCTCCGCCGCTGCCGATGACGGCGATGTGCAGCATCTGTTCGCCGTCACGCTCCTGGTGCGGCCCGGCATCCAGTGAACCGGGCGCCTTGTTGAACAAGCTGAGCGGCTTGTGCGAAGCGCCGGTCGCCAACGCGCGATACCCAAGCGCCGTCACCGCCGCGATCAAAGGCTCCGGTTTCATGCCCGCGTCAGTTTCGACCTCGGCCCGCCCCTTCGGGTAGGAGACAGCCGCCGCCCGCACGCCGGGCACCTTCTCCAATGCCTGCTTCACATGATCGGCGCACGATGTGCAGGTCATTCCGTCGATGCGCAGTGCGACAGCTTCGCTCATGCCGGCAACCTCACTTCTTGACCGAAGAAGGATAGCCGGCATTTTCGGTGGCCTTGGTGAGGGCCTGGACGCTGGTTTTGGCATCATCGAAGCTCACGACGGCCTCGCGACGTTCAAAGCTGACCTCAGCCTTCTCGACGCCTTCCACCCTGGTGAGCGCCTTTTTGACGGTAATTGGGCAGGCGGTGCAGGTCATGCCGGGCACGGACAGCCTCACGGTCTTCGTAGCGGCCCAGGCCGGCGCGGCGAGCGTGGCAGCCAGGGCGGCAAGGATGGCGAATTTCTTCATGGACGGTTCCTTTCAGTAGAACAGCGGCAAGATGTAAGGGAAAGCGAGAGCGAGCAGCACCAGCGCGGCCACGATCCAGAAGATGATCTTGTAGGTCGTCCGCACGCGAGGGACGGCGCAAACGTCATCAGGGCCACAGGCCCGTGCCGGACGGAAGATACGCCGCCAGGCGAAGAACAGTGCGACGAGCGCCGCACCGATGAAGATCGGCCGATAGGGCTCGAGCACGGTTAGATTGCCGATCCAGGCGCCCGAGAATCCGAGCGCGACCAGCACGAGCGGGCCGAGGCAGCAGGTCGAGGCGAGAATGGCGGCGACGCCGCCTGCAGCCAGCGCGCCGCGCCCTTTGACCGGCTCTGACATGGGTGCATCTGACATAAGACTCCTTCCGCGAATCAGCCTGTTGAGTTAAGGCTACCTCCGGACTTAGGTACGGAGTCAAGCAGGAGGAATGCGCTTTGGACAGTTTGACCATCGGGGCCTTTGCCAAGTCGGCCGGAGTCAATGTCGAGACGATCCGTTTCTACCAGCGCAAGGGGCTGCTCGTCGAACCAGCCCGGCCCTATGGGGGCATCCGGCGCTACGGTGAAGCGGACGTGGCGCGCGTCAAATTCGTGAAAGCCGCCCAGCGCCTGGGTTTCAGCCTGGACGAAATCGCGCAATTGCTGAAACTGGAGGACGGCACGCATTGCAGCGAAGCGGCCGAAATTGCCGGTGCGCGACTGGCCGATGCGCGCGCGCGGCTCGCGGACCTAAGCCGGATGGAGGCCGTGCTCTCGCAACTGGTCAAAAAGTGTGACGCCCATCATGGCAACGTTACGTGCCCATTGATCGCTGCGCTACATAGCAGCGCTGCCTGACCGTTCGCCAAATGTTCTTGCTTAGCGTTGTTTAGCGTACTTTCCACGCTATGCCCTCCTGTTGTAATCCGATGCTCAGCGTGGACGAACGCGCGCTGTTGCTGCTTCTTAAGCGAACCAGGCAGGCTGAGCTGGCTTTGGGCGGCTCAGATATACCGCATGGTTTGCCAGGTGCGCTTGTCTGGGCCGTTGTGAGCACACGCCGGCTTCTCGATCCATCATTCAGAGAGGATGAACGGCGCCAGTCAGCTTTGACAACGTGTCCTTTCGCAAAGATGACATGAAGGGGCAGCCACGATTCCCCTGCCCTTTTACATATGATAATGTCCTTTATCGGATGTATGGAGCACGCGAATGAAGCCGTTGAATGAACAATCGTTGCCCGAGCTGCAACGACACCTCGCCCACATTGGGAAGGTCGAAAGAGAGGTGAATGCGAATATCCAGCAGACGCCCGCAGCCGACTACAGCTTCGTGCTCAACCTACTCCAAAGGGGACGGGAGGAGCTAACGGCCGAGATCGAGCGCCGATGAACCAGCTCGTTCCCCTCCCCTCCCCGGCGTTCGCGCTGCCAGCGTTGGTCGCGTCGGCCGACGATCGCGCGCAGCGCCGCTTCCTTGAGTTCTTCGCCGTCACGATCCGCAACCCGCATACGCGGCGCGCCTATGCGCGGGCGGCCGGTGAGTTCCTGGCGTGGTGCGACGCGCGCTGGGTTGTGTCGATCGCGGCGGTGCAGCCGCTCCACGTCGCGGCTTGGATCGAGGCGCTGGGGCGCGAAGTGAGCGCGCCGACCGTCAAGCAGCGGCTCGCCGGCGTGCGGCACCTGTTCGATTGGCTGGTAACGGGCCAGGTCATCCCTACGAATCCGGCCGCGTCGGTGCGCGGGCCGGCGCATAGCGTCCGGCGCGGCAAGACCCCGGTTCTCGCGCCCGACGAGGCGCGCCGGCTGCTCGACGCGATCGACGTGACGACCCCGGCGGGGTTGCGCGATCGGGCGCTGATCGGATTGATGGTCTATTCGTTCGCGCGGATCGGCGCGGCGCTGGCTTGCCGTGTCGAGGACGTGTTCGTGCAGAACCGGCGCTTGTGGGTTCGGCTGCATGAGAAAGGCGGCAAGCGCCACGAAATGCCGTGTCACCATAATCTTGAGGATTATCTGATCGCCTATATCGACGGGTGCGGCTTGCGCGACGATCGCAAGGGGCCGCTGTTCCGCACGATCGGACGTGGCACCAAGCTGCTAAGCGACACCCCCCTGCCCCAAGCAAGCGCGTTCCAGATGGTGCGTCGGCGCGCCGCCGCGGCCGAGATCGAGACGGCGATCGGCAACCACTCGTTCCGCGCCACCGGGATCACCGCCTATCTGAAAAACGGCGGGACGTTGGAACGTGCGGCGACGATGGCGAACCACAGCTCGACGCGCACCACCCAGCTTTACGACCGGCGACCCGATGACGTGACGCTGGACGAGGTGGAGCGGGTGTTGATCTAGGCGGCGATCGCCGGCGCACACGCCCAGCGGTCGCCATCCCAATGAAACCCTAGCCGCTGCGCGTTGCTGATCGCGGGCGGCTCGCCCTTGCGCCAGAAGGCGCGCATCTTGGCGCGCTCGTCCAGATCGGCGTCGGCGACGATCGCGCGGGCGGCCTGGATGAACTGCCCATGTCCGAACACATAGACGAGCGAAGCGGGCGGCATGGCCGCGAGGCGGGCCAGCGCCGCCTCGCAGCGCCCGAGCAAGGCGCGGAAACTCTCCGCCCCTTCCCCGTCGCAATAGTCCGGATCGGCCGCGCTCCAATAGCGTTCGAGGTGCGGCATCCGTTCTGCGCTGCGCGTGCCGTTCCAGCGCGCCGGTTGGAGATAGGTAAATTCTTCGATCGGCCACACTTCGACCGGCACGCCGGGAAAGCGCGCTATCGTCGGCGCGGCCGTTTGCCGGGTGCGGGTATAGGGCGACGTGACGATGAGCGCAGGCGCTTGCGTCCAGCTCGCCGCGACCTGGCGCGCTTGTTCGTGGCCGCGCTCCGTCAGCTCGATCGCCGCGAGATCATGGCACGGCACGCCGGCGTTGCCGGTGGATTCGCCGTGGCGGATGAAGATCGCCCTCATGGCGTCCGTCGCTCGATCCTCAATTTAGTTGCAGGGCGGTGTCATGATCCTGTCCTGGGCCGATGATTCGATGGACGAAGATGCGATCCGGCTCGACGGAATAGAGAATCCCATATCCCTTGTGGGAACGACGCCTGATCCCATGCTGTTCATAGCGCGGGACCAGCGGGAAGGCGCGGGGCATATCGCCTATGCGCTTCGCGGTATCGCGCAGCTCGCCAACGAACGAGATCGCGCGGCCGGGATTATCCTTCTCGATATATCTGCGGATGCCTTCGAGGTCGCGCTTAGCCGGGGTGGACAGCGTGACCTTCATTGACGCGATTCACCGCTCGCTGTTTTCTCAATGTCGGCAATGATCGCGTCGCAAACTTCGTCGAGATCGTGACCGCCACCGGCCTTCATCTCCTGAAGGCTTTCATCAATCGACGCATCGAGTTCCTTTAGCCAGCGTTCTTCGTCAACGATCGCGCTCTGGTCGCGACGGATCAGGTCGCGCACATAATCGCTGACGCTGGCATATTGGCCGCTGTCGATCCGGTTCTGCACATAGTCCCGCAGGGGATCGGGCAGGGAAACATTCATGGTAGCCATCGCTGATACCTCCAATCACCCCTATATGGCAAAAATTGCCATTATATTCAACCATGCCCTCTCACTTCCCCTCCTATCCATCCCACTTCCTTTAAGCATCTATCATCTGTATAGCATAACGCTACCGCTATGCAGTCATTTCGAAGGAAATACCGGGCGCGGCCCTTCGGCACGGCTCTATCTCCGCGTGACCGCTCCGACCAAGCCCGCAAGCGGTCTTGGCGCATTCGCGTGACGATCCTCGCGTAAGCCCAGGGGCAAGGCCCCTGCCCTGTCGTGCCGGCGTGGATCTTCGTTTGCTTGGGGAGAGAACGTTCCGCCCCCTCTCCCCCGCAACGGCAATCAGCGGGACCGTGGCCTCACTCGGCTGCGCCTCCCTGCGCCGCGCACCACTCCCGCAGATTCCCGCTGCCCCCCTCTCTCGCCGGCCTTCTTGGGCGTCCGTGTTCCGGCCGATGGCATGGCCATCGCCGGACAGGCGATTTGAAGGGAGTAAAGACGATGACCCACGAAACCCGCGAAAGCTGGCTCAATGCCGTGGCGCAGGGCATGGCTCCGCTGTTCGAGGCGCTGGACGCCCCCCTGCCCGACCGTGCGCGCGTGGCGATCGGCTTCACCAGCAGAGGCGCGAAGGGCAAGGCGATCGGTGAGTGCTGGGACAACCGACTTAGTGCGGACGGGCATTTTGAAATCTTCATCCGTCCGGACCTAGCGCACGCGCCCGATGCGATGCCGGCGCAGATCGCCGCCATCCTCGCGCATGAGAGCTGGTCCATGCCGCCGTGGGCATCCCGGCAGGGCATGGGAAGGCGTTTAAACGGGTCGCGCTGGGGCTTGGCCTTGTAGGGCCGATGCGCGCCACCACCCCCGGCGAGGCGTTCCTTGTGGCCGTCGCACCGATCCTCGATGCCGCTGGCCCCCTCCCCCATGCCCGTCTCGACACGGACGGGGAGTCGACCGCGCCCGAGAAGCAGAAAACCCGGATGCTGAAATGCGAGTGCGCGACGTGCGGTTATACCGCGAGGACCGCGCGCAAATGGCTTGAGCAGGCCGGAGCGCCGCTTTGCCCGATCGAGGATCATGGGCGGATGGAGCATGAGCTGCTGGACGACGAGGGCGAGGACGGCGAATTATCGCCGCGATAAAATGTATATCGTCTAGCTCTACAAACGATGCTATAACGCGCGCATATTGCCAGCGGAGTGAGAGCGGAATGATATTGGCAGTCGGGAACACCAAGGGCGGCGTCGGCAAGACCACGCTCGCCGTCAACCTTGCGGTGGCGCGCGCGCTCGCGGGCCGCGACCTCCTGCTGGTGGACGGCGACGAGCAGGGGACCGCCCTCACCTTCACCCAGCTTCGCGCCGAACGGCTAGGCGAGGCCGGGTATACCGCCGTCGCGCTTACCGGCGCTGCGCTGCGCAGCCAGGTCCGCCAGCTCGCCGCCAAATATGCCGACATCATCATCGACGTGGGCGGGCGCGACACCGGCTCGCTGCGCGCCGCGCTCACCGTGGCCGACACGCTGCTGGTGCCGGTGCAGCCGCGCAGCTTCGACGTGTGGGCGCTTGATCAGGTGGCGACGCTGGTGGCCGAGGCGCGCGAGATCAACGAGGGGCTGCGCGCCGTCGCGATCCTCAACGGTGCGGACCCGCAGGGTGGCGACAACGAGGCGGCCCTGCAGATGATCGGCGACATCGACGGGATCGAGGTGCTGCCCACGTCGATCGTGCGCCGCAAGGCGTTCCCGAACGCGGCGGCCGAGGGCAGGGGGGTGGTCGAGCAGACCCCGCGCGACGCCAAGGCGATCGATGAATTGACGGCGCTGATTGGCGCGGTATTTGTATAGCATGATGATAGCGGAGTGAATTGCGATGGCTATCGCTCGTAAACCGAACAGCAAGCCCAAACCCCCCGTCGATGACGATGCGGCGGACGCCTTCATTGCCGGGGCCGCCAAGCCCGCGACGCCGGCGATCGAGACGGCGGCCGAGGATAGCCCGCGCAAGTCGCCGGTCATGCTGCGCTTCGACCGCGCCTTGCTGGCGAAGGTCGATAGCGCCGCGAAGCGGCGCGGCATCAGCCGCAGCGCGTGGATTCAGTTCACCGTGAGCAGGGCGCTCGACGCCGGCGAAGGGTGAAGCGCTGGGGGAAGCGCAGCGGATCGTAGCGCGGTGCGCGAAAGGTGAGTTTTGGGGTAGGGGCTCACCGTTCGGCGGCGGGCAGGTTGAAGTCCACGAGCACCGGCATTTCGGGAATACCGCCGCGCATCTTCGCGCGGCGGACGATGCTGTGCTGATCGATCAGGTTTTGCGCGTCGCGGCGACCGCTCGATGTTTTGGACATCCACAGCATCGCGACCTTTTCGACCTTGCGGCCTTTCTTGATCGGCGTGAAATCAACATAGAAAGGGCAGAGCTTGTTAATTTCCTCCTGGGCGACCTTGAGGCAATATTTGTTGAGATCGGCGAAGCGTTCAAGCTTGCCTTCGGGCACGTTGAGCAGTCCGCGCAGCTCCGCGATCGTGAATTCTTCGCTTTGCTTGTATTCGAGGCCGATCCGGCGCTCGATCATCTCATAGAGGCACAGCGCGTATTTCGACTCGAAACAATACATCACTTGCGTCTTGAGGCGCGCATAGACCTCGCTGTTGCGCAGTATCTCGATCAGTTCCTCGGGGATGCGGTAGTGCAGAAAGCCGTCCTTTTCGAGGCTTTCATCGCTGGGGCCGAGAAGCTGGACGCGGCGCTTGTAGCTCTTGCCGGCCTTGCGGATGGTGACGATCGCGATGGTGCCCATCAGGCGCAGCAGCGAGCTTTCGATGCGCTCATTGCCCTGGTGCGTGCCCTTGAGCGCGGTCTTGGCGATGCGATGGATGACCGGCTCGCCGATGCGCTCCCAAGCGTTGGCGATCAGCAGATTGTAGATTCGGCGATCAGCGAGGGTGAGGGGGGTCAGCTCGACAATATCGACCAGCTCGCCGGGTTTGACGATTTCCCCGTAATTGGCCGGATCGAACGGGTTTCCGCGCCCTTTTTGCGCGAGGGTGCGGGCAGGGCTATCGACCAGGGCAAGCCGTGCCTTTGCGCCGTCCAAAGGTGAGGTTGCATGGGACATGCGCTCACCTTGGGGTCGGTACATAAAACGGGCACAGATATACGCTAAGGATTATCGGTGATTGTGATGGCTTGCCGAAGCGGGCGGAGTTTCCCTTCCGGGATGCCGGCGTCGGTCCAGAGGTAATCCCCGGTCAGGTTGATATGCTGCCACCCCAGCGGAGAGAGATGCTGGAGCAGATCAGGCGCAACGGATCGTCCTTGACGTTCGAGATGCCGCATTGCGGCTCCGAGATAGGTGGTGTTCCACAATACGACGGCGCTGGCGACGAGATTGAGCGCGCTCGCCCGATGTCCCTGGGCTTGCAGTCCGTGATCGCGGATCCGGCCGGTGCGATGGAAAAAGATGGCGCGCTTGAGGGCGTTCTGGGCCTCTCCCTTGTTCAACTCGCGGGTGGCGCGGCGGCGTTC
>NZ_CADP01000053.1 GCF_000285295.1 Komagataeibacter europaeus LMG 18890 | reverse complement strand
TATGTGGACGGCCGTTTAAGCGCAATACCTCATATTGTTCTCCCGATGTCATTTCCAAAACGTATTATTCTACCGGCTGGATGATGAATACCGATTTAACGCGAAGACCCGGTCAGATGCGCTCTTATGTCCGGCCTGTTTATGCGACTTTATGCGCTGGCCATCATGGGTGTGCGCTCACGTGTCAGGCACCAATCTCGTATCGCGTGCTCAGGGGCACAGACGGTCGAACGGTATGGCCTGAACTGTTGCTGAATGACAGTCTTCCCATCACGTCGGTTCGTACATACTGCCGGATCTACCGGAGCAAGCTCCGGTGTCCATCGTTCTGCTGGTGCAGGTCAGCCTGCTGAAACACTGACACCAGCCGGACGATAGATCTCTTTACGTGACAACAACGCCCAGATGATACGAGCCATTTTATTGGCAAGTGCAACTGTTGCCAGACGCCTTGGACGACGCGCCATGAGTTCGCATAGCCACTGACCCGCAGCGCTATCCCACTTATGGGCACGATGAAGCATGGCCGTCGCACCAAGAACCAGCAACGTTCTTATCTGCCGGTTGCCCGTTTTGGTAATCCTGCCCAGACGGGTTTTACCGCCGGTAGAATGCTGACGAGGCACAAGCCCAAGCCAGGCGGCAAAATGGCGCGCAGAGGCGAAGGAGCCAATATCCGCGACCGAGGCGACAATCAGAGAAGCCGTTATGGGACCGACCCCAGGGATGGTCATCAATCGACGCGCATCCTCATCGCTTTTTGCACGCGCCCGGATCTGCACTTCCAAAGTATCAATGCTCTGAGCGACCTTTTCATAATGATCAAATAACAACATGGCACTCTGCTTCATGGCAGCAGGCAGGTCGGCTGATGTCTCTATTTTTGCCATCAGTTCTGGCAGATGGCGTGTGCCCAGAGGGGCTATCAGCCCGAACTCGGAAGCAAGAGCCCGTAACGCATTACTCAGCATGGTCTGCTGTTTGACCAGAAGAGCGCGGGTAGAATGCAGTGACAAGATACCTTGCTGCTCTTCGCTCTTGATCGGAACACACATCGTATCAGGATGAGACGCCGCCATGCAGATCGCAGCCGCATCAACAGCGTCGTTTTTCTTGCCTTTTTTGACAAATGATTTGACCCGATCAGGAGGAACCAGTCTGACATCATGACCAATCCTGCTGATCACCCGTGCCCAGTAATGAGCTGACCCGCAGGCTTCCAGAACAACTTCACATGGGTCAAGTTTTGCAAAAAATGCTGAAACTTCACTGCGACCAAGCTTGCGCTTGAAAACGCACTTTCCATTTGCGTCAGCCCCATGAGCCTGAAAAACGGATTTGGCAATATCAAGGCCAATTATGCTAGCTTTCATACGGGCGGTCTCCTCCTGATGGTCAGTGAACCTCCATCATGGCACATTGATGCCGCAGGGAGGCCGTCCACCCCATCTCTTATAACCGGTCAGGCGCATCACATCGTCGATCGTCAGCAGCAGGGTGAAGGCGGCATTCTGGTCCATCGGACGGCATCCTGTTTGATGGCGTGCCGTGGACGCTAAACCGCTTCAAATCCGTGAAAAAAGCCCGTTAGCCAACGTTATCCGATGCAATAAGGACCAATCAGGAGCCTCTGGGGTCGAAATATCTCTTGATATCTTTCCGCCCCTGCCTGCCGCTCAAAAGTGCCTTGAGCGATGAGGTCGAATCGCCACCTTGCGGACCCAGGTCGCTGCCCAGCGACACCACGAGTTCCTGCTTGATGACCTTGATCGCGGCAGCCAGAGCCCCGTGTTGAGCGCCTTTTCGCATTTCACGCCTGGCAACGGTAAACGCCGTCCGATACCACGGCTGATCGTCGGGAGAGATATTCTCGCGCAGAAACGCGTCGAGATTGGTCATGAATTCCGGCATCGTACCGTCGACCAGCCAGCGGAAGCGCGGATCGGTGTTGAGGCATGGTGCCTCGTCGCCGTCAGGCACGGTATCGGTCACGACATAGATCGGACGGGTGAATGACCTCCGAAAGGAAAGCCAGAACAGCCCCCAGAATTTTGCCTGGCACGAGAGGAGCAACGGGGAGTAGCGGTTAGAAAAGGTTTCGGGCGAAACCCGTCCATCCAGCAGAACACCATCGGACGCCTGCACGGCACTCAGGACTGTGTTGCCATAGCCGGCGCTCGTATAGGCGGAAAGCCGCCCGCTACGGAGGTCCGACATGAGCAGTTCCAACTCGGCGGGCAGTACAATATCGTAAGGCGTTTTGACGAACAAAATTTTTCTGGTCTGAAACCATCTGATGCCGGTCGCCGAAAATACCATGACGAAAAAGCTGGTCAAAAACAAAATGAGATACGTGATATAGGCAGGAGAATTTGGGTGATGAAAAATAAACGAAAATAGAAGAATGCCAGAGGTCAAACTCAGAATGAAAGATACAACAAATATAGCAACAAAAAAACTGAACGCCTTGTCAGATTTTCTCTTCAGATCGACAATCGCCTGATCAACCAGTTGATAGCCTTTTTCCAGATTATCAGGGTTCAGCTTCTGGGCTGCGAGCAAGCTCAATCGGACTGCTTTCATTCCCCTCGTCTCGGCATTTCTCTTGGCAACAATACGCTCCCCAAGCTTCCATCAAAATACGCCGTTTTTCCAGAAGATTACCACGCCGATAGGCAGCTTCGACCTTATTGCCGATCGTATGGGCAAGCGCCATCTCGGCAATATCACCGTCGAACTGGGTTTCCTCGGCGACCCAATCGCGAAACGATGAACGAAAGCCATGAGGAACCGCCGCGATGCGCGCGTCCCGGCAAATCTTGGTCAGCGTCATATCGGACAACGGCTTGCCCGCGCGCTGGCCAGGAAACACAAGCTGACTTCGTGCCTCGCGATAACCTTGAGCAAGCTTGAAGACGTGACACATCTGCGAAGAGAGCGGGATGACATGCTCCCGACCGGCTTTCATCCGCTCGGCGGGAATCGTCCAGAGCTTGTTCTCGAAGTCGATTTCATCCCATGAGGCGCTCCTGATCTCCCCCGAGCGTGTGGCGGTCAGGATAAGAGCAGTCAGAGCCAGGCGCCCGATCGAATCGCCGGATCGGAGATAAGTGAGGAAAGCCGGCACCTCGGCGTAGGGCAACGCTGTGTGATGAACGGTCTTGGTCTTCGCCTTGGGAAGGGATTTATCCATTGCCGCCAGCGGCAGGGGAAGCGTGCGGTAGCCTTTGCCGATCGCCCAGTCCGTGACGTTGCTGATCCGCTGCCGAACCCGGCGGGCGGTTTCAGGCTTGTTGAGCCAGATCGGGGCGATTGCTTCGCGTACATGATGGCCGTCGAGGTCAGCGATCGAGACGTCACCGATCAGCGGGAACGCATAGGTCTCAAGGGTCGTCAGCCATTGAGCCCGGTGCTTCTTGTTCTTCCAGGTCGCCTTGTTCTGCGCGTAGACCTCAAGGGCGGCTTCACGAAAGGACGGGATGCCCGCCTCCTTGCGGCGCTCGGCCACGGGATCAAGGCCAACTTCAACCTGCATCCGCGCCTTGACGGCTCGTTCGCGCGCCAATGCCAAAGATACCTTCTTGGCGCTGCCGAGGCCGATGTCACGCCGCTTGCCGTTTTTCTGGACCCGGCAGACCCAGGATTTGCCACCCCGTGGGCTGATGACGAGATAGAGCCCGTCGCCGTCGCCATAGCGACCCGGCTCCCTGATGGCCTTCACGGTTGTTGCGGAAAGACGCCCCATTTTTATCCCACACTTCTTACCACGCGAGGTGTGGGATAGGATGCAATTCCGTGCATCGGCATGCAACACGAAATGGCGTGAATTCCGCAGAATTCAGCCACTTTTGGCAGGCTATGACATTGAATAAAAAGGGGAATTGGCGGAGGGGAAGGGATTCGAACCCTCGATACGACTTGACATCGTATAACGGTTTAGCAAACCGCCGCCTTCAGCCACTCGGCCACCCCTCCGCCGAAGAGCGCGCATTATAAGTAACACGGCGTTTGCAGGGCTGCTTTTAGCGTGTTGCCGCAACCCTGCAAAGCCCCAAAATGCGTTAAAGCCCGTTTTTATAAAACTTTTTTCAGGGCCTCATTCACAATGGCCGGATTGGCCTTGCCTGCCATGGCTTTCATCACCTGGCCCACGAAAAACCCGAACAGGCGATCCTTGCCACCCCGGTATTCCTCCACCTTGTCCGCATTACGCGCCAGCACGTCGGCCACGGCGGCGTCAATCGCGCCGGTGTCGGTTACCTGCTTCAGGCCCTTGCGTTCCACGATGTCGGCGGCACTGTCGCCGGTTTCCAGCATGTCCTCAAAGACTTCCTTGGCAATCTTGCCATTGATTGTCTTGTCGGCCATCAGGTCCAGCATACCACCCAGCGCCTGCGCCGAGATGGGACTGTCCTGAATGCCGCGCCCCGTGCGGTTCAGCGCACCAAACAGATCACCCGTGACCCAGTTGGCGGCCAGGCGGGCATCGCGGCCCTTCGCCACTTCCTCGTAATAATCGGCAATGGCCTGCTCGGCCACCAGCACGCTGGCGTCGTAACGGGGGATACCGTACTGCTTGATAAAACGGTCACGCTTGTCATCGGGCAGTTCGGGCAGGCCGCGCTCCAGTTCGTCCACCCATGCCTGCTCCACCACCAGCGGCAGCAGGTCGGGGTCTGGGAAGTAGCGGTAATCGTGCGCGTCTTCCTTGCTGCGCAGCGAACGGGTTTCGTTGCGCGACGGGTCGAACAGGCGGGTTTCCTGATCGACCTCGCCACCATCTTCCCATACCTCGATCTGGCGCGTGGCCTCGACCTCGATCGCATGCATGACGTAGCGGATGGAGTTGACGTTCTTGATCTCGCAGCGCGTACGGAACGGCTCGCCTGCCTTGCGCACCGAAACATTCACGTCGGCACGCATGGACCCTTCTTCCATGTTGCCATCACATGTACCCAGATAGCGCAGGATCTGGCGCAGCTTGCGCAGGTAGGCGCCCGCTTCCTCCGGGCTGCGGATGTCGGGTTCGCTCACGATTTCCATCAGGGCGACACCGGCGCGGTTCAGGTCGATGAAGGACCGCGTCGGGTCCTGGTCATGCATGGACTTGCCCGCATCCTGTTCCATATGCAGGCGCGTGATGCCGATATGGCGCACCGTGCCATCGCCCAGTTCGATCTCGACCGTGCCTTCACCTACGATGGGATGGGTAAACTGGCTGATCTGGTAGCCGGTCGGCAGGTCAGCATAGAAATAGTTCTTGCGGTCGAACCGGCTTTCCAGGTTGATGCGCGCGCGCAGCCCCAGCCCGGTGCGGATGGCCTGCGCCACGCATTCGTGGTTCAGGACCGGCAGCATGCCGGGAAAACCCGCGTCAACCAGGCTGACATGGGTGTTGGGTTCCCCACCGTAGGATGCGGAGGCACCGGAAAACAGCTTGGAATGGCTGATGACCTGCGCGTGGACTTCCAGCCCCACCACGATTTCCCACGTACCGGTCTTGCCTTCAAGTGTGTAGCTCATTTCGCGCCCTCCGCACGGATGGCAGGCCGGTGGGTGAAGCCCGCCGCACTTTCCAGCGCGCTGCCTGCGGCCAGCAGGGTTTCCTCGTCAAACGGACGGCCGATCAGCTGCAGGCCAAGCGGCAGGCCGGTGGCCCCAAGCCCCACGGGCACGGACATGGCGGGCATGCCGGCCATGGACGCCGGCACGGTGAAAATATCATTCAGGTACATCTGGACCGGATCATCCGTCTTTTCCCCCTGCGCGAACGCGGGCGTCGGCGCGGTAGGGGTCAGCAACACGTCAACCTTCTGGAAGCTTTCGGTAAAGTCGCGGCGGATCAGGCTTCGGACCTTCTGCGCCTTCAGGTAATAGGCATCGTAGTAGCCCGCCGAAAGCACATACGTCCCCATCATGATACGGCGGCGCACTTCCGGGCCGAAGCCCGCGCGGCGGGTGGCTTCGTACATGGCGTCCAGCGTCGGGCCTTCCACCCGTTCGCCAAAGCGCAGGCCGTCATAACGGGCCAGGTTGGACGAACATTCGGCAGGGGCGACAATATAATAGGTCGCCAGACCGTATTTGGTGTGGGGCAGGGAGACATCGACAATCTCGCAGCCCGCGGCCTTCAGCCACGCAATACCCTGCTGCCATGCCGCCTCGATCTCGGCGGACAGGCCCTCGGCGCGGTATTCGGCGGGGATGCCGACCTTCAGCCCCTTCAGGCTGCGGCCGATGGCCGCGGAATAATCCGGCACGTCACAGTTCACGCTGGTGCTGTCACGCGCATCAAAGCCCGCCATGGACTGCAGCATGATCGCACAGTCACGCACGCTGCGCGCCATGGGACCGGCCTGATCCAGCGAGGATGCATAGGCAATGGTGCCAAACCGGCTGCACCGGCCATAGGTCGGCTTCAGCCCGACAATGCCACAATAGGCGGCGGGCTGGCGGATGGACCCGCCGGTATCGGTGCCCGTAGCCCCCATGGCAAGCCCCGCCGCCACGGCGGCGGCGGACCCGCCCGACGAGCCACCGGGCACGAGCGCCGCATCATCGCCATTGCGCTTCCACGGGTTTTCCACCGGGCCGAAGGCGGAAGTGATGTTGGCCGACCCCATGGCGAATTCGTCCAGGTTGGTCTTGCCCACAAACACCGCGCCATCACGCAGCAGGTTGGCCGTCACCGTGCTTTCGTACGGGGGAACGAAGTTTTTCAGGATATTGCTGGCCGCCGTGGTCCGCACACCATTGGTGCAGAACAGGTCCTTGATCCCCAGCGGAATGCCGGTCAGGGGCCTTGCCTCGCCCTTCGCCAGCGTTTCATCCGCGTGGGCAGCAGCCGTCAGCGCCGCATCCGACGTGGTGGTGATGTAGGCGTTCAGGCGCGGGTTCAGCGCGGCGATGGCATCCGTATGCGCGCGCACCAGTTCCACGGCGCTGAATTTGCGCGCGCGCAGTCCTGCTGCCGCATCGGCAATCGTCAGTTCGGTCAGGCTCATCTTATTCAACAACCTTGGGCACGGTATAGAAGGGGCCAACGGCATCGGGCGCGTTGGACAGCACGGCGTCGCGGCAGTTGCCATCGGTCACCACGTCGTCACGCGTGCGCAGGGCGGCGTGGCCCGTGCCGACCATGGGGGTGACCCCTTCGACATCGACCTCGTTCAGCTGCTCGACCCAGCCGAGGATCCCGTTAAGCTCCCCTTGCAGGGCAGGAAGATCAGACTCGTCAATACCAATCCGTGCCAGTCTGGCAATGCGGCGGACGGTCGCGGGATCAAGCGACATGAAGCAATAACTTTCCATCGTAACAGGGGAAGAATATCCTGCGGCGCAGGACCGAGAAGGAACATACCCCCGACCATGCCCCTGTTCAACATATGCGATCTGCGCGCAGCCCTGCGCCCCGGCCAGCGCCTGCTTGGCCTTGACCCCGGAAAGAAGACGATTGGCGTCGCCCTGTCGGATGTGGGGCTGATGCTGGCATCCCCCCACACGGGACTGAAACGCGGAAAACTGTCGGTCGTGGCTGCTGAAATCAGCAGGATCGCACGCATGCAGGACGTGGGCGGGCTGGTGGTCGGCCTGCCGCTGTCGCTTGATGGCAGCTTTGGCCCGGCGGCGCAGGCGGCGCGGGACTGGACGCTCAACCTGTCGGACATGACCGGACTGCCGGCGGCGATGTGGGATGAACGGCTGTCGTCGTCTGCCGTGAACCGCTTCCTGATTTCGGAAGCCGACATGACCCGCCAGCGACGGGGGGAAGTGGTGGACCAGATGGCGGCGGCCTACATACTGCAGGCAGCCCTGGATGCCTCGATCCCGCAGACGCGGGCATAGGGCGATTTCGTATTCGTGATGGCATGACTGGATTGTGCCAAAACCGGACCCGCCCGGTGCGGGGGCTGCTATGGTTGCCCCGACCACCGGCGCGCACCGGGAGGTGATCCTTCCCCCCCAATGCCTTTTTCCGCCGGACCCATGTTGCATAAACAAGGATACCGGCCATGCGCCTGCCGCATCTGCATCTGCCCTACCTGCATGTCCATGTGCATGACCGCCCGCTGGCAGGCGACCCGCACCCGCACAATCCCTTCCACTGGAAGCTGTATTTCTGCGAGGCGATCGCCACCGCCATCCTCATGATCCTTGGCCTGAGCGCGGTCATCCTGCTTACGGCGCCCGGCAGTCCGTTTTCATCGCCGCTCATGCATCATCCCTACATCCAGACCGCGCTGTGCGGGCTGTGCTTTGGCCTGTCTGGCACGGCTGCGGCCATGACCCCGTTTGGCAAGGTCAGCGGGGCGCATATCAACCCGTCCGTGACCCTTGCGTTTTCACTGGCCAAGCGGATCGGGGGGGTGGATGCACTGAACTACATGATCGCACAGGTCGTCGGCGCCTTCCTGGGCACGGCCGTGGTGTATGATGCGGGCAGGCTGATCGCCTGGTGGGGCAACATGGCGGTGGCCGTACGGTATGGGGCGACGGTGCCATATGGGCAGATTTCGATCTGGTGGGCGATGTGGTCGGAAATGTTCGTGACCGCCGCCCTGATCGCCATGCTGTACTGGCTGGCGGCCCATCCGAAATGGAAGTTCATTACCCCATGGTCGGGCGGGCTGTTCTTCCTGATCATGAACCCGGTTACGGCATGGCTGTCGGGCAACAGCGTCAATTTCGCGCGTACGCTGGCGCCCGCGCTGTTCGCGGGGCAGTGGACGGGGCTGTGGATCTATGTGGTGGGGCCGTTCGCAGGCGCGTCGCTTGCGGTCATGGCCATTCGCATGAACCTGCTGGGCAAGCTGCACCTGCTGGAGGCGCGACTGGTCAATTTCGGCCACCATGGCCGCGTGCCGGGACTGGATGATCCGCACCGCAAGCTCAACCACCCCGATGACCCCGACCACGTTCCCCCCGGCGCGGGTCCGGCCTGACGGACCGGCTGGCCCGCATCTGGCGCAACCCACGAATGACATATTCTGTTGTTTTGCTTGGGTGGCATTAACGGCCATAGTCGCCAGCCGCCATGCCCGACATGGCCCGTCGAGGGAGAGAGCATAATAATGAAGCGTTTTTTCAACACGCGCGACACCATCGTAACCGAAGCCCTGGACGGGTTCCTGCGTTCGGCGGCGGGCAGCCACCTGTGCCGGCTGGATGGTTATCCCGATACCTGTGTCATCATGCAGCGCGAACCGGATCGTGCGCAGGTTTCGGTCGTTTCCGGCGGCGGATCGGGGCATGAACCCGCCCATGCCGGTTTTGTCGGGCGCGGGATGCTGACGGCGGCGGTGTGTGGCGCGCTGTTCGCCTCCCCCTGTGTTGACGCGATCGTGGCCGCCATCCTGGCCACCACGGGGGATGCGGGCTGCCTGCTGGTGGTCAAGAACTATACCGGCGACCGGCTGAACTTCGGGCTTGCGGCCGAACGTGCGCGCGCGCTGGGCAGGCAGGTGGAAATGGTGATTGTGGGCGATGACATCGCCCTGCCGGAATCCGCCACGCCGCGCGGCGTGGCGGGGACGGTGCTGGCGCACAAGCTGGCGGGATATGGCGCAACGCAGGGCTGGCCGCTGTCACGGGTTGCGGAATTCGTGCGCGACGGCGCAAAACGCATGCGCACCATCGGCCTGGCGCTGGAGGACTGCAATCCGTATGAACCCGGTCGCGCCAGCCGCCTTGCCGACGATCAGGTCGAACTCGGCCTTGGCATTCATGGCGAACCGGGCGTCCAGCGCATTGCCATGGCAAGCGCCCACGACCTTGTGCGCATTGCCGCCAATACGCTGGAGGCCAGCCTGCCCACGACGGTCCGCAACACCCGTTTCGCGCTGGTGCTGAACAATCTGGGCACGGTGCCGGAAGTGGAGATGGCGCTGCTGCTGGAAGCCTTCAGCCAGACGCCGCTGGCCCGCCGGGTATCGCACGTCATTGGTCCGGCGCCGCTTATGACCGCGCTGGACATGAACGGTTTTTCGTTCACGCTGATCGAACTGGATGAAGCCATCACCGCGGCGCTGCAGGCCCCGACGCAGCCGCGCGCCTGGCCCGGCATCGCCCCGCTTGGCAACCCTGCCATAGCGCCGATGCCCCACATGCCCGATGCCTTCCCGTATCCCGCCACACCCAATCCCGCGCTGCGGCATGTGCTCGAACGCGGGGCGGACATCCTGATCGCCAATGAAGCGGCGCTGAACGAACTGGATGGCCGGATCGGGGATGGGGATGCAGGTTCCACCTTCGCGGGGGCCGCGCGTGAAATCACGGCAGCGCTTGACCGCCTGCCACTGGCTGACCCGCATCACCTCATGACCACCATAAGCAACATCCTGACCCAGCATGCGGGCGGGTCGAGCGGTGTGCTGTTCGCCATCATGTTCTCGGCAGCCGGACGCAGCCCGGAACCCTGGCGGCAGGCATTGCGCGACGGGCTGGAACACATGATGGCGTGCGGTGGCGCGAAGCCGGGCGACCGCACCATGATCGACGCGCTGTATCCGGCGCTGGAAGTGCTGGCGACCGGCGGCAGCCTGCCTGATGTGGCGCTGGCGGCGCGGCAGGGCGCTCAATCCACCACCACGATGGACAGCGCCCGCGCCGGACGCGCCGCCTATGTACCCAGCGCGCAGGTGCGCAACGTGCCCGACCCGGGGGCCGAAGCCGTAGCCCGCCTTCTGGAAGGGCTGGCGGCAGGCTGAACAATGCAGGGCAGGGGACAGGCAACCGTCCGTCTGCCCCAAAAACAATGCAGGTTTCCCGGCGCCGTCTTTTTTGAAAAAGACGGCGCGCCCTGAAGCTTCTTGAAAAAAAGCTTCGCCAGAAACCTTTAAATTCGTTCAGGCTTTCTTCACGAATTCCGATTTCAGGTTGATCGCACCCACGCCGCTGATCTTGCAGGCGATGTTGTGCCCATCCGTCGCATCGACCAGTCGGATGCCGCGAACTTTGGTCCCGCCCTTGATGACCGAGGACGCGCCCTTGATCTTCAGGTCCTTGATAACGGTCACGCTGTCCCCATCGGCCAGCACATTGCCGTTGGCGTCACGTATTTCCGCCACGCCGTCCGTCGCGGGGGCAGCATCCTGCGGGTTCCATTCATATCCACATTCAGGGCAGTTCCACAGGCTGCCATCGGGGTAGACGTGTTCGCACCCGCACTGGGGGCATGTCATGTCAGCTTCCATCATCATCCTCACTATCTGGGACCGCGCTCATACAGCACAGCCCCATATGCGGAAAGGACATGGATCATGCAGCCACATGCTTTTGCGCCAGTCAGCGGCAATTCAGCCGACAGGCCGCGCGGGCCGACAGCCCGGCGCGGCCCGGATTGTGGCATTTACTGCTGCGGCGCGGTGCCACCATGGGTACTGACGCCGGGCCCACCGCCGTCATCCGACCCGCCACCGGCGGGCTTTGGTTTGTCACACCCGGCAAGACAGCCAAGGACAGCCACCGCCATCATCATCCGCGCAAGGTTTCGCATTGGTTTTCTCCTCTCCAGCTGTTCTGGCCTTCAAGGGGGGATAACCGCCGTACCGCGCCACGGTTGCGTGCCAAAACAGGACAACGCCTGACAAGCAGCGCGACACCTGTCATTTCACGCATGCGCATGCAGCAGCGATGGCGGTACTGGAAGGAAGGATATTCCATCCGGTGTAACCCGCGTTTCGGGGCCGTCCCTAGCGGACAGCCTGCTTTCGGAAAAAACGTTCGACAGCCAGCATGCCAAGCAACAACGCGACGCCAAAGCCCTCGCGCGCATGATCGATGAGGTAACGCATGACAGCCTCCTCTTCTGGCTTGTTAGGAATATAGTGACGTATTCGCCCCGGAATCGGAAGCAAAAACGCGCATCGCATGCTTCACAATTACATTTCGCCCGCGCACGGACATGCGGGGTCAGGCCGTAACCCGGCCCCCGCTGTTTCGTTCGGCATGCATCTCCTGACCAGAAGGGGAACCGTATGGAAAGACGATTTCCAGCAGATGGCGGCGGATCAGCCGAATTTACGCGCCATCCAGTCAAAGAAAGCAGCATGCCACAGGGTCGGCGCGCCAAGCTGGCAATGTTCCGCGCCGCCGGACAGTACATCGAACATGACCGTTTCCACCGACCGCGCATGGGTGCAGGCACGGGCGAAATCATCGGCCTGCGAAGCCGGAATGAAATGGTCCCGTTCACCTACCAGCGTCAGCACATCCGCCGTGATCTTTTCCGCGACACCCGCCAGCGTATAGGCTTTCAGCGCGTCCAGCACCTGTTCCAGCGTACTGACACCCAGCGTCCACAGCGCGTTGTCGAGCGCCCATGCGATATCGGGATTTTTCATGGCGTCCGGATCCCGTGCCGCGGCGGCATAACGCTGCGCAACACTGCCCATGTCGAAAAAGACATCATAGGCCACCACGCCATCAATCCGCCCGTCAAACGCCGCGACACGCGGGGCGAGGTACCCGCCCATGCTCATGCCCACCAGCACCGTGCGGCGGGGTGTAAACCAGTTGGCCTGAAAATGATCCAGCACCGCCGCCGTGGGCTTTTCCCATTGCGGCGTGAAGGGCAGGCCGTATTGACGCAAGGCCTCCCCCTGTCCCGGTCCTTCATAGGTCAGGACGCCATAACCCCGGTCATGCGCCGCCTTGACCAGAACAAAATACAGTTCCTCCAATGTGGAATCATATCCACCGCCCAGCACGATCAGCGGCCGCGCCTGCCAGCCTGCGGGGCCGGGATAGACAATGCCCCGCAACTGCCCGTTTTCGTACGGAACGGTCAAGCGTTCATACGTAATGGCCGAAAGGCGCATGCCATTGTCAAAGGCCGCCACCTGGCGCGTCCATGCCGTCTGACGGCGCGGATCGTGGGGGGAAAGCAGGAATTCCGCCGTGCGCCAGTAATTATGGGCACGCAGCCATGCATGGCCACGGCTTAACGGATCGGCGCAATGGGGAATGCGGTCCTCGGTCCGGGTGGCGAGGGCGGAAAACTGTGTATACCAGCCATTGCTGTCACCATCTGCAATCAGGCTGATCGCCATCAGCACTTCGTTCAGGTCAGCGCCCCCGGCCGCAATGTGGTTCAGCGTGCGCAGGGTCTGGAAATGGAAGGTCTGGTTACGGAAAAAACGCGACAGCCCATGATCGGGCAGGGGGGTGACGGGTTGTGGCATCGGATACCTCGGTTACAGGTCAGGAACCGGGACATGATATCGTTCGTCCAGGCGCATATTTTATATATTGCGCCAGTCATTTGATATTTCGCGCCATAACGGGAACTGACATGGTAACGACAGTCGAGGCGGTACTGGCAGCCGCACTTCAGGCCGGATACCTGAATATGAGCGAAGTCCGGCGCATGATGGCGCGGGCAGGGAGCATGCCGGATGATCCGACCCGGCTGACACGCATGCGTGCGGGCATATGGCATGAACTGCTGGCGCGGCATGGTGCTGACCACGGGTTGGGGATCATGCTGGCGCTGAATGCCGGGACGCATGATTTTGGCGTGATGGGCGAACTGGTCAGCCATTGCGACAGCCTGCTGGACGCCTACCGGATCATCGGGCGTTACAGCCGCCTGCTGCATCCCGATATTGATATCCGGGCCACAAGGCAGGCGGGGCGTATCGAAATCCATTATACCCTGCTACGCGCGGACCAGCGCACCGCGTCAGGGGTACTGGCCGCGGGACAGTTATGGGCACTGACCCTGCTGGCGCGACTGCCCCGCACGATGCTGGGGCTGGATATCGCACCGCTGCGCATGGACGTGGCCTGTCCGCTACCCCAACCGGGACCATGGCAGATGGCCGAATGCGTTCTTGGCTGCCCGATCCGTTTCGGACAGAAAAGCTACCGGCTGGTATTCGACCGTGCGGCGCTGGAACGCCGCCAGCGCCTTGAGACCCGGCCTGCGCGTTTTTTCCTGGAGGAACTGGCCCGCCGCATGCTGGCCGAAGTGCCCGCGCAATCCGACCTGTCGGCCCGGGTGGCCGAAAGCCTGCATGCGCGCCTGCCATCGGGGCAGGTATCGATTGGCGATGTGGCGGGAGATCTGGGCGTATCGTCCCGCACGCTGCAACGCAGGCTGGCGGAAGATAAAAACAGTTTCCGCGATATTCTGGACCGCGTCAGGCGGCACGAGGCCGAACGCCTACTGCGGACGGGACAGCATACGAAAAACGAAATCTCGTTCCTGCTGGGCTATGCCGAACAGTCGGTATTCGCCCATGCCCGGCACCGGTGGGCAAAGTCCGCCCCCACAGGTTAAGGACTACATCAAAAAATCAGAAGAAAGTTCTTGGTGAATATTTTTCGAAAATCTTTAGAAGAACGCCACCTTTTAAAAAAAAGCGGCACTCGAAAATTTTCACCAATGTCATCAAATCATTATTTCCAGAATACACGCCCATATGATCTGCTTCGGCTGGCCCACTGTCGCCTTGCCAACAGGCGGCCAGCGGGCCTAGTACAGTCGTCATGTTATCCTACGTGCCTGACCCCGGTCACCATTTGCCTGCTCCCGCATATGGGGGGCGAACACAGTGACCCGTATTTTCATTGATGCCGATGCCTGTCCCGTGCGGGACGAGACCTATCGCGTGGCGCTGCGCTACGGGTTACGGACCTATGTGGTATCAAACCGCATGATCGCGGTGCCTGACACGCCGCTGATTGAACGGGTGGTGGTGACACAGGGCATGGATGTGGCGGATGACTGGATTGCCGAACATGCGGCGGCCCATGACATTGTCATTTCCGCCGATATCCCGCTGGCCGCGCGTTGTGTTGCGAACGGGGCCTGCGTACTGGAACCGCGCGGGCGGATACTGGATCAGGATGCGATTGGCATGGCGCTGGCCATGCGCAACCTGATGACGGACCTGCGCGATACCGGTACTATCATGCAGGGTAGTCGTGGCTTTACCCGGTCCGACCGTTCCACGTTCCTGTCCGCGCTGGACACGGCGGTGGTCAGGGCACGCAAACAGGCTGCGGGCCATGGACGCATGCCGCCGGTCATTCCCCCATCGGCATAAGGGATTATTTCGTTTAATTGATTGATAGATAATAAAAGTTTTTGGGTGCCGCCTTTTTTCAAAAAGCCGGCGTTCTTTAAAGCTTTTTGAAAAAAGCTTCACTAAAAACTTTCTTCTGATTTTTCAGCAATAATCCAAAAAATGCCGCCTGCCCATGACGGCCTGACGGCACCAGCCCATGTCCCGCTACCGGGACATGGAATCATATTACAGATCAGCCAGCGTTTTTCTGGGCAGCCTTGGCGAACAGGGCGGAAATCGCATCCTGTGCCTCGGTCTGGATGGCCTTGAGGTGCGCAGCACTCTTGAAGCTTTCGGCATAGGTCTTATAGACGTTTTCCGTACCCGACGGACGGGCGGCAAACCAGCCGTCCTTTGCCGAAACCTTCAGCCCGCCAATGGCCGCCCCGTTGCCCGGTGCGTTGGTCAGCGTGCTGAGGATCGGCTCACCCGCCAGTTCGGTCATGCCGATCTGCTCGGGCGAAAGGTTTTTCAGGATGGCCTTCTGTTCCGGGTCGGCCGGGGCGTCGATCCGTGCGTAGTACGGCGTGCCCAGGCGTCTGGTCATGTCCTCATACGCCGCACCGGGGGTGCGCTTGGTGCGGGCCGTGATCTCGGCTGCCAGCAGGCCAAGGATGATGCCGTCCTTGTCCGTGCTCCACACCGTGCCGGCACGGCGCAGGAAGGACGCGCCCGCGCTTTCTTCACCGCCAAAGCCCAGCGTGCCGTTGTACAGCCCATCGACAAACCACTTGAACCCGACCGGCACTTCCACCAGCTTGCGGCCGATTTCCTTGGCCACGCGGTCGATCATGCTGCTGCTGACCACCGTCTTGCCCACGCCCGCGCTGGCATTCCAGTTTTCGCGATTGTTGAACAGGTATTCAATCGCGACAGCCAGATAGTGGTTGGGGTTCATAAGCCCGTACTTGCCCGATACGATGCCATGGCGGTCGGCATCGGTATCATTGGCGAAGGCGATGTCGAATTTGTCCTTCATCCCGACAAGGCGCGCCATGGCGTAGGGGGAGGAACAGTCCATGCGGATCTGCCCGTCCCAGTCAGCGGTCATGAAGCGGAAGGTCGGGTCCACTTCCTTGCTGACGATCGTGGCGTTGATGCCGTATTTGTCGATGATCGGCTGCCAGTAATCCACTGCGGCCCCACCGAGCGGATCAATGCCGATGGACACGCCGGATTCACGGATCACGTCCATGTCCACCACGGCGGCCAGGTCATCCACATACGGCGTGATGTAGTCATGGCGCTTCGTGGTGGGGGCCTTCAGCGCGTCCTCGAAACTGACGCGCTTCACGCCTTCCATCTTTTTGGCCATGTAGTCGTTGGCCGCAGTTTCCACCACCTTGGTGATGTCGGTATCCGCCGGGCCGCCATGGGGGGGATTGTACTTGTAGCCGCCATCTTCCGGCGGGTTATGCGACGGGGTGATCACCACGCCATCGGCCAGGTCACTGCTGCGGTCACGGTTATAGGTCAGGATCGCGTGCGAGATGACCGGCGTGGGGGTATAGCCGTCCTGCGCGTCGATACGGACTTCCACGCCATTGGCCGCGAACACTTCCAGCGCGGATTTCAACGCCGGCCGCGACAGCGCATGGGTGTCAATGCCGATGAACAGCGGCCCGGTGATGCCCGCGCCCTTGCGGTAATCGGCAATCGCCTGGCTGATCGACAGGATGTGGTTTTCATTGAAGCTGGTGGTCAGCGAGGAACCACGATGCCCCGACGTGCCAAACGCCACGCGCTGCGTTGCAATGGCGGGGTCAGGCTTGCGGGTATAATAGGCGTCAAGCAGGGCGTCGATATTGACAAGACGGTCCGGATCGACCGGCTTGCCGGCAAATGGGCTTATGCTGGGCATTGACTGCTCCCGAAATGCGATATGAAAAAGTGCATATTCTACAAATTCCCTTACAGACCGATACCGGCAGCGTCCAGCCGCAAACCGCCCCGACGGATGGGGCGCAGGCCGGCGGGATGATGGCGCGCGGGACGGAAAAGGGCATGCATCATGCCCGGACACTGGCGCGTGAAGTGTGCCGCCAGCATTGAACTATATCAAAATACGGACCTTTTCCGTTTCCCTGTCCGTCCATCACGTTCCCGCGCACGGGTTGTGGAACAGGGTAGGGAGTCCCATCATATGCTTATGAACAGCACCCTTCCGCCCAACGGCCCCGCGCCAGCAGAAATGGACCCGGAACATTTGCGCCGCCAGCGGCTGGAACGGCTGCTGCGCCGTCTGCCCGCGCGGGGGGAACAGGCCATGCGCTGGCTTTTGCAGCCGGGACGGGCATGGCTGCGGGCCATTCTGGGCAGCGCGCTGATCGTGGGCGGGTTACTGAGCTTCCTGCCAGTACTGGGGCTGTGGATGTTGCCGCTGGGTCTTATCCTGCTGGCGGAGGACATGCCCCCGCTACGCAAACTGACCGCGCGCATGCTGGAATGGATCGAACGTCGCCACCCGAAATGGATGGCCCCCAAGCCCGCGCCATGACAGCCACGCGACGTGGTATCAGCCGCGACTACGCGGCTTTGCCTTCCTGCGGCCAACAACGGACAGGCGGGTGGTGACGAGATCGTAGCCCATCTGCCGCACGATTCCCTCCAGCAGGGAATCCAGTTCGGTATTCTCGAATTCGATGACCTTGCCGGTATCGGCGTCGATCAGATGATAATGATCGCCATGATCGCCATCCGCCACTTCGTACCGGGCACGACCGCCGCCAAAGTCACGGCGCTGCAGGATGCCGTTTTCTTCGAACAGGCGCACGGTGCGGTATACCGTCGCGATTGAAATGCGTGGGTCCACCTCCACCGCGCGGCGGTACAGTTCCTCCACATCCGGATGGTCGTCACTGTCGGACAGGACGAAGGCAATCGTCCGACGTTGGCCTGTCAGTTTCAGGCCACGCTGGCGGCACAGGTCCGCCAGTGGGGAATCGGGGGAATTCGGCTCTTTCATCGTTCTGTAACGTAATCCAGACAGACCGCCGCGGTCCAGTAGGGATAAGGCGTTACGCACGTCGATTTTAATTGCAAATGATAATCTTTCTCATTATCACGGTCTCACCGACATAACAGGGAGCGGGCTTTGCCAAAGCCCGAGCAGATGATGACCAACACGACAGTTTTCATGAATGATCTTTCGTGCAGCGAACGCCTGCTGGTCTGGTGCGTGCGCCGCCTCAGCGGTGCGGGCGAGGGGACGGGTCATATGCCCGGCCTGGCCCTGCCATGCTTCCGGACGGATTTCGCCGCCGTGGCCGATGCCTTCCGCATGGCGCTGGGACGGCTGCGCGCCTACCAGAATGGCACGGTGGATGTGGCGATCTGCAGCGCGACGCACCTGACAGGCACGGAAAACCGCTTCCTCGTCGCCGCTGCCGCCGCGCAGGAAGGGCGTGAGGCCGAAGTGCGCCGTACGCTGCGGCCCGTTTTCACCCACCATCATGTCCTGTCCCCCTTTGCCGCCGCCATAACCCAGCTTGGGGCCTGCATGGCGGGGGCGGGGTACTGGCTGCCGCGCCGGGGCCATCACGGCGGGGGCGGCAGTCCGCCCGTGCGCAGCCTGCGCTGGCCCGCGCAGCAGGCAGCCGACGGGACAGCAGTTCGCGCCACCGTGCCCCCCGCCGCCACGCCCGCCACAGCGGCGGCCCAACCCGTGGGGGCGGGCTGCCTTGCGGCCATGCGCTGGCACAGCGCCGACATGGGGACCGCGCATGTCATGTGGCCCAGCACCGTCGCCGCCATGCAGACAGGCAGCCTGTAGGAAATACCAAAGGGGGGAGCGTGGGCGATCGGATCGCCCACGCCTCGCCGCATGATGACAGGATGATCCGCCATGCCATCACACCGGCTGTCCATGCGCCATGCCTGCGTGTTCATGGAAAACGCATTCCTTGAACTGCTCGATATCCTTGCATGGCAGGAAGGGGTGGCGCCACCGCCATCCGCCGGTCCCCATGGGCTGGCAGGGCCGTGTGGCGCCGGCCGGGGAATGGTCAGTCCTGATCGGGGGCGGGAGACGAAGTCGCGTACGCTTTCGCAATAGGCGATGCCCTCGCGCAGGTCGCCGATGGCCTTTTCCTCAAGCTTCAGATCGCATTTGAGGATTTCCTCCACGTCCTGTCCCACCAGGATCTGGTTGTAGCGCTGCACGTTGGGCAGGCCGCCCAGATACAGGATGCGCTCGATCAGCCAGTCGGCGTGCTTCATCTCCTCGATCGATTCTTCGTATTCCTTCTTGCCCAGCAGGGTAACGCCCCAGTGGCGCAGCGTGCGGGCGTGCAGGTAATACTGGTTGATGGCCGTCAGCTCGTTCGTCAGCTGCGTGTTCAGGTGTTCGATCACCTTCGGATCCTTGACGGGCATGTGCGCGTTCCTCTCCTGTCAATGTTTATTCATTCGGGTTACTGCGGTGTCCGCCTGTGCGCAATTACAAAAAAGCGTTGCATAACCGCCGACTGCGCGCGACCCTGCCACGCCCGTAACCCCCGCACCACGCGGCGCATGGCATGAGGAGAGCCGCATGACCCAGACCCCCTACCACACGCTGGACGCGAACGGCATACGTGACCTGATCGCGGGCCTGCCGGACGTGGCGACGCGTCTTGGCGGCGCATCCGCGCAATGGCAGGTGCGTGAGGTCAGTGACGGCAACCTCAACAATGTCTTCCTTGTGGGCGGCCCGGCGGGGGAAGTCTGCCTGAAGCAGTCCCTGCCGCATGTGCGCGTGGACCCGTCATGGAAAATGCCACTGGACCGCACGTTTTTCGAGGCCGCATGGCTGCGCGCGGTGCTGCCGCTGGTGGGCGGGCTTACAACGGAATGCCTGTTTTTCGACCGGGACCTGTATGTCCTGATTGTCGAAAGCCTGTCGGGCCATACCGTGCTGCGCACGGCGCTTATGCAGGGGGCGGACTGGCCTGGGGTGGCACCGCGCATCGGCACCTTCATCGCCCGTGCCGCGTTTGGCACGTCCCTGCTGGCCCGCCCGTTCGAGGAAGTGTTCACCACCCGCCGCACCTTTGCCGCCAATCTGGCCATGACCCGCATCACGCTGGACCTTGTGCTGGACGACCCGTACCGCGACCACCCGCGCAATCACTGGCACGATCCCGTCCTGACCCCCATCGTGCTGGATATCCGTTCCAGCGCCGCGACGCTGCTGGCGGTTGAAAACCTGCGCCGGCGTTTCCTGTCGCAGCCGCAGGCGCTGCTGCATGGCGACCTGCATACCGGTTCGATCATGAGTACGCCGGACGATACCCGCGTGATTGACGGGGAATTCGCGGTATATGGCCCCATCGGGTTTGACTGCGGCATGTTCGTGGGCAACCTGGTGCTGCATTATTTCGCAATGCCTGACCATGCGGCGCGCAAGGCCACGCTACGTGATATCGGCGCCTTCTGGAACAGCTTCCATGAACAGTTCATGGGATTGTGGAACGCGAACGAGGCCCCGCCGCCGGGCACGCTGCGCCCGCTGGCCTACGGGCCAGCCGCCCATGTGGCGCAGCAGACATTCATGGAGGAGATCCTGGGCGATACTATCGGTTTCGCGGCAATAGAGATCATTCGCCGCATCATCGGCTATGCCCACACGGCGGATTTCGACATCATAGCCGACCGGCAGCAACGCGCGGCCTGCCGGGCAGGGGCGCTGGCCTTTGCCTATCATGTGCTGGATCACCTGAATGAATTCCACACGATCAATGATTTCCTGTACTTCCTTGATGAACAGGGACAGGCAGGCCTGTAGCCGCGCGCCCCGATGCGGGGAGGACATGTAGCGCCACCATCCACCCCGGTCATGCTCCACCCCGGACGCGACGACGGACCATGATGCGATCAGGCAGCGGTGCCAGCAGATGCATCGTGATGATTCCCACGCCTGTCCGGACTGCAGGTCACAATGGATCCAGCACACGGAAACCATTGCCATGACTGTCTTGAAATGATCTGGTGATCTAAGAGTATCCGTTGTGGTCAAGCGGTTTTTGGCGTCCAAAGCCGATCTTTGTGAAGCAGGGCGTTTGCGAGGACAACGAGCTTTCGCATGATTGCGGTAATGGCGATCTTGGCGTGTTTTCCCTTTGCGATAAGGCGATCGTAAACACGCTTGAGGTCTGGGTTGAACCGCATGGCGACGATGGCCGGCATGTAGAGAGCTTGCCTTACGGTGGCACGACCACCCTGGATGAAGCTGCGGCCTCGCCATGTGCCGGACTGGCGCGTGATGGGTGCCAGCCCGGCCAGTGCAGCTGCCTGACCTTCTTCTATCATGCCGAGTTCGGGCATGTCGGCCAGAAGCGCATGAGCCGTGACCGTTCCCAGTCCCGGAATACTGGCCAGCACGTCCCGGCGCCGAGACAGATGCGCATCTTCCGCCACGAGCGCGTCAGTTGCCGCATCGAGGGATGTGACCTGCGCCTCGATCTGCCGCAGGCGATGACGCGCGTGGCGCTGCAGCAAGCTGATCGTGAGGGTCTTGAGACGATTGAGCGTTGCCGTGCGGTCTCGCATCAAACTGCGGCGCGCGGCCACCAGTTCGGCCAGACGGTTCTGTA
>NZ_CADP01000054.1 GCF_000285295.1 Komagataeibacter europaeus LMG 18890 | reverse complement strand
CCTCGTGCTCCCTGTCTGCAACCTGCACGGCATGCAGCTCCATCTCGCGGAGATTTCACGCACGGTCGCGCAGGGCGCTCACGCCGTCCTCATTGTGGATCAGGCCGCATGGCATACCAGTCAGAAGCTGGATGTTCCCTACAATATCACCATTCTCCCGCTGCCTCCCCGGGCTCCTGAACTGAACCCGGTGGAAAATCTCTGGCAGTTCCTGCGCAATACATGGCTCTCAAACAGGATCTTCAGAACCTATGACGATATCGTTGATATCGCCTGCCATGCCTGGAACCAGCTCGTCAATCAACCATGGCGCATCATGTCAATCGGACTGCGCAATTGGGCTCATGGGTTATAGCAATCAACGGTTGGTATGAGCCATGCCCGCGCCTTTGCCACGCGCCGCAATCCGGTCAACGGCACCATGAACCGGCTTTATGCAGTGGAACCCACGCAGTCCCTTACAGGCGTTGCGGCGGACCATCGCTTCATTGCAACACCCGCCATGATGAATGAGGTGATCGGACGCCTGTCGGCCCGGCTTTTGCAGAATGAAGCGCCATCGGGCGGTCCTGACTGGCTTTCCCCCGTTGCGGCTGACCTGCGTGCCCACCCCGGCCGGGCCCTGGTGCATCTGGGGCCGGATTACCCGCCCGAAGCACAGGCCGCCGTACTGGCCATGAACGAAGCGCTGGGTGGGCGGGGGCAGGTGTTCGATATTGTTGAATCCCCGCTGTACCAGCCAGCCGTCCCCACCAGCACCCTGACGGCATTGATGGACGACATGGAACGGGGCGCGGTTCAGGCGTTGCTGATCCTGGACGTAAATCCAGCCTGTCAGTCACCACGCTTTGCGGCGGCACTGAAGCACGTGCCCACCAGTATCGCCCTGTCAGACCGCCCGCACGAGACGGCACTGGCCGCACATTGGCATGTGCCCCTTGCGCATGCGATGGAGGAATGGGGCGATGCACGCGGGCATGATGGCACCGTTGCCCTTATCCAGCCACAGGCCATGCCGCTTTATGGCGGGATGAACGCGCTCGGCGCGCTTCATGCCTGCCTGGGCCAGCCCTTGCGCCCGGCCATGGACATGGTGCGCGGGACATGGCGCGACCGGCTTGCGTCATCGCGTGACTGGCACGATGCCCTGGCGGCCGGTGTCATTACGGGCACGGCATCACGGCGCATGGACGTGCCACTGCTGCAGGCGGCGACGCGCGTGGTGTCACCGGCCTGGCCTTCCCGTCCATCTTCCGGACCCGTCCTGCTGCTGCGGCCCGACCCGTATCTGTGGGATGGCCGTGGGGCCAGCAACCCGTGGCTGCAGGAACTCCCGCGTCCTTTGAGCAAGGTGGTATGGGACAACCCGCTGCTGATCCCGCCCGACATGGCGCGGGCCATGAACCTGCATAATGGCGACAGGGTCACCCTGACCCGCGGCGCAACCCGCACGCAGTTACCGGTATGGATACAGCCGGGGCAGGCGACAGGCTGTGTGGTCGGGCTGCTGGGGTGGGGCCGCCGCCAGGCAGGCGGGACGGGCAGTAACGTCGGCTGCGATCTTTATCCGTTCCGTGATGCAACTGGTTCCGTTCAGATCGAGGCGGCGCGTGGGGACAGCATGCCTGTCGCGAGTACGGAACATCATGCCACGCTTATTGATGCATCCCCGTCTGATGTGGCGCGACATGGCACGCTGGCACAGTTTCGTGATCGGCCTGACTTCCTGGCCACCGTGTCCGCGCCAAAGGACACGCTGTACCGCCACGAACCCGATGCGTCCGTGGCCTGGGGCATGAGTATTGACCTCAATGCCTGTATTGGCTGCAACGCGTGTGTGACCGCCTGCCAGGTGGAGAACAACATTCCCGTGGTCGGTCGTGACGAGGTGTTGCGCCAGCGCGAGATGCACTGGCTGCGGATTGACCGTTTCTACGAAGGAACGGAGCATGCGCCCGATACGTTCTTCCAGCCGATGCTCTGCATTCATTGCGAACAGGCCCCGTGCGAGACCGTCTGTCCGGTAGGGGCCACGACGCATGATTCTGAAGGCCTGAATGTCATGGTCTATAATCGGTGTATCGGCACGAAATTCTGCTCCAACAACTGCCCCTACAAGGTCAGGCGGTTCAATTACTTCGCCTTTGCCGAACAGGAAAGCAGGCCCGCCATCAGCCGCAACCCCGATGTATCGGTCAGGACGCGGGGCGTTATGGAAAAATGTACCTTCTGCGTGCAGCGCATCGCTCAGGCCCGCATTGCCGCCGATCGCGATGGAACAGGCGAGCACGTGGTCACCGCCTGTCAGGCCGCATGTCCCACGCAGGCCATAAGTTTCGGGGATATCAACGCCCCCGGGGCCGAGGTGACGCGCCGCAAGGCCAGTCCGCTTGCCTATGCCGCCCTGCCCGAACAGGGCACGCACCCGCGCGTGACCTATGAAGGGCGTATCCTCAACCGCAATCCGGCCATCCCGTCATGAAGGCGGAGGCAGGTGCCGGGGTGGAAGATGACATCCTCGTCTTTCCAGCCGAGACACCACACTCCCTGACGGAACATATCTGCGCCACCACCCTGCATGAGGGCGAGGCGGGCTGGACACCCCTGTGGTGGTGGCTGGGCCTTGGCTTTGCCCTGTCGCTGCTGGGCATGGGGATCATTTCCGTTGCCTGGCTGTTTTATGCGGGCCTGGGCATATGGGGCATCGACTGGCCCGTGGCGTGGGGGTTTGATATCCTCAATTACGTCTGGTGGATCGCCATCGCCTCGGGCGGGACGTTCATTTCCGCCCTGTTTTTCCTGCTGCGCGCACGGTGGCGCACCTCGCTCAACCGGCTGGCCGAAAGCCTGACCCTGTGCGCGGCCCTGTGCGCGGCCATATTTCCCATCCTGCATCTGGGGCGGCCACGGTTTTTCTACTGGCTGTTTCCCTATCCCAATACCATGGGGCTGTGGGCCCAGTTCCGCAGCCCGCTGGTGTGGGATTTCTTTGCAATCCTGGCCTATGTGCTGTGCTCGATCGTGTTCTGGTATTTCGGGCTGCTGCCCGATCTGGCCACCCTGCGTGACCGGGCGCAACGGCGCTGGCAGCAGGTGTTCTATGGCGTGCTGGCGCTGGGGTTTCGTGGTTCGGGGCGGCAGTGGCGGCATTACCAGCCGGTTTATGGGGTCATGGCAGCGCTGATGGCGCCGCTGGTTGTCTCGGTCCACAGCATTGTCGGCATGGATTTCGCGGGGGGCGCCACAACCGGCTGGCATTCAACCCAGTTTCCGCCGTTCTTTGTCTTCGGGGCCGCCCTGTCAGGTTTTGCCATCGTGCTGCTGGCGGTCATACCGCTCCGCCCGGCCATGGGGCTGCAGCCATACATCACGCCGCGGCACCTCAACATACTGGGGTGCCTGCTGCTCACCAGCAGCCTGTGCATGGCCTACGCCTATGTGATGGATGTATTCTCGACCTATTATGGCCCTGACCCGGCGGACAGGATCATGTTCGCCTTCCGGCTGCATGGCCTGTACGCGCCCATCTACTGGGGCACTATCGTGCTCAATATCGTGTTCCCGCAACTGTTATGGTGGCGGGCGATCCGGCTTAACCAGTTAGTGGTATGGCTGGTCTGCCTGGGGGTGCTTGTCGGCATGTGGCTGGAGCGTTTCCAGATCATCGTGAGCAGCCTGGCACGCACGCAGCTTCCTTCCGCCTGGGGACAGTACACGCCCACCGTGTGGGAATGGAGCCTGCTATGCGGCAGTATCGGGCTGTTCCTGACCACTTTCCTCCTGCTCCTGCGCTTCATGCCCATGCTTGCCATGGCCGAGATGCGCACCATGCTCGGTAACCGGTCATGATCGTCGCGGCCTTCGCTACCGAAAACGCGCTGCATGAGGCCGCGGCCGAACTGCGGCGCGACCGGGCCTGCAGGGTCGAAACCTACGGCGCGGCCCCGCCACCCGGTATGGTCACGTCCTCCATCGTGCCGCTGCTCATGCTGGGTGGGGGCATGGCGGGCGCCGTGGGCGGATTTGGCATGCAGGTCTATGCCACGACACTGTCCTATCCGCAGGATATTGGCGGCAGGCCGGCCTTCTCATGGCCTGCCTATATCCCGGCCAGTTTTGAACTGGCGGTCATGGGGGCCATGCTGGCGGGCATTATCGGTTACTTCATGACCGTGCGCCTGCCACGCCTTTATGACCCCGTGGATGAGGCCGGGGCCATGCATGCCGTCATGACAGGCGGCCATGTGGCTGTGGTGCGCGATGGCGATATCGGGGAGGTAATGAATACGCTCACCCGCCACGGCGCGCTGACGATAGAGGAAATCCGGCCATGAGGTGCCCGTGGCCACTGCACGTCCTGCCCGGTACGTTGCTGCTTCTGGTGGCCGGGTGCGATGACATGTCAAGGCAGCATAAGGAAAACCCTTATGCCAGCCCCCGCAGCGCGCCGGCCGATGTCGTGCAGGGCAGCGTGGAATACCATGATGCCCCCCATCATGCGCCCGCCCTGACGGCCACCCTGCTGCAGCGTGGGCGTAATGAATATCATGCCTTCTGCGCGCCGTGTCATGCACGGACGGGGCAGGGTGACGGCATGGTGGTGCAGCGGGGTTTTCCCGCCCCGCTGCCCCTTGCCACCGCCCCGACACGCAGCGCCACGCCAGCGCAGCTTTATGCCATCATCACAACGGGGCAGGGCGTGATGTATGGCTTTGCCCAGCGGATCATGCCCGATGACCGCTGGGCCATCGTGGCCTATCTGTACGCGCTGCGCCGCAGCCAGCAGGCCGTGCTGGCCGACATGACCCCCGCCCAGCGGGCTACCCGGCCATGAACCGTGTCCGGTACAGCGCATTTCTGGTGGCGCCTGTCGCGCTGGCTGGCATGGTGGCTGCTGCCATCTTCATGCCAGCCGCCGCATTTCCCGCATGGCTTGCGGTCGGGGCGGCATGGCTTGGCTGGCCGCTTGGCAGCATGGCGCTCATGCTGGTGCATGCCCTTACGGGCGGGCGCTGGGGGGAAATCCTGCACCCCGCCCTGCGCGCGGGGACTGCAACCCTCCCGCTGGGCCTGCCCGCGCTGGGGGGCGTTATGCTGGGCGCACGCTACCTGTACCCGTGGTTGCACCCGGACAGGGCCATGCCGCTGGCAAACGGCTTCTATCTCAACATGCCTGCCGCGCTGGCACGGGTGGGGATCTATGTGGTTGCGTGGGGCGCACTGGGGCAGGTCTGCCTGCGCGGGCGGGATCTGGGGCGGGTGGCGCCTGCCGGGCTGATCGTACTGGGTTTTACATTCGGCTTTGCGGCGATCGACCTTACGGAATCGCTTGATCCGCATTTCAGTTCCAGTGCTTACGGGCTGGTGGCCTCTGCCGGGGCCGTACTGCTGGCGTTTGCGATAGGGATCGTGCTGGACGCGGCACGGGCAGGCACGGCGGAATTGCGGGATCTGGCGCGCCTGCTGCTGGGGCTTACGGTGCTGTGGGCCTATCTGGATTTCATGCAGTTCCTGATCGTGTGGCAGTCCAACCTGCCGGTAGAGGCAGCATGGTATGGCCCCCGCCTGCGCGGTAGGTGGGGGGTGGTGGCACTGTGTATCATGGGGCTGCACTTTATCCTGCCATTCGTGCTGCTGGCCGTGCCGCGATTACAGGCACTGCGGCCTGTCGTTATGGCAGTGGCCGGGTTGCTGGTGGGCATGGAGGTGGTGCGCAATTTCTGGCTGGTGCTGCCTGGCCTGTCATCCGCATACGTCGTTCCGCCCGTGCTGCTGTCGCTTGCCTTCTTCGGCAGTGCGAGCATTTTTCTGGCTTTCCGCCCCACGATACAGGTGCCGTTCGCAGCACGCGGACCCGAGGGGGAAGATGTCCATGCCTGAGTACAAATCCCAGCCTGGCGCACCACCATCCGGGCATGAAACCCGCGATGTTTCCTTTCGTGCAGTCATGATCGGGGGGCTGGGCATCGGTCTGGCGGTGGGCGGGCTTGTGGTGGCGGCGGATATGCTGTTTCCGCAAAAATCACTCGACCGCCTGCTCAAGCCGCCTTTCCCGGTCATTGCCGAACCCCGGCTGCAATCCGATCCGGTAGCGGACATGGCGGCATTCGCGGCCCGTGAAAAGAACGCCCTGAACAGTTTCGGCTGGACGGACACGGACAGGGGGATCGGCCATATTCCGATTGATCAGGCCATGCAGGAAATCGCCCGCGAAGGCATTCCCGGCTGGCCGGCGGACGCAGGGGCCGCACCATGATGGGATACCGTGCGGCCCTGTTGCGTCATGGCATGGTGCTGGTGGTCGTACTGGCCTGCATTGTGCCGGCATGGTGGATACAGCCTGCCGCGGCGCAGGATACATTGCAGGCGCTGGCTTTTACCCCACGGCAGGGCGCAGTACTGCCGCTTGATGCGCCCTTTACCGATACGTCAGGCCAGACCCGGCCATTGCGGGCCTTTCTGGGGCATGGGGCGACCATTGTATCAATGGGATATTATGCCTGTCCCAACATGTGTGAACTTGAACGCACCGACCTGCTGGACGCGCTGGCGCGGGGGGGGCTGAAAACGCCAGCGGATTACACGCTGCTGGTTGTCAGTATCGACCCGGCGGAAACACGCTTTACGGCGCGGCAGGCGCTTGTGGAAGATCTGGCACGCTTTCCCGACCCGGGGGCGGGGCAGGGATGGCATTTCGTGACCGGCGCGCCCGCCAGCATACGGCGCCTGTCGCGCGCGGTGGGATTTCACGCGCGTTATGATGAAAAACTCCACCAGTACCTGCATCCCATGGGGCTGGTGTTCATAACCCCGGCAGGCATCGTGTCGGGATATGTGCTGGGTATCGGTTACCAGCCGGGTGACGTAAGGCAGGCCGTGGTCCATGCCGCGCGTGGCGAGCAGGCCGGTGCCGCGCCGATCCTGCTTCTGTGCTTTCATTACGATGAAACGACCGGCCGTTATACGCTGGCAGTGGAAAAACTGCTGAAACTGGGCGGCGTTCTGACCGTGCTGATGCTGGGCACCCTGCTGGGCATGGCCCACTGGCGGGGGCAGGGATGAGCTGGCTGCCCGAAGCATCAGCCCATGCCAGCCGGGTCGATATCCTGCTGGCGGGGCTGCTGCTTATCAGCCTGGCGGTGCTCGGGCTGGTATTCGGGCTGATGATGCTCAACATCATCCGCTTCCGCGTTGGCAGCAGGGTGCCCGTCTCGGCGGAGATGGTGGCCCATAAAAGCTGGCGTTTCGAGATTGGCTGGACCGCGACCACGCTGGCTATCTTTTTCATGCTGTTCCTGTGGGCGGCACGGCTTTACGTGGTGGGGTTCCAGCCGCCACCCGGCGCCATCCAGATTTATGTGACAGGCAAGCAGTGGATGTGGAAGGCCCAGTATCCCGGTGGCCAGCGTGAAATCAATGCGCTGCATGTACCAATGGGGCGGCCGGTGCAACTTCTGCTTACGTCGGAAGATGTCATTCATGATTTCTCGATCCCGGTGCTGCGCATCAAGCATGACGTGCTGCCCGGCCGGTACCAGAGCCTTTGGTTCACCGCGACACAGGCGGGGGCATTCCGTTTTTACTGCACGCAGTTCTGTGGCATCGGGCATTCGCGCATGACCGGCACCCTGATTGTCCTGACCCCGACCGATTATGCCAGATGGCTGGGCCAGACCCCTGCCAGCGGCAGCCTTGCGACAAAGGGGGAAGCCCTGTTCATCCACAACGGATGCAGCGGCTGCCATGTATCGCAGCCTTATGCCCCCGGTGCGGATGATACCAGTCGCGCACCGTCCATGGTGGGGCTGTATGGCAGCGAGGTCACCGGCGCGGATGGCCAGCGCATGCGGGTGGATAACGCATTCCTGCACGATGCCATCCTCCACATCGGGGCTGCGCGCGGGCAGGTGGTGACTTACGCCACCCGGATGCCGTCGTACCGCGGCGTGCTGGGGGAGGAGGATCTGGCGGCCCTGATTGCCTATCTCCAGACCCTCTCGCCATCCCGGTCGTCGGGCATGGGCGTATCGGCCGTCAGTGCGCGCAAAGGGGACTGACACAATGGCACCCATATCTGGCCCGGACACCACGCAGCGCAGCTATCTGTGGCAGGATGGCACGGTGCGCTCGTGGCTGCTGACAACCGACCATAAACGGATCGCGCTGTTATACATGGCCTCGATCACCGCGTTTTTCGTGCTTGGCAGCGTTGGCGCGGCCCTGATCCGGCTGCACCTGATTTCCCCCACCGGGGCCATCCTGTCCGATGCGACCTACAGCCGCATGTTCACCATGCACGGCATTGTCATGGTGTGGCTGTTCCTTGTGCCTTCCATACCGGTCACGCTGGGCAATTTTCTCGTGCCCCTCATGCTGGGGGCCAAGGACCTGGCCTTTCCACGCCTGAACCTGATCAGCTGGTACCTGTTCATCATGGCGGGCGCGCTGGTGGTGTACGGCCTGTTCCGTGGCGGGCTGGAAACGGGATGGACCTTCTATACCCCGCTTTCCACCGATTATACGCAAGGTCGCGTGCTGCCGGTCGTGGCGGGGGTGTTCCTGAGCGGGTTTTCCTCCATTGCCACGGGGGTGAATTTCATCATCAGCATCCACCAGCTTCGCGCGCCGGGACTGACATGGTACCGGCTGCCACTCATGCTGTGGGCGCTTTATGCCACCAGCGTCATTTTCGTTCTGGCGACCCCGGTGCTCAGTATTACGCTGCTTCTTCTGGCGTTCGAACATTTCTTTCATGTTGGTGTATTCGACCCCGCGCTGGGGGGGGATCCGCTCCTGTTCCAGCACCTGTTCTGGTTTTATTCCCACCCGGCGGTCTATATCATGATCCTGCCGGGCATGGGCGTGGTCAGCGAGGTTGTGAGCACGTTCTGCCACAAACCGGTTTTTGGCTACCGGTTCGTGGCGTGGTCTTCCATATCCATCGCGGCCATCGGCTTTCTGGTCTGGGGGCATCATATGTTCGTGGCTGGCACATCGCTCTATGCGGCGGTTGTGTTTTCCATGCTGAGCTTTCTGGTATCGGTGCCCTCGGCCATCAAGGTCTTCAACTGGCTGGGCACCATGCATGGTGGCGCCATAAGACTTGACGCCCCGATGCTTTATGCCATGGGGTTCATCGGGCTTTTTACGGTCGGCGGCCTTACGGGGCTGTTTCTGGCTTCCCTTGCCAGCGACGTGCATCTGACCCAGACATATTTCGTGGTGGCGCATTTCCACTACATCATGGTCGGCGGCATGGTATCGGCCTATTTTGCCGGCCTGCATTACTGGTGGCCCAAGATAACAGGGCGCATGTACCCCGAAATGTGGGGGCGTACGGCAGCGGCGCTGCTGTTCTTTGGCTTCAACCTGACATTCTTCCCCCAGTTCATTCTGGGTTATGAGGGCATGCCGCGCCGGTACGCGACCTATCCCGCGCAATTTCAGGTACTTAATGTCCTGTCGTCTGCCGGTGCCAGCATTCTTGCGCTGGCCTATATCCTGCCGTTGATCTACTTCACCTGGTCGCTGTTCCGCGGCGCGCCTGCAACCGACAATCCATGGCAGGCGACCGGGCTGGAATGGCGGACGTCCTCGCCCCCGCCGGTGGAGAATTTCATTACCCCGCCCGTCGTAACACATGAAGCCTATGATTACGCCGCACTGGACCACCCGGACACCGCCCAGCGTGCGGAGGCCCCGCATGTCTGAGCACCCTGAACCCTATGACAGCCCGCAGCACCGCGATGAAACGGCAATAGCCGGCATGTGGCTGTTCCTTGCCAGCGAAATACTGCTGTTTGGCGGTCTGTTCCTGATTTTTGTGGTCTATTCCCATAGCCATGCCGCAGGCTGGGCGCTGGGGGTCAGGCATACCAGCCTTGTGATTGGCGGCATCAATACCGTACTCCTGCTGACCAGCAGCATGGTCTATATCCTTGGTGTAGAAGCCGCACGCAATGGAAATGCGCGTGGCATCATCCAGGCCGGGCTGGGTGCGGCCGCGCTGGGTATGACTTTTCTGTGCCTCAAAGGGTGGGAATGGCATACGGAATTCGGTGAGCACCTGTTTCCCGGACCCGGATTTGCCATCGGCGGCCCACAGGCCGGTGGGGCGCAGCTTTTCTACAGCTTCTATTTTCTCTCCACCGCACTGCATGGTCTGCACATGCTGGTGGGGATCGGGCTGATTGCCTGGGTCTGCCTGCGGACTTACCGGGGCAGGGGCAGGCTGCTCCAGGTCATGCCAGTCGAGGTTGTCGGTCTTTACTGGAGTTTTGTCGATCTGGTCTGGATCCTGCTTTTTCCCGTTCTTTACCTGATCGGGCGGGTATGATGGTACACGTCCTGTCATGCTGGGTTGTGCTGCTGATGCTGCTGGCAGTGGAACTGTTCGTGGCTGCTGCCGGGTCCGGCTGGGGCATTGGCGCCTGTGCCGGAGTGATGGCTCTGCTGATTGCCTATGGCTTCATGCGTATTACGCGGGCCCCCGCGCTGGCCTTTATTTTTGCCGTTGGTGGTCTGTTCTGGCTGTCCATCCTGCTTGCGCTGGGCAGCCTGGACAGTTTTACACGCACCAATTTCCCGGTAGGCGATACGTTATCTTCCACTGCGCACGACCCGCGCACACCGCCTGATACCGCGCCCTGATGCAAAATTATTTGCCGCGCGTCACAAACCGGGCAGCACTGCAGCCATTATCTGAAGCCGGACATTCCATGAACCACAGGTCAGCAATAGACACCGGACCGGTTGAGCTGCAGCAGCGCACTGCCGCATCACCGGAGGTCGTGGCTGTGGCAGGTTGATCATTTGCCGTCTCTGATCACGCGACAGCGAACGGAGGTATTACGTAAAGAATCCCGTTCCACCAGCAGTTCGCCAACCTTCGCATGCAGCTTCGCCACGTCAACCGGCCGTGCCGACCTGCCTTACATCAACTGGATGTGGCTCTTGAACCCCAACAGGGCTGCGTCACGCAGGTTGGATTGGGCATTGGGGTGAATATAATATTCGAACAGTGGGGTGAAGATAACGCCCGGCATGACGTGTATGGCATAGTTTGCTTCCATGACGACCGTATCGCGCTGCACGCCGGTTGCATGGTTGGGCAGGCTGCTTCTGTTGCCGGTGTCGATCATGTCCTGTTCCGTCATCGTCACGCCATCGGCGATCCGTGTATAGGTCAGGGCGAAGCCCATCGTGTCATACGGACGCGCGCGGAAGTAACCGCGATTGATCAGCGCGGCATACACAAGATATTTGCGCAGTGACGTACGCGGGTCGTTATATATCGCGCCGGACAGCGCGGTAAGGCCGGAATCCTTGTCGTGATAATGCAGCAGGCGCTGGTCGAACATGACCCATGTGGACCATGACGCGCCATGCTGCCTTTGTTTGCGGCCCGTCAGCGCGTAGGGCGCGCCGGCCACGTCAAGGTAATTGTCGTTCTGCGGTGTGCTGAACAGCTGTGCGCCGAATTTGTAATGCCCCGGCAGGGTGCCATGGCGGAACACGGGTTCCCATGCGGTTTCGATCGGCGCGGCATAACCGATGATGTTTGCGCCATTGAACTTGAAACCGGTGCGGTGCTGGTACACCTGATAAATCCCGTCTTCAATCGGGTACAGGCCGGTCTGCACGTAAACCGACCGGGCAGGACGGCCACGCACGCGGAACCCCCATGTGCCCGCGGGGTAGCCCGCGTCGTAATTGGTGTCGGTAATGCCCTTGGGCCGTCCGCAGAAACTGCCGTTCTGGAAGTTGCAGAACAGGGGGCTGGCCGCGAAATCCGATATTTCGGACATGCGGCCTGCGGCAATCGCCAGCCGCCCGCCCAGAAGCGTTTCCTCCCCATAGGCATAGACAAGGTGGACCACCACGTTGCCGCCGCCGCCGTAATCTTCGGATGCATGGTTCAGCCAGTCGCCAAACATGCGGTTGGCGGTCGTGCCGTATCGGCCCACGGTTATCATATGGGTGGCGAACCCGTGCCAGCCCGCCAGCTTGTCCCAGTCCACGTCCAGCTGCATGGCGTACTGTCCGGCATTGCTGGCCCCCTGCTTGTAATTGCTGAACCCCGGCGTGCTGCCCCGCGTGGGCGGCGTGATCGCACCGGCGAATTCATTGGTATTGTCCACAAGGAAGTTGATGCCGCGACGGCGCAGCCATTTTGACACGGGGTTGGGGGCCACCGCTTCGGGTTGGGAAAACGGCGGCACCCATGTCTTGTGCGAGTCATGCTTTGGCAGCGGGCGTGACACCAGCAGGCTGGGGGCCGATCCGATATCACGATCCATGACCTGTGCCCCTGCGGGCATGACCCCGTACAGCAGGCAGCCCAGCGCAAGGGCGGTCGCCTGAAGCGCCATATTGCGCTCGCGCACGGGTATTGCGGTATCCGGAAACAGCATGATGCGTCCCTTCAATGCACGAAAATGGAAGCAATCAGGCAGAAGACCAGCCCGCATACCGCAATCAGCGTTTCCAGCACCGACCACGTTTTTATGGTCTGCGGTACGGTCAGGCCCAGATATTCCTTGATCTGCCAGAAACCGGCGTCATTCATCGGGCCGAAGGCAACCGATCCCGCCCCGGTCACCAGCACCATCAGTTCAGCTGAGACCCCGGTGCTGTGTTCCAGGATGGGGGCGACAATGCCCGACGCTGTCGCCATCGCCACGGTGGACGACCCGCACGCCACGCGCACGATGGCCGCCAGCACCCATGCCAGTACCAGCAGGGGCATGTGCGCGCCAAGGGCTGCATCGGTGATGGCGCGCGATACCCCGCTGTCGATCAGCACCCGGCCAAAGCCGCCGCCCGCGCCGATCAGCAGCATGATGAGTGCCGTTGGGCCAAGGCATTCGTTGGTAAAGCGCAGGATGGTGGCGGCCGAAAAACCCTGCGCCACCCCCAGCACGTAAAAGGACAGCAGCGTTGCCAGCGCAAGTGCTATGTCCGTATTACCCACGAAATGCAGCACCGTATTGGCCGTACCGTGTACCGTCGTGATTCGGTCGGCCATCGACCCGACCAGCATCAGGACAACAGGTGAAAGGATGGTAAAAACCGTCAGGAAGAAGCTCGGCATATTGGTCGCCGGTTCGTGTTTGACGAACTGTTCCGCCAGCGGGTTTACCCCGCTCAGCGGCACGCGGGCAGAGGCAAAGCGGCCAAAGACCGGCCCGGCAATCACTGCGATGGGTGTGCCAATTATGATACCCAGCATGATCGTATGGCCGATATTGGCGTGATATGCGCTAAGGGCCAGCAACGCTGCCGGATGCGGCGGAATAAGCGCATGCGTGACCGACAATGCCGCCCCCATGGGCAACGCCACCCGCAGCAGGGGCATATTGGTGCGGTCCGCCAGCACGAATACCAGTGGAATGAGCAGGACGAAGCCCACCTCAAAAAACACAGGCAGGCCAATCAGCAGGCCAATCACCATCATGGCCCAGTCCACGCGTTCGCGCCCCGCGAACCCGGATATGGTCAGTGCAATACGGTCAGCTCCGCCGGATTCCGCCAGCATCTTGCCCAGCATGGTGCCAAGCGCGATGACGGTGCCAACATGGCCGAGTACATGGCCCGCGCCATTTTCAAAGGACGCAACGACATGATCCGCCGGCATGCCGGCAAAAAGGGCAAGGGCTATGGATACGATGAAAAGAACAATGAAGGGGTTCAGACGGAACCGGGCGATCAGGACAATAACGGCCAGAATTGCCGTTACCGCAAGAGAGATGGCAAATGCCGCGCTCATCCCATAAACACTCCCATGGTTTGACACAACGCCTAACGCCTGCGGTTGATGGGAAGGTCAAACCATAAAGAAAATGTTATAAAAACATCATTTGTCCTATAATTGTTCTGATACTTGTGGCGGGAACCTAAATAAAAATAGACATCAAAACTAAAAACATACATGTCTTTTACAGAAAGATTTTTTATGAATTGTGCAATGCACAATGTCTGGTACAGCCCCATCGGGGATGACAGGTTACCCGTCATGATCATGTAGCTTTTCCACACAGGCAACGGGTCTGCGGCATGATTGCGCTGCCGCACGCGCAGACGTGTGAGGGCATGGACGCGTGGTCCTGCTATGATCATGGTCCTGATAACACAGACGGACATTGTCATGCAGGACGATACTCTTTTTTCACTGGCCGGAAGACGCGCGCTTGTTACCGGAGCCTCCCGCGGCATCGGCCTGACCCTGGCGCGTGGCCTTGGCCGGTATGGGGCGAAAATTGTGCTGAATGGCCGCCATCCCGAACCGCTGGAGGTCGCCCGCGCCATGCTGGAACGCGAAGGGGTGGATGCCGCGATCGCGCCCTTTGACGTGACTGATCAGGATGCCGTCATTGCAGGGGTTGAAAAGATAGAGAGCGAATACGGGCCGATTGATATCCTGATCAACAATGCCGGTATCCAGCGCCGTGCGCCGCTGGACCAGTTCAGCCGGGCGGACTGGGATGCCCTGATTGCCACGAACCTTAACGCGGTTTTCTTTGTCGGGCAGGCCGTGGCAAGGCATATGCTGCCACGTGGGCGGGGGAAGATCGTCAATATCTGTTCGGTACAGAGCGAACTGGCACGGCCAGGCATCGCGCCCTATACCGCAACCAAGGGGGCGGTCAAAAACCTGACCAAGGGCATGGCAACGGACTGGGCGCGTCATGGTCTGCAGATTAATGGGCTTGCACCGGGTTACTTTAAAACGGAAATGAATGAAAAGCTGGTGGCCGACCAGGCGTTCACCCAATGGCTGTGCCAGCGCACGCCTGCCGGTCGGTGGGGGAATGTAGAGGAACTTGTCGGGGCGGCTGTCTTTCTGTCTTCCGATGCCTCAAGCTTTGTCAACGGGCATGTGCTCATGGTTGACGTGGGCATAACCGCTTCCGTGTAAACGGAAGCCGGGCTTCTTACCCATTTCTGTCAGTAAGGTTGGGCAGAGATGGGTAGCGTCCTTTCAACTGCTCAGGGACAGCAGGATCTTGGCGGCCTGCCTGCGATCTGGCGCCAGGGCAAAGGCTGCGGCAAATTCGCTCAGGGGAAATTGCTGGGTGACCAGAATATCGGCAATTTCAGGCCGTTCGGCCAGTAGGGCAAGGGCTGCATCAAATTCCGTGTCAAAACGGAAAGTGCCCCTGAAATCGAGTTCACGGTTGATGATCTGGGCAATCGGCACGGGTATGTCCCCTGGCGGGAACATGCCAACCTGCACCAGTATGCCGCCCCGCCGTGTACGGGCTATGGCCGCAGGCAGGGCGGCTGGCACGCCTGTGGCCTCAAACAGGATATCGAATTCTTCTTCCACTGTGGTATGGCGGGTGTTGTAGCACCTGCTTGCGCCCAGCCGGGTTGCGCATTGCAGTGGAAAATCCTCCAGGTCCGTTGCCACAATACGTTCTGCCCCGTGATGGACCAGCCCCGCCACGATTAACAGCCCGATTGGCCCCACACCCTGCACCATCACGCTACGACCGCGTACATTGCCCGCGCGCGCAATGGCATGCAGGGCCACGGATAAGGGTTCGGCAAGACAGGCCCGGCGGGGCGTCAGGCCGGGGGGAAGGGTATGGAGTTGCGCCGCCTTGACAGTCATCGCCCGACGAAAGCCGCCATCGGTATGGGGATCACGTGCGGCACTTCCCAAAAAGCGCATGTTGCGGCACAGGTTGCGCTGTCCGCGCATACATTCGGGGCAGTGACCACACGGCTGTGCCGGATGAATGGCGACGGCCTCGCCTACGGAAAAGCCTTTAACATCGCTGCCTAGCGCATCAATGATGCCCGATACTTCATGCCCCAGAACCATGGGAGCGTGCAGCACAGACGCCCCCATGGGCAAAATAATGTAGGTCCGAACCGCATATGCCGCCCCAGGCCATATTTACCCGCACTTCATCGGAGCCGGGATGGAGTATGGAAACGGGATCCAGCCTCAGGTCATGCGGCGCATGGATAACCAGTGCCTCGGTCAGGCAGGAACCGACGTTTTTTTGACTTGCTTCAGCGTACACGTTCAGGATGCTCCCCGCCTGTAACAGGACCGCCGCCTCGTAAGGACGATAGGCCATTTTCCTGTTTTTTTTGAGCCGACATGACAGCCCTGGACAGGGCATGGCACAAAAATAAGGCTGCGCTCACTCTAACGAGACAGCAGACGGTCTGGTTTCCAGCATGAGCAGGGACGACGATCGTCGGTGGAAACGGATCAGGTGCTGCGCGCATGGTCGCCTGAATATTGTCCAGCCTGAGGCGTCCGTATCGAAGACTGGGGCGGTCAGTACTTCACGCAATGCCTATACGCTACCATTTTACTGGATTTATTCATCCCGTTTCTGTCAGGATAAGACGACCTTGCGCGTCAACGGGCAGAGAAATGATTACTTTCCTATTCGTTCCCTGTTCAGAGAGGCGAAGGCTTATCACTTTATCATGATAATATTCGGTAGGATACGCAATGTATGATACTGGACAGGATACGGTTTCACTCTCACGTAGATTTGGTGAGGCAGGACGACCGTGTGTGCTGATTGTTATGGGCGTGTCAGGTTGTGGCAAGAGTACACTGGCCCAACTGATGGCTGAACGGATGGCCTGGCCCCTTATCGAAGGGGACGACCTGCACCCTCCCGCCAATATCGCGCGAATGAGCAACGGCATTCCGTTGACCGATATGGATCGTACGCCATGGCTTGATCTTATTGCTGGCCGGATACAGTCATGGCGCGATGCAGGCCAGTGTGGCATTGTGACGTGTTCATCGCTCAAGCGCAGCTACCGTAGACAGATTGGTGGCGACAGCGCGGATGTCTGCTTTGTCTATCTCAAGGGCAGCAGGGAGGACATCATGCCCCGTCTGTACCAGCGCACCGGTCATTTCATGCCGGTTGCCATGCTGGACAGCCAGTTCGCCACGCTGGAGGAACCCGACATGCATGAGGAAGTGGTCATGGTTCTGGATGTCAACGCCCCGCAGGAGCATCTGGCTGAACGGGCCTGTGCACATCTGGCACAGTTTTCCCTGTAAAAAACACGGCATGCCGTGACCGGTATTCCCTCACTATCTGATACCGAAACTTCCGAAGTCCTGGCCCACAAGTGTGCGTGTTTTAGGGCTTGTTAGACCATGAATGACAGAACGGATTGCATCGCTGTTTATGATGAGCATGATGCAGCCTGTCATTTCCGATGCCGCATGGTCCGTCTGGGAGCCTTTGATTGAGGAAATCTGCCCGAAAGGCAGAACCTCACCGAGGAACTTTCGGCGGACGATATTCGCGATTTTCTGGCGCCATCGAAACGGCGCGAAGTGGTGGACGCGTCAGATCCCAGGGAGCCGCGCTCAGCGCTGCATCGCTATCTTCAGCGTCATGGGATTCCATGCCTGCCTGACATTGAAGGGGACAAACCGAAGCGTCAGCGCTTCAGACGCTACCCGATCGGGTTCTTCCACCTCGATATCGCCGAGGTCCAGACTGCTGAAGGTAAGTCGTATCTCTTTGTGACCATGGACCGGACGAGCAAGTTTGCGGTAGTGCAACTCGCGGACAAGGCCACCAGAAGAACAGCCCTGGACCAATGGCCAGGGTCGAGCGGATGAACCGCACGATCATGGAAACAACTGTCAAACACTTCCATTACGACGGCCATGAGCAGTTGAGGACTCACCTCAATGATCTCATGGCCGCCTGTAATTTCGGGCGAAGGCTCAAGACCCTCAAAGGTCTCACGCCCTATGAATACATCTGCAACGAGACGCGTCAGTTCGATGATATATGCGACCGATTACTTTAAAGGCATGCGTGCCGCAGTAACCTCGATTTCAACCAGCCAGCCCGGATTGGCCAGACGGGCAACGCCAAAGGCCGACCGGACCGGCAGATCCGGCTGTTTGTCAGTACCATAAAACTGGGTGTAGGCCTTCATCATCCCGTCAAAATCGAGTTTGCCCAGCTTGGGATCATCAACCATGTAGATATGCATCTGCACGACATCGCCCATGCCCAGACCCAGCTTTTTCAGTTCATCCTGAATACGCCGCAGGGCAGCAAAGGTCTGGGCCTGCGTGTCCCCATAGGCGGCAAGGGTGTGCGGGTCCGCCTTCTTGTCCTGCACCGGCGCGCCCATGCCGCTGAGGTAGATGGTGCTCGCCCCGGCTGGAACCTCGATAGACGAGGCAATGGGAAATTTGCCTGCGGAGTGACGCACGATACCGTCATCGGCCCAGGCAGGGACGGCACCAGCCATGCCCGTCATGATGGTCAGGCCCGCAACTGTCTTCTTAAGGTTGAACATCTGTCTACTGCTCCTGCGGTGATGTGGCGGGTCGCTGGGCGGCGACATCGGCCGGTGTAATGGCATCCGTATAATGATTGCCAAAATGCGTGCGGATGTAATTGACCACATTGGCAATCTGGTCATCTTTTAGCGTGCCCGAAAACCATGGCATGCCGCCATATCCGTTCATGATGACATAAACCGGATAGGCACTGCTCTGCAGTTTTGCATTGCCGGCAAAGGCGGGGAACTGCGCGCCTGCCCCGGTCGCCCCCTTGCCGTCGGGCATGTGACAGCCCTGGCAGACATGGCGATATACGTCCTCGCCCGTGTTCAGGGGCTGTACCTCACCCACAACAGCGCTGGCGCTATCCGCCCGCGCGGGATGGGAGGTGGCCAGAAGCGGCAGGGCGGCAAGAACGGAAAGGAAAAGGATCTTGCGCATCAGCTGGCTCCCTGTGCCCGTTTATGCAGTTGGGTTACGGCATCCAGCGCGGACAGGATGGCCCCTTCCTGCCAGCAGCCCACATAGGATGCATGTTCACCAGCCAGCACGATGCGGTTGTCCATCGTGCACAGGGCCTTGTAATGGGTCTTGCGGGCCTGTTCGCTCCACATGGAGCAGCAGCCCATGGTCCAGGGCACGCGGCTCCATGCAAAACTGACGCCGTTGGAAAATTCCTTGCGGTATTGCTTATGGAAGACCTCACCTTGTGCAAGGGCATGTTCGATCCGCTCCTGCGGGGTCATGCCGGCAAAATCATATGCGGCCGGACCAAACATGTAGCCCCCCAGCAGGACCGCTGGCCCGCGGGAGAAGTAGCCATGGCTGGGATAGGAAATCTGGCTGATCGGCTGGTCGGTAAAGCTGATGCCGCCATAGATCTGGTCATCCTCCTCCCAGAACCGGCGCTTGAATTCCAGCCCCAGCTTGACGGAGGAAGCATAGGGCACCGCCATGATCGCAGCCTTGAGCGGTGCGCCAACCTGCACGTCAAGCTGAGACAGGATGGGAAGCGGGATGGTGCACACGCAGAAATCGGCCTGCGCCTCACGCACGGCACCGCCATGGGTCATATCGTTATAGGTAACCGTTACGCCCCTGTCGTCCTGATGGATCGCGGTGACCTTGCAGTTCAGGGTGATCAGGTCATGCACCTGCCTGTTGAAGCCCTTGCCGATCATGTCCATGCCGCCCACGGGCTGGAACATGGTGGTCTGCATGTCCAGACGTTCATGGAAGGCCAGCCATGTCCACAGGCCGGAGCGCATGACATCCTTGCGGGCAAATGGCTCGGACGGGATGGGCGCGCCATTTATGCCGCCACCCTGCGCCTTTTCGTAACCACGGGTTTCGGAACTGATAATACCTTTGCTGTAATTCAGCCCGGAATCCAGACTGCCCCACCGCCGCATGGCGGTCATGATGTGATCATGCTCATCGGCCGAAACCATGTCATCAAGCTTGTGCTGGTTGATCGCCTTGCCCAACAGTTCCGCCGTGAAACCATGAAAATCCGAGGCGAATTCCCGATACCGGACCGGCTTGCCGTCAAACGCCCGGCTCGAATGAAGCCATGAATTGTGGTTCAGTTCCACAAACGGTTCCAGTTCCACCCCGAATTCGCGGCAGTAATGCAGCAGGCCCTGATGGTGGTAGGGAATACGCCACGGACCCGGATTGATGTAATTGCCGGATGCGAAACCGACCTTCTGGGTAACACCTCCCAGCTCGGTTACGGTATCGCCCCCACGCAGGCTGATATTACGGCCACCGGCGCGGTTCTGGAATTCCAGAACCTGCACGTGGTAGCCTGCCTTGCGCAGTTCATAGGCGGCAAGCATGCCCGCGAGCCCGGCCCCCAGAACCAGCACGCGTGTGCCACGTTTTGCACCGGACAGGACGGGGGGCGCTGTAAAGTCCGTGCCCTGCGCATGCCCCATGGACGTCATGGCCTGATACAGTGCCGCACTGCCGGCAAGGGTGCCGATCCGGGTTAGAAGTTGCCTGCGCGTGGGCGCCTTGCGCGGATGAGCGTTTGTCACCAGAAAATTCCCATAATATCGACTGTGGTAAAGGTGGCTTCCATTGGATCGGACCGATTCCGACCGAACACGATGCCAGCAGGTACGAAGATCATGCCCCCCAGGAAAATTAGGTACACTTCAGAAATAATACAGAAAAACAGAAGCCTGTCACGCCTGCCCGTCAGTAAAATGCCCATGACTCCCGTCATGGGCATTTTGGCTTCAAATCTTAGTGTCTGACCGAAAATGAGTTGAGTGATTTCAGCGGGTTATGATTCATGGGTTTGCGATAACCTGATGAGATCAAGATGGCCTGGACTGAAATCACCCGAGCGCAGTATCAAAGGGACGACCTGGAGTATGCAAGCGACCTTCGCGATGCGGAGTGGGCGCTGATTGCGCCTTTGATGCCCGAGAGGAAACGACTGGGGAGACCACGACGTACGGATTTGCGCCGGGTCATGGAGGCGATCCTCTATATCGTCACTACGGGTTGCCAGTGGCGACAATTGCCTCGTCATTTTCCCGCCTTCACGACCGTGCAGGGCTATTTCTACCGTTGGATCCGCGAGGGACGATGGGAAGCCATGAACCATATTCTCGTGATCCTGTCGCGTGAGCA
>NZ_CADP01000055.1 GCF_000285295.1 Komagataeibacter europaeus LMG 18890 | reverse complement strand
GGCCTGGCGTATCTCATGGATAACAATGCTCAGGCGTGAATTACCAGGGACGTCGCCTTCTACCGTTTTTACAGATGTGGAACGCCAAATACTCGAACAGTTCACACCCATACGCAAACTCAGCACTTCACCAGACCTGGATTTTTACATCCGGGCAGTCGCCAGACTGGGTGGTTACCTTGATCGCGCTTCCGATGCTCCGCCCGGAACAACTGTTATCTGGAGAGGAATGTCTCGCCTGGCAGATATCGTTACAGGTGCTCTCTCCTATCAAATTACAGAAGAAAAAATTTATGGGTAACTGCAAGCCGTGAAACGGGCGAGATGATAGTCCCGCATGGATGGGGGCATATGCGGGTCGTCCGCATAATCGGGATGCAGAAAGAAATTCCGGGCCAGGATATGGCGGCCAAGCATATACATGAGTGCTGTCTGGCGGTTGGCTGCGGGAGAGCCGGAAGGTGCCACCTCGGCAAGATCGAGAACGATCACGCGCGCATCCCCCATATCCAGCTTTGTCGGGGACGCCAGCATGGGAAAATTTTTGATCACGTTCATGATGTAGCGATCAAACGTGTCGATCAGGCTTTCACCAGTTTCCAGGGTGATCTTGGAATAGCGTTTTTCGATTTCCGGACTGCGGGCCGCAATCAGCAGATCCTGCAGGACCGGTATGGCATGACGCTGGGCAAAACCTGCGAGGCGGTACTCCCTGAGACTGACAAGGGCATCGACGACATCCCGCCACCATGTCGGATCGTCCTCTTCCGCATGGTGGGGCAGGCTTATGCCCAGCGATGTTATTGCGGCATCGACATCCGGCTCGATCCTTGGCGTGTAGATTTTAGGCGTGCCCCCCTGCACCCCGGTGCAGAGGCGGTAGGCTTCATCAATCACGTCCTCTACGAGATGGTCCATGCCCTCCCACGGCCTGCCATCCAGCGGCGTGGCAAGGAGCGAGATGAAATTCTGCAGGAAGACGCGCTCGAGTGGCAGGGGATATTCCAGCCCGACCTGGGTATCGAAGACATTGACCTCGAAGCCCGGGATTGCCTGCATCTTGACGTAAACCGCCTCGTGCTGGCGTTCTGGCCCAAGCGCGTTGCGCAGCATCTCGATCAGTCCGCGCGAAGACGGTCCGATGTCGAGCTTGCCGATATAGGGGAGCTTGGTGCCGTGGCTGCTGATCGCGGCGCTGCTGAGGATCAAGCCCAGCAGAATGGTATTGGCCAGAACGGATTTTCCGCCGCCAGGCGGGGCTACGATAATGTCTACGACGGATGGGCGTAGCCCGCCCCCGGTCGGATCGTAAGGCCAGATTGAACCATCGGGCTTGCGGAAGAGGATGGATCCTTTCTGCCACGGTGACGCACTGCGTGCCCACGGCATCATGGAGAACGCGTCACCGACAAGGGCGAGCGATGAGGTCGCAGTCGAACCGAGCGCTAGGGCAGGGACAGAACCCATGGCCGCTTCCAGAGGATCGCCGGAAATCCGCGTTGTCTTGCTGTTGCCCCATGCATCAATCGCCTGGGAGAGGTCCGACGCCTGCCGTCGCAGCTTCGCCTCTGCTCCGACCGGAGCCCAGGTTGTGGCGGTCATGCGCATCCGCACGGAATTATGGTTGTTTTTCTGGCGCTCCAGCTTGAGTGCGGCAAACGCCCGTCGAATGTCGCTATTTCCGGGAAACATCGCCAGAAACCCGGCTCCGGCTTCCTTGAAGCCGAAGGCGGCGCGGCCACCGCCCTCCAGGATCATGGCGCTGCGCCATGGCAGTCTCTTGCGGCCAAGCACGCTGGAGAGTTCGGAGAACGGGCGCGGATCCTCTGGGCCAATCGTCATGTCGACCGGGGCGTATGTATAATCCCCCACGGTCACGAGCTGTCCGCCTTTCGTTTCGGCGTCGGCATTGAAGATCTGGTCCCGGATCGCCGGCCAGAGCAGGCCCTGCGGATGTGGCTGCGGGTCATCCAGATCGTCGGGAAGCCGTGGCATGACCCGGTCACCCAGCAGGGTCGGTTTCCAGACGGAGCCCGCCGTTTCACGGTAGGTTGCCTCGCGCGCGACCTGCAATGCCTGATGTGGACCGAGAAATTCGCAGGAAATATCGACCCCCTGCAAGGCCGCCTGAACGCGCGAAATGAACGATTCATGGCGGGCCGCCATGATATCGGAGCGCAGGGCAAAACGTTGGGTATTGCCCACGCGAGGAAATTGGGAGGCAAGGGTCCGGCGCTCCTCTGCCACCTGTTTGCGGTCCTCACGTGTCAGCACGCTGGGCCGGGTCCACAGGACGTAACAGGTGGCCTCCCAGCGCATGACGTTTGGCCAGCGCCGGCGCCTCTCTTCAATGACGTCCGAAAGGTCCGCTCCGATCTGTCGGGCTATGGACCGGCAGCCATTGAGGCTCAGGCGGTCAATCTCGATACCCGAGCGCTCGGGATCGGAAATATACCATCCCACAATGGCATGGCCACGTTCTTCAAGGAGACCCTGCAATTCTATACGCTGCTGCTCGGCGAGCGCTTCCACTTCCTGCCGCGTGCACATGCGACGCAGGCCATTGATGCGCAGTACGGAGACATATTCACCGCGTTTGGTGATGAGATGGTCCCCGTGCGTACTTTCCACATCGCAGAATGAGGCAAGGGGCTGGCGCAGCCCGAGGCTGATGCCGGCCAGCAGACTGGAAAGAATACCGCCCATTGATATGATCCTGTCACGTCATGACCGGTTGGGGATCGGCATCAAGCCATCCCCTGACAAGCGCCGGGTAGATGTCGGTGGGGCCGTTATGGAGACGGCCCAGGGGGAAGAGCCGGATGCCGTCCATCAGGGCGGTCGCGCTTTCATTGATCTGCGGGTCAGCCCGGTTCGCCATCAGCAGGGCAGTCGCCAGCAGTCGGGGAAAGGTTGTCTCCAGCCGCCGCCTGGCTTCGGTCGTTCGCGCGTGCAGAGCGCGGAGCACAGCGAGAGCGCTTTTGCATTGCGCAGGCATCATCGCGGTGTCCGACCCTGACGCGATCGCGTCCATTGCACGATGCCAGACGACATCCTGTCCGTTTGGCCCATTGCCGAGCGTCTGCATGAGGGCTTGATGCGCGCAGCGGGTCAAGGTCATGATGCGGGCCTGCGGCAGTTTCGGCCACCATATCAGGACGGCTTCGCGTTCAATGGCCGGACGGGTCGGATCCTGCAGGATGTTGCATAAGGCGCAGACAGGCCCGGGTCCGTCACCATGCCATGGAAACCTGCGACCAGGCGTTATCAGGCCGCAGCACGCACATGTGAAAAGGCCCGGCTCACCCATCTCCCCGGCGTCTGGCGCTGACGGATCCCATGGGCGCGGCAGCAGCCGGAAAGACTGTGTGAGACGGGCCATTGCGATCGGGTTCCTAGCCGCCGCTCGTGAATTGATAGGCCTGAGCCTGCGTACCAACGGTTGCCGAGCCACCGGACGCGGTGTTGGCAGCCTTGTTGATCCACTGCGGACCCGTTGCGAAAAGACCGCACAGCACGATGCCGGCGATTGCCATACCGACCTTTCCGGGCGAACGGTTCTGTTCGTTGCGGCTCTGCCAGGCCGCCCATACGCCGCCGATGAAGCAGATGAAGGCAGCGACATACATGCATGCAGCAGCGACAAAGCCGCCCGCTGTCAGTCCCTCCTGGGCGGTGGCCTGCATCTGGGCCCCGATACCGTTTGCGCTGCCGGTTGCGGATTGGGCCAGCGCATGGCTGGCAATGAGGATCGGGACGGCCAATGTGCCAAGTGCCGTGACGGCACGCTGTCTGTATCCGGCCCGTTGTGTCACCAGACGCGTCAGTCGCGCCGCGCTGGTGATGCCTGTGCGAGAGAGGTTCATGGTCGAGGGCTCCGTTGAAAGAGGGATCATGTCCCCCGAATCATTGTTCTGTCGGCAACATGCGACTTCGAACGCTTTCTTTGCGGACAGGACCTAGCCGGACGTTGTCCAGTGGCTCAGGATCCAGGTTGCTTCCTTGACGGGATTGAGGAGGATCACGCCGAAAACGAACTGGATGAGGCAACTGAGTTTTGAGCGGTTTGTTTTTCCGGTCGCCGACGCGTTCCACGCAACGACCGCCATGAACGCCGCCCAGGCGCCGAACATTTCGAAGAACAGGGCGAAATCACTGACGATTGACAGGATGGCATCCTCTGGGCCTGTCCCGGAAATGACGCTTCCGGTCGCGGCATCCGTATAACCGGTGACAGAAGCTCCCAGCGAAACCTGCGTATCGAGACCGGCAGAGGTGGTGGACTTGGTGAGTATCCTGTCAAAAGTGGCGAAGACGCCGGACAGGACAATCCCGATCCAGGGCACCCAGGGACGGCCGACGAACGGGTTCAGGGGCTGGCGCTGCTGCCATAATCCCCATGCCCCGGTCAGGAAGGCAATCCACGCTGCAATATAGCAGGCCATTGGCAGCAGCCAGGCCATGGCGAGAGCGAGATCGTTGACGAGGTTGACCAGACCTTGCACGTCGATGTGTCCTTGCCTTACTGGATGATGCCGCGTTCAGCCTGGATTACCCACATCGTGCCGCGTTGAGAGATGGCGCGCACACGACCATATCCGCGGAGATCGGTGCCGATTTCGATTTCGGACTGTGGCGGTTGCCCGACCGGCGCCGCATCGTCTTGCACCATGGCAAGCTGGGGAGATGCAGCAAGTATCCGGTAGTGCGGCGTCCATGTCGGGGGCGGAGCAGGAGGCGCCTGGCGCATTCTCGCTGTCCGGGACGCTGGAGATTGCGGCGGCGTTGGCGCCTGCTGCGGCTCGGCCGCCGCTGCTTCCAGGGCTGCCCGTGCCTTGTCGGCTGCGGCACGTGTGGCGGCCGGTCCATCTGACGGGGGCGCTTCGGCGTCGGCCACGGCTCGTTTCGCTTCGAGGAGCGACATCCGGCGGTTGAGATCCGAAGCCTTTGCCGTATCTGCGATACGCAGCCGGTCAAGATCCTGCCGGAGTGCTGCGATGTCGCTGCGGGTCCGCTGCACCAGTGCTGCTTCTTCCGTCACAAGCTTCAGCACCTGCAACTGGTCATCCGATGTCATGGGAGCCGCTTGCAGGCGGGTCGCTTTCTGGACCGCATCGTCGGTCGGAACAGCCTTTTCGATGCCGATATCGTGTCTCTGCGCAGGCGTGTTCTCGGTCGGCATAGTTGCCGGTGTTGGGACGGCGGGATGGGGCGGCTTTTTCATAGCAAGGAGTGCCTTGAGATCCTCATCTGTAGCCGAGACCTGAGGTGCCGGGGGTGATGGCAATGATGTAGGTGAGTGCCCCGGCGCTGGAGACGCTTTGGGGCCTGATGGTAGCGGGGCGGAAATCACTCCGACTTCCTGGCCTAGGGGAGACGCCTGCCTCTTTGCTATGCCCATCACGAGGAAGAGGGAGAGCAGACTGCCGACGGCAGTACCCGCGATGATGACCTGCCTGCGGCGCGGAAGCGCCCTGAAAAGGGCCATTGCATGTGGAACGGGTCGGTTCCTGTCAGGTGCTGCTGTCACAGGTTGCGGGTGAGGGGAGGGAGGCTCGGCAATTATGTCCGCCTCGGGCGAAGGGTCAGGCTCGGGCGTCGTGGCCAGCTTGCGAAACGGAACAGGTTCAGTGCCGCGATCCGCGCTGAACGGATCCCGGGACGTCGTTGCGGTTGCGGCTGAGGTCATGGTGAATGCTGCCTTCTGGTAGAGAGTGCAGAATTCGCCGATATCATGCGACCGGTGCCCGAAAACTTACTTCTTCATGACGACGTCCGACATGAAGATCACGCCAACACTGACCTGAGCGGCAAGATTTACGCGCGGCTGGGTCGGCATCTGCTGCATGAGCGCGCTATTGACCTGCGAGGCCGCCGCACCAGCCGCTACACCCAGTTGTTGCGGAAAATTCAGTGACTGGACGTAGTTGACGTTGCCGAGGGCTCCGATCGAACCGGTTGTGTTCGACGTCATTTCGATCGCCTGCCCGAGACCCTGGACAAAGGCGGCAGCGGCGGGAAGAACAAAGCGCTCAACGTATAGCTGGTCAACGCTTGAGGCCACCGCAGCTTCCATGGTGTCCGGTGCAACCACCATACCTTCGACCTGGATCGGGGTCGGATCGTTTTTATGGAAGACCTGATCAACACGGACAACCAGCCGGTTCAGATGTCCCCCGGCCCTTCTGACGGATGCTTTCATCCTGTCGCCAGCGAGTGGACCTGAATCAGCCTCCAGGATGATTTCTCCCCCGAGATCGCTGTTGGTTGCTGAAACCGTATGGGCGTAAATCCCCCGCCCGGCAGGAACAAGGACGCGGGAGAGGGCCGTCTGGGAATTTGCTGTCGCCGCCGAAGTTATTGAAGGGGAGACCACCGGTTTTTTTGTCTGTTCCCTTCCGGTTTCCGTCTTTTCATACAGGACATTTGTGACAGGAAAGCGTCCATCAAGACGGCCCGCGAGATCCATGATCGCATGTCTGTATGCGGTGATGGCGTCCTTCTGGAGCTGCGGGTCACGTGGCATGGCGGCGCGGAAGGCTGCATCCGTTTGCACTGGTACGACGGGAACGCTTGGCACGACCTCAGGCGCGTGCGGGGCTGGCGCTGCGGCGGCCCTGGCCATCGCCGGGTTGACGTCCGCCCCGACCTCCTGGGCGACCGGGGGCGGGGGAAGCTTGTCGTCGGGATGGGTGGGCGTGCCCGGTGCAATATCGGGTGAATACGACTGTCCCGCAGTCTGTGCCCGACCTGCCTCGTCGCGGATCTGATCTTCGCGGAGTTCCTGCTGGCGCGGATTGGAATTCAGGCCCCCGGGCAGGGGGTTGGCGGCGGGCGGCCTGCCGGGGTCCGAGCGTGGAAGCTCCTTACGGTGGATGGTGGAGATGAGGAGCGTGACGCCAAGAACGGTGCCGATACTCCCAAGGATTGCGAGCAGACGCCGGTTTCCGCCCCGCGACGCATCACTGAACAGCTGGTTGAATCTGGGTTTCATCACTGTGCGTCCCTGATATGGGCCGAGACCGTCCGTCCCGCATCGGAGAGAAGGACAACGGGGGACTCATGGAAGGCATAGAGCGTGTATCCCCCTTCACCGTGCTCCATGCTGTCCGAGGAGGGCGTCATGAGGTGAAGGCGCGTGCGAAGATAGACCTCGTTTCCAATCCGCCATGCGCGCACGTCATCGGGTGAAATACCCTCGACGGCCAGCGGAATGGCTGACGCTGGTGGGATGCCGCTTAGCATGGCGTTCATGTAGGGCTCGCCTGTCGCAGGCACTCCGGGGCGGCTGTCGACCGGCTCCCGGGCATTGGGTCCTCCCTCGGACATGCGAACGGTCAGGTTGTCATCGTAGGATCCACGCCCCGCGATCAACAGGAAGGAGACCGGCTTTGGCGCGTTCTGAAGCGTTACGAGCAGTCCACCTCTGGGCTGGAGCGACATCGGTTCGATATTGATGGTATTGGAACCCTTGAAGGGGACGCAGGTATAGAAACCTGTTGTCTCAACCGCAGGATTCCCGGCTGATGCGCCGCTTTTGCCGGAAGCACAGTTCGTGCTGCCGTCCGGGTTGGCGGAATTGCCAGATGTATTCCATGCGATCGGCCAGGGCTGTCCCGTGCTGTCCACGAAGGACAATGCGGTCGGATACCCTTTTGTCGTAAAGATCAGGCTTGTCTGCTGACCAGGCGCAAAGGAGACACGGATCGCCGGGCGCGCATTAGGGGTCGCGAATTCCGTGCCGACCTGCTCCGTGGCACGACGCACATCCTTCAGGCGTTCCCCCAGCCGAAGGATTTCTTCGGGCGTGAAAGGAATGGCCTCATGCTCGGCTTCATCTTCGGCTGCCTGATCCTGATCGTCTGCAGGTGTCGTTGCTGCAGGCCCGGGCTGTGATGGCTGCTGTGCGAGTGCCGCAAGTGGCAGGATGAACAGGGTCAGCGGAAAGAGAGAAAGAATTCGCACGGCTGTCACTCCCTCCCCGACGAGACGACAAGCTGTTCGATGGCCAGTCCATCCGGGTGATCCAGGTCCTCCACGCGATCAATCGTCACGGTTGCCATCAGCATTTGCGTATTCTGCTGGTTGACGTTTTCGCAGGTCTGGATGAAAGGAAACTGTATTACGTAGCGCGAGTGTCCCTGCACGACTGTCTCGGCGCGTACGGTCGCGGCCCGTGTCGGCTGCGCGTAACAGAGCAGTTTTGCATCTCTGAGTTTCGCCAGATTCCCCTGCGTAATGAAAGACTTTGCAAAGGTGTTCCATCCGTTGAGCGTGTAGTGAGCGCCCGCGGTGTTCATCTGGGTTGGAAAATCACGATAGTTGATGTTGTAGGGTGCGATCGCCCATTTGACGGCCCAGCCGAGAAGCTGGTCCTGGCCAAGTACCGGACTGGTGAGGGCCACGGCCGGTCGGGGAGCATTCTGGCCGTCAACGTAGAAATAGAGGGGTGTGGGCGGGTGTGCACGGATATAGGCGTCGTGCGCCGCGAAAACGATGACCACGCCCGCCAGTGCGATGTTGAGCAGCAGTGATCTGTCTACAACAATCCCCTGAAAGTCGGGGTCGGTAAGCCGCCTGGTTACTGCGGAATTAAACAGCCGCATGGCGCGCCTCCCTTACGGGGGCATGAAAAAAGGTGGTCATCACTCTACTCTCATTTCCCGACGGTGATGAGAGCAGGCTGGAAGTCTATCTTGCGACCAGCACGTTTTTTCTTTGACGGTTCCCGCTACTACTCAGGCGGCAATGCCATGCGTGGCGGCAATGCTGCGGCGGTATCGTCTGCTGACACGGTCGCCCCCCTTGCGGGTGGTCCAGAAAAAGCATCCGCTCTTGCAGAGGCATTCCCGCCGGATGTAGTGGTGTTCGCCGATATAATATTCGGCCCTCGCATGAATGAACCAGGGCACTTTGGCGCCGCGTCGTGGCGGAAGCTGCTCCCAGCAGCTTTGGGATTTCAGCGCGCTTTCCGAAATAAGGAAGTCCCGCGCAATTTCACGCGGGTTCTGAAATGCAAAATGGCGGTAGGCGATTTCAATGTTGGCGGCCTCGTGCCACCGTACCTTGTCTCCGCCCTTATGTCCTGTGAGGGTCAACCTGTTGAGGCTGTTCCTGACAAGCCATGTCCGTCCCCGCCGGGCTTCATGAGGAAGCAGGGAGGCTTGTTCCCATGTCAGGACAGCTTCGGGATCTGCGGGAATGGCGCTCCGCTTTTCGGCAAGTATGGTCTCCGCCTGTATTTTTGAAAGCCTGATGCGCGGTGGCAGGCCAAGCTGCTTTCTTTTTGCACGCACGCTCCCGGCCGAGCGGCCAAGCATCTCGGCTATGTCGGCGGTTTTATCACCACAGAGCCACCGTTGGCCGAGGATGAGTAGCTGGGTCCTTGTCCACGCTCCCCTGCGCGTAGACGCTTCATAAAGAGCATTCTGGGGTCGGTCGGCCCATTGCGCAACTGACTCTTGCACATCCTGCACTGTCAGGGTGAGCATTGTCGCCACAAGGACCTCGTCGCGCAGCCTGGCATAAAGGGCGCGTGTCATTTCTGGTGTGGGATAGGTCTGAAGCCATGTAAACAGACCGTGTTTTATGACCTGGCCGAACGATGCTGACTTCATGGCGGTATGCCCTCGTCATCGCGTTTTCGGGATAGGCTACGTGTTTTGGGAATAATATCTCTTAAGCGTTATATAACCGTCAAGAAATAAATAGCGCAGAACGCGCCAATATGACTCCAGACGCGGTTTCCGGTCCACGTTGGTGATCCGCCGGGGCACATCACCTGGAATGGACAGCCCAAGGCATAGGGTCTGCCATAAGAAAGGAGACCCCTTTCCTGACAGTCTTTATACCTTCATGCACCCGGTCAGTGGTTTGCGATATCGTCGAGGTGACCAATAATGGATTCGAGATCAGCGAGGGCTTCGAGTTGTGATTGCGCGGACATTGCCCACGCGGTCATGTCCAGGGAACGCAAAAGATCTGCGTCGTCATGTATTCCCGGGATCAGGTAATAAACGGAGACGGCCAGGCCTTCGGCGATGCGATAAACCGTTTCAAGGCTCGGATTTCTCAGCCCTGCTTCAATCAGGCTCAGGCTGGTCAGGGAAACATGTGATTTATGGGCGATCTGGCTCGCTGTTGCCCCCTGAAGCGTCCTGAAGATCTGAATCCTGCGCCCAAATATCTCGAGGAGGTCCTGCCGTTCCCCCGAGGTGAAGGCGACACTGTGTGAATAATGATCGATCGGCAATCTGGCCGGTATTTCCAGCAGGTTAAACGTTTTGGAAATATTGCCAATAATGTCGCGTAATTTCTGGATTGCCAGATTGTAGTCCGAACACTGCTTCATGGTCTTTTTCAGCTGCGTGGCGGATGCCACCAGATCCAGATGGGCAAACCATGTACCTTCTGGTGCACCTTGCGGAAGAATATCGCGCGGATCTATTTCAAATACCCGTAGCAGCGCCGATAATGTTTCCAGGGAAACCGGACGACCTGCTTCGATGCTCCGTATGACCGATACATTCAACCGTGCCAGTTTGGCGAGGTGCACCTGCGTCCAGTCAAGCGCCGTCCGCCTGTCATAAATGATTTCCCCGATGTCTCTATATAATTGGCCGGATGCAAATAAAGCCTCGGCTTGCATCTTGCCATTGTCATGGGACATTTTCGTTTACTCTCACGGCGGGCGTTTTCCTCAGCAAAAGAAACTTCCAACATCCAGAAGATATCGACTGGCCGCGTCCTGACAGGGGATCAGCCGTGACGGAACGTCATGATAGTCGAGTTGGAGCCCGCAAAAAAGGTGTCTGAGGTCGCAAAGGCCGCTGCTCTGGTCAGGAGAACTTGATGGAGACACTCATATGCCTGTTATGTCTGCCGTGGTTATGGCGCTGGCCTTTGGCCCCATATCTGCCACACCAGCCGCGTTTCATCTGGTCCAGACAACCTCTCCGGAAACTCCGCCCCGGCCGGCATTGACGTTGCCGTCAACGGGGACAACTGGCGGGGAGACCTTACCCCCATCGGGAGACACTGGTCAGGAAGGGCCGGGCGTATTGCCGGGTACTGGTACGGATCCTCGAACATCCGGGGCTGTTCCAGCCCGTCGATATTTCCATATCGCCAGTGGATACGGAAAGCAGGTTCCACTTGGCTTCGCCGTACGCCAGATCGTTCCGCATGGGGTGCGCGTCGTGTTCGCGGCGGACGTGGACACCAGCGTTCCTGTTGACTGGCAGGGCGGCCGGGAATGGAACAAGGTTCTGGCGACCACGGTAGCCCAGGCGGGCGACGTCATTGATGTTGGTCATAATAAAGTCGCGGTCCGACGTCGAATTCGCTGACCGGTCGCATGATGGCCCGACACCTTCGTCGTAATCACCCGAGGAAGGTTCCATGAACAAGCCCTCATCCGTCCGGAAATCCGGACCTTCTTCCCCGATGCCCAATGTCTCCCTTGCGCTGGATGCGCTCGGCGAGATCTGGCGCATCAGGGGCGGAAAGGACGTCATCGCGATGTTGGACAATGATATGACAGCGAGGACGGCCTGGCACGCCATCCTCGCTGGTGTCGCGCCACATGAATGGCCTGATCTGGTCAACTCCCTTGACGCGCTGATCCCCTATCTGCGCGGCCGCAGGGACCTGTTGTCGGCGGACAGCCCTTTTGGACGGGGCGTGATCTCGGAAAGCAGGCGCCACGCGCTTCATCGCCTTCTTGCTCCGGAAAGGATTGCCCTGCTGGAGGCTGTGACGCGTCCGGCCACACGTCAGGAGGCCGCATGATCGATCTGCGCTTCCGTGTCCTGTTGTCAGTGGCTGCCGCTCTTGTATCGATACAGGGGCATGCGCAGACCACGTCATCAGGCGCCTCTGGTGCCACGACATCGACGGGAAGCGTCGGCTGCGCCGCCCTGACCCAGGCGGCGGCAACAGCCGTAAACGAACGCGTCCAGGCCAACGACGCCTATGAAAAGCAGCCGGATAGCGTCAACGGCCTGTCCTGCCTGAGCAATTTTTTCAACGGCACCGGATTGAATCTCATCACGAACGGCCTTGACCCCGCGGCCCTGCTGCAGGCCGTCGAGGGCCAGATAGGTGGCCAGGTCTGTCAGGCAGCACAGGCCGCATGGGGTAACGCCATGGGGTCGACCCAGTGCGGACTCAGTCTGTCGGGCGTTAACCTGGGGCTCGGTTTTGGCTCGAGTAGCGGGCTCATGTGCCCGAGCCTGAGTTTCGGTGGTGGTGGTCCGCCAATTGCGACCGCCATTGCGGGGACGTCGAGCGGTACGACTGATCTGTATATCAACGGATCTCCCCAGCTTCCGACCGGATACAGCCTGAGCAATCTCGTGGACGGAGTGTTCTGATGCGCAGGCTGCAGATGGTTATCATTGGTGCTGCTTCGTGCGTCTGCGTGCTGGCAGTCACGCCGCGTCCGGCATATGCGCTTTTCAGTGACGCCGCGGTCGTTGCAGCGATCAAGCTTCTTCAGGCGTTCACGGGCAGCGCCCTCGATACGATGACGAAAAACCTGACAACCAGCATCGATTCAAACCTCAGTAGCCTTACAAACCCCAATTCCGTGGCGTCTCTCCTGACGAAGGGCTTCACGCAGGTTGCCAATTACGCAAAAGCCCAGGTTGGTGCCCAGTCGCAACTCATGGATGCCCAGGACGCGGCGATGGCCGGTTTTCTACGGCGCCAGCAGGAAACCGGAATCCGGGACGAGCATATGATGAACCCGGAATTCTGCGCGGGCCTTGACGCCCAGCAGTCTACCGTGGCGGCGTCCAAAGCGGCGCGCTCTGCGGTGTACGCCATTGCGACCGTGAGCGATCCCCGCGGTGAGGCAGGCCAGGGCACGCCCTCCTATTACGGCAAGTCGCAGGGCACGGATGCGAACATGTCCCTGCACCTCAAGCGCTACTGTTCATCCGACGACGTGGCGCAGGGGCTCTGCTCTTCCGTGTCCCGGCTGCCGAACGCCGACCAGCGTGCCGCCAGCCTGTTCGGCGCTGATACCCTGTCCGCGGATGGCGCAGTGGATGCCGCCAATGATTATGCGACCACGCTCATCCAGCCGGTCGCGCCGGCGGCCCTGCGTGGCGAGCAGCTGTCCAGCCTTCGGGGACGTGAAGCCGCAACCCGCCGCCGGTCGTACAACAGCCGTATGTCTCTTGCCCGCTGGGTCACGGGCTACGTCACATCTCTTGGCGTGCCGTCTGTCACGCTCACGCGGGACCAGAAGGCTGAAATGACGGCCGAGGGGCTCACGCCGCTCGACAAGGCGTCGTGGCTGCAGGCCATGGCGCTGGAAGTTAATCGCAGGGTCTCCAGCGTAAGCTGGAACGCCTCGCTCCAGGCAATGCCTCCCGCGTCCGTCATGCGCGAGGTCGCCACCGAAATGGCGCAGGCCAATTACCTGGCACTCCAGAACTACCGCCTCAGTCTCTATCTGGCGACCATGGGGGCTACCCGGGTCGCACAGGAAGAAGAGGTCGCCTTCAAGGACGGCCTCACCCCGATGCCGTCTCCCACGATCAACCCATAAGAGGTCCGTCATGTCTGAGGCCCAGCAGAAAACCGGTGATATAGAAGATGTGCTGAAAACCCTCGATCGCGTGCAGTCCGAATACAGAAAGCAGGCGCCCGGGCAGGCCGCCGCATATGATCGGCTGCGGCAGGAATCCCGTGGGCCTGACGTCCAGAATGATCCTGGGTTCCGTACGCGCATCGCGTACGCCGTGCAGGATGTAGAGCGCCTTTTGGGACCGACGCTCGAAAAGGAGCATCCTCTCCGCGCCGAGATGACAGAGCGCGCGGCACATTATCCAGGTTTGGAGGAGCCTGTCGTGGCTGCGATGATGCGTGAAACGCATCGCCTTCAGCAGCCAGAAGTAAACGCGATCCGGACACTTGCCAGCGAGCTGGTTGAAGGACATCAGGATCCGGACCACCCGGATATCGCGCACACAATCGATAGCCTGAGGGCGACCATCTTTCCCGAACCAGGGCGCCAGCCAGCGCCAGGTCATGACCATGCTGCCGGGTCTGCGCACGATGAGAAAGGTCAGGCGGACAAAACCCGTGGAATGGCGTCGCCGGGGGAGGGCGCTCCGCCAGGACCGGAGCAGTCGGCCAGCAGCCAACCCGGACAGACCCATACGATGGATCCTCAGAAGGATTTTCAAGAGAAACAGACAGGTTCGGCAAAAGATGCGCCGGAAAGCCGATCGACGATGGATGGCAACGGCACAAAGGAAAAGGCGGCAGCGAACACACGGGAAACGAACGCGGCGGCCAAGGATCAGGAGGACGTCAAGGTTATTCGCGGTGGGGGCTTTGCCCGCCTTGCGGAAGCGATTGCCTCGCGCATTGATAGCCAGCCTGCGAACCCGGCATCATCGTGGATGGAAAAGGCCGTCGATTTCAGTACCCGGCTGCACACCGCGCGTGACGAAAAGAGCCTGGAGGCGACCGAACGTCTGGGAAAGCAGGCGGTGGAGGCCCTGCGTGACCTCAGGGAGCGGCCAGCTTCCTCCATCATGGCGGCGATTTCAGATGCAGGAAAGGGCGACCCTGACGGTGTTGCCGGTGTGTTGTCGGAGATGAAGGCCGGTGGCCGGTATGCGGATCTGCATAGCCAGTTTGTGACGGAGAAACAGAATAACCAGGCATTTGCGGCGCAACTGGAGAATGTCACCAGCAAGCTCGAAGCCTACGGAAAGGGAAGGGACGCCGCCGAGGCAACAGGCCAGCGCATGGGAATGCCCGGCAGTGTGACGCAGCGCTTCACCCAGATCGATGCCGAGATCGGCAGGACTGCTGCCGAAGTGCCCGGAAAAAAAGAGGGGGCCAGTGCGCTGGAAGACATGAGCGAGAAGGTCCGCGAGATGATGCACAAGGCTGTGACTGCAGTCACGGATTTCATGACGCGGATGAAGCCCGGTCCCACCGCCAGTCCTGCGCCGTGACTTCGCCGCTGGAGGACAAACCATGACGCCCTTTCGTCGCCCTGTATTCGCCATCCTGCCGCTTCTGTTTCTGTCGGCTCTTACCGTGTCCGCGGCAGCGCAGACGGTTGTCGCGACCGGTTCGGGAGATGCAGCCAGCAGCACGGGCTATAACGTGACATGGGACCTGCTTGATCCGGGCAGTGACTGGGCGGCGCAGGTCATCCGGTCTGTATTCCCGGTTTTCGGCCAGGATACGGGCGCGCCCAGCATCGGCAACGAGGCGACCGTCATAGGAACCATGATCGGGTGGTTCTCCGGGTTTGTCATGGCATTTGCGATGGCGGTCGTAAGCTATATCTACTTCATGAACATCCACCGGGGTGCAGAAACAGCGCAACTCCTTGGTAACAACCAGACCAGCATGTCGATCGTGCGGATCGGGATTGCGGCCATCCTGATGTGGCCGCTGCCGACAACCGGCTTCAATGCAGCGCAGGCCGTTGTCGTGCAGGGCTCGCTCTGGGGCATCGGTATGGCGAAGGTCGTTTACGACAAGGCGAAGCAGGCGATCGGACCAGACGGCAAGGTCATTGCACAGCCCCTTATCCCCGGCACAAAGGGGATTGTGACCGGCCTTGTAAAAAATGAGTTCTGCCGGGCCATTATTAACATTGCTGCGAATAACACGAGCCTGATTGCAGCCCCGACCGGGCAGACCGTCCTGTCCGTGACCGGCGGAAAGATGGGGATCATCAACTATTCTTACAATATGGCAGCCGGCGCAGGAGACGGGACACCAGTTTGCGGGGCCGTAAGTCTGCAGGCGCCCAATACTGACGCAGTGAATCTGGCCGGTTTCCAGGTCGACCAGGCGGGTATGCAAAAGCAGGTCCTTGATTCCGTGATCCTTGGCGACATTCGCAGCCAGGTTGAACAGGTGGCGCAGAAGTACTGGCAGACCAAAACGACAACGTCCTTGGCCCCACTCATGACCATCATCGTCAATGCCACCAACGATTATGCGTCGCGTCTCACGACGCAGGCGGCACAACTGCGTTCGAAGCTTCAGGACACGGTCAATAATCAGACGCTCGCGCTTCACCAATGGGGAATTTCGACGAACGGAGATGCGGTCAACACCAGCAGCCAGATGGATACTCTCGGGTGGACTGGCGCAGGAGCCTACTATCTCGAATTCGCGCGCCTCAATGGCCAGACCCTGTCTCTCATGACCGCAACGCCAACCATCACCACGCCATCCTATTCCGGTCTCGGAAACTATCTTGCCTCGGACATTGCGCCCCTGGTGCAGTCTGCGGACACCTTTATGGAGAACATTGACAGCATGGTTGCAACGCAGGATGGCGTGACCGCGCCAGGCGGGAATGCTGACCTGTACACAGGAGCGATACCGGGCGGAGACGGTGCGGGTGTGCTCGACCAGCTGTTCCGCGCCCTGCACCTGAATGATTACGCCCTGCAGATCGTGACCGGATTTATCGAGCCGTCCGGTACGAACGGCTACTGGACGGATCCGTTTGGCAATCTCATGTCACTTGGCAACTGGATGATCACGACCGCCCTTCTCACCATGGGCACTGCGTCGGTTCTTTCTTCTACGGCCGGCACCGTCGGTATTGGCGTGCTGTCGCTTCTGAGCGGAAATCCTGAAGGTGCCGTTGCGGCAGGGGCCGGGCACGCACTGATGCACTTTTTTGGCGCGCCGATTATCGGCGGCTGTTTCGCCATGCTTATGCCAGGCCTCACCATCGCCTATGTCATCCCGATGATCCCGTTTGTCATGTGGATGTTTGCCGTGGCTGGATGGTTCATCATGGTCTGTGAGTCCGTGATTGCAGCGCCTCTGTGGATGCTCGCGCATATGACCATGAACGGGGAGGGGCTGCACGGTCATGCAAAACAGGGTTATGCCCTTCTGTTCAATGTCATCTTCCGGCCGGTGCTGATGCTGTTCGGACTTTTCCTTGGATATTTTATATTTGATTCAGTGTCGTGGCTGATCCACATGTGTTTCGGCATTGCGGCCGGACTGGTGCTGTCAAACGGCTGGATTGTGAGCAACTTCCTCGGCATGATTGTTCTGGTCAGCCTGTTTGTCATGATTCATGTCACTTTGGCGTTCATTTCATTCAGGATGATCTCGATCCTACCCCAGCGGGTTCCCGCCATGATCGGATTTGGTGACGTGGACCGGGTCGACATCGACCAGTTCAGCCGGGACGCCGCCGTTGTCGGTATGGCGGGCACGTTGCTCTCGATTCAGCAGTCGCTCGGTGGGAGCGATCGAACTGCGACCCAGCCTATGGATGATAAAAATAGTAAGCAAATATATACGGGTGCAAATAAAGCTGTAGATACGACAATGAAAAAGATCCTATAGTGCGTTACACTTGGAGGGCATGAAATGTTTGGTGGCAACGGGTTGAGTGGGCCGGCAGGCTTCATACTCGGACGCATGTCGTGTCAGTATAGCGAGAGCTTGCAACGCAATATCCGACAGGCCCTTCATGGTGCTGCTCCGCCGCATTTTAACGAACTCGAAGAGCAGGTTCGGTTAATCAGTCGCTTGACCGAGGCACTTAATCTGGCAAATGCTCACTCCGATAAACTCGAAAGCCAGTTGGAAGACTGGAAAGACTACGCTCATGGCCTGGAATCCCAGATCAGAGAACTGAAAGACCATTTTTGTCGGACGAGTGCTCATGCTGAGCAGCTTGCCAACGATCTCAAAATATCAAGGGAACAGGAAAAAGACCGGGCGCAAGAACTTGAGGCAATCCGTGTCAATTACCGCCGACTCAGCGATGACCATGTCACACTGACAACCAAGGCCGAGAACATGGAACGACGGATTTGGGGCTATCTTTCCATGGAAAATGAATGGAGAAAGCGGCAGTCCTAGTCGCAAGATACTTGGTCAGGATGGTCTCCTCTAAGCGGGAGACCATTCGTGAAACATCTCATTCTACCTCTTGTCCTCTCCCCCTGGCTTGCGGCATGCAGCGCTGGCAACGTGTCGTCTGCTGCCCATGTGCATGGCCCAAAGGCTCCGCCGACCAGGCATGCGCGTTATGATCCGCACGCTGCCTACGGATCGACACGTGTAATCTGGACACCCCCTACGTGCGATCGCGCCGGTACGATCGTCCGGCCTGATGATCCACGGGTGATGCAGGGGCGCGAGGATTATGAACACGCCTCTTGGGCAACAGGCGCTCAGGGCGGCGACAAGAACGCGCCTCCCGGGACGTTCTGAGTGCTCCGCCGATCCTATCTATTCACCAGCGCAATGCAGATGGACTTGCGCTTACGGCTTGCGGGGAATGAGGCTGTCGGCGGTCGCGACAAATTGGCGGGCGGAACACAGGCGGCGTTCGCGGATCTGCCAGTTGAGCCACGCGTTCTGAAACGCCACGAGTGCCAGAAATGTCCAGAAGGGTGCGAACTCCAGCGCAGCAAGGAGTTGGGTGCCCTTCCAGTGGGAAAGGAGCATCTCTCCGGCCCAGCCAAGAATCAGACCTACAGCGAGCATACTGGCAGCAAGCGCCCGCCTGTATGTCTCATGCTGTCTCTGATCGAGTAAGATCGCCACAACGCGGGGTTCGACGCCATATTCGGCAGCGATCGCGGCGATATCAATAGGGGTACCGTCTGGCGCCCGCGGGCCCTGCATACCGGCTTTTGGCATCAGTAATGCCTTCCCGAGGGCTTCAATCAGCGCGGCATTTCTCGTTACATCGGACCAGGCGACCAATGTACGTGGATCGCCAATCACCAGCCGGGCCACCTTGCGCGTTCTTGCAAAAAAACGCCGCGGGCCGGTCTGGTCCTGTCGTGTCTTCATTGCGAGACCGAGGTCAGAAACGTGGCGACATCCGTGGGAACGCCGTCGAGCCGGCCGATCCTGCCATTGCGGTGCATCCAGACGAAGGTTGGGGTCCCTGTGAGCCCTATCCGCCGTGCAATCTCGGTATTGCGGGCAAGCTTCTCCTCACTATCCGGTTCAGGTGCTGTCAATCCTGGGTTTAGGCGACCGTTGACCCACGCTTGTGCCATCTCGTTTGCCGGAAGCGACAGCATGGCTCTCGCATTGACGGTGCTGGCGCCATTATCCTCGTAATCAAGCAATGACAGCGGGACTATTTTCAGGCGAACTTTCCCTGCATCGATTGCGGGCTGAAGGATATGCATCGCCTTCATCGAGTAGATACATTGCGGGTCTATGAACATGATGACTTCCGGGGCTGAAGGTATCCCTATAAGGCCTCCCGAGAGACCCGGGAGCCCGGACTGTTCGTTAGCGTCGGCTGAAGCGCCAGAGATACTGATTTCCGGGACGGCTCCAGGAATGCCCCTGATCTGGTCTCTCGTGATGTCCTGTCCGGTGGCGCCCCACATGCGGGCAGCGACTGCTGCCTTGCCATCCGGGGTCGCATAGACGACCTGAAAACGGTTATCTGCCCGAACAAACATTCCCCTGATGCCATCGACCGGCGCGAGATCGTGGGCGCGCGATCCGGCCAGGGAACGTAGGGTGTCGTAGGGGACCGGGATCAGCGTGCCGCTAAGCACGATCGCATGGCTTTCCGGAGCGAAAAAGACGAGGAGTTCGTTCCGGGTATGGGCGATGCCAGCTTCGAAGCCGTGGAGATCGGGTAGTTTTTCGATGTTGGCCCCTGCGATTCCAAGGTGGGCGACTGCATCGGTCCTACCTTTATCACCATGTTCCAGGGGCGGCCCTATGGTGTCGCTCCTGGACCCAATCGGAGTAGACACAGAGCATTGCTGTCCTCGCGCTGGCGCGTGCATGAGCAGGAGAAATGGCAACACGTAGAAACAGCGCATGGCGGACTCCGGACAATACCTATGTCCTGTACGCCCTGATCATGCGACTGCGATTAAAAAATCATTCCTTGTCGTTCCCCCTTTCTCGAGACAGGGGATTTTCAAAAGCAGGGTTGATCGGGGAGAGAATAAACGTCTCTTCTGCTTCGCTTCCTAACTCGTCGATCGACATCTCGCTTATCATTTTTACAAGAATATCAACGCGGAGCTGCAAATAATGGGAATTCGGGTGGTCGTCTTTCAACTGACGGCCTTTTTCGTGGCAAAGCACCAGAATGGGGTGCAATGATCTTGCCTGCTCACGCTTGGCAGTTGATGTTTTCGCTGGAGAAGCAATGTATTCAATATTGCATCTCAGCGCTAAAATCGCCTGAACCAGCGTCAGGCATAGCTGTCCGGATTGTTCGTCATCGATAAGCTCGAAACGCGAGCGAAGTTCATCAAACTTCATGTCATCCTCACACGGATCAAGACGAACACACTGAAGCAACGCAGTGCACGGTTGCCATGTTTCTTACGGAGCGCTGGAGCGGCATAACCCGATATACTTTGCCATTATTGACGATTTCCGTCGTGATTTAATCTGGTCACCTGGCTCCACGGAATCATGATCAGGATGCTCAATCTACACGATTCCGTCTTGTTGTAACG
>NZ_CADP01000056.1 GCF_000285295.1 Komagataeibacter europaeus LMG 18890 | reverse complement strand
TCGCAATCGTATCATGATCCGGATGCAGGTTCGCCGCCACGAAGCGTACCCCGATGTCGCGATATGTCGCCCGCTCGATCCGGCGTGAGGAAAACAACCCGTTCGCATAGCTGAAGATCAGAAGGGCCAGCATCAGGCGCGGATGATACTGCGCCTTGCCTCCCGTGCGCACTGGCACGCAGAACGCACTCATCGGAACCCGCTCAACAGCTGCGACAATGAAATGCGCCATATCGTCAGCCGGAAGCCACGACGTCAGATCAGGCGGCAGAAGATACGGCTGGGATCGGTCAAACGGGATGAAGCGGCTCATCGCGACACTCTACAGCCTTACCCCTTCACAGGGTACCCCAACCCGACAGGCTGCTAAGAAAGCTTCAGAAGAACGCTGCCTTTTTTGAAAAAAGGTGGCACCCCAAAATTTTCATTATTTCTTATCAATATTTTATTTCACATCAGAAATCAGGCAGGGTCGGCGCCAGATGGCCACCCTGACGCACCGGGGCCATGCGGCGGGCAAGACCCGTGGCATCATCGGTCTCCACCACCATGCCTGCGATGCTGGCATCCCCCTCGGCGGGTTGCAGGCGGTCACCGGGCATCTTGCGCACGAAGCGGGCAATTGCCGCGTCCTTGCCCATGCCAATCACACTATCATAATCGCCACACATGCCCGCATCGGTCTGGAAGGCGGTGCCACCGGACAGGATGCGGTGGTCTGCCGTGGGCGTGTGGGTATGGGTGCCGATGACCAGCGAGACGCGGCCATCAAGGAAATGGCCCATGGCCCATTTCTCGCTCGTGGCCTCGGCATGCACATCCACCACGGCGGCATGCATGGTCACACCCAGACGGTGGCGCGACAGGATTTCGGTAACGGAACGGAACGGATCATCCATCGCATCCATGAACTGGCGGCCCATGACGCTGACCACCAGCGCCTTGCGGCCATCCACCAGTTCCACCACCACGCTGCCCTGTCCCGGCGTGCCGGGGGGATAGTTGGCGGGGCGGATGATGCGGGGTTCGCTGTCGATATGGCCGATCAGGTCACGACGGTCCCAGCTATGGTTACCCAGGGTGATGACATCGGCCCCCGCTTCGATCAGGTCACGCCCGATGGCGGGCGACAGACCAAAACCATGGCTGGCGTTTTCCCCGTTCACCACCACAAGATCGAGTGCAAGGTCGCGCCGCAGGGTGGGCAGGCGGGAAATAACGGCTTCGCGCCCCACGCGCCCGACAATGTCACCCAGAAACAGAATTCTCAAGAAAACAGCCTTTGTTACCGTGTACGCCCGTCGCCACGACACCGGATCCATTCGCGTTCGGTCACGATCGCGGGCAATGCCACATCATACAGGCCGGTCGGAATGCATGTCACTTCCTGAAAGGACAGGCCGAACCCCACCGTTCGCGCGCGCGGCAGGCGCGCCAGCGTGCGGTCGTAATATCCCCCGCCATATCCCAGCCGCATTCCCCGCCGGTCAAAGGCCAGCAGCGGCACGCACACCACATCAGGCTGCATGGGGGGGCCATCGGGGTGCAGGGTACCGTAACGTCCCGGCAGCATGGGGCATTCGGGCCGCCAGCGGCGAAAGACCAGTGGGTGACCACGCGGCGGGGTTTCGGGCAGGACAATGCACATCCCGTCCGCATGCAGGGCCTGCATGACCGGATGCAGGTCACTTTCCCCCGGCAGGGGCCAGACCAGGGCGATACAGTCCCCTGCCCCGGTCATGCCACGCAGGCCGCGCACCATGCGGTGGCACAGGGCTTCTTCCGCACCGGCGCGGACGGGACTGGCGACAAAAGCCTGCCGGTGGCGCGTCATCTGGTGGCGCAGGGCCTGCTTGGCCCGCGTGACGGGCCACGATTCGGGATCGAGAGAGGTCATGAAAACATATACGGAGCCACCATGGCCGTTGGTCGGATCAGCCCTCCCGGACCTGCTGACGCAGGTGGGCGCCAGGTAACGTGACCACGGTCACGACAGTGCCAGCTCCCTAGGAAGTGCTTATCGGCCCAGGGGTTGAATCATGCCTGACGCACCCGGCAGCCCCGCCCCTGCAATCTAGTCTTCTTCCATCGCGGCTGCAATGCTTTCCGCACGTTCAACCAGATGCGCCAGCTGGTCGCGCCGGCGTTCGTTCTCGATCCGCGCCTGACGGCCCTGCGCCAGCTGGTGGGCAGTGTCGGAAGACATCTTTTCCGCCGTCAGGTCATGGATTTCATCGGCCATGAGCAGGGCGGCAAGGGCCAGCAGGCGTCCCTCCCCGCTATGGCCACCCAGTTCGCGGATGCGGTCGATGCGCCGCTCCACCTCCTGCGCCATGGCCTGCAGGTGCTTTTCCTGCCCTTCCTTGCAGCCCACGGCATAGGAAAAGCCGTTGATGCGCACGGTCACCTGGCTCATCGTTTTATTCCTTCCCGCCGTCAGCTTCGTCCTCGCCCAGCACGTCACGCACGCGGGCAATCAGGACATCGATATTGGCCGCCAGCGCCTGCACGTCCACCTCCGGCCCAGACGGGCGGGCGATGGACGCCAGTTCCGTGCGCCGGTCAAGGGCGAAGGCAATACGGTTGAGAGCCAGTTCAAGGCGATCCGCCGGGTCCTGTCCGGCATCCGAGGTGGAAAGGGCGGCTTCCTGCCCCGGTGGCATGATAATATCAGACACGTTCATTCTTTCCCTCGTTCCTCCCCTTGAACTGATCGCCCGCTGCGGTTTCAACGTCAAGCATGATCGACAAACATGACCATTCTATGCATGCCGTCCCCTGCATCACCGTTGCCTGCATGCATGACCTGAAGCTGGTCATGGCCATGGCCGCATCGTTACGCGTGAACTGCACCGTGGTTTCCCCCCCCGGCGCGGGATGTGTCATGGGGGCGCCGTGGTGGATGGCGCTGGTGGCGGACTGCCCGCTGCCCGCCCTGCTGGATTGCGGGCAGGCGGCGGGATACGCCGCCTGTGCCCTGCGCATGGGCGTATCTGGCGTCATTGCGCATGTGTCGTCCGTGGCACAGCATCGTGCCCTTGTGTCCCTGACGCAGATGACGGGTGGCCATGTGATGGAACAGCGCCCGGCATCACTGGACCTGCCCCCGCGTGACGCCGCGCCGGTGCTGGAACGGTACCTGCGGACATTCCCCGCAGGATGACGGATACATGCGGCGACCATCCCGTTTATGCCGACATGATCCCCCTGTGGCGGACACATGCCATGCGGGGGCTGTTCGCCACCCCGATGGTGGCATAGGATCAGGCCGACATGACCGATTGCCAGCTTTACCTCATCACCCCCGAATCGCTTGATCCGGCGACGTTCGCACCCCGTCTGGCCGAAGCGCTGGACGCAGGGCCGGTCGCGGCCGTGCAGCTGCGCCTGAAAAACGTGGATGACGACACGATCCGCCGCGCGGTGGACGTGTTGCAGCCCATTACCCATGCGCGGGACGTGGCCTTCATCATGAACGACCGGCCTGACCTTGCCGTCGCCTGTGGGTGCGACGGGGCGCATGTGGGCATGGACGATACGGATGTGGTCACGGCGCGCCGCATACTGGGGGCGGAACTGCAACTGGGCGTGTCATGCTATGACAGCCGCGACATGGCCCTGCGCGCGGGGGAAGCCGAGGCCGATTACGTGGCGTTTGGCGCGTTTTTCCCCTCCCCGTCCAAGGAAACCGAAGTCCGCGCCGATCCCGCCCTGCTGACGTGGTGGAGCAGCATGATCGAACTGCCGGTCGTGGCCATCGGTGGCATCACGCCAGAAAACTGCGGCACGCTGGTACGCGCGGGAGCGGATTTCCTGTCGGTCATCAGCGCGGTCTGGTCGCACCCCGACGGACCCGGCGCAGGCGTACGGGCCATGAATGCGGCGATTGCGGCTGCGGAAACCGATTGAAAGATAACAGAAGTTTCTGGGTGCCGCTTTTTTCCAAAAAGGCGGCATTTCCTGGTGATTTTTGGAAAAAAGCTTCACCAAAAACTTTTTCCCTTCAGCCTTCCCCCATCCACTGCACATCGCTGATCCGGCCGGTACCAGCCGCCAGCATGACCAGCCGGTCAAAGCCAAGGGCTATGCCCGCGCATGGCGGCAACGTGTCGAGGGCGGACAGAAAGGCTTCATCCATCGGCCAGTCCAGGCCGGATTCATCGGGATAAAGCGCCAGGCGCCGGGTGCGGTCGGCCTCGAATCGCTGGCGCTGTTCGGTGCTGTCGGTCAGTTCCTCGAACGCATTGGCCAGTTCGATCCCGGCTGCATACAGTTCAAAACGCAGCGCCACGCGCGGATCCGCCGGGTCACGACGCGCAAGGGCCGCCTGGCTTGCGGGCCAGTGCGTAAGAAAGGTTGGCCGCGTGCGCCCGATATGCGGCTCGATCCGCGCCATCATCAGGCGAAAGAACAGGTCTTCCCATGTCTCCCCCCGCCGCAGGTCGCAGCCTGCCGCGCGCGCCAGGGCTGCTGCGTCCCCTTCGTTCGCCAGGATATCCACGCCGACATAGCGATGGAATGCATCCGCGACACGCAGGCGTTCAAAGGGGGCGGCAATGCTGATGTCGTCTCCGCCCGCCCGCACCGCGGGGGGCAGTACGGCACGCAGCAGGGCCTCCGTCTCATCCATCAGCACATCAAGCGTGGCGCCGGGGCGGTACCATTCCAGCATGGTGAATTCATGCGCGTGCAGCCTGCTGCCTTCCGCATTGCGCCATACGCGGGCCACTTGGTAAACCGGCAGGCCGGTCGCCGCCACGATGCGCTTCATGGCGAATTCCGGGCTGGTGTGCAGCCACAGCTTCTGGCGGGCGCCGTCCACGCCCGCGCGCTCGGTGGCGAAGACCTTCAGGTGGACTTCCTCACCCGGGGTCGGCACGGCATAGGGGGTCTCGACTTCCATGTAGCCCCGCGCGTCAAAAAACGCCCGGACCCCGCGCAGCACGAGGCTACGGCGCAGCAGGAACGGCAGGCGGTCGGCAATGCGGGCGGGGTCGGGACGTGGCGGCGGGGACTCGGGCATGGGAACGCTGTGGGGTTCGTGCGGATGAATGCGCGCGGTCACGACCACTCCTGTTCCATATACGATACGGCATGAGACGCGGCGGGAAAGACACGCCGGGGACATTCATGCCTCAGGCAAACACTGTCACCGCCTGATCGACAATCCTGGCATCGGGATCATCCAGATTGCCGATGGCTTTCCCGACCGCCTGAAAATCCACTTTATTTGTTGTCCCGACATACATCAAATGTATCATTGTTCCCAGTATTTTAGGTGATCACGATGCCACCCCCATATGCATGTCCTGACGGGATGACCATCCGGATCCGGGTTTTCCACGTTTTCCATTGATCCGATCCCCGCTTCGGACACGACGTGCCCGATTGCCAGGAACCATTCGGCCCTTGATCGCATTGCGGTGCTCCACAGATGGTATAAATGCCCACTGGCCGCCGTTATTCGTCCCCACAGCAGGAAATCTACACCGCATCGTGAATGTCATTGATTCAAAAAACCCGGCATCCCGGCATCCCCGCACGGCGTCCCCGGTCACGCGCACGCTGCGCACCGTGACGGACCTGCTGGAAGCAGGGCTGGTCACCCCCGCACAGGCCCCGGCGCTGGATCAGGTGGCCCAGCAGTACGCCACCGCCATTCCCCCCGCCTTTGCCAGCCTGATCGAAAGTCCTGATGACCCGATCGGCCGGCAGGTCATTCCCGATGCGGCGGAATGCGCGGTGGACCCCACGGAAGACCCGGACCCCATCGGGGATGACGCGCTTTCCCCCGTGCCGGGCATCGTGCACCGCTATGCCGACCGCGCGCTGCTCAAGCCGTTGCTGGTCTGCCCGCTTTACTGCCGCTTCTGTTTCCGCCGCGAGCATGTCGGCCCCGGTGGCGGCGTGCTGGATGATGCGGCGCTAGGCCGTGCACTGGACTGGCTGCGCACGCATACGGACATTCATGAAGTCGTGATGACCGGGGGCGACCCGCTGATGCTGTCCCCGCGCCGCATGCGTGCGATCATGACGGCGCTGGAGGGGATGGCGCACATCCACACCATCCGCATCCATTCCCGCGTGCCGGTGGCCGACCCCGAACGCCTGAACGACGAGATGGCGGATGCGCTGGAGACCACGCGTTCCATGTGGCTGGTGGCGCATGTCAACCACGCCCGCGAACTGACCCCCGCCGCCCGCGCCGCCATCCGCCGCGTGCAGGCGCGCGCGATTCCGGTGCTGGGGCAGTCCGTGCTGCTGCGCGGCGTCAACGATACGCCCGAAGCGCTCGAGGCCCTGCTGCGCGCGCAGGTGGCCGCCCGCATCCGTCCCTATTACCTGCACCAGCTTGACCCCGCCCCCGGCACCGCGCGTTTCCATGTGCCCATACGCGAGGGACAGCGCCTGCTGGCCAGCCTGCGCGGGCGGGTGACGGGCATTGCCTGGCCGACCTACGTGCTGGATATTCCCGGTGGCCATGGCAAGGTGCCGATCGCGCCCGGGTACCTGCACGAAGGGCCGGACGGATACCTGCGCGTGGAAGCACCCGATGGCACAATCCACCGCCTGGCGCGCGAACGCGGGTAAAACGCGGGCGAAAAGACAGCCCGCAACCTTGCCCTTCCGCGCGTGGGGCGCTAGAAGCCGAACCGCCATACTTCCCACAACCATACAGGGACCACCATGAAGCAGCAGGCAAACCTGATCCGCGCCGGACAGGTTATTGAGCACGACGGCCGTCGCTGGACGGTCCTGAAGCAGCAGATCATCACGCCGGGCAAGGGCGGTGCATTCATCCAGGTGGAGATGCGCGACCTCAAGACCGGCAACAAGACCAACGAACGCTGGCGCACCGCCGACACCGTTGAACGCCTGATGACCGAGGAGAAGGAATACACCTACTCCTACATGGACGGCGACAACATCGTGCTGATGGACCCCGAGACGTTCGAACAGCTGATCCTGCCGCTGGACCTTCTGGGTGACCAGGCGCCGTTCCTGCAGGACAACATGACGCTGGTGCTGAACCTTGTGGAAGGCGACCCGGTTGGCGTCGTCCTGCCCGCGCAGGTCACGCTGGAAGTGGTCGAGGCCGATCCCGTGGTCAAGGGCCAGACCGCCAGTTCCTCCTACAAGCCCGCGCGCCTGTCCAATGGTGTCAAGACCATGGTGCCCCCCTTCATCGAAGCGGGTGAGCGTATCGTGGTCCGCACCGAGGACAGCACCTACGTCGAGCGCGCCAAGTCCTGACCATCCACCGGCCCGCGCCGGGATGTCTCCATCCCGCGCGGGCCGGTCTTCCAGACCCCGACCATCCGTTCCACCGCACGAACCAGACAGGACCGATCACCGTGGCAATGCGACTCTCTCCCCATATGACGGTGATGCAGAACGCTGCCCAGAAGGCTGCACGCCGTCTTCTGCGTGACTTCAACGAAGTCGAGCAGCTTCAGGTCAGCATCAAGGGCCCTGGCGATTTCGTGTCGCAGGCCGACCTGCGGGCCGAAACCGCCATCCGCGAGGAACTGGCGCGCGCCCGCCCCGGCTATGCCTTCCTGATGGAGGAAAGCGGCGCCTCGGGGAACGAAGGGTGGACGTGGCGCTGGATTGTCGATCCGCTGGATGGCACGACCAACTTCCTGCACGGCATCCCGCACTGGGCCATTTCCATCGGCCTGCAGCGCCGTCTGCCCGATGGCACGATCGAGATCGTGGCGGGCCTGGTGTACAACCCCGCCGCCAACGAGATGTTCTGGGCGGAAAAGGGCGTGGGCGCGTTCCTCAATGACCGCCGCCTGCGCGTCTCCGCGCGCCGGTCGATGAACGAGGCCCTGTTCGCGACCGGTATCCCGTTTGCCAAGGTTTCGGCCCGCAATCGTCTGTCGTTCGCGCGCACGCTGGGCGCGCTCATGCCGCAGGTTGCCGGTATCCGCCGATTCGGTGCGGCGGCGCTCGACCTCGCATGGGTCGCGGCGGGACGTTATGACGGCTACTGGGAAATGGGCATCAAGCCGTGGGACTGTGCGGCCGGCATCCTGCTGGTACGGGAAGCGGGTGGCTATGCCACCGATCCCGAAGGCGTTGACCTCAATGACCTTGGCGCATCCATCGACGCGGTGGCGGGCAATCCGCAACTGCATGGGCCGCTGCGCGAACTGGTGGCCAGCAGCATCGCCTGATGCCCGCGGGCGTGGTGTGGCCCGTTTGCCGATTGCGCCCCTGCCCGTCGCCCGGTAGCCTGCCGGGCACGATGCGATACATATCCCCCCCTTTCCGCCGCCGGTCCCTGCGTGGACTGATCGTGCTGGGTGCCGCGGCCGTCGGGCTGTCCGCCCCCATTGCGGGCGCCCATGCGCAGGTTACGACCAGCAGGAACGCGCTTGACGCGCTGGGCGCGCCACGACGCCCCGCCATGCTGCCCGATGGCGGCAGCATGTCCGCCTCCCCCACCGGCACCACGACCAGCAACACGGCGGGCAACGGCAACCCGGCCGTCGGGGGCACCGGCGACCGTGCCGCCGGGGACATTCCCGGCAGCCACGCCCCCGCCACGGCCATTGCGTCGCCCGCCGCCATCGCGTCCCTGCCGCCGGTCGCAGCCAGACCGCCCGACAACCCCGTGCTGCGCCCGCCGGAACTGCATGTGCCGCTGCATCCCTTCCCCATGCCCCCCGAAGTCAAGGCCGACCCGCAGGCACGGGGCCGGGCGGAACGGATTACCGGCGGCACGCGCCTGCACTTCACCCCGCAGTCGGCGGAGATGAATTCCCGCATGATCGCGGCGCTGCAAACATTTGCCACAGTCATGCAGAAACTGCCTGACCAGCACATCAGCATCGCGGCCTATGGCGAAGGCCGCGCCGATGATCCATCCACACCCCGCCGTATTGCGCTGTCGCGCGGGCTTGCGGCGCGTTCGGTGCTGCTGCACGCCGGCATCGCGCCAACACGCATCTATGTCCGCGCGGTGGGCCTGCCGGATGAAAATGCACACGGCGCCGGAACGGATTGTATTGACGTCACCCGTTCGGGTGTGGTGGCCTCGAATACTACAGGCTCACCTTCGCGTTAAGGAAACCACTGCGTGACACGACCGACGACCTATCTTGTCCGGGTTCTGCTGTTTCTTCTGGCTGTCGGGGTTGTCGCAGCCCTGCTTTCCTCCACCCTGTATCAGGCCTTCTGCAACAATCCCTACCTTGATGGCCTGATCATCGGCATCCTGCTGCTGGGCATCGGGTGGAACATCTCCATGATCCTGCGGCTGATCCCCGAAGTACGCTGGGTCAATATCCTGCGCCACCCGCGCGAAGGCCTGACCACGCCGCCGCCGCCGCGCCTGCTGGCGCCCATGGCCTCCATGCTGGCCACCCATGACAAGGGACGCAGGCTGACCCTGTCCGCCCCGGTCATGCAGTCCCTGCTGGACAGCCTGTCGGCGCGTCTGGACGAAGGGCGTGAACTGTCACGCTACCTGACGGGGCTGCTGATCTTCCTTGGCCTGCTGGGCACGTTCTATGGCCTGCTGCTGACGGTTGGCTCCATTGCCGACGTGATCGGCAACATGTCGGTCGGCAGCGGGGACACCACCGTCATGTTCGACCAGCTCAAATCCGGGCTGGCCGGCCCGCTGCATGGCATGGGCACCGCGTTTTCGGGGTCCATGTTCGGGCTGGCGGGCGCGCTGGTGCTTGGCTTCCTGGACCTTACGGCGGGACAGGCGCAGACGCGCTTCTTCAACGAACTGGAGGAATGGCTGGCCACCATCACCCGTCTTTCGGCAGGCGGGCTGCAGGTTGGCGGCAATGACGCCAGCATTCCGGCCTATGTGCAGGCGCTTTTGGAGCACACGGCCGAAAACATGGAAAAACTCCAGATCCTTCTGGCCCGCAGCGAGGAAACCCGCGCACAGGAACAGCGTCTGCTGACCGCGCTGAACGACCGCCTGGCGCAACTGGCGGACAGCCGGGGCGAGGAACACCTGCAGGGCATCGAATCCCTGCTGGCCCGCCTGGTGCAGGAATCCGCGGCGGGACGGGAGCAGATAGCAACCGATATCCGCAACGACCTGCGCCTGCTTGCACGCACCATCGCCGCAAGCGCCCCGGGAACGAACCACTCTGCTTCCTGACCGTATCCCAAGGCTGAGGTTCATCCCATGGCGCGCCGTTCCCGTCGCTCGATCCGTTCCGAACTGAATGCATGGCCCGGCTATGTTGACGCGCTGTCGACGCTGCTGATGGTCATCATCTTCGTGCTGCTTGTTTTCGTGCTGGGACAGGCCTTCCTGTCCGTAACACTGAACAAGCGCCAGCAGGCCCTTGACCAGCTTGAACGCGAGGTGGCGAAGCTGGGGCAGATGCTCTCCCTCGAAAAGAGCCATACGACCGCCCTGCAGGGCGAGGTCGCCAGCCTGCACAAGGCGCATGATGCCGACGTGGCCACCGCGACGTCGCTGACCGCACAGCTCAACCAGCAGACCAGTGAACGCGACAGCGCGCAGGCCCACGCCACGGCGCTCGATGACCAGGTGGCGCAGCTTCGCGCCCAGCTTGCCGCCATCAGTGCCGCACTGGAAGTGACAGAGAACGAGGTGCATGACCGCGACCAGAAAATCAGCAACCTGGGCATGCAGCTGAATGTGGCACTGGCGAAAAAGGTCGAGCAGTTGCAGCAGTACCGTTCCGAATTCTTCGGTCGCCTGCGCAGCGTGATGCAGGACCACAAGGGCATACAGATCGTCGGCGACCGTTTCGTATTCCAGAGCGAGGTACTGTTCCCCGTTGGCGGCGCCGAGCTTTCACCGGAAGGGGAGGCGGAAATCAAGGTACTGGCCAAAACCCTGCGTCAGGTCGCAGCCCAGATCCCGCCTGATGTCCCGTGGATCCTGCGCGTGGATGGCCACGCCGACCGCCAGCCGATCCACACCGCCTTCCCCAGCAACTGGGAACTGTCATCCGCGCGCGCCATCACAGTGGTCAAGCTGCTGATTGCCGAAGGGATCGACCCGCACCATCTGGCCGCGACCGGCTTTTCCGATTACCAGCCACTGGACCACGGCACGACAGCCGAAGCCTTAGCCCACAACCGGCGCATCGAATTCCGCCTGACGGATCGCTGATCCACCACGGACGACATGTGGCGACAGGCAGCCCCGGGCGACCTGTCGCTGCGTTATCGTATCAGGAAGTGGGACAGGAAATGCGGCCATTGCCTGATGCCCTGGCGCCGCCTGACAGAAAATAATCAAGGTTCCCGGGTGCTGCCTTCTTTCAGAAAAGGCGGCGTTCTCCGAAGCCTCCTGAAAAAAGCTTCGCTAAAAAAACCTTATATGGTCAGGTCGGTTGCCCGAAGGCTTTCAGGCGCAGGCGTTCTGTTTCATGGGTCGCGTCGGGAATGGTGGGATCAAGCTGCATCACATGCTGCCATGCCTTCCATGCCGCCTGCCAGTCGCCACGCTGCTCCTCGGTATCCTCAAGGATCTTCCACGCGGTCACGTCGCGCCCGTCATGATGCAGCGCCACCCCAAGGTCCGCCACCGCGCCATCGGGATTGCCCGCCGCCAGACGGGCCTGCGCGCGGCTACGCCACAGCACTTCGACATCCGGTTGCAAAAGCAGGGCGTCGTCCATGTCCTGCACCGCATCCAGCGGGCGCTGGGCATCAAGGTCATCCTGCGCGCGCTTGAGCAGCAGGTTGGTGGTGGGGGCAAGATCCTTCTGGCGTATCTGCTCGATCCGGGTCAGCAGGTCACGCGCCCCACGGGCGTTTGACGCATGGGCCAGTTCGGTTTCCAGATCATCCAGCGATGGCTCGGCCTCCGCCTTTCCGGCGTGGGCATGATTGCCCACGGCGGCCGGTCCGGCATGCTGGTCCACCCCGTGCGGTGGCAGGGCGGCATGGGCCTGCGGGCCATTGCCCAGCAGGCCTGCCACCACAACCATGGGTACGCACGAAAAGCCACGAAAGCAGGTTTCCAAAAACCTGCCTGCGCAGCTTCGCGGCTGTTCAAAGATGAACCTGACGGTCAAGGCCGTCCGGCAATCAGCCCTGACGGGCCTTCATGCGGGGGTTCTTCTTGTTGATGACGTAGACCTTGCCACGGCGACGGACCACACGGCAGTCCTTGTCCCGAACCTTGGCCGATTTCAGGCTGTTTCTGATTTTCATGATCCGACCCTCGACTAACGGCGGAATACCGCCAAAGAGGCGCCCGAATACCCCTGCCTGCGTCAAGAGTCAACTGGTGGACCGGATTCTGGAGTCATTTACAGGGGTAAAATCGTATCTGTGATCGAATCCGGCACGAAAAACGGGGCGATGGTCTGGAAATCGGCGGTGCGGGGCGAACGGGGCCGCCACGCCAGCCCGATGGTACGCCAGGCCTGCGCGCCGGTCACCGGGCGCACCACCACGTCCTGTCCCGCCATCAGCGGGGATTCGACCGCAAGCCGGGGCAGCAGCGCAAGACCCATGCCCGCCGCGACCATTTCCACCATGGTGTACAGCGAACTGACGGCGCATTCCGCCTCGTCCTCCGGCTGGGTCCAGCCCCGGACCTGCCGGCACATGGCCAGTGTCTGGTCACGCAGGCAGTGCCCGTCCTCCAGCAGGATCATCCGTTCGCGCACGATGCTGCGCACCGGCACATCGGGCAGATGCGCCAGCGGATGGTTGCGCGGCATGACCACCATGAAGGGATCGCGCCACAGGGGCAGCGTCTCGCTATCGGCGCAGTCGCACGGCATGGCCAGCAGCACGAGGTCCAGCCTACCTGCCGCCAGCTTTTCCATCACGTTATGGGTCACGTCCTCATTCAGTGACAGGCACAACTGCGGATAGGCGGCGGGCAGCCTGCGCACCAGCGTGGGCATGACAAACGGGCCAATGGTGGGAATGACGCCCAGGCGCAGCGGGCCGCTCATCGGTTCGCGTGAGGCGAGGGCCACGTCCAGCACGCCCTGCAATGCCTCCAGCGCGGCGCGGGCGCGCACGACCACCTTGTCCCCCAGCGGCGTGAACACGACCTTCTTGCCCACGTCACGATCAAGCAGCCTGACATCCATCTGGCGTTCCAGGGCCAGTATTCCGGCGGACAGCGTGGACTGTGTCACCGCGCAGGCCTTTGCCGCCCGGCCGAAATGACGCAGTTCGGCAAGGGTGACGAGATAACGCAGCTGCTGTGCGGAGGGCATCGGAAGCATCGATAATTCCGATCATGCATATGTAAATTATTCAATGGCATGATAGCATCACTCCCGGCATAGATACAGCCTGCGGGGCGGCGCGCCCGTCCCGGCCATATATAACCCCAACAGGAGATCACCCTGATGCTGACAGTCGGTGACAAGTTTCCCACCTTCAACCTGAGCGCCGTTCCCGGTGGCCCCGAAGGCCTCAAGGGCGATTTCGTCCAGATCACGGACGAATCCGACAAAGGCAAGTGGAAGGTCGTCTTCTTCTGGCCGCTGGACTTCACCTTTGTCTGCCCGACCGAAATCGTGGCGTTCGGCAAGCTGGCCGGTGAGTTCAAGGACCGTGACGCGGTAGTTTACGGCGTGTCGATCGACAGCGCGTTCGTGCACCTGAACTGGCGCCTGAACCATGCCGAACTGAAGAACCTTGAAATCCCCATGCTGTCCGACATCAAGCGCGAGCTGATCGAAAGCTGTGGCGTGATGGCCGAGCAGGCGGGCGCCGCGCTGCGCGCAACCTTCATCGTGGACCCGCAGGGCATCATCCGCCACGTCAGCGTCAATGACCTGTCGGTTGGCCGCAACCCGCAGGAAGTCCTGCGCATCCTTGACGGCCTGCAGAGCGATGAGCTGTGCCCGTGCAACTGGAAAAAGGGCGACGCCTTCATCAAGGCCTGATCGCCGCACGACCGGCCGTCCCCGCATCGCGCGGGGCGGCCACGCCGCCTGTCCCGATCCCTGCCCCTCCCGCAGGGATCGGGACAGGTGGCGCACCACCATTACCCCACAGGCACTATACGGAACCCGCCCATGTCCATCGACTCCCTCAAGGCCGCCCTTCCCGATTACGCCAAGGACCTGAAGCTGAACCTCGGCGCCCTTGCCAACGACTTCGTGCTGACGCCGCAGCAGTTGGGCGGCACGTTCATCGCGTCCGCCATCGCGTCGCGCAATCCGGCGGTAACGCACGCCCTGGTGGCGGAATATGGCCCGAAGATGACACCCGAGGCCCTGCAGGCCGCACGATCCGCCGCAGCCATCATGGGCATGAACAATGTCTATTACCGTTTCGTGCATCTGGTCGGTGGCGATTATGGAAAGATGCCCGCCCGCCTGCGCATGAATGTCATTGCCAACCCCGGCGTGGACAAGGCGGATTTCGAACTGTGGGCCATGGCGGTGTCCGCCATCAACGGCTGTGGCCTGTGCATGGAAAGCCACGAACGACAGCTGCGTGAAGCCGGCATCACGACCGAGCAGATCCAGGCCGCCGTGCGCGTCGCCGCGACCGTGCATGGCGTGGCCGTTACGTTGGATGGCGTGGAAATCCCCGCCTGATCCGTCCCCATCCCCACAAAACGCCATGACATTCATGTTCATGGCGTTTTTTTTTGCCTGCCCTGTTGCCATGACGGGGCCAGCCTGTTATTTGCCCTTTCACCGAACGGTTGCAGCCCCACGGGGCGGTAACGGATGCGGGTGTAGCTCAGTTGGTTAGAGCGCCGGCCTGTCACGCCGGAGGTCGCGGGTTCGAGCCCCGTCACTCGCGCCACCTTACGGTGCATTCTCCCCTGAAAACCTGTTGCACAACCGGCTCTGGCTGAAACCTGTCCTGCCGTTTCAGCATGCCCGCACGTGTTGCCTCATGCCGTCAACATGCCCAGTCTGTGGCCAGATTCCCGCATGACGGAGCCCAACGGCCATGACCGACATCTTTTCCCCCTATGCGCTCAAGGGCGAGACCCTGCGCAACCGTATCGCCGTGTCCCCCATGTGCCAGTACATGGCACGCGATGGCATGGTAAATGACTGGCACACCGTGCATTACCCCACCCTGGCCCGTGGCGGCAGCGGGCTGGTTGTGGTGGAAGCCACCGCCGTCTCGCCCGAAGGGCGCATCACGCCGGGTTGCCTTGGGCTGTGGAATGACGCGCAGGCCGAAGCCTTCCGCCCGCTGGTGCATGCAATACGCGACGCGGGCGCCGTGCCCGGCATCCAGATCGCCCATGCGGGCCGCAAGGCCAGCGCCAACCGCCCGTGGGAAGGCGACGACCACATCGCCGCCGATGACCCACGCGGATGGGAGACCATCGCCCCGTCCGCCATTGCCTTTGGCGCCAGCCTGCCCAAGGTGCCGCGCGCCATGACCATGGCGGACATCACCCGCGTGCGGCAGGATTTCGTGGCGGCGGCGGTACGTGCGCGTGACGTGGGGTTTGGCTGGCTCATGCTGCATTTCGCCCATGGCTATCTGGGGCAGAGTTTCCTTTCCCCCCATTCCAACCAGCGTGATGACAATTATGGCGGCAGCCTTGAAAACCGTGCTCGCTTTCTGGTGGAAACCCTGCGCGACGTACGAACCGTCTGGCCTGAGGACCGCCCCCTGAGCGCCCGCCTGGGCATGATCGAATTCGACGGTCAGGACGAACAGACGCTGCACGACGCCATTGCGGTCGCGAAGGTCTTTCGCGAATCGGGTCTGGACTTCCTTGATGTCAGCATCGGCTTTTCAACGCCCACGGCGAAGATTCCCTGGGGTCCGGCCTTCATGGCCCCGGTCGCGCAGCGTGTACGGCGCGAAACCGGCCTGCCGGTCGCCACAAGCTGGTACCTGGGCGCCGCCCCCGCCATTGACGGGCTGGTGCGTGAGGAAAAGATCGACCTTGCGATGATTGGTCGCCCCTTCCTTGAAAACCCCCACTGGCCATATGCGGCGGCGCGGGCACTGGGGCGTGAGGACGCAGCATGGATTCTGCCCGCGCCCTATGCCCACTGGCTGGCGCGCTACCGTTCCGCCTGATTGATGAACAGGAAACGTTTTTGGTGAAGCTTTTTGCAAAAAGCTTCAAAGAACGCCGCCTTTTTTAAAAAAGGCGGCACCCAAAAACTTTTATTATTCAATACACCCCGGCATCATTCAGGTACTGCGCCACCATGGGCCGGTAGGTCGCGCCAAACAGACGCAGGTGAACCAGTGCGGTCCACAGGCGGTAAATGGCGAAACGGACTTCATAGCCGCGCGCCAGCCCACCATGGCGGGCATAAAATCCCGCAGGCGGCTGGCTGAACACACCCGGCGTGGCAAGGTCCACCTCGGCATGCCCATAATAGCAGCATGGATCAATCAGGCCCGTTACATGCCGGTCCGACACCAGCACGTTCCCACCCCACAGATCACCATGCAGCAGGCAGGGCGCAGGGGTCGCAGGCAGCAGGTCGGGCAGGCGGCGCATCAGGGTTTCAAGCTGGCGGGCCAGGTCGACGGGCACATGCGCCAGATGCACGCCGATACGGCGCCACGCCCAGAAATCAGGCCATGTCTCCGTCCAGTCATTGCACACCTTTACGGCGCCAAATGCATGGTCTCCGGACCAGCCATAACGGACACCGTCCCCATCGGGCCGCCCCGTATGCGCAAGGGACAGCACACGCGCCAGATCATCCCAGCATCGGGACAGGCGGCCATCGGCGGGCAGGTATTGCAGCACCAGCGCATCTTCATCCACCGCCAGCACATCGGGCACGGGCGCGCCCGTCTGACCAAGGGTGCGCAGCATAACGGCTTCGGCCACCGGGTCCGGGCCATGCTTGACCACGACCCTGCGCCCATCATTGAGATAGACCAGCAGCACCTCCGCCACGTCGCCACCAGGTAACGGGTGCCAGTTCCATAAACCCGCCCCCAGCAGGGCGGCACCATGCCGGGCAAGGCGCGTCATGAGGCATCGCGCTGCAGTTTTTCCACCAGCGCCGCGGCACCCGCCGTGACATCGCGCCATGTGGTGTCGAACCCGCTGGCGTCCCCGTAGTACGGGTCGGCCACGGCATGGCCCCCACGCCCCGGCACATGGTCCAGCAATAGGGAAACCTGCGCCCGGCTTCCCGCCGGCTTCATGGCCATCAGATGCGCAAGATTGGCATGGTCCAGTGCGATGACGTGGGTAAAACGGTCGAAATCCACCGCCGTCACCACGCGCGCGCGGTAACGGGTAATGTCGATGCCATGGCGGCGGGCAACAGCGCAGGCCNCCCGCCGGTCAGGCGGCGCACCCGCATGCCAGTCGCCCGTGCCCGCCGAATCGACCGTAACCGACAGCCCCGCCCGGTCGGCAGCCGCGCGGAATGCGGCCTCCGCCAGGGGGGAGCGACAGATATTGCCCATGCAGACAAACAGGACCGCAGGCATATCAGCCATCTAGCCCCTTTCGGGGGTGCGTTCGGGAAAACGCTGCCGCAGCAGGCCGATGGTCTCGGCAATCAGGTCAGCAGGGGTTTCTTCCAGATGCACGACAAGCGGGTGTTCATCAGCCGTTGGCGGTTCCAGCGTGGCAAGCTGGCTGGGCAGCAGGCTGGGCGGCATGTAGTGCCCGCGCCGACGCTGCAGGCGTTCGGCCAGCACATCCTCGGGGATTTCCAGATAGACGAACACGATATCCGCCGCCCCGTCCGCGCGCAGCAGGTCACGGTACGACCGCTTGAGCGCGGAACAGGTCAGGATCCCCCCCTGCCCCGACGCCACACGGCCCAGCAGCCACTTATGACAGGCCTGCAGCCATGGCAGGCGGTCCGCATCGGTCAGGGGAATGCCCGCCGCCATCTTTTCCACATTGACGCGCGGGTGCAGCATGTCACCTTCCTGATAGGGCCAGCCCAGCAGGTTGTGCAGCCCTTCCGCCAGTGTCGTCTTGCCGCAGCCCGATACCCCCATGATGACCAGGACCAGCGGCCGGATGCCCTGATCCTGCAACTCCCGCCCGGTCATGCCGCAACCAGCTTCTGCAGCCCCGTGGCAGTCGCCACGATCACTTCGGATGTGCGGCCGATGAACAGACCGGTCTCGATCACGCCAACCACCTGCGCCAGTTGCGCCTGCAACTGCGCGGAATCGGCGATTTCGCCAAAATGACAGTCAAGGATCATGTTGCCCCCGTCGGTTACGAACACGTTGCCGCTGCGGTCCATACGCTGGGTGATACGCGCGCCCAGCGCCTCAAGCTGCCGGGCTGTGGAAGTCCAGCCGAAGGTCGCGACCTCCACCGGGACGGGCACGCGTGCGCCCAGACGGTCCACCAGCTTGCTGTCATCCACAACAACCACGAATTTGCGTGATGCGGCAGCCACGATCTTTTCACGAAACAGCGCGCCCCCAAGCCCCTTGATCAGGTTGAGCGAACCGCGTTCGACCTCATCCGCGCCATCAATGTCGATGTCGATCTGCGGGTGCGTAGCGAACGTCACCAGCCTGATCCCGTGCGAGCGCGCCTGCTCGGCCGAGCGTTCGGACGTGGGAATGGCGCAGAAGCGCAGCCCCTCCGCCCAGCGACGACCGAGTTCCTCGATCATGAAGGCCGATGTGCTGCCTGAACCAAGGCCAACCACCATGCCTTCCCTGACCATGTCCGCGGCCTCGATCGCCGCCTTGCGCTTCAGTTCTGCCCGTGGGTCCGCGTTCTGGGTGGACATGCGCTGCTTCCTCTCCTGCGGGGCATCCCACCGCCGGGTGCCCCGTCGTTTTTATTGAACCGTGATCCGTATCGCATAAACACGATACTGTGGCACTTATTGTCCCGCAGCCGCCTTGTCCATAAGCCAGATGAGTTCGCCCTCGGTCGTGATGTGGCTGGCGGGTTCCGCCGGGTCGCCGGCGCGCACCCTGCCAAAGGCCTCGCGCTTGGCTGGCCCGGCCAGCATGAACACCACATGGCGGCTGGAATGGATGGCGGGATAGGTCAGCGTCAGGCGTGTATGCGGCGCGTCATCGGGCACGCAGGTCGAAACCAACAGCTTTTTCTCCCGAAGCACCGGCTGGCGCGGGAACAGCGACGCGGTATGCCCGTTATCGCCCAGGCCCAGCATCACCACGTCAAACAGCGGGCGGCCGGGTTCCAGCACCGTGCCGCCGTATACCTTTTCCAGTTCCGTCTGGTATTGCGCCGCCGCCTGCGCCGGGTCGCCCGACGTCGGCATGGGGTGCACGTTGGCGGGCGGCACCGGCACATGGGCCAGCATTTCGCTCTCGACCATGTTGTAATTGCTGGCCGGGTCGCTGTCGGGCACGAAGCGTTCATCGCCAAAGAAGAACTGCGTGTTCGCCCACGGGAAACGGTCGCGGTATTCATCCGACGCCAGAATCTGGTACAGCCGCTTTGGCGTGGACCCGCCCGAAAGCGCGATCACGAACGGGCCGCCCTTTTTCGCCAGCGCCTGTTCCGTCAGCCATTTCGCCATGTACTGCGCAATGGCTTCGGCATCGGGCAGGACCACCATCGCGCCCGTTTTCACGTCATGTCCACCTGTCATGTCACGCATCTCCCAGCACGAATTTCTCGATCCCGTTGGCGAACCCTTCCTCCTCGCACGATGTCGAGACATGGGTCGCCTGCTTCTGCACCTCGGGGCTGGCCTGCCCCATGGCGATGGACATGCCGCTCTTGCGGAACATCAGCACATCATTGGGCTGGTCGCCCAGTGTCACCATCTGGCTGGCGGGAATGCCCAGCAGGCGTTCGAGCGCCATCACCACGCCGCCCTTGTTGGCGTCCCTGTTGGTCACGTCCACATAGTACGGCTGTGACAGGGCGGCGGACGCCGTATCGCCCAGCGCCTGCTGCAGGTCGTGCTCGAGGCGCTTCATCAGGGCCAGATCATCGCTGACGCCGGTGATCTTGACCACCTGGTCCAGCTTTGCTTCCACATTGCCCACCACGGGCGGAAACTTGACCGTCCACTGTTCGCGCGCGACATGCGGGGCATCAAGTTTCGAGACGATCCAGTCATTGCCGTTATAGACCCACGGATCGGCCCCGTGGTCGCGGATGATGCCGATCACCCTGCGCGCCGTATCGGCTGGCAGCGTGCGGGCCTCGATCACGGTGAAATCGGGCCTGACCATCATCCCGCCGTTGAAACCCGCGATCGGTTCGGAAATCTTCAGCGGGTCAATGACCATCTTCATGCCCTTGGGCGGGCGGCCGCTGGTGATGGTGAACAGGATACCGCGTTCACGCAGGCGTTCGACAGCCCGGATCGCGCGGGGTGTCAGGATCTTGTCCTTCGTGACCAGGGTGCCATCCACATCGGCCAG
>NZ_CADP01000057.1 GCF_000285295.1 Komagataeibacter europaeus LMG 18890 | reverse complement strand
TTATTGGCGACAGCCTGGCATCCCGTGGCGTGAAGCTTCAACTTGGGAACAGTATTCACGATCCGTCTGATCCAATGGGCAAGTTGTTCTTCAACATCCTTGCGACTTTCGCGGAGTTTGAAGCCGATCTGATCCGGATGCGTACTCGTGAAGGGATGGCCGTTGCACGCGACAAAGGTAAACTACGCGGAAAGAAACCCAAGCTTTCTGAACGTCAGCAAAAAGAGCTTCGCCGGATGTATGATACCGGCGATTACTCCATCAGCGATCTTTCAGAACTGTTTTCTATTTCTCGGCCAACTGTCTATCGAACTCTCAGCAGAACAGCCTCAACGTTCTTGTTGGGTTCACTCTAAGCGTACGTAAAGTACACTTTCGTGTCGTGACCCCTGCTATGGGCGCACGCTACCATTATGTCGTTTTCGATTAACGAGATACCGGGAATTGAATGTACGGCAGCACTCACACCACCAGACAGATCGCTGCCAGATCCGGGCCAGCGGCCATGTCATAGGGGGGTGACAATGGGCCGTATTCGTCTTTCCGCCGAAGAAATCAAACGCCGGAAGTTGGTCGGTTATGAAGACCGCAAACTATTGCAGCGGATCGGCTGGACCGAGCGTACGGCAGCGTCCAGGTTCCGAATGAGCCAGCCCCAGCTAAATCGTTGCTTGAGTGGGAAAGGGCCACCATTGAAGCCGGAGATCCGGGCATGGTTAAGGAAGATTAACGACTTCCTCAAGGAGAACCCGCCACCATTTGCAGATGATATTTTATCTGCGCTGAATGGTTCTTCCTCTCTCCTGCCCGAAGTAACTAAAAACGACTCATAATGATGCCTTTGGCATCATTATTCATTTATCTGTACGATTATCGTGTTTTTGTTGTATGACGGTAATCTAATACCAGACTGAAAAGGGTATGGAGGCCCAGGCATGAAACGGAAGTTGTTGCGTCCGGTAGCTGGTGGGGTGCTGGCGCTTGGCATTGGTATGCTGGCAATGCCTTCCCCTGCCGCTGCTGATTCATGTTCAACGCTTGTATGTATGGCCGGGATGGCAGGTATAGGGTCGCCGTCTGGTGGCTGTTCCGGGCCAATCGGCAGCTACTTTTCTATCGTCCGGTTTAATTTTTGGGGATATGATCCGGGCAGAACCGCAGCGGCCCGGCTTCGATACCTTAACAGTTGTTCAGGCGCGGCAGAGAATGAGGGAATTGTATCCCTGATTAACGCGATGTATGGCGAAGTATTTTAATCGTTTCTGACGATGGGACTGTAAAAAAGCCGCCAAAGAGCGGCTTTTTTCTTGCAATAATAATGTATCATGATACATTAATGGCATGGGGGCGGGACACCACACCGGCCCCATGAAACCCACATATAGGAGGATCACCCTATGACCCTGCATCATGCCCATAATGGCTATTTGACCGTCGCGGCCCGGCTGGCCGTACAGGCTGGCGGATGCGCCATGTCCGAGGACCAGACAGGTATCGTGCTGCGTCCTGTCATAGCGGTAACACTGGTGCCCGTACGTGTCGCGCGGGACGGGACCATTCGGCTTGGATCGCGGCCCTGTTCAGAGCGCCAGATGATTGCCCTTATGGCCGGTCTGAAACGGGTTGAGCAGCATCACACGAGCGGGGGGAGGGTCTGATGCGTGTCCGGGCTTTTCACCTTGTAGATGAACGAAACGGGGTTGTGCTGGCGGTCAAGGAAGGACGTGGCAGCGCTGACGCGGCGGCAGACCATCTTGCACGAAAGGGGCTGGAAATCTCCATTTGGGGCTGTGGCGAGCAGATCCGCCCAGGCACCCCGATTGACGAAGTGAAACAGAGGCTTTGCCTCGCCGTTGTGCGGAAAGGTCGGAAAAACGCACGGGGGTATGCGGTCCATTGACGGGGATGTGATACATTAAGGAGCCGATTATGCTTGGAGTTGAAATGGTGGCAACGCGCCCGAAAGTGACCCGACCACGCGAAGGACGAAAAGACCTGTTGCGATCTTTCATCCGTTTGCCGGTCTATCTGTGGAATGACGTGGGAGCCTACGCAGAGCGTCAGGAGAATATGAGTATTAAGAATGTGTTAATGGCCGGGCTGCGGGCGCTTGGCATGGACATTGACGACGAGGATCTTACGACCCGCAAGCGGCGGCCTATCAAACATTACGATGATACGGTTGATCCCATGAGCCAGGTTTCAACCACCCTGCAACTGCCCCGCTATGTGTGGGACCAGGTTGAATCCTATGTCATGGCCGAGAAGATCAGCAAGCGGCATGTGTTTATCCGTGGTCTGAAAGCCTTGGATTTTCCTGTCAGAGAGGAAGACGACAAGAGTTTAGGGCGGATTATCCGTGAGGGGCGGTAGCCATGACCCCTACTGTCTTAATCTGGATATTATTGGCTGTCCTGGTGGTCGTGGTGGTGTTCATCGTGCGGATGCTTCGGGCCGGGCCGGGGCAACGCAGACTTTTCAATGCGAAGCCTGCAATTCTGCAAGATCCAGTCGGACGGGAATTATTGACGTGGGTAACGCAGGACATACCGGACAATTACTATGCCTGCCCGGCTATCCGGCTGGTTGATGCGCTTTCATTGGCCACCAGTGGCAAAGGGTCAGGAGTGGCCAATGCAATTATGGCATCATCCACCCTTGGCGGCCTCTATGCGGATGTAGTGCTTATCAACCGGAAAACCAGTCAGGTAGTCGCCTTGATCCAGCGCCCTAAAGATCCTCAAATGCAGGCGATTGAAAGGCTGGCATCTGATGCCGGGGTGCCAGTCATTGAGGGAGAGCCAGGTAAGGTCATTCCGTGGAATGAAATCTAAAAACAGATACCTAAAGTAAAGCCGGGGTTCTCCCCGGCTTTTCATTTTTAATATGCCGTGTTGGCGCTGGGTTGATACTGTGCGTTGTATCCATTGGGTGCAGGTGCATATCCATTCTGGTATGGCGCACGGAAAGCAGTATTGTTTCCCTGGTCATTTGTGGCGCTGGTCGTCTGCACGATCTGCTGGGGGGTATAGCGGCGCTGATAGATTGTGCGGCCTTGTGTCCTGGCCTGCTGGTAGTTTTCGGCCTGGTCTCGATTGTCCTGCGCCTGGTCGGCAGGTGGCCGTCTCTTGGGAGTGGTCAGATACCCGGTCGTGGCTCCAACAGCCCCACCCGCTAAGGCTCCGATTGCTGCACCGCGCCCACCACCAGCAAGATCGCCAATGGCGGCACCAGATCCGGCCCCGATCAGGCCACCGCCTACCGTGCGTTGTGTGGGGTCCGATGGATTGCAGGCGGTAAGGCATACAAGTGCGCCGATCACCGGCATTGCTACGTGAAATCGCATTAGCGGTCCTGTTTTTGGGGAGTAAGCATACTGGCAATGGAAGCGTTCAGGACTTGTGCCTGATACCCCAGGCCAAGTGGCGGTGTATGGGAATGATAAAACCCGACCGCCCGCCAAACGTCGCCGTGCGCTTCCTGCCGGTACAGATCAAGGATGCTGCCCGCCATAGCGATGTTAAAGCAGGGATCTTGAATCAGACGTGTGCGAAGCGTGGAAGCTGGCAAGCCAGTGCCTTCAACCAGAGCAGGGAGCCACGAACTGTTCACCTGCATGAAACCGAGATCATCCGTTCCATTCTTGTTGTGCGCAATCGTTCCCACTTTCCCACCCTCGACGCTATGGATCGAAGGGAGGATGTTTGCAGGGAAACCGTAGATGGCCGCTGTTGCAGCCATGCAGGTAAGCCAGCTTGCAGGCATTAGAGCGCAATCAAGAAGACAATTACGGCCTTTATCGCACGCTGTAGAAGGCTGCGCCGGGGGCGGGTCATAGTACTATCCTTTCCTAACAACACATATCAGACACAAAAAATGTGATGAAAATATGCGCAAGGATGTAGCACGAATCACAAAATGGTTGCCAGCCACACGTTATGGCTGCACATAATAGATTATGAATATGTGTCGGAATCGCGGCTGCATCCGGTTGGCGTCGGATGGCGGCCCCCACCAGCCCGCTACAGGCTCACTGTATGCAGAGGGCGGCAGGGGCCTGCTGCCTCACCACAAGGCAGGGTGGCCGAATCAAAGATGCAGCCACCAGACCTTAATTACCCCGGATGCAACAGGAATTAAACATAATTTCTGTCAGCACTCGACTTGCGGTAGAAAAGTCGATACGGTTTCGCACATGACCCAAGGAATCCGCGACCCAATCAAACATCGCCGGTATGCCGCCAAAAGGAAAGCCGAACTTACCGCAAGGGGGTATCGGTACCAGACGTTGGCGCTGGCCGAGGATGTGGTGAACTGCCTAGAGCAGATTAAGGAGACTCGGGGATTTACGAACAAGGCTGATGCGGTGAACTGGATCATTCGCCAGGCCATGCACAGCAATATTTTGAAGGATCAGGCCGTGAAACAGGCATAAGAAAGGCCGATGCCTCGCGGCACCGGCCTCACCCACCTTTTCTTGCCAGTTTGCCGCTGACAGAAAAGAAAAACCTTTAAGGGCCTTCAACAGTCCCCTTATATCATCTGGTTTTCGGTGGGGCAAGCGCGTGTCCGCTTGTCAACGTCTTTTTTTGACCTTTTTTCCGGCCCTCACACGAGGGCACACATGAGAAACTGGAACACACCAGAAGCCGCAGCGGCTTCACGATCTGGCCGCCGTCAACTATCCGATGCCGCCAAGAAGGTAAGGGGCAAGATCCTCACCCAGCGGGCCGAGAAGACCGAGCCGGGGCAGCTTTTTCCGGCTGTCTCGCGCAATAAGGTGTGGGCAGTATGGTCAGAAGCCTCATACTTTCTCGGCTTGAGTGATAAGGCGGTTCTGTATTTGAATTATCTTATCAGTGCTACCGATCAGGCTGATTGGTCCGGTCAATGGTTGCCCATCGTGGGGAAATCAAATCGTGATCTTGGCGAGATCCTGAATCTTGGCGTTACCCAGCTAAAGGCCGTTGCACGGGAATTGATAGAAGCAGGATTGATCCTGCCGCATGGTGAAGGACGGCGCTTTGTACGCCGGGATTTTAGGGATGGAGGCCGTATTACCCATGCAGTCGGGTTCGACCTCTCGCCGCTGGCGATAAGGCTGGATGAACTGAAAAGCATTAGTACCGGCAGGCTGTCCCAGGAGCGCACCTTGAAGCGGTTGCGCAGGGATGCCCGGTATGAGGCAGACGAGTGCTTGAGCCTCACAGACGACGCGCAAACTGTGCGGCAGATCCGCGACCTGGTGCTTGAGGCCAAAGACGGGCGCACTGTGGATGGCGTGCAAGCGGCTCTTTCTCGGCTTCAAGCCATCCGGCTGGATCTGGAGGATCAGCTTGCCTGTGAATATGCGGAAGATAGTGACCCCATACGGTCGGTTTCCCGACCGTCCATAATACCTACAACCCCCATAAGTCTTGAAAAGACAGTAACCATTAAGCAGCGCCCTGATCGGGCAACTCATATTGCCGCGTCTAACGACGCTCCCAATAGGGCAGGAGAGAAGAAGGAAGATTCTGATATGCCTCTTTCCGCCCCGCCTGTGGCGCTGGAAGATGCAATCAAGACCGCCCGGCTGCATCCCCGCGAACTGGTCCGCCTAGTGCCCTCTCTGGCCGCCTGCATCGTTCCTGCGCATACGAACCAGCGGCTTGCCTGGTCGGATATTTGCGATGCGGCAGAGAGGCTATCAATCCATTTGGGTGTTTCGCGCGATGCGTGGGGACAAGCCTGCCGGATCATGGGCCGGAAAGCCGCAGCCGTATCCGTTGCCCTGATCGCGTCACGACCGGATCAGCACTATTCCATGACGAAGGGTGGCTATTTTCGGGGAATGTTGAGGGCCGCCGAGGATGGCGACCTGAACCTAATGCCAAGCATTTACGGGATGCGGGAACGCTGCGCGGCCATCATGTAACCGGCAGACTGGACCAGGGCGGCCGGAAGCGTGGCCATACGCCACGCCCCGCACCACCATCACCCGCCAAAGCTACGGTATAGCAGTAGCAGGAACTCGATGCAGTTTAATGCGCACAGGATCACCAGCGCATAGGGCATCCATTGCAACGGTTTGGTGACTGGCTCAATTTCCTGGCGCAGAACGGCTATCAGGTCACTGGCGGCATTGCGGACCAACGATGCACCAGCGTTGTTAATAGCTTCTTTCGCCTGTTGTTCAGCTTCAATAATGGCCTTGGTAGCGTTCGACTTCATCCGGTTGGTGGCCCGGATATACGATGCTTCCACACCGGCCACGTACGCTTGCAGGATTTCCTTGTTGGCAAGAAGAACCTTAAAGACCGGATCATCCTTCTCAATCAGGATGCCCTTGTTAGCAAGAAGACCAAGAATGGCCTCTGTATCGAGGCCATTCCCGTCCTGTTTGTCAGGACTCCCAGAGGACATTGGACAATTCCTTTTCCAGCGTCTTCCAAATATCGTTCAATCGTGCCTGCGCCATGATCTTAAAGCCATGTTTGGGACCGACTTCCTTGAAAGTCAGACCTGCCGTGAGCATGGCCCGCATATCTGCCCCATGCGTCTGCTCATTCAGCTTTGGCAGCACGATGATTGCACGGAACCGGCTTTGATTATCGGCAATGATCTTGATGTTCTGCCAGTCTTCCTGGCCATCCTTGTCCACGACTTTTCCGAAGCCATGATATTCATTGATCCATAGCACTATGTCTGCATCTTCCGGCAGGCTGTCCAGCAGCGTGCTAAGGCCCTGCATGGTGTGAAGCTGCCCAGGCCCCCCGGTTATGATCGTATGGAACACGGGCCGCCGCTTATACTGCCTTAAAATATCGAAGGTCGGGCCGTCAGTCAGGTATTGTGTGAGTGGCAGGAAGGTGCTGGCACCGGAATCAATGACGAATGGATGGTCGATGCTGACAATCTGCTCGATCAGTTCATCAAATGCCCTCTGATCTATCGCGCCCTCTTTCTCGATTTCAAGGGTGTGGGCATCCAGTGCCTTGAAGTCCGAGAACGAAGAATTAACCGGGTCCACGTCGATGCAGACCGTTTCCGGGTCGTGTTCCTTGAGGAATTGACCAAGTATGGCCGCTGCCGTTGTTTTGCCGACCCCACCCTTGCCCTGCATGATAAAATGCACGTCTATCATGTCAGAACAGTTCTTCGGGGTTGGGTTTTTTCTTGTGTTTGACCGTGCCGCCGGTGCCGGGGAAGCGGGTTGCCCGCCGTTCTTCATAGCGGGATCTGGTTGGTCCGCGCTGGTCGTCGGCTGGTGGGTGGCGGTCTGTGTCTGATCGTCGTTCTTCGACATGAGCCGATCTTTCCTGTTTTCTTAACGCAGGAGCGGGAACACGAGCCGCCGCCAGATCCCTTTCTGTCCTCGCCAGGAGGACTAGGAAATGCTTGTACGTGACCTTGAACTTATCCGGCCCGTAGCGTTCTTGCAGATCCAGCAGGATCATGCGGCGGGTCCATCCTTCATAGGTAAGCCTGCGCTGAATAGTGTCCCATTCCAGCATAATCGTCGCTTTTATGGCCCCTCTTGCCGCAGGGACAGGCAATGGCATTTTGCCTGTGTTGGTAGTGGGGTCTGGCACCTATGAACAACCTTCCTTCTCTTGCGCCCGTTGTGGTGAGGCGTACATTTTGCACTTAAAAAGCACAAAAGTGTGACGCATTATAAAGCGGGGCGCAGTTCCAGGGCAATTCATATCATAGCATCTGGACGCGGATTATAGCTATTTGTGATGCCGTAAATCCGTAAATCTCGCTTTACGTGTGGCCTGCTTTACGTAATGCCGTAAACACGTATCATATGCGTTACGTAACGCAGGAAAGCACGCATTACGTAAAGCAGGCACCACGTAATGCCGTATTTACGCAATGCGTGCTTTACACATTGCGGGGATTTGGATATGTTGGGCGCGAAAGAACATCACCACATCGTTCTTTCTGGATGGCTCACCACAGCAGGAAATATCATGTCGATTATAACCGTAGCGTCGTTCAAGGGCGGCCCAGGAAAAACCACCGTATGCCAGATCCTTGCGATGGGGCTGGCCGAGCGCGGGGTGCGTGTGATCGTGCTGGACACCGACCCGACAGAAGCATTTTCGACGTGGTATGAACATACGTGCGAAAAAAAGGATTTCGCCTGTATCTTCGAGAAGGACGAAAGCAAGGTTGTCGATCTTGCTTATCAGAAAGAAGAAGAATACGACTTGGTTATAATAGACACGGCGGGTTTTAATAATACCGCTGGAAGCGTGTCTATGACGATTTCAAACCTTGTGATCGTTCCCGTTGGTATCGGATCGTCGGATATTGACCAGGCCGAGAAAACTATCAAGCACATTGAAATGTATTCCAAGGCTATGAAGCGGGACATTCCGACCGTGGCGCTGATAAATCGCTTCACCAGAACGAATGTCGCCAGTCATGCAGTCAATGAACTGCGCGAACTCGGAATAAAGTCCTTGGATGCTGTCTTGGGACATAGAGCGCCCCTAGCCGAAATTTCCTTTAGCGGTGTCCTGCCTTCCTCTGGCACGGCGCGAACGGAGATTGATGCTTTGATAGACGAACTGGCGGCCACAGGTGCCGTACCGTCTTCCAAGACCGTAGAAGTTACGAAGGAGAACTAGAGCATGGCACGCCCACCGCTCAAATCTCGCAAGGATCGGGTAGATCCGGCAGAGGCACTAAGGCTTGTTCAGGGGGTAACTGCCGACGCGGGCCATACAGGCCCAAACGCAGCCACAGCGCCCGCCACAGCCCCCGTGAAGGCGACTGAACCCACACCGGCCCCTGTTCCCCGTCCTGACCCCATAAAGGTCGTGCAGCGGGTCAATCCAGAGGCCCGGCCAGTCCCGGCCCCCCCACGGGAAAAGTCTATCAATCTGAATATCCGCGTGCGCCCGCGCACGATCCGCTCGCTGGGCACGGTAGCGGAGCAGCAGGGCACCACGACAAAAAATGTCGTGATGAAGGCTCTAGCCGATGCAGGCATTGAAGTTGATGAACTAGACTTGGTGGACCGGCGCACAGTGCCGTGGCACCAAAGGGAAGGGTAATAATTGCATGGAAATGAACTTTGTCGAGTTTCCAGCCGATCCGCAGGTGGAGGGAACATTCAGGCGTGGATATGTCCACGGCGTTGCAGCGGTGGCCAATGCGCTGAAAGCCAATCCATCGCTGACGGTTGAGGATCTTATGCAGTGGGCCAGCCCGCGCGGCGCTGGGGATACCTGGCGCAAGCACCAGCCGATTGACCATATGATCCAGCCGCCAGCCATCACGGGCTGATGCAGAGCATCGCGGGCGTAAACAAAAAAGGCCATCCAGTATAGGGGATTTACCCCATATGCCGGATGGCCTTTTTCTTTGTTTAGATAATCCGTGACAAGACTACGGAAGCGTCACCTTGACCGGGGCGACAGTCACCACCGTTGCCAGGTGGTTTGGCCGCATGAGTACGGCGACTTTCGGGGTCAGTGCCTTCACCACATTCTCTGGAATGACGTATTCCTGCACGTCCCCAAATGTGCGCTTAGACGCCCAGGATTCACCGCCCATCGCGTTCACTTCCGTCTGTTCCATACGGACGGCCCGCTTGGACGTGTCGCCTGTGGTTTCCGCAATCCATCGGGCGGTATCGGAATCAGAACCGCCGAAAAATTCTTTAACCTGGCAGTTTACCTTGATGGCTTGCAGCGCAGCCCGGCCATTGATTGTTTCATCCTCTGGATTTTCAATGTCCCCGAAACTCTGGAACGCCAGGCAGAAGGTTGCGCCTTCCCCCGTGATGGTGGCCAGCGAGCCAAGAATGGTCTTTGACAGGAGGAACTTTAATTCATCCACCTGTATTTCGACTTCTGTTTTCCGGTCCTGATGGAGACGCTTAATCTCTTGTCTCAATTCGATAATAAACGCCCTGGTCGCCGCCAAGATCACCTGATCCTCAAGGTGCCCACGGAAATACACAACGGCACCATTCGGATTGAGAAGGGTTTTCGCAATACTGAATCCCCCTTTTCCTGAAATACGCTCATATGCAGCCATTTCAGTCAGGCGAGATACCACAGATTCAAGGGATTTACGGCGGGCTGTATCTTCATCGCGGTTGCCCGTATCGTCTTCCTTCATCGCCTCTACTTGTTCAAGAAGCCACGGGATCGTGGTGGGCTGATTTTGGGCGTCCGCGTCGTGGAAAATGTTGACCAGATAGCGACGGGCCACGGTCTTATAGAAATCTGCCGTAGTGCCGCTATCTCGCAGCGACAGGACTTCATACAGGCGGGAACGCCGGTCTTCCGGGCTACCATGCACGAATGGCGCATACGTGCCCTTGGCGTCACGAGACATGAGATCCACAGACAGGAAGGTTTTGCCGTGTTTTTCCGCCTCCTGTTTCAAAACATGCGGCATGTATTTGTCTGTCTTCGGATCAATATGGAATAGGGTCTTGCCACGCCTGATGGCCTGGCTGGCCCATATCTGGAAGGTGATACCCTTACCGTATCGGGTGGTGCCTACGGTTATCTTGTGGGTTTCATCCCATGTGGCGAGGTCCAGATATTGCGGAGCCTTGGTAGAAATATCCAGACCGAGGAACATTTCGCCAGGCCGCATGTATTTCAAGGGGTCATAGTCTATGGCCCGGTATTTGGTAATTTCGTTCTTCATATCGGATACGGTGTCTTCTGTTTGCGTGATCCTCATGCGGCGCAAAAGAGACGAGATCCGGGGCACGGCCCAGCGGTGGTACACCAGGCGGCAGATGATACCGACGATCAGAAAAAGGGGCAGCATGGGCAACCAGCGCCATGCGTAGATATGCAGCAGCTTGTTTAGGTTTTCTTCCCCCAGCGTCCCCTGCAAGGTGATTGCAAAACCAATGAATAGCGTGACTTCCGCAGCCATCGAGGCCAGCGCGATACGCCGGAAAACAAGCATAATCATGCCGTGTGAGGTGAGATCCTTGTGCGGGTGTAAGGGGGTCAGCCCCACCATGCCCAGGAACATCAAAGACAGACACATGCCCCAAAATAGATAGGGGTCCATGCAGTTCTGAAACGCAAACACAGCCTGCGTGTGGTTCGACAGCATCACACATCCTTTCCGGTGAGCCTCGGTTGGAGCGGGGGATGAAAAAGGGCCGGGGATGAACAATTAAGTTCATCCCCGGTAGTCACCAGCCAGTCAGACAGCCCCAAGAGGGTGCCTGAAAGGTCTGCCAGCAGTTGGCATCAAGGGAAAGGAGCGTGGTTTCTCCTTCTCTCTAGCCCGGCTCTACTGACACCGTAATGGTGCGACCTTCGCTTACTAGCGGGCTTCGATCCGATTGGCGGTCGGATCACCCAATGCACATTGGGGTTTCCGCCGATCAATCGGCTCCTACGTCCTCGCATGGCGAGGACTTTCCCGAAGTCAGGTTTTCGTCCCCATCTGACGATGGGCACTCTATCCCGCATCCGGGTGGTGCATCCTGTTCCGGCCTGGTCAGGTGAGGGCTGTAGGGCGGTAACAGACATAGGGAATATCCCATATGTGCAATCACCGTCTTCCATACCTGTCACCGCCAGTCGGGCCAGGTTGCGCGATGCAGACAGCATCGACGCAACCAGCACAAAAAGCAGCGTGAGAAACATCACAATTACTCCCGTTTCACATTGGCCGGTTTCTTGTCCTGCTGACTGGCGACACGCCACGTCAGGGACGGGCCTGTTTCCTATCAGTGGTCGCAAAAGACCGGTTTTATGCGTTGGGGGTTCCCCAACATCCGGGCATCGTGCCCGTCTTGAGACAGGCACTTGTCCTTTCAGCCGGGGCCTGCATCCCGGTCCATGTTTGTCAGATCGAGGGCATGAAGGGTGCAACCGCACCCGATCCATGCCGGGTGTCAGTCTTGCCATTTCATATCCTTTCCCTGATGCCACACGGCACAGGCTGTAGGTTGTGGGTTTCGACGCAGCATGAAGCCTGTAGAGGCTTCTCCCTGCCGCCGAGCGCCTTGGCCGCCAGATGGCGGGTAGGCGCACAAGTCGGCAGGGCATGTGCCCTGCGCCTGATCGGCCAGCCATAGGGGGATGCCCCATTGCTGGCACTACACGACGCGCGGCGTCGTCTGATGCTGCAAGCATCATCGCAGATTCTCCATTGCTGTTGAACGCCGGTCAGTCGGAATGACTGCCGGTAATAAGGAGGAAAAGAGCCACCTTTCCCCTCGCCAGGTCTGCATCGGTGCCACCCGATGCACACCCGGAAACACTTGCCACGGCGCTGCCAAGCGCCAGTGTCGAATTACCCTGTTGCCTAGTTCTTTCGAGACTTTAGCGACGTGAGGAACCACCCCCACTGTATGCCGCCTCTCCCAATCGCTTCGGATAAACCGCGAAAGGGATTTTCACTCTACTCAAACCGCTCCCAGGCATAGGTCATTGACAGGAACCACCCTGCCGACCCTTAGCCCTTCCCGTGTTATCCAGACGGATCTTAACGAGCAGTACGCAAGCGTCTCACTATGCAGGCTAGGCTCTTAGAGCCTTTCGACCAGTCCCAAAGGACGGGCCAATTTGGGGGGCGCGAAGTTCCAAAGCCGCTCCCTTACTCACCGCATCGCTTCCAACTTTATCCACCGGGACACTACAGGCCCCGGCACTTGCACTTTCTCTCCGCACAGCGTCCTACTGAACGCCGTTACAGGCTTGAGCTATCCGACGATCTAGGCGGCTTGCGCCCCCTAGTACCGTCCTATCCAGGTTTCCCCTCTAGGACTCACGACAGTTTCCCATCGTGCGTGTCGCCCACCTGTGCGGCACACGTTCGACCATCCCTGGCCGCCCGTGGAACGGATTGGATACCGTCTTTCCCATCTGGCAGGCAGCACGCCCCTGTCCCCCGGTTGCCACCGGGGGCGGGGCGTGCGCCGTGTCCACGTCGCCCAACTTCTCTTGTCGGTATGTTCCGTATTCGATTGTCAAAGACCGGACAGCTAGGCAGTCGGTACGCGGTGATTGGGTCGAACGGGGGAGTTACACCCCCGAGCGCCCGTTGCAGCCGGACGAGCCCGATTAAAGGCATCCGGCTACAGCAACAGGTCGGACCATGCTGGTTAGGCAATGGTCCTGCATGACGCTGGTAAGGCGTCATGCGTGCCCCTTTCGGGGCATCGACTAATGGCAAGTGAGACAAGGTGAACTTTGGGGTACCGCGATCCTCTCCTTTCATGGGGGCGGTCCTGGTGATGGATAAGCCGTTGGCGCGGCGTCCGTTGGATTGGGGGGAATGGTCGGATCAGGTGCTTGGCGGGCACCAGATCCGACCGCGAGGCGATCTTACTGGTGGCCCTATGGGCACATGATCCGGGTTCCTACCCCGGCAGAAAATGAGATTCCGACTGGCGCACATCGCCAGCCGCAGAGGGATGGCGAGACGGGTCAGATTCACTTTCATGCTCCTGTGGCTTTCAGGTCGGTGGTCCAGTGCTTGGCGGGCACTTGGACCGACTGAAACAGTCGGGGCCAAATGCCCGGTGGACAATGGACCGGGTTCCTACCCGGCTGGGACTGATTGACCGGCTGATGCCAGCGTCAGCCGCTATGCGGTGACGGATGGCGGGCCGGGGTCAATCCCAACACCACGCGGACGAGAGGCGGGGGGGTGCTTGGCAGGCACCACCCGTAGGATGGTGGCCCTTGGCATGGCCCCCTTTCTCTCTTTCGCCCGGCGTCTGGTGTTTGCGGCTGGTGCTGGCGGGCACCGAGCCTATGGCTCTTTGCCCTTTCGCACGGTCGCCGCGCCCACCGGCTGATAGCCGGGCTGCGCTGGCTCCCCATCACGCAGGATGGTCGCCCCTATCGGGAGAGGGTGTAGCGGCCTTGCGGCTCCCTACGCCTCATTGTCGATCCATCAGCGTGCAGATGGAGGTCTGCACGCCTTTTTTCGCATAATGCGCTTCAGTTGTCACGCACGCGCATAGGAACTTCATTATATGAAATCAAAAATCCGGCCTGCCGGATTTTTTCGCTATAACTTATGAAATCAAAAAAAACTTAAACCCACCGCCCTTTAGGGTGGTGGGTTTTCATTTGTTCGCGTATATTTAAGCATGAAACGAAAATCCGACCTATTTCTGGTATGTTTCAGGTAACTTTCTGGTGCTTTTCCGTGTTTTTTCGGGTATGTTTCAGGTCGGAAGACGGCCCCCCTTGATCCGGGGCTGTTTTTTATGGTCGTTTTTGATACTTTTTTTCTTGGATGATATGCTGATCTATCCTCACAAAACGACAACGATGCAGTCCTTGAGTACGGCTGTGTCGCGTGGATATGTCTGGCATATAAGCGGGGTAGTGAGGGCTGATCGCTTCCTGAATCTGGAAGCTAAGTTTGCCAGTCTCTACAGCACGGAAATCTCCCCAGCCCTTCGCTACGAGCGCAAAAAGGTCGGGATTGCCGGGGCGCGGTTTTTTGCTCACCCGGCCCACAGATCCCCGCATCTGTTCTGGTGGCTGCTGCTGACCGAGGGGGTTCACCCAGCCCGAGAGTGCGAGCAGGGATTGGCGAGGGTAACGGACCCTAAGAACCGACTTCTGTATGCGAGCGAGTTTGAGTTGGTTCAGACTCCCCATGAAGGATCAGCGCCCCGGTGGACCTGGCGCCTTCAGCCGCAGAAGGTCGAAGCCTGGCACGACGAGATCCGGCTTGCCATCCGTCATAGAAAGGACGAGCGGGCCGTGCAGCGGGTGATAATGCGGTACTATCGCTTGCCGGGGTTTCGCGGGGTCCGAGAGCAAATTGCAGGGTTGAGACGATTTACTGTTGGTGAGTGGATCAGGGCCAAACGTGCCCGTGAATGTCCCTATCTGCCGAAACGTATGCCCCCTTATGTCCGTTTTGGCGGAGCGCCAGGGGTCCAGGCAGAAATCATCGTCAATCGTTTGCTGGAAGGGTTGCCCCCTTTTACCGACGAAATGAAGTTTCAGACGGCTACCAAGGCACAAGCGCCGTATATTGAGGCAGAGAGTGAGTGGGGAGAGGTCGATGCTTAGAACTGACAGTGAAGTACATGAACTGATCGGTCACTATGGCGACCCGATCAAAGAATTGCTTTCTGATCCATCAATTACAGAGATATGTGTGGATCATTATGATTACGTTTACTTTGAGCGTGATGGGTTATTGATTGATGCGCCGGAAGTAAAATGGCCGAACGAAAATTCTTTGGTGCAGTATATCAAGCAGATTGCCAATTCTGTAGATCAGAAGGTGGACAAAAATAATCCGCTGTTAGACGCGCGATTGAAGAACAAGACACGGATTAGCGCCACGTTGCCGCCTGTGGCGGTCAATGGCGCGATCATGTCTATCCGACCTTTCCCTACAACGCACCGTTCCCTAGACGATCTGCTGGCCGGTGGATCAATCACTTCGGAAATCTCGAAGCTGGTCCGGGCGGCCTTGAATAACCGGCTCAATTTTATCGTGACCGGCGGGACTGGAACTGGAAAAACCAGCTTCCTGCGGGCCATGACATTTGAACTGGACCCACAGGAGCGGCTAGGGCTGGTGGAAGATACCACCGAAAACATTGCTCCCCGGCATAGGAGAAAATTTGAACTGGAAGCCCCCAGGCGGGCAAGGCTTAAAGCCGACGATCAGGTTATTGATCTTCCTTCCCTGATCGTCGAGGCCCTGCGGAAACGTCCTGACCGGCTGGGGGTAGGGGAGTTTCGGACACCGGGCGCATGTGCCGCCTTTATGGATACGATGAACACGGGGCACGGCGGCTGCTTCGGAACGGTACACGCCACGTCCGCACGGGATGCCATTGCGAGGATGGAAACACTTTATGCCCGCCAGGCCATGAATGTCCCGCGTGAGGCAATCAGCGAACTGGTCCGTCACAACCTAGAATTTGTTATTCATCTATCCCGCGATGTAGAGCGAGACCGCGACGGCACAACGCGGGTTGTTCGCCGTGTGAAAGAAATTGTGTGGATAGACACAGACGGAACCGAGCGTGTTCTAGTCACGCATAAGATAAAAAAAGGGTATGATTTTGATACGTCTTTCATAGACGCTTTTTATAACGCTCTTGATACCAGACATTAGCTTGCATCCCTGATTCTCTTTCTGGTACTCTCCTGATCGTGGAACGGCATCTGTCGTTCCACTCGGAACGATACGCCGCGTCTGTTTAGAACGGAAAGGATCGTTTCGATGGAAGTCAGAGAATACGACGATTATGTTGACGGAACCCGCTGCTGGGCAGACATCGACATTACAAGGTGGGAGGAGTTTCTATCTCCTTTTGGAGAGGGCTACGCAGACTGGGGCCTACTGGTCGAGAAAGAGCGTGTTCGCGCTTTGATACATGGTTTGCAGCATGATCTTGCCAGGATGAAGAAGGTTTCTACCCCTTCGGATCGGTACGCTTATGTGAACCTTGCTACCGAGCGGCAGAATGTAGCAGCGATGCTGCATGATGCACAGAAATACGCAAAACTGCTCGATGCGTTTGACCGCAATCTTACGCAGCTTATTTCTACCTGGTCCGAACTCAAAAAAGCCGGTGCTTTCCATACACTGGCTTTGGGAATGGATCTTGCCATCTGCAAAATCGTCCATTCCTGGCTTGCGAGGCGTTTGCAGTCTTTGCAACACGTCTGAAATTGGAGAGTGTGAGCCTTCAACCTATTCAGGGTGCCCGTTGGGTAATTCTGTCTCGGTGGCCGCAATCTAGTCATGCTACGCATGACACCAATACCCCAAGGGGAGAAAACATTATGTTTTCTCCCCTTTCCTTTTAAGCATCCTCGGCGGCGTTTTCGATCTTCATTGCGTCCCGTAGCAGTTCTTCTACGTCAGCCTGCGTGTACACCCGCTTTTCAGGTGGAGCGTGCAGGATCGGCAGCAGGATTCTGATAACCTGCGATACCGAGATCCGTAGCAGATCCGCCTGCGTCATGGTGACGCCGTACACTTCCTTGATGAGTTTTAACGTCAGGTCGAGGTCTGCTTGAAGGTTCCCCGATACCTGAAACGTAATTCGTTTACTCATGGCTCTCCGTTTTGCGCCTGACGCACTTGCTCGCCGTGTTTGACGCTTTCTTAACGCCTTAACGGGCAGCAAAGCTACGTCATCAGGGGTTTTCTTGGAAGAAATAAAAGGTGTCATTTTGATGCTATTTTCCTCTAAAACCGCATAGGTGCATTTTAAGCACAAAATCGCTGCACATTTATGTTTTTATCGTCATATTTTTTTGCTAAAAAATATGCGGAAGGGGGGCAGCAGTGGAAATCAGCTTTGAAGAACGGGTCAAAGACGTAGCAACGCTACACACTTCCAAGAGGGTCATTGGCATACCCATGACCGTTTTCGTCTTCTGCTCTGCATTGGGATTAGCCCTCGCAAGTGTGGTGAAAATATGGATCGGCTTGGTCGTTGGGGCCGTTTTGATCTTTGTTTTTTACGAAATGTACAAGGGTGATCCGAACGCTATGTTCGTGATTATCCGGCGAATTTCGATGCAGTTCAGGCGCGGCGCGAGCGGGAAAAAACCACGCCGAAAAATCAAATTTACCACGAGGTAGTAATGAAATCTGACAACGCAAATGGGCCGGATCGTCGTGTCATGATGATGGCAAAAAAGAGTCCTGCTGTGGCAGGTGCAGCCGTGGCCTTGGCCCCGGCTTCCCAGGCGTTCGCCTCGCCGGGCTACAGCGTCCAGACACAGGGGTCCGGCATCCTGTCCAACATCGCCAGCACGATGCAGGACATTGGTAACTTCATGTCAACCACGATGGGCGAACTGGCTGTTGTGGGTGGTTTTGTTGTGGCCGCGCTTTTGTGGGCGTTCGCCCCCAAGTCTGGCGCAGTTGGCTACGCGGTTCGTGCAGCCATTGCAGCAATCATCATCTTCAACATTACGGCTGTTATCGCTTACTTCACATATTGATAGGTCGCTCATGGCAATCGGTACAGTCCCAACGGGAAATCTAAGCCCACTTATTTGCCCGGTCGGAAATAATGCAATCCTTGATGCTTCGGGAAGTCTGATCGCAGCGGTGGAATTGCCGGGTATTGATCCCGACGCCCTGATGCCGGAAGACCAAAAGAGGCTCGCAGCTATTTCGGCCAGCATCTACGCGACTGTGCCGAATTGCATTGCGGTTCAACAATACCTGGTTCATGCGGAAAACTGTGGGGTGCTTCTTCGGGAGCGCCCCAACAGTCCCGTAAACAACCGGCTTTCAGCCGCCCGACAGGAAAGCCTTAACTCACGCAAGTTGGCACAGACCCGGCTTGTGCATGTGTTGGTTTACGAAGACCCTCAAAAGGGTAAGGGCGGACTTATTGCATCGCTTTTGCGCCTTGGTCCGATGGCGCTGGTCGATAAAGAGGCACGCGAGGATCTGTTTTCCAAATTCTCGGATGCTAGGTAACTGGTAATTCGTGAACGTGAAATCAGTGCCCGGCTGCGGGAATTGAGCCGTGCCCTGGAAGACGTGCGGGCAAAATGGGAAATGGCTATGGGGTCGGCATACATTATGCCGATTGACCAGTTTTGGACATTCGCCAAATTCCTTGGAACGATGAATACCCGATACCTGCGGTTCGGGAATTATCTGGAAGCGCCAAACGACGACATGGATGCTGTCGTGGCTGATGGAGACATATCTACAGTCTCCTATCATGGCGTGGATATGCTCAAACTAGATGGCCTGATCCCGCATTACTTCATTTCTATGGGGCTGGTTAAAACACCCACCAATCCTATTGGTATGTGGAGCAAGGGCAGAAAGCACGCGCCAGCAACACAACGCGGGAATTACATTATCAACGTGAATTTCTCCCCGTTGAGTGAGTTGAGCAGACAGCTAATCTTTCAGAACGCCCGAAATAGCCTTGATCGTCAGAAGATCGACATACGGGCCATCTTGAAAGGTGCGCCTACGTCCGAAACAGAGGCCAAGGCCAATGAATCGTACGAAATCAAGATGAAGCAGAAGGAACTTGAAAAAGCTGCCACGTATGAGGACCGCTATGGCCGCCTTAGCGGCCAGGTCGTGATTTTTGGTGAAGACCCGGAGCAGGTTATCAAGGATGCCGAGGTCATGACCACGGCCATAGAAGGAACGCAGGGGCGGATGGTATGGGAAAGCATCGGCTTACCTAATGCCCTGAAAACCCTACAGGTCGGGGGATATAATAGTTCTGACCGTACATCCATCGGAACGGAAAGCCGATTTGGGGCCATGTCCCTGTACGCAGCCCCAGCTATCGGGATGCCCGTAGTAGAGGATCTTGGCAACGAAGAAGCGCAGTATGTTTTTGAAACGAGGGACGGCAACCCGTTTTATTACAGTTCTTTTTCGGGCGGGAAGGCTTTTAGGGGTCGTTTGCGGGAGGGGGCGAAATCCTACGCTAAGGATTTAGGCCAGCGATATTCGCCGGTGAGGTTGATGTGTTCCCATCCCAGCGGTGAGACATGGGCGAGGAGATCAGGCGGGATGATGATGCCGTCCACGGCGCGTCTGTCCACGACCTCCCCGAGTTTCATGGTGTTCCAGAAGATGATGATGGCGGCGAGCAGGTTCATGCCGGCAATACGATAGTGCTGCCCTTCGCCTGAGCGGTCGCGTATCTCACCTCGACGATGGAAGCTGATGGCGCGCTTGAGGGCATGATGGGCCTCGCCCTTGTTGAGACCGATCTGAGCCTGGCGCCGGAGACCGGCGTCGAGAATCCAGTCGATCATGAACAGGGTGCGCTCGATGCGACCGATCTCCCGCAATGCGAGGGCCAGCTCATTCTGGCGCGGGTAGGAAGCGAGCTTGCGAAGAATCTGGCTGGGGGCGACGATGCCCGCTGCGATCGTTGCCGTGACGCGCAGGATGTCGGGCCAGTTGCGCTCGATGAGCGGTTCATTGATTTTGCCGCCAACCAGCGCTCGCACATTGGCGGGCGTCGCGTTGGGCGTGAAGGCATAGAGTCTTTTCTGAGAGAGATCTCGGATACGCGGTGCGAACCTGTAGCCGAGCAAGGAGCTGGCGGCGAACACATGATCGGTAAAGCCACCCGTGTCGGCAAAATGCTGGCGGACGCGGCGGCC
>NZ_CADP01000058.1 GCF_000285295.1 Komagataeibacter europaeus LMG 18890 | reverse complement strand
GGTGAGCCCTGATGTTCGTGCCATCCAGAAAAGTCATGCCCAGCGCCACTCCGTGGTGGTCCTGAACCAGTTCGAGCAGGCGTTCCCACACCCCCAGTTTCGCCCAGCGGATGAAAAGCTGCGCCGCCCGCCACCACGGACCCAGCTCAGCGGGGATACTTCGCCATTTCGCACCATTCTCATGACGCCAGAAGATCGCTGCTATCGTACGCCGCAGATCATGGGGCGGTGTCTTGCCCCTTGGCCGAACCGCCTCAATCAGCGGTTCCCAGATCGCCCATGTCTCATCAGTGAAAGTGCCTGTTCCGTCTCCTTCTTCAATCCATACAATATAGGAAGTATTTTAAGATCTAACAGGCCCTAGAGCAGGACCGGATTTTCCTGAACCACATCATTCCGAATATGGCAGGTGATCAGCGTCGATTGCTGTGCCGCTTTTTGTGCCGACCTGCTGTGCGGAAAGGCAGGAACAGGGCGTTACATGCGGAATATAGACGCGTAGTATTGTCTTGATAATAAACGATTTATGGATTTTATCGGAGGGTGGCGGAGATTTTCAAGACCGCTGCCTTCAACCGCTCAGCCACCTCTCCATATCGTCTGTTTAGCTAGGTCTGCCGCCGCCGTCTAGATGTTACCACGCACAAAAACCGCTGCGTTTTGTGTGGTTACGGTATCGTCTTCCGGTAACTGACCCATTGCATCGCTGATTTGCACCCGACCCGGATTGTCTGCCGGTGATCCGGGTGCAGAAAGAGCGCGGAAAAAACCAAGTAAACAGGAAGACCTGTCAGGACCAGACAGTCACGTGCATGGTTCCCGTAATCGTGGCAGCCTGATGGATGGCCGCCATGGACAGGTTAGCATACATGTCGGCCCCTGCACTGTCCGGGCAGGCGGTAGGCTTTACACCGGAGCCGACGGGAGGGAGGACGACCCGAACAGTCTGCATCCAGGGATCGGTCCATCCCGCATGCGCCATGATCCGGTTATGATGAATGCAGGCAGGCCCTAACGGATCAGGTCGGACAGCGCATCCATCTTGTCTGCCACCATGGCAATGGTGCCGCGTATCTCATCCGTCACCGTCTGTGCGTTATCCACTGTTTCAGACAGGCGTTCGAGGTCGGCGCGGATCTCGTTCACCAGAACCTTCCGTTCTGTTATGAGGCCATCTTCGTCTTCCATACCCTGTCTCCCGTGTTTTCATATGCCTGTGACAAGGATGCGGGTCTTTTTCCGATTTTACAATTGCAATACATCTTCCCGGCCCCAATTCCGTTGATACGGCGTGCAGGGCGGGCCTGTTACGGCTTTGTCCCCGGTACATCTTGCGATACATCCCGCCATCTGGTGCATGAACGGGGAGAGCACGGGTTGAAGCAGCGGGTTGAACAGTGGATGTGGCGGATTGCAACCGGCCTTGTCATCCCCATGCCGGTGCTGCTGCTGTATGCGCTGGCACCTGCTGAAATTGTCATGACGGTGGTGGCGGTACTGTTCGTGACCCACGGTTTCCTGACCCGGCACTGGAACTGGTTGCGGCAGCCATGGATCTGCGCGGCGGGGCTGCTGTGGGGGCAGATCATCCTGTCCTCCATTGTAACGGGGCGCGGCCATGCGATCGTGCAGGCCACATGTTTCGGGCGGTATTTCCTGTTCATCGCGGCCCTGCAGGCATGGATCCTGCCCGGTGCGCGGGTGCGTGCCGTGCTGGCGCGGGTTTACGGCGGTGTTGCCATATGGCTGGTCGCGGGGTGCTGGCAGCAATACATATGGGGGCGCAACATATGGGGTTACGGCCGTTGGGCAGATGGCGCGCTGCTGGGTCCGCTATGGGCGCCACGGGTGGGATCGGGGCTGTTCATGACGGCGCTGCCAGGACTGTTCCCCACCGCCATACGGCTGTCACAGCGTGATGGCGCGCGGGGACGGATCATGGCGACCGCCATGCTGCTGGGACTGGTGCTGACCATGGTGCTGGTGGCGCAGCGCATGCCGCTGTTCCTCATGCTGGGGGGGATGGGAATTGTCGGCCTGCTGGTGCCGCGCCTGCGGAGCGGCCTGGTGGCCGTGCTGCTGCTGGGGGCGGGTGGCGTGGCGTTGTCGCCGGTGCTGGCGCCGCAGGCGTATCACAAGCTGGTCGTGAACTTCATCGCGCATATGCATGCGTTTGCCGACAGCCCCTACGGCATGCTGTTCATCCGCGCGGGTGTGATGATCGGGCGGCACCCGTGGTTCGGTCTGGGGTTTGACGGGTTTCGGCATGCCTGTCCCGACCCGGCGTATTTCCATGGCCTGCCGTGGCTGGGCGTAGCCGAGGGGCCGCATGGCGGGGCAACCGGCTGCAACCTGCATCCGCACAACTATTACCTGCTGATGGGGACCATGGGGGGCATACCCGCCATGGGACTGTTCATTGCGCTGGCTGTCTGCCTGCTGGTGTCCATTTGGACGGGTATCGTCCCCACGCGCGATCCGCAGCGACTGATGGTGGCGATTGTCGCGACACTTGTTTTCTGGCCCGTGGCGTCCAACAGTTCATTGCTGACACAGCCCGCGGCGGGATGGCTGTCCATGATTACGGGATGGGCGCTGGCGGTATCCCCGGTTGCATCCCGTTTGCAATACGTGCATGGCGGGGACTAGCCCCGGCAGGCATGGCGCACTACAGTGCGCGCCGTGGCGCACATGGATGAACGGCAGCGGGGGCCAGCCTGCCGGCTTCCTGCCACGTCCGGTATTCAGTTTAGGGGAGCCTGCGCTATCGTTTTCGCCTGTTGTTCCGAGGACACGTGTCCGGGGCCGTCCCGTGCGCGGGTTTTTGTACGTGTGATCACCCATGTCCACTTCTGAACGGGACGCACTCAAGCGCATTTTCGGCAATACCGGTTTCCTGATTGCCGGGCGGGCGACGAATGCGATCTGCAGCTTTGTCTATATCGCGTGGGCGGTGCGGGCGCTGGGGCTGTCGCAGTTTGGCGTGCTGATGCTGGTCACGACGTTTGGCGCCGCCGTATCGCAGGCCACGCACCTGCTGTCATGGCAGCCGCTGCTGCATTACGGCACGGACCCGTTCACCAACGGTCGCCAGGCGCAGTTTTCCCGCGTGCTGGCGTTCTGCATCCGTGCCGATTACATAAGCGGCGGCGTCGGGTGGCTGGTGGGTACGCTGGGGGTCGCGCTGTTCGGGGCCTATATGGGGTGGCCGGCGGCGGACCAGGGGGCGGCCTTCGCCTACATGCTGACGATCGCGTTCATGAACACCAGCTGGTCGGCCGGGGTGTTCCGGCTGTGCAATTCCTTCTGGCTGACCATGCTGACGGACCTGTCCGGCGCGCTGGTGCGTACCGTGGGGTCGGGCATCGGGTTCATGTACCACATGAGGCTGGATTACTACCTGCTGGTCTGGAGCATGACGCAGCTGGTCATGTTCATAAGCAGTACCTCGCTGGGCTGGCTGCAGCTGCGCCATGCGGGCGCCACGCAGCGTTTCAGCCTGTTCGCCCCGCTGAAGGCGGGGGATGCGCCGGGCATATGGCGCTTTACCCTGTCCACCAGTTGCAACCATCTGCTGGGGTCGGTTTTCAACCAGTTCGGTACATTGCTGGTGGGTGGCATCCTTGGCCCGGCCGATGCGGCGGTCTATCGCGTTTCCCGCCAGATAGGCGAGGGGATCGCCAAGCCCGCACAGCTCATGATGCCCGCGCTGTACCCCGAATTCATCCGCCTGCGTGAAGAGCAGGACTGGTATGGCATCAAGCGCGTGACGATCAAGCTGTTCCTGATGATCGGCGGGTTTTCCATCCTGCTGATGGGGGTGGCGATGGCCGTGGGCAATATCCTGCTGACATGGATGCTGCATGTCCACTGGCATGGCGGGCGTTCGCTGATCATGCTCATGCTGGGCAGTGCGATACTGGGGCTTGGGGTCGTGCCGCTGGAGCCGCTGCTGACCGTGATCGGGCAGGTATCGCAGGTGCTGAAAGGGCGGATCATCGTCACCCTGACCTACCTGCCGCTGGTGTATGGCATGACCATGGCCTGGCATCTGGAAGGGGCCGCGGCGGCGGCCGTCGTGGCGGGGCTGATCATGCTGGGTATCTGCCTGCGGCCGGTGGTGGTGTGGTTCCGCCGCATGGCGCCGGGACGCAGGCCGACAGGCATGGTGAAGGGGGAGGCAGTCCCTGCTACCGTGCCACCCGTGCCCGAAAAGGGCACGGGGACATAATTCCTGAAAGCCTGCTGAATTTCAAAGGGGTTTCTGGTGAAGCTTTTGTCAGGAAGCTTCAGGAAACGCTGCCTTCTTTAAAAAAGGCAGCACCCGGAAACCTTTATTTTTTCCGTCAGGTCAGAAGTTGGCGGTCAGGCTGACATTGAATGACCGGCCCATGCCCGGCAGCGCGCGCAGCACGCCGGTCGCCGCATTGTCGGCCAGCGACCATCCACCCAGCGGCAGTTCGTATTTCTGGTTCAGTACGTTGTCGATGCTGGCATCCAGCGTCACGTAACGCCAGTGGTACTGCCCCCCCAGTCCCAGCAGGGCATAGCCGGGGGTGCGGGGTTCGTTGCGGACCCAGTCCACGGTGTCCTTGGCCTTCACGAAGGTCATTTCCACCCGGCCGCTCCAGTTCTTCCACCGTTCGTTCAGCGATACGCTGCCGTTGGTCGGCATCTGGTGGTACAGCCCCGCGCCATTGGTCAGGTCCTGCCCGCGCACCCAGTTGATGTTGGCCACGATTTCCCCACGGCCAAAACGGGCGTTCTGCCACAGGCGGTAATTGCCCGAACCGTTGATGCCGTAGCTCTGTGCATTGTGGTTGACGAATCCCAGCGTGTAGAACTGACCGGCCGGCGCGATGCGCTGCGCGTTCACGTAATCGTGGGTATAGGTGTAGTACGGCTGGACCTTCAGGTCCCACCTGTCCCCATCGGGGTCATGCCAGTCGGCGGTGATGGAGGCGGTATTGGCCACTTCCGGCTTCAGGTCGGGATTGCCGACATAGCCGTTGCCGTCACCAAACCAGTTGATCATGCTGGTGACCATGGCCGACTGCCCCCAGGCATAGCGTTCATACAGGTTGGGCGAGCGGGTCTTGCGCGCATAACCCCCTTCGATCGTAAGGTCGCGCCGGGGTTTCCAGCGGACCATGGCCGTGACATCGAAATTCACGTCCGTCCGGCCCCGGTCGGTGGCGTTGAACGCATTGGCCGCGTTGATGTTGGCCATGTTCATCATGTTCATGGTGGAGGAGTAGCCGGAAACAGGCCCCGTATTCATCATGACCAGGTCATTGCGAAAGCCCAGCAGCGTGGTTACGCGCGGGGTCCAGGCCGCTTCCCATTCCACGAAATGGCCCAGCCGGTCGCGGTGGCCGTCATTGATGCTGTGATAGGTGTCCGGTCCCATCATCATGCTGCCGGCAACGGGCGGCCACCAGTCATTCAGGCCGGAATGGTCGAACGAACTGCCCAGCCGCAGGGTCTGCCCTTCCGCCAGCGGTATCGTGGCCTTGATGCTGTAGCCCGCCATGCGGGCGTTGGTGTTCATGGGCATGTGGGTGGTCTTGTCACGGTCTGGCAGGAAGTCCATGGCGTGGTCCTCGCGCTGCCAGTAGCCGCGGGCCTCCAGTTCACCCCAGTCAAAGGTGCCAAGATACTTGCCGTTGACGAAGGTGGAGCGGTTGTTGGTCATGTCCATGTACTGGTTGGCGAACCCTTCATGCGGGGTGTCCTGCTGCCCGAATGTCAGGGTGAACAGGTGGTTGTCCCTGTGCATGCCAAAGGTCACGGCATGGTTGTAGGTCAGGTAACTGGTGGACCGGACCATGCCCGCATCGCCACCGCCACTGTAATCGCCAGCCTGGCTGTAGGATGCGTTGTAGCGCAGGCTGAACATGTCATTGGCCACCGTCAGGCTGCCCGATGCGCCATAGCCGCCGCCATTGCTGCGATAGGTGCCGGTGACATGCCCGGTGACCAGTATCTTGCCATGGCGGGCGAATTGCGGGTCCTTGCGTTCCACGTCAATCGTGCCGCCGGTGCTGTCGCCGCCCATGCTGACGGGGGTGATCCCGGCAATGGCGGTGGCGGTGTCCACGCTGTCGGGATCGATGAAGGACAGGGCAGGGTTCATGTGGTTGGGGCAGCCCGATGCAATGCGCACGCCATCGACCACGGTCGCCACGCGGTCATCCGCCATGCCGTTGATGACCGGCAGGGACGCAAGGCCGCCGGCGGAATAGGTGCTGACGCCGGGCTGGTTGCGAAACAGGCTGGCGGTATCGGGGCTGCTCAGGCTGGCCGCCGTGCGGGATGCCTGCGATGGGGAACTGGCCGATAGCAGGCGGTCGCCCATGGGGGTGCCCTCGGCCGTGTCCTCGATCGACAGGCCGGGCAGGGTCACGGTGGTTTCGGCCTGCGCCATGGCGGGATACAGGCCGGCGGCCAGCATGTAGCCGCCAGCCGCCGCGGCAATGGGCGCGGCCGTTCTTTTTATGGAAGTCACTTTTCATGTCCTGAACAGGAAACGGGAATGCGCACGCCCGGACGGGCGCGCGGCAGCGCGTGGGTTCAGGAAACGGAAGGTGGCCCGCGTGACGGCGGCAAGCCGAGTGGGGCGGAAGGGGGCGCGCGGGGCTGTCGTGGCTCATGCCGGGCCTGCCGCCATGCCATGGGCGGCAGGGGCAGGAACGGCAGGAGCGTCAGCGCAAGGGCGGGCAGGTGCAGGAGCGGGCACAGCGGGCAGCCTTCGGCATGGTCATGGCCCGGATGGGCCGCCATGTCGTGCCGGTCCGCGGGCATGCCACCCATCATGGCGTGATGATGGGCGGGGCCATGGGCCATGGTGGCCGCATGTCCCGGGGGCGCGATATCGATCCCCGTCAGCCGCATGATGGTGGTCCGGGGCAGTTCCCCCGGCATGCTGCGACTTTCGATCAGCAACTGCCCCCACAGCCCCAGGCATGCGCACAGCACCATGATCCAGCGGATCACAGGCATGTCATGCATGAAGGGGTGACGGGCGTGGCCCATGATTGAACAGGCTCTTTGTGGTTGTAAGATAAGACGGTAACAGATTTATGTTCTCGGGGGTGCATCCCTTTTTGTCAAATGGGATGCGGGCCGCCGTACCGGCTACAATGGATGGAACCGTGCCGCAACAGCAAGACAGAACGGCAGCCAGGCTGCTTGTCCCCGACGGCGCGCGGGCGCGCGGGCGCTGGGCGCGCATGGCGGCCGGGTGGACGGTGCTGCTGGCGGTGCTGGGGCATGGCGTGATTGGCGCATGGCTGCTGCCGGGTGGCACGAAGGTACCGGCAGCCCCCAGTGAAAAAAACGCCATCCAGGTCTTTTTTGACCGGCCGGAGGTTGCAACGCCCCCCGGACCGGCTACGCCACAGCCACAGCCACAGGCTGCACCAACCCGTGGTGCGGAGGGCAGGCAGGAAATGCCAGTCATGCGGCATCCCCCCGCCCGCACGCCCGCTTCACCGCCCCGGCCACCTGCCCACGCAACGCCTGCGCATGCAGGGACGGCCCCGCCTGCCGCGCTGCCTGCGGGGCGACAGACGGATACCGCCAGCGTCCCGATGGCATCAGCGCATGCGCAACAGGCCGCGACGGCCGCCCGACCCGCGTCCACGGTGCATTGCACGCCACCGGCATGGCGCTATCCCCCCATGGCGCGCCACATGCATGAAGAAGGCAGTGCGATGGTGGATCTGGTTATCGGGGGGCAGGGACAGGTGGTACAGGCGACCCTGCGGAGCAGTAGCGGTTATGACGACCTGGACCGCACCGCCATCGCCGCCGCGCGCAACGTACGCTGCACGGCTGACGGGGGGGCGCTGGACGGCACGCATCTTACGTTGCCGGTCGTCTTTCACCTGAAGGGGTAAGGGATGGTGGCCCCGGATTATCGGATGGGCGTGGGGTGGCGGGCACTGGTCCGCATGGCGCCGACCCGTGCGGCAACCAGTTGCTCCGCCCGCCCCAGCACCACATCGGCCTGCGCCGTAATGGCATTCAGGTCATAGGCCGACAGAACCTGCCCCCGGGCCGCCGCCCCCATCCGGGCGCACAGCGAGGGGTTGTTGTACAGCCGCAGCAGTAGGCTGGCGAGGTGTTCCGGGGTCGGGAGGGAAAGGAACAGGCCGGTTTCCCCATCCTTGATGACGTCAGCCATCGCGCCCACGGGCGTTACGATGGATGGCACGCCCGCCTGCATCGCTTCATGCAGGGCGATGCACAGCCCTTCGAACAGTGATGGCTGTACATAGCCATGCAATCCGGCGCAATATGTGAACGGGTCGGCCTGAAAACCCGACAATGTCACATTATCCAGCCCCAGCGCCGTGATCCGGGCCTGCAGTTGCGGGGCGAGAGAACCTTCGCCACCAATATCCAGATGGATGCGGCATTGCGGCGCATGATCGCGCAGATAGGCCATGGCCTGAACCAGCAGCCCGTAATTTTTCTGGTGTTCCAGTCGGCCCAGCGTGCCCAGACGGAATACCGCGCCCCCGTCCGGTCCCGTCCACGGCGTGGCCTGGGGCATATGGGCCTGCGCGGTGAACAGGGGCCATGTAATGACATCGCGTTCGGGCACATTCAGCTGTTGCGCCGTGCATTTTGCAACAAAGCGGGAATCCGCCACCCACAGATCCGTCAGCCGGTGCGTGGCGTGCAGGATACGGCGGTTCCATGGACGCAGATAGGCATTGTGCTGCCAGCTGATTACAGGCCGGCGCAGCATGACGCCCGCCATCTGCCCATACAGGGTCGCGCGTGTCAGCGATGTCCAGATCAGGTCGGGTGCATGCCGCCGCACGGCGGCGAGGGTCGTGCGGAAAGATGCGAATTTGTCAGGATGGGGAGAGAGGATTTCATGGGCAATCCCCGCGTCTTTCAGCCAGGCAACCGCATTGCCCGCCTTGCGCGCCAGGGCGAGGACACGGACATCATGCCCGCGTCTGCGCATCTGCGCCACGATATCGGGCAGGGGACGTTCGGCCCCCCCGCCATTCAGGCTGTTGATGATATAGACAATACGCATGCAAATGATTTTGACACGCAAAAATAAAAAATTAACACAGTTTATAATCGATGACACAATTTATGTTTGAATTGAAACACAAAATGAAAGTCCGTTACAAACAGATACCATGTCGTCTATAATATATATTATGGTTTTTGATGACGGATATGTGAAATCCGGGTTTCCATGCTTTTTGGGGCAGGTTGCATGTTCCGGCATTCATATTGCCGGACCGGGGGCATGAGACCGGGCATGCATGTGTCGTCATGATATCATCCGTGCGGGATGCATATGAAAACGCCCCCCATCATGCGACGGGGGGCGTAATCCGCATGGCTGGATCAGGGGGTATGGACCAGTTTGCGGTTCAGGAATTCCTCAATGCCGAATTCCGAAAGCTCACGGCCATAACCGGAGTTCTTGATCCCGCCAAAGGGCAGGTCGGGCGCCGTGCCGGTAATGTTGTTGATGAACACCATGCCCGTGTCGATCCGGGCGGCGACGCGACGGCCACGTTCCACATCGCTGGTCTGGATGGACCCACCCAGCCCGTATGGCGAATCATTGGCCATGGCGATGGCTTCATCATCACTGCCGACAGAATAGACGATGGCGACGGGGCCAAAGATTTCCTCATAGAAAATGGGGTTGTCCTTGGTGATGCCGGTCAGGATCGCGGCCTTCATGAAAAAGCCTTCGCGGTCGATCTTCTTGCCACCCGCAACCAGTTCCGCCCCGTGGGATACGGCTTTTTCCACCTGCGATACGGCGCGTTCCATGGCGGCCTGGCTGCTCATCGGGCCGTGGGTGACGCCCTGTTCCAGCGGGTCGCCGTACTGGAATTCGTTCACCGCCACCTTCAGGCGGGCCGTGAATTCGTCAACCAGTGACTTGTGCACGATCATCCGCTTGGCGGCGGTGCAGACCTGACCGTTATTGGACATGCGTCCACGGATCGCCATGGGCACGGCCTTGTCCAGGTCGGCGTCATCCAGCACGATGAAGGCGTCGGACCCGCCCAGTTCCATCGTGCTTTTCTTCAGCGCACGCCCGGCCTGCGACGCCACGGCGCTGCCGGCGCGTTCGCTGCCGGTCAGGGCGACACCACGCACTTCGGGGCGTTCGATCAGCTTTTCCGACTGGTCATTGGTAATGAACAGGTTGGTGTAAGCCCCTTCGGGCGCGCCTGCTTCACGGAACAGTTCCTCGAATGCTACGGCGCATTGCGGCACGCTCGGCGCGTGCTTGACCATGACGACGTTGCCCGCCATCAGGTTGGGGGCGGCGACGCGGGCCAGCTGGTAATAGGGGAAGTTCCACGGCTCCACACAATAGATGATTCCCAGCGGCTCGCTGGTGACGGTTGCATGACCCTGCGACACCGGCAGTTCACGCGGGGCGAGGAAGGTTTCCGCCTTCTGCGCGTAATAGGCCAGAATATCAGCCGAAAGTTCTATTTCCCCAATGGCTTCGGGCAGGATCTTGCCCATTTCGATGGAAATCAGGCGGGCATGCTTTTCCTTGTCCCGGCGCAGGATTTCCGCCGCCTTCAGCATGATGGCCTTGCGCTGTGCCAGGGAACGGTGCCGCCAGTCGCTTTCCCAGAACTCGTGGGCGGTGGACAGCTTCGCCAGCATTGTCCTGTCGTCATGCAGGTCAAAGACCTTTTCCGTCTTTCCGGTGGCCGGATTGATGGTGCGATACGGACTGGTCATGTCGTCAATGTCCTTTGTGGCTGCTTCGTGGGTCATGTTTTCATAACCGACGAAGGTTTGCGTTGTCTGAACGCGGAAACGGGTTGGCAGGCTATGGGATGATCCCGGCTGGCGCGACCCGTCGCGGGAACGCTCTCCCTATCGTGACTATATCCTGTCGTATATTGTCAATGCATGCAGGCGACAGGGCAGGGGGTCGCCCGGGGTATGGTTTCCGCCTGTATCCAAGGCAGGGGCAGGCGATATGGCGGGTGTGGCGCCGGGCTGTCATCACGCGGGTTTGAACGCGGCGCGCCCCCAGCCGGCCGCACGGGACGCGTTGTCGGTCCGTTCATGCCCCATTACGGCCCCGGGGCCGGTTGTGCGGGGTTCCGTGTCGTGTACGATGCGGCCCGGTTTCAGATATCGCAGGAGGTTAAGGACCATGCATATTGACCTGACAGGCCGCACGGCCATCGTAACGGGATCAACCGGCGGCATCGGGCTGGCCATTGCAAAGGGACTGGTCACCAGCGGGGCGCGGGTGGTGGTGAACGGGCGCAGGTCGCCTGCCGTGGACAGGGCGGTGCGCGACCTGTCCGCCCTTGGCGTGGGAAAGGCCGAGGGGTTTACCGGCGATCTGGGCACGGCGGCGGGGTGTGCGGCGCTGGTGGCGGCCCATCCATCGTGCGATATCCTGATCAACAACCTGGGTATTTTTGAACCGAAGGATTTTTTCGACACGCCGGATGAGGACTGGAACCGGTTCTTTGAAGTCAACGTCATGTCCGGCGTGCGCCTGTCGCGTGCCTACCTGCCGGGCATGAAGGAACGGAACTGGGGGCGGGTTGTCTTCGTGTCCTCGGAATCCGCGCTGAACATTCCTGTCGAGATGATCCATTATGGTTTCAGCAAGACGGCGCAGCTTTCGGTGGCGCGCGGCCTGGCTGAACGGATGGCTGGCACCGGGGTTACGGTGAATTCGGTGCTGCCGGGGCCGACGCTGTCAGAAGGGCTGGCGGACATGCTCAGGCCCGAACAGGAAAAGACCGGCAGGCCGCTGGAAGAAGTGGCGGCGGAATTCGTCATGACGCACCGCCCCACATCCATCATCCGCCGCGCGGCCACGGTGGAGGAAGTGGCGAACATGGTGGTCTACCTGTCATCGCCACAGGCGTCCGCCACCACCGGGGCGTCGGTGCGTGTCGATGGCGGGGTACTCAGCACGATCTGAGGCCAGCCTGTGGGACATTCCGCCAGCCACATGGACGTTTTGGGTGAAGCTGGAAAACAGGCATCGGGCCAGATTACTGGAACGGGCTGGCGGAATAGGACGGAGACGTCGTATAGCCCGCCGCCGGTACCGGCATGCTCGGCGCTGGATAACCGGAGGGACGGGTGTTCGGCGCGACATAAGTCGGGCTGGACAGTTTCTGCTCCGCGACGGAGGAATGCGCCGTAATGCTGCCCGTGCCCGTGCCCGTGCCCGGATTGATGCCGCTCTGGATACGGTTGCGGGCGGGTGTGGTCGTTGCCGCCGGGGCCGGTTGGTCGGGCATTATCCGGTCGGGATAGACCGCGCCGGTGCTGTCATAGTCCGTTGCGTTGTAGCGCCCCACGCAGTTCTTGCCGCGCTCGGCCGTATGGACGGCTTCCAGTTCACCCTTCAACTGGCCGGGCTGGATATATCGGGCGCGTGCCATGCGCCGTGTATCTGCCGAGGCAAGGGCCTGCGTGTCCGTTTCATCCAGTTGGGCAAGCTGCGCACAGTTCTGCCGCATATAAGGTTCCGGGTTCACATATTGTGCATTGATTTCGGCGGGCCTGCTGGCACATCCCGCAACGGCCAGCAGACCCAGGCACAGGATCGTTTTTTTCATGGTCTTCCTGTCATGTGATCAATACCATGTCGCTGTATTGAATAAAGAAGTGCATTCATGGGCAGTATTTTATGGTTGAATTGTTTGTGTATTCATTAATGAAGTGACCGATATGGATGTGATTCCGCCATGATGGAAAAATAAACGATCACGGGAACGATCTGTCGGGACCATTATTAATGGAAACTTTCCACATTCTGCCCGGGTCGCATCCGTAACCATGAATATGCAACGCATCCCCGCCTGACGGGTTGCTGGCCGGATGCAACTGCGTACCATGTCAGAAAATGCGGCAGGCCATGTGCAGGGCTGCTTCAAAGGCAGCCATCGGACAGTCCGCAAATCCAAAAGAAGGTTTTGGTGAAGCATTTTTCAAAAAGCTTCAGGGAAGGGGCCTGTGCCGGTACCGGTACGTATATAAAGACCAACCCGCCCGCATCATACCGCTCACGCACGATATCGGCGCGCCCATAAGCGGCTGTCAGGTCGATATGGATGCCCGGGTATTCGATTCCAGAACCGGCCAGACGCCGTTCCCCGACTTGAGCATGACCGTGAAGTTCTGTCCGCTATCTGTAAGTCAAACGAAAGTCATGATCGCAGGCATGCAGTTGTGGGAACAGCATCAGCAGCGGGAGACCAGCAAGGTGGTCTCCATCGCTGCAACGCGGGGCCGTCTGGGGTAGGGCGAAACCGCAATGAGCCATAGTGCACTGCAAAAGATCTGCAAAAGATGCAAAAATGAAAGCCGCTAAGTCATTGAAAACTGGCGCGCCCTGCTGGATTCGAACCAGCGACCCACAGCTTAGAAGGCTGTTGCTCTATCCAACTGAGCTAAGGGCGCGTGGCCTGCACTTGTGCCAGATCGGGTCTAGTGCGTCCAGTTCTGGATCCGGTCATAACGGAAATTATCCGCATATGCCTTGGGGCGGCGGATGCGCGGGGTGGGGATTTCGATATCGAAGGCAATTCCCTCCCGCGTGGCATAGGCCACGGCGCTGTCCTGATCGGGGAACTGCAGGCGCAGCTGCGACGGGGTATCGGCGCTGCCGGTCCACCCCATCAGGGTATCGATATGGCGGGGGCGGTTCTGCCCGTAATCCAGTACCCATGTATGGGTTCCGGCCTGACCTGACTGGGTGGAGGGTTTTGACTGCCTGTAAATCCGGGCTCGCATTACTATCCGTACTCCCTGGATATGGTCGGGGCGCCCGGACTCGAACCGGGGGCCTCGTGTACCCAAAACACGCGCGCTACCAGGCTGCGCCACGCCCCGCGACCACGAGCGGGAACCTATGTGGCAACTGCTGTTCTGGCAAGCACATTCTTGCAAAAAAATACCGCGCCCATCGTCCCTGCGGCAAGCAGTGTGGACGGGCGCGGCGAACAACAAGGCGTGTGATGGGGTGAAAGCAGCCGCACTCAGGCCTTTTCGACCGATTTGCTGGCCAGCGGCGGGATGAACAGCGGCGCCGTATCCCACGGGAACAGCACCCATGTGTCCTGCGGGACCTCGACTACGAAAATATCCGTGATCGGGCGGCCGGCGGGCTTGGCATACAGGCAGGCGAACACCGCCTTGGGCAGCATCTTGCGCACAAGCTGCGCCGTGACCCCGGAATCGACCAGGTCATCGATGATCAGGAAGCCCTCGCCATCGCCCGCGGCATCGGCGTTCTTGACGACGGAGGGTTCGCCCATCTTTTCCTCGTCATAGGTCACGACGGAAATGGTGTCGATCAGGCGGCAGTCCAGTTCACGGGCGATGATCGCGGCGGGGATCATGCCCCCACGCGTGATGGCCACGATGCCCCTGAAGGGGCCACGGGTCATCAGCGTGCTGGCCAGTTGGCGGGCATCGCGGTGCAGCTGGTCCCATGTTACGGTTGCGTAGCTTGTAGCCATCAGAAAAGTTTTCCTCCATCGGGGACACGGCCATCGGGTCGGATCAGGACGGCCTCTCCATTACTGTCGGGCATGCCCAGCGTCAGCACCTCGCTGCGCAGCGAACCGACCTGCCGGGGCGGGACATTGATCACCGCGCAGATCTGGCGGCCAATCAGCCGGGCCGGAACATAGCGGTGGTTGACCTGCACCACCGATGACCGGATCCCGATATGGGGACCGAAATCGATGGTCAGCCGGAAGGTGTGCCGTGGCGTTTCACGCACGGGGTGCGCATCCACCACCGTCCCGGCCCGGATATCAAGCCAGTCGCGGGTCGGTACGTGCCCCACCGCGCCGGGTGCTGCTGTATGCTCAACAGGGTCTGTCATGGAACAGCTTTTGCCTGTATCGGGGCCGATTTGCAAACAGGTGAACGTAATTTTTAGGGGGGAAGACGTAGGATATTGCGCGGTGGTGCTGTTAGGGTGACGGGATCATGTCTTCCGCTCCCGTTCCACCGGCCCCGCCCGGGGTCGAAACGTCCCTGCCCGCCGTGCCCCTGCACCGTCATCCGGGACTGCCCGCGTTTCTTGCCGCCCGCACGGCTTCGTCCTTTTCCGCCTGCGTGCAGGCCGTCGCGGTGGGGTGGCAGATCTATGCCCTGACCCACAGCACGACGGCGCTGGCGCTGGTTGGGCTGGCGCAGTTCCTGCCCATGGCGGGGCTGCTGCTGCCGGCGGGGCATGCGGCGGACCACCTTGACCGGCGCATGATCGTGGTGACGTGCCAGTGTATCGAGGCGCTGTCCGCCCTGCTCATGGCCATCGGCGCGCTGGGCGGCTGGACCACGCCGTGGATGATCTATGCCATGGTCATGGTGTTTGGCGCCGCCCGCGCGTTCGAGATGCCATGCCAGCAGACCTTTCTGCCCTCGCTCGTGCCCGTGCATGTGTTTCCGCGTGCCGCGGCGGTTTCGTCCTCGCTGTTCCAGGCGGCGGCGGTGACGGGGCCGTCGGTCGGGGGGCTGCTGTACGGCGCGGGGGCAGGGGTGTGCTACCTTGTCTGCGCCGTTGGCTTCGCCTGTGCGTGCGTCGGTACGTTATGTATCCGCCTGGCCTACACGCCCCGGCCACGGGTGCCGCTTTCGCTGGCCACGTTTGTGGAGGTCATGCATTTCATGCGTGCCCGGCCCGACATGTTGGGCGCGATCTCGCTGGACCTGTTCGCCGTGCTGCTGGGCGGGGCGACCGCCATGCTGCCGGTCTTTGCCAGCGATATCCTGCATGCCGGGCCGCTGGGGCTGGGGCTGTTGCGGGCCGCGCCGGCGATCGGGGCGGTGGTGTGTTCCGTCATGCTGGTGTGGCGGCCGCTCAACCGCCGGGCGGGGGCGCGCATGTTCCTGGCCGTGGCGGTCTTTGGCGTGGCGACGGTGGTCTTTGCCCTGTCGCGGTCCATGGCGGTGTCCATCATCGCGCTGGCGGTGCTGGGGGCGGCGGATGTGGTCAGCGTGGTGGTGCGTGGCGCGCTGGTGCAGTTGCGCACGCCCGACAGCATGCGCGGACGGGTTTCGGCGGTGAACATGCTGTTCATCGGGTCATCCAACCAGCTGGGTGAATTCGAAAGCGGGATGGTGGCCAGCCTGATCGGGCCGGTTGGCTCGGTCGCGCTGGGCGGGATCGGCACGCTGGCCATTACCATCGCGTGGATACGGATGTTTCCCGGGCTGTGGCGTCTTGACCGGCTGGATGACATTACGCCGGAATAGCAGGGCATGAACCTGTATTGGCATATTCGTGGAAAAGGGGTGGGCCGCCACGGGCAATCAGCAGCCCCTTCGTTGGATGGCCTGCTGACGCCTTGGGCGAAGAAGATGACGATTACGATGTCAGGACAGTGTATTGCGACACGATAACGTCCGAAATGATTCCTGTTCCGGGTGATCTGTATGATTCCAGGACACTAACCAGCGATTTCCAGATGGTGCGGGCAATATTCAGGTCGTTTCTTGAATGCCCGCAAGCCCGGGGAGGCGTTATGGCGCAGTCATGCTGAACCGCACCCCGCCTGATCCGGTTCCTTGGGGACTGTCCAGAAGGCGGGTATTTTTATTACAGTCACGCGCCATCGCGGATGCGCGGGGCGAACAGCCGGAACAGCGGCCCGGTCAGCGCGGTTGAAATCACCGCCAGCACCATGAGGGAGGCAAAGGCGAAGTCCGACAGCATGCCCTGTGCATGCAGGATGGTGGCGGCCACGATTTCCATCAGCCCCTTGCATTGCAGCAGCGCACCCACCCCCAGCGCCTGCCGTCGTGTCAGCCCGGGCGCGGGCGGGAAGGCATAGACCGATCCCATCTTGGCCAGCACCGAAATGACCACCAGCAACAGCGACGCGGTGACCGAGGGCCATGTCAGCGCATCGCCATTGATATGCAGCCCGCTATGGCCAAAGAACATCGGCGCCAGCCAGATCAGGGAAAATCGCCCGACCTGTTCCACCGGCAGGCGCATGACCCAGCGCGGCGGCATGAGCGCGCCGGCAAAATACGCCCCGATCAGTTCATGCAGGCCCAGATGCATGCTGGCCCATGACCCCGCCGCCAGATAGACCGGCACCGCCGCCCAGATAACCATCTGGGGCGGATTGCCCATGTTGCGCGTCGCCCAGTTGCTGATGATGGCCAGTGCCACAAGCAGGGCAACCGCCACCCCCTCCAGCCCTGTCCAGCCATGCAGCGCCGCAGGCCCGCGGGCTGCAAACTGCAGGATGACCAGCCCGATCCACAGCGCCGCGTCATCTACCACCGCCAGCTTGAGCGCAAGCTGCCCGATCGAACGTTGTAGCGGGGGCAGTTCACGCACGATGCCAATCAGCACCGGCAGGGCGCTGACCGCGATGCACAGCCCGATGGCCAGTGACCCGATCAGGCGGCCGACATGCGGCGGATGCCATCCATGCAGGGGCAGGAAAAAATAATAGACCAGAAAGGAGCCGATGATGAACGGTCCCCCCAGCGCCACCAGCGCGCCGCCCAGCAGGCGACCCAGCGGCGGTGGGGGAATGGTGTGGGCGGATCCGTTGGCCTCGGGCGGCTGCCACATTTCCAGCCCGGCGGTAAAGGCCAGCACCAGCACGGCCAGCCAGCCGATATTGTTGCCGTAAACGGATGGAATGCCGATTTGCTGCACCGGCACGTGCATGACCGCCAGCACGATCCCGAGCAGGATCGGCAGGACAACAATCGGAATCGCCCTATGTGCCAGTCTCCATACCGCCCACGGGAAAATAACAAACAGGGCGGAATCAAGAACAAGTGCCGTAATGTTCGACAATCGCAAACCTTTCCTACAGACAATCAGAATAGGTTATATGCAAAAAATTAAAATGGGAACTTTTATTTTTGGCAAGGTCCGGAAATATATGCCCTGTCGGTCGGGATCGTGATTTTTTATGTTTCCGTGCCCAGCTATGCCTATAAAAAGGGCAACAGTTCTTGTTGCAGCAGTCGGAATGCCGTCGCGATGCAATACAGGCATATGAAAACGCTGGTATGGGCCGGGGGTTTGATGGCGTGGCGGGCCGGATGCATCACCTTCCTGGCATCCTGCGCTGTCCCGCGGTGATTTCATTACGGCATGCGAAGTATATTTTATATTTGAATGATAAATACAATATATAAATTGATGAAATGAATTGATTTTCAAATATAACAGATAGGGAAAACCCATAATTTTATATTTTATATGCACACATGGAGAAAATTATTTGATGTCGGTCATGGTTGATCACGCTTGCGTGCGTGACGGTTATAGGCAGCGAAGGCGTCCCCATGGGCGGCTTCTGATGGAAGAGGACCTGCTTCACCATGCCCAAAAATGTCGTAAATCCCGAATTCCTGCCGATTCTGGAAAAAATGCCGTCATTTGATGGCCTGTCCGGACGGTCCCTGCCGGAAGTGCGTGAGATATTCATGACGTCGGTGCGGCTGATCGAAGGGCGTCCGCTGCCGGATGTCGAAACGCAGGAAGAATATGTCCCCGGTCCCGCCGGTGCGCCGGATGTGCGTGTCCTGATCTATCGCCCCCGCGTGCGGCGGCCCAATGCCCCGGCCATTGTCTATATCCATGGTGGCGGACTGGTTTCGGGGCATCCCGAAGTTGACGACCCGAAATGCCAGGTGCTGGCCAGCAAGATGGGGTTTGTCATTGTCTCCGTTGATTACCGCCTGGCGCCAGAGGTGAAATATCCCGGCGCGATCGAGGACTGCTACGCCGTCCTGAAATGGGTGCATGACAATGCCGCCGGGCTGGGCATCAACCGTGACAAGGTTGCCGTCGCGGGCGAAAGTGCGGGTGGCGGGCTGAGTGCGGCACTGGCGCTGATGGCGCGCGACCGCAAGGAATACAGGCTGGCCTACCAGTTGCTGATCTATCCCATGCTGGATGACCGCACGGCGACCAAGGTCGATCCCGCGCCCGATTTTGGTGAATATGTCTGGACCCGTTCGGCCAACAAATATGCATGGGAAGCGTATCTGGGGGCGAAGGCCGGGGGTGATGACACGTCGGCCTATGCATCCGCCGCGCGGGCGAAGGACCTGTCCGGCCTGCCGCCCACCTTTATCGGGGTGGGGTCGATGGACCTGTTCCTGTGCGAGGATCTGGAATATGCCCGTCGCCTGATGGCCGCAGGCATCCCGACCGAGGTCATGGTCGTGCCGGGCGCATACCATGTGTTCGACATGTTCGTGCCGGATGCGGAACTGTCGCGCCGGTTCATGGATGCCTACTGTGCGGGCCTGAAGCGTACGCTTGGGCTGTAATTCCTGATCCGACCTGATCCGACCCGGCCACGGCGTGATGTCGTGGCTGGGTTTTTTAAATTCTGGCTGAGCCAATGATATGGCGGATTTCCAGAATTTTACTGATGTGCGATAGCTTTATCTGGCTGATCGTGGCTCATATCTGTATGGCAGTGCAGAAAATTGCTCTGGTCGCGTTGCGGAGTAAGGTAAAACTGATTCCCGATCTGTCTATGTATTTATTTATAGTCTGGCATACAATAACTTTATCCTGGCACCATCCACTAATACCAACCGTTGATTGCTATAACCCATGAGCCCAATTGCGCAGTCCGATTGACATGATGCGCCATGGTTGATTGACGAGCTGGTTCCAGGCATGGCAGGCGATATCAACGATATCGTCATAGGTTCTGAAGATCCTGTTTGAGAGCCATGTATTGCGCAGGAACTGCCAGAGATTTTCCACCGGGTTCAGTTCAGGAGCCCGGGGAGGCAGCGGGAGAATGGTGATATTGTAGGGAACATCCAGCTTCTGACTGGTATGCCATGCGGCCTGATCCACAATGAGGACGGCGTGAGCGCCCTGCGCGACCGTGCGTGAAATCTCCGCGAGATGGAGCTGCATGCCGTGCAGGTTGCAGACAGGGAGCACGAGG
>NZ_CADP01000059.1 GCF_000285295.1 Komagataeibacter europaeus LMG 18890 | reverse complement strand
GATCTTTCTCCTCGTTCATGCCGCCGACATCCAGGACCGTGATGGGGCGGTTGATGTTCTGGCGGCAATACGCAGGCGCTTTCCCTGGCTGCGCCACATCTTTGCTGATGGCGGCTATGCTGGCAACAAATTGCGATCCGCGCTCGCCTCCATGGGAAAATGGACGGTCGAAATCATCAGGCGGTCCGATACGGCGAAGGGCTTTCAGATCTTGCCTCGCCGCTGGGTGGGAACGGACATTCGCCTGGCTGGGACGGTGCAGGCGGCTCGCCAAAGATTGGGAAAAGTCCATTGCTTCCTCAACCGCATGGACATTGATCGCCTCGATCCGCATGCTCACACGACGGACAGCAAGGCATTGTCAAGCTTGGAAAACTTTCGGATCGGGCTCATAGACAATTTTCGTGCCGACATGACCATCGACGGTAGCCCGCACGAATATCCCGGCACGATCCGCGCCATGCATATGCATGCGGATGTCAATGTCCATAACCTGACCACGCGCGGGTTCGGGCAGCAGGCGTCGTTCCGAGGAAAGCCGCATACCGTCGAAAGACAGCGCCGCATGGGCGGCGACCAGTGCGGTGTAATGCCCGTCGGGGGTCAGGCAAAGCTGCGGTCGGCCATCAATTGTCCGAAGGGCCATGGTCATGGGCAGTGTCATCTGGCCTTTCCATGGTGCTGTCGGAACCTGGGATGCATAGTCCCAGTTACTCATCCACCCGATGGTAACCGGTCTGGCTGCAGGCAGGCCCGCAAATACGATGGCGGCGTAATGGTCCGCCCCGTGATCTACCCAGTCATAGGCGGCAGGTCCCGACCCCTCGGGCGGCAGTCCCTCTGGCCGGAATGTCGTGCCATCAAAGGAACCGACGTAATAGATGCTTCCCGACCCGCCCGAGACGCCCCATGGATTGACCCCCAGCATCAGGACCCATTTCATCTGCGTGGGATTTCCATCCAGCGGCAAGGGAAACAGCGATGGCATTTCCCACTGGATTCCCGGCTGGACCAGACCCACAGGCCCGAAATCACTAAGCAATGTCCAGTTTGTCAGGTTGGTTGATTTATACAGCTTTACCTTCGGTGCATTCGCAACGACCGTTGCCATGATCCAGTAGCCTCCGGGTTCGTACCAGAACACGCCGGGATCGCGGAAATGGGGAGAAGGGGGAGACAGCGTCAGCACGGGATCCTTGTGGTAGGATTTCCATGTCCGGCCTTCATCATTGCTGTAGGCAAGGGACTGGGCCTGCACGTCTGGTGCACTGGATGCGTTCTGCTTGAAAACGCTGGTGTACAATGCCACCAGTGGCGGGTTGTCAGTCGTGCCCAGTCCTGACGTATTGTGCTTGTCCACCACGACCGTTCCGGAAAAGATGTCTTTTGTTTCACTGAACGGCAGGGCCACGTCGTGTTCATGCCAGTGCAGCATATCCGTACTGGTCGCATGTCCCCATGACATGTTGCCCCATTCCGGGGCTTCCGGGTTGTACTGGTAGAAAAGATGATAGACCCCCTTGTAGAAAAACGGGCCATTGGGGTCATTCATCCAGTTGCGCCGGGGCGTATAATGCAATAGCGGGCGCCACTGTGGTGTTTCATTTGCCTGCGCGGCAGGCGGGTTGGGCAGTGATGCCATCTACACGGTCCACCGTATCATTTTTGTCCGCATGGTATTGAGGTCTCCCCTTTCAGAATGCCGGTGGCGCATGGATGGCTGCCGTATTGTTGTCGATGCATGAACGAGGCAGGTGATTATCGCCACTGGACCACGTTCCAGGGTGCGGCAGGCCATGCGCGTATCCTTGGCCGCAGGGATCATACCGGTCTGGCGCGTTATTGCCATCGCCCCTTCCTTCCCGGCGGCAGAAATGCCTGGCGCGTATGTGCATATGCCGGGCATCAGGCGTCGGAAGAGGCATGAGTATCCCCCATGGGAAACGGTAATGTCCGGGCGGGAGGATATCTGTCAATCCGCTACAGACGGGGCCGGAACGGGCTATGGATGGCCTGATATCGTCGTTGCATGGATATGGGATCCGGATGACCGTTTTTTGAGTTCGCGATGCCGCCAGCATATATTTTCATGCTTTTACCTGCCTGAACAGCCAGTCCCTTGCCACCTTGATATAAAAGAATTTCCGCGCGGATCCCATGTGATCGACACCTTCAAAGGTCAGGAAGGTGATATTGGCGTCGTGGGCAAGATAGCTGTTGACCTGATCGGTCAGCTTCTGCTGGCTGTCGAGCGGGAAGATCAGGGCGGGATCGAGGCGTTCCGCTGGCCGGACGACCCGGCCGCCTGCCTGTTCCCATACTGGTATGCACTTTTCATTCCAGGGCGTGGCCTTGTCATCCTCCGACCCGGTAATGATCAGGACTTTCTGGCTGGCAAGGGGAACAAGGTCACCGGGCCGCTGCTGCCCCGCGATGATCAGGCCCGCCGCAAAGGTCTGTGGATGTTTCGCCATAAGCCACAGCGACGTCATGGCCCCCATAGACCAGCCGGTGCAATAAACCCTTTTGGGGTCGATTTTCAGGATTTTGTCACGCCGGTCATCCAGATTGGGGTTGCCATAATTCCACGTATTGCCGAGCAGGGATTCAACCAGCCGGTAGGTATTCTCCACATCCGATGTATGTTCCCAGTAATCGTTCATTGTCGTGCGTTCATAGCGCGGGGTAATGACGACGCATTCATGCCGCTCCTGTTCTTCAGGCAGGCTCCAGATACTGGCGATGCACTGTTCCGTCAGCGTCTGGGCGCAGGTGCCATCGGGACTGGTGCCGGAATGGGTAACGGCCAGGACGAGGGGATAGGCCCGGTTTTCACCGCCCTCCGCAAGAAAGGATTTCGGCAGGTAGATGCTGTATTCAAGCCAGGCCGAACGCGTGTCATCCCACCACCAGTGATGCTGCTCCCACGCATCGACCCCACGGATGACGACACGGTTGCCGCGTCGGCCCGCGTTGCTCCATACGGTCTTGCTGGCGGCATAGACCACGCCGCCCGTGGTTCTGACGCTCTCGTCCTGTGTCAGCGTGACCCTGTCGCTATCGGTGGTGGGCACGCTCAGGTCCGGGTCATGCCGGAACTCCGTGATGACATACCTGCCGGTGACACTCTGCCTGTCGGGACGGATCGCCGGTCCGTCATTGGTGTAGATGGCCACGACCGGGCGCGGCTTCGGTGCCGCAGTGGTGGCGTTCTTGTCCGGCTCGTGCGGCATTCCCGCGAAAAAACCCTGGGCGGCGGGAAAGACGGACGTGGTGTATGTATCGTGTGTCAGGCTGGCAGGATCGATTGCGGCATCATATTCTGCTGCAATGCCGTAAACCTTCTCTCCGCTGCCCGTGACTTCGCACAGCGCGCAGATTCCCTGCAGGCCTGGCGCTTTGTGCCTGTTGGGACCGGGGCCGTCAGGACCGTCCGGCCCGCCTGCGGATGCCGCCATGAATCCATTTCCGCCCCCTGCGGCATGGACGGCCTGAACACCGGCTCCCATGGCGGAGGCCACACCTGCGAAAGCCGCCCCGACCGTCACGAAGTTGCGTCTTGATATACCGGTCATGCGTGTTTTCTCCAGTCAAGGCAGTCGGGGGCAGGAAACACTGCAGCGCCATGACAGCATGCAACGGTGTTGCTGTCGAACAGGCCTCATATTTCAGATATCACGGCCGTCGCCTGTCCCGGCGGCCTGTTTGCATCACGATCCCCATGCGGTGGCATCACCCCGGCGGCCAAGACAGGCCCATGCCGCGGGGAGGGACGCAGGACTGCCGGATATACGGCGCATCCTGTCGCCTGCAGGTATCACCATGTCCATTGCCGTGATGACCGCAACCGGGTGCAGGCCGCATGGGCCAGCAACGACATTGATGGATGTGTCCGTAAAGGAACTCCTTTCCCCATGTATCCGTTGACTTCCGGCCGAAGCAATGTGTGACGGGTAATGGAGTCTGTTCTCCGTCATCGGGAGGTTCTCATGTCCTGTTCTGCGAATACAAGATGGTTGTGTCTGGCTGTAATGGCCTGCAGTTTTCCCCTGATGGCACATGCCCAGTTTGCAACGCCGCGTTCCTCTCCCGGAAAACCGGTCACCACGACCCCGCCTGCGCATGACCAGAGTGGGTCGGAAACGGGAATGCCGGAACATCGGCATATGAAAACCCATAAAAAACATGAACAATACCCATCAGGCCAGTCATCGACAGGACCGGAACCGGTAACGGGGGACCAGCACGGAACGGAACAGGCGGCCCCCATGCAGTAAGTCCATGAATGCCGCCTGTGTATCCGGGGTAACGGATTGCGGTCTGTTGCTTGTCGGCGCTACCCGGCAGGTCCGGGCCGAAATGAAGCATGCGTCGCAGGATCGTTGTGGCATCTGGCGGGATCCGGGGGCGCTATGCCGGGACATAAAGTGGCATGGAATCTTCCCACAGACTGTCCGTCAGGATACGTTTGTGACTGCCATCGGCATTCATGATGAAGATCTGCCCGTAAGGCTGGAACGTATTGTCATACAGGGCCGCTTCATCACGGAAGCCATATATGCCACTTGACCACATGATCCGCCCGTCGGCGGTCCATACGGCATGGCCGTCATTGGCGCCGCTGGTGGTCAGCCGCTTCAGCCCGGTTCCATTGGGCCGGATGGTGAAAATATCATAATTTTCGTCGTCTACCCGACGTGTGAACACGATCCGGCCGCCATCGGGCGACCAGCCGGGCAGGTTGTCATATGCAGTCGTCAGCACGCGTGTCTGCCGGGTCGGCAGGTCCAGTATGCGCAGTCCCATGTTGTTTTCGCCCCACACCCGATACACGACCTGCTGGCCATCGGCGGAATAGCTGGGGAAACCGGAATGCACGGTGCCATCGGTCAGGGGTTCGACCGCGCTGCCGTCGTGGCGCATGCGCATGACCACAGCCCTGCCCGTGCGGCGCGCCTGGAACCACTGGCCCAGGCCAAAGGCGATCCATTGCCCATCCGGTGACCAGGCGGGGGCAAACGCACCGGCCATACCATGCGCCACCTGCATCTGGTTGAGATGCGTCCTGGACACGTCGAAGATCCGCTGCCGGTCCGATCCGTCCGGGTTCATGATCGCGATGGAGGAATTGAGCGCCTTTTCCGTCAGTACCAGCTTGCCATCACGTGACAGGCCGGGAAAGACATCCGTATGCCGGTAATCCCGCTCCGGATCCCAGCTATACAGGGGCTGGTTCTGGGCAAAGGGCCTGAAGCTGGCTTTTTCGTACACGACCTGCCGTCCATCGGGGGACCATGCGGGGGAACGCAGGACCCTGTGAATGGCGGCGATATCGGTGGTATAGGCCAACCCCTCATCCGGGCCACCCTTGCGGTGATAACCGATGATCCGTGCCGTCACGAACTGGGGAAAAACCTTCAGTCCCGGGCCGGAGGTATGCTGGATACGCTCCCCGCTGGCGACATCGACGGATACGATCTGGGAGACGACGGACGCGACCCCTTCGGGCCGTCTGGCCCCCCATGTGCTTTCGGTCAGCATTTCATAAAATACCACCCGTCGGCCGTCCGGTGACCATTTGGGGGAGCCAAGGCAGTAGTCGGGACGGGCGGCGATGCGGCGGAAACCCCGGCCATCCGCACCGATGATGTAGATGCTGAGTTCCTGCGTATGTTCCCAGCCCCGGCCATTGTCATGCCCGCGCCACGGGGTATTGCGGTCGGAGGAAAAGGCCAGCCACCTGCCATCGGGCGACCATGCGGGGCGGAAGAAACAGTCCGGTCCCGCCTTATCGCCCTGCACGCGGGCCGACCCGGTCAGGTTGCGCAGCTTTCCTGTCCGCAGGTCCATGACCCAGATATTGGCACGGTAGCCATTGCGCGTGGAAACAAAGGCCAGACGCGCCCCATCGGGCGACAGGACGGCGGCGTCGTCCACAGATGGATGGCTGATCAGGGGTGTGACATCGGTTCCGTCCGGACGGGCGCGGAATATGTCCGCCTGTCCCAGCCCGTTCCGTTCCGATGTAAAGAGGATGGACTGCCCATCCGGGGAAAAGGATGCATGATAATCAAGGCCGTTCCCCGACAGGAAAGGCCGTTCATCACGCCCGTCCGCATTGGCAATGTAAAGCTGTGATGCTGATGGCCCGATACGATTCATCAGCATCACGCCCTTCCTGCGGGTGGCCGCCACGGCGCCGGCAGGCATGATGAGCCCGGCCCCCAGAATTTTCAGCAGGTTCCGGCGGTTCATGAAGGTTTTCCCTGTTCTGGGGAGACTGCGGATGCGGTGCATTCTTCAGGATCCATCTTTGCGGTCAGGTCACTTAATGGACGGCATGGGTTTCAGGGTGCCTGCCTCTTGTTCCATGCGGATCAAGGGGCAGGGCGATGCGTACACGCAGGCCAGATGGCTGGTTGTGGTGAAAGGTCAGCGTGCCCCGATGGCGCTGTACGATATCGTGGATGATTGACAGCCCCAGTCCCAGCCCGCCATCCGTACTGCGGGCCGGGTCCAGGCGTGCGAAGGGCAGCAGCACGATATCGTGCATTTCCGACGGGATGCCGGGACCGTTATCCGCGACTTCGATAATGGCCTCATTATCGTGCCGTCTTGTGTCAACCCGCACATGGCTGCCAAATTTGCAGGCATTATCGATCAGGTTATTGACCATGCGGGCCACGGCCACCGGCTGGCACAGGCAGGTCAGGCCCAGATCGCCCTGATAGGTCACATTCCGGCCAATGGCCTCGAATTCCGCGCATACGCTTTCCACCAGCGCGCCGATATCAACCCGTTCGGCCGGTTCCGTGTCCCCCTGACCCTTCAGGAACGACAGCGCCCCGTTCAGCATGCGGTTCATGAGCCACAGGTCGTTGCGCAGGGCCGAAGGGGAGGCGTCGGCCCCCCCCATTTCAATCCGCATGGACAGCCGGGTCAGCGGCGTGCGCAGGTCGTGGCCGATTGCCATAAGCATGCGGGTGCGCTCTTCGGTGGCTGCCGCAATCCGGGCCTGCATGCGGTTGAAGGCGCGCGCGACACGGCGCAGTTCCAGCGGTCCCTGTTCGGTCAGGGGTTCGGGTGTGATGTCATGGCCAAAGGTGTCCGCCTTGTTCGCCAGTACCTTCAGCGGGCGGTTGATGCGCCACAGGCTCCACAATGACATGGTACCCATTATCACCAGCAGCGACAGGAACGACACGATCAGCGGCAGCGTCGTGCGCATGAGCTGTGGCAGGTGGTGATTGATTCCGTTATGGGCGGTAATGAATATCCCTTCGCGTGGCATGTCGATATGGGTTGAGGTCATGCCGCTTGAATCGGCGTCGCAGGTTGATTCCGTAATGATGGCGTCCCGGTTGTCCGGCTGTGCCTTGAGGATACGCCGCAGGAGGACCGAAAAATGCTCGGTCGGGATTTGCGCGCAGGGGAAGGGGCCTGTCGTCTGGATCTGCATATCCGGCGCGGACATGCCGCGCGCGACGGCATCACGCGTGGCGGTCGGGCTGGCGCGCAGGGCGTCAATCGCCGTCTCGATGGCCAGCGCGTTTGGCCATGGCCCTTCAGGCAGCGGCGGCACGGTCGGGCGCAATGCGACGACCAGGAAGGCGACGACAAAAATGGTGACCAGCATGCTGGAGATCACGATCGCGACCATCTGCCCGTAAACCGTGCGGGGAAGCAGGGAAAAGCGGTCCGTCATCGTTGTGGCGCTTCCCCATCGGGGCCTGTCATGCCCGGGTCGAATATATAGCCGTCGCCGCGAACGGTCCGGAGCATTTCAAGCTGGCGCCCGCCATGGGCCAGCTTGCGGCGCAGGCGGCTGACAAGCAGGTCGATGGTGCGTTCCTCGACAGCGCCCGGTGAATTGTAGAGCAGTTCAATGATGCGCTCGCGGCCCAGTAACTTCCCGGCATGGTTCCACAGCAGCAGAAGAAGGTCGGTTTCGGCGCCAGTCAGCGTCATGCGCACGCCTTCCGTGCTGTAAAGGGCACGTTTTTCCGGCGTGAAGATCCAGTTTCCAAATCTGTAGCCCTGCCCGGCTTCCCGTGCCGCATGACCGGCGGCAAGGGGGGGACGCCGGAGGACCGCCCGCATGCGGGCGGCGAGTTCCTCCAGGTCAAAAGGCTTGCTGATGTAATCATCCGCCCCCAGGTCAAGGCCCGCGATCCGTTCGCGGACATCGGCAAGGGCCGTGACCATGATGATCGGGGCAGCGCTTCTGTCACGGATCATGCGGCAGATGTCATGACCGCTTTCGCGCGGCAGCATGAGGTCAAGCAGGACAATATCGGGTGGTCGCAATGCAATGATGGCCAGCACTTCGGCCGCCGTCATGGCGGATGCAACATGGTAGCCCCTGTGTGACAGGAAACGTGTCAGCAGGCTGCGGATATCCATGTCATCTTCCACGACAAGGACGGAATGATGCGCCTTCTGCGCCGGAACATCATCATTTCCGTGCCTGTCCGGGCGATCATTGCCACAATGCCCTGCTGCCAATCCCGTACTCCGCGCCAATCCATGCCAGTCCGTTCGCCGACAGGGAGTATACCCGCTCCCGCTGTACTGCGTAGCAAAGAGAACGGGCGACCGGCATTTATGTCAGGATTGACAAAAAACCATGCGGGCATGCGCCCGGCAGCCCCGGTGTAGCCTACTGGCAAATACGTGCTGTTGCATTTGCCGCCACGTGCCGGGATATGATCGTGGGACATGAAGCGCCACATACATATGCTGGCCAGCAGACATTATGACCGACAACGTCATTCACTGGAAAATCAGCCCTGCATGTCCAATTCATCCCCACGGAATCACCACACGCAACAGGCGGCCCCCGGTGCCACGATCGCGCGTTATTCGCCGCTCCTTGCCTTTATCATGGCCATGGCCACGTTCATGCAGAACCTGGATGGGGCCATCATCAATACCTCGCTTCCGGCCATGGCCAGATCCTTTGGCGTCAGGACGCTGGACCTTTCGCTGGGGGTTACGGCCTACATGCTGGCATCTGCCGCCATTTCGCCTGTATCCGCCTGGCTGGCCATGAAATACGGCGAAAAGCGCGTGATGTGGGTGGCCATGCTGCTTTTCACTTTCTCGTCCTTCCTGTGTGGCATCGCGCAAGGACTGGGCGCGTTTGTCTGCGCGCGCATCGGGCAGGGGCTGGCGGGGGCCGTCATGATGCCGGTCGGCATGTCCATCATCCTGCGCCACACGCCCAAAAGTGACCTGCTGAAAGCGCAGTCGGTTACGGTCTGGCCAGCACTCAGCGCGCCTATTATCGGGCCTGTCCTGGGCGGTTACCTGACCCAGACCGTGGGGTGGCGGTGGAACTTCTGGCTTAATCTGCCGGTGGGGCTGATTGCTGTATTCTGCGTGCTGCGCGTTGTGCCGGCGGAACCGCCGGAAGGGGCGCCCCGGCTGGATGTCAGGGGATTCGGGCTGAGTGCCCTCAGTCTGACATGCCTCCTGTCCGGGCTTCAGCGATCGGCGGAAACGGGAACGGCGCGGTTTGTAGCCCTTGGTCTGATGGGGATCGGGGCCGTGACGGGGGTTGCCGCGATCCGTCACCTGCGGCGGCATCCCACGCCCATTCTCTCGCTCGCGCCGCTGAAGCGGGCCAGCCTGCGTTATGCCTCGCTTTATCCGGGACTGATATTCCGGGCCGTATTTTCGTCAGCACCGTTCCTGTTGCCGCTGTTCTTCCAGCTTGGCTTCGGTTTTTCGCCCGCGCGTGCGGGCACATGGCTGCTGGCCTATTTCTGCGCCAATCTGGGCATCAAGCCGGCTACATCGGCCATCGTCCGGTGGGCTGGTTTTCGGAACGTACTGTTCTTCAACGGATTTCTGGTGTGTGCTTCCCTGTTGCCTTTTGTATTCCTGACACCGGATACGCCCGCCATCGTGCTTGGCCTGTCGCTGGCCTTTGCGGGCATGACCCGTTCCCTGCAGTTGACGAGCCTGTCGACCATTGCATTTGCTGATGTGGGGCAGGATGAACGCAGCAGGGCCGCCAGCGTCATGTCCATTCTGGGACAGACCGGTTCAACCGCGGGGGTGGCCATTACAGCATTCTGCCTGACGGTTCTGGAAAGGGTGTATGGCCATGCGACGGTCAGCCTGAAGGAACTTCATATTGCGTTCTTCATAACGGCGGTCTTCGTGCTGGTGGGTACGCTGGGCTTTGGAAAAATGCCCGCGGATATCGGCCGGGAGGTTTCGGGCCATGGATTGCGCCGATAACTGCTGTCCTGTGATTCATTGAAAAAAACGGGACGTGATTATTGACGGCAATTGCGGCCTGCCTGTTTTCACGGCGTCGGGGACGCAGGGCACATACCGGCTGGTACCTGTATGCGGCGGGAGCTGCGTGTTGATCTGGTTCAGGCATGGCTGTTCCGTCTGCGGTCAGTTGGAAAGATATTTTAAAAACATATCTAGATATATCTTTACTTACGATATATCGGAAATTATATCGGTAATCATGAAACACAGAAACAGACACGCAGGCGGTCGTAACCGCCAGACTTTCTCCCCCGAAGGCATGGCAGGTTCCGGGGAACCCCGCCGCCATCACGGTCGCGGTGGACACCACGGCGGTGGCCGCCGGGGCGGGCGTCACCGGCTGTTCGATTATGGTGAGATGCGGCTTCTGGTCCTCTCGCTGATCGCTCAAAAACCGACCTACGGCTACGAACTGATCCGCATGATCGAGGAAAAGTTCGGCGGTAGCTACGCCCCCAGCCCCGGCGTGATCTACCCCACGCTGACCTGGCTGGATGAAGCGGGTTATGCCCGGATTGTCGAAGCTGACGGTCGCAAGAACTATCACATCACGCCGGAAGGCGAGGCCTTCCTGGCCGCCAGCCGTGCGGCCCTCGATGAAATCCTGTCCCGTGCCGCAACACGTGCGGCAGAGGGCAAGGGAGGTCGCAAGGATGTTCCGATGCCGGTCATGCGCGGCATGGAAAACCTGCGCACGGCACTCCGCCTGAGGCTACGCAACGGCGGCCTTGATAAAGACGCCGAGGAAAAGATCGCAGCCCTGCTGGACGATGTTGCCCGGGCGATCGGGCAGGTCTGAAGCCGGTCAGGAAATATTTCCCATGATCAGGAATGTATAGGTAAAATTCTTTCATGAATTCGTGGCATGATCCGTGAGTTTCCGAACGCCTGTCACTCCCGTTCCAGAATATTATGTCGATATCTGGAACATTTACCGGAATAGTCTTTGTTGATAAATCTTGATGATTTTCAGGCAGGATATTCCTGATGCTTTTTGTTACATCATTCGGCCTTACATTTTCAATGACATAACACAATGTATAAAGGGTCGAATTAAAGGATATCATATTATGAAGCGTTCAATTCTTTTCGCACTGGCACTTGGCGCCTCCCTCCCGCTGGCGGCCCATGCCCAGTCCAGTGACTGGAACCAGGGCAGTGAACAGGGCGAACATGGTGGTCGTGGTGGTCACGGTCATCACGGTGGTCGCCATGGCGGGGGCGAAGGCAACCGTGGCGGCCAGGGTGGCGATCACCAGGGCGGTGGCGAGCAGAACGGTGGTCCGGGCGGCGATCGTGGCGAACGCGGCGGCGAAGGTCGCGGCGACCGGAACGGTGGCTTCGGTGGTCAGGGCAACCGTGGCGGCGACAGCCAGAATGGTGGCTGGGGTGAGCACGGCGGCAGTCGCGGTGGTGACCACAACGGTGGCTGGAACCAGAACAACGGCTCCAACTGATCCGTTGACTACCCAGAAAGGCCCGGCATGTTGCCGGGCCTTTTTTTATTAGGGGCTGGTTTATTGGTGGCCATTTCATCGGGCGCTGCGCATGTCCGCAGGCTTCATGCCATGGCGGCAGGCCCGGCCAGACAACTGTAGTAATGGTGTGTTGTTCATCGGCCTGCGCGCCATCGTCGGCATGGATATGGGGCGGGCACGCTATTGCGCTTTGTCGGGCGCAATGATGGGGAACGGCGCGTTGCGCTGAACATCATCGGTCCCCGCCGGGATGGCAATCACGCCTGGTTCATCCCGGGGAGCGGGGCGATCATGCCTGCCGCCGTATAATGCTATTACCCAGCCGATGACATGAAGCACGCCACCCGGGCATCCACGGGTGGCATGTTCTGTTTTTTACATGATTGTTATGGCCATATGGACCGGTTGGCAGTGCAGTCTTGAACCGGATCAGAAAAACGGGTTGTGTCAGTTGGCAGTACATATGCCATGCCAGACCGTCCGGATTGAATGACCCGACCGCGCTGTGCATGCCCCCCGCGAGGAGCCAGTCATGCATAATCTCGATTTCAGTTCGTGGCACAGCCTTCTGGCCACAGCGATTGGACTGTCCCTGATTACGTTGATTGGGGTGGGGATCCGGCTGCTTGTCATGGTTGTTGTCCAGCAACGGCGCGAACGGATGAACCGGCAGATCAACGAGCGCCTGCGCACCCTGATCGCCGCCTATCGCACGTTGGGCGGGTCCTTTACCGGTGATCTGGCTGTGGACCCACGGCACAGGCGGGAACTGCGTGTTATGGAAAATGGCGATATGCAGGCATCCGTCCGTCCGGATGAAGGAACGGATACGGCAGGATCTGACCGTGCCCGGCGTATTCGCGACGCTGTGGAGGCCGCGTTGTCGGATATCATCCTGCTGGGAACGGAGGAGCACGTCCGGCTGGCTGACCACGCGGCCCGCGAACTGGTGACCGGGCAGCGCGTGCATACGCATGATCTGGTTGTCTCCCTGCGGGATTTTATCCGTAAGGCGCTTGATCTGGAGCCCATTCCTTCCGACCTTTCCCTCCCGATGCAGGGACCGGCCCGCGCGCAGGCATCAGGGAACCGGGGGAAGGAAGAAGGCAAGAAAGAAGGGGCAGGGGGTAATGCCGGTGGAGGGGGCGGCGGCATGCAGGCAGGTGGCGATATGACCGTAACGGGTGAAAACCACATCGATGGTCATGGCAACATATCGCAGCATTGATGGCATGACCTGGTTTATGAAAAATAATATTGCATGATGTGCTTATGATAAAGCTGCACCCTGTTTGAAAGATGCAGGGTCCGTGCTGTAGACCATTACAGTTTACCTCCAGGATGGCATAAGGCCGGACGGACGGATACAGGCAGGAAACGCAACCAGAGCCACCCGGCGATGGCTGCGATAACTGACCCCACGAATATCCCCATCTTGGCCAGGGCGACAGTATCCGATACGGGGAATGCAAGACCTGCAATAAATATACTTATCGTAAAGCCAATGCCACAGAGCAATGAAAGCCCGAACAGTGTTTTCATGGATGTTCGTGACGGGAGTGTCGCGATTTTCAGGCGTGCAACCAGCATTGTCGTCCCGAAAACCCCGATCGGCTTGCCGATGAGCAGCCCGAGCATAATGCCAAGCGGAAGGGGTTCAAGCAGCATGCCGGCATTCAGGCCCGCAAGGGAAATCCCTGCATTCATGAAACCGAACAGCGGTAAAATCCCCCATGTTACGACAGGTCCCAGAACGCTGAGCGTGGTTTCCAGGGGCGTGGACCGTTTGATATCCCTGCCCGCTGATGTTGCAGGCAGGCACAATCCGGTCACGACCCCGGCCAGTGTGGGGTGCAGCCCTGAATTCAGCAATATGATCCACAGGAATACGCAACCGGCGGCATAGGGCCAGACAGTTCCTATACCTCCCCTGTTCATGCAGGCTAGCGCGGCGGCAATGATGAACGCGGCGACCAGGGCATCCGGGTAAAGGGCGGTCCCGTAAAACAGGGCAATGACGATAATTCCCAGTACATCATCGAAAATGGCCAGCGTCATCAGCCATGCCCTGGCACCAGCTGAAACGCGTTGACCAAGCGCCATGATGATCGGCAGGGTAAATGCGGCATCTGTCGCCACGGGAATGGCCCAGCCACGTGAAATATCGGCATGGCCATGGGTGACCAGAAGATAGGTCAGCGCGGGTACCATCATCCCGCCCACCGCACCGATCAGGGGAAGTGCGATCTGGCGGGGGGAGGAAAGATGCCCTGATATGACCCCCTTCCTGATTTCCAGGATCACTGTCACAAAAAACAGGGTCATCAGGCCGTTCGAGACCCATTCAGCACTATTGCGCGGCCCATGATCTCCCAGCGGGGAAAACTGCATCGGCCATGTTATCAATATGGTGTAATCTGTTCTCCATGGGGAATTTGCCATGGCAAGTCCCAGCATCGATGCCAGTAGCAGAATGGTGGCGCCCCCGGCAGGGGACGCAAGAAGTCGACGGACATGATGAAGGAACACGGTCATGCATGTGTATTGCAGGAATTGAAATTCACGGGCAAGAAAAAGTCAGGCACCATGTCCATAGGTTAATGCATGGTGGAAATGGCCTTTATAAAGGTGAATGGCGGGCAGCGTCCTGCTCCACAGTACAGGTCTGCTTGCGTGGCCTGGCCATATCATGCTGATGGGCCGCCAGTTCCATACGGGCCAGTTCCATGTCCGCACGAAAATCCGGGCTGCCGTGCATGGCGGCGACTTCCGCGGCGCCGAGCATATAGCCTGCCTGCACGTCACTTTCCCAATGCACGCCGCATATGATGCGGCTTTCACCAAAGACGCGGCCCCGCTGCAATATCCGTGTTGCCTGCTGGGGTAACAGTTCTGCCAGAACAAGTGCTGTACTCCAGCCCAGCATGGTGTGCCCCGATGGATAGGCACCGGATGTCGCAAGGTGCGCCCGGTCATTTTCCGTGCAGATGGGCTGCCCGTTTCCAACAAATGGACGCGCACGATGCCAGTAGGATTTGCTGTTACGCATGTCGGTTGTTTCAGATACATCCATCCTGTGTATCAGGGCGGTCAGATGTGGCATGTCGGCACTATTGATCGTAAATCCCGCCGCACAGGAAAAGGCGCGTAACAGCGCATCTTCATGCAGATCGGCATCGGACGTGGCCAACATCCAGCGTGGACTGCCCCTGAGCATGCGGGTTGAAGTGAATGCCGTGTCATCCAGCATCTGTCGGGCCGTGCCCGGTTGGGGTGGTGGTGGCAGGTATGCCGTCGCATCCGGTTGCGTGGCCGGTGTAAAATACCCGGTTTCATCACCATTCGCTGAAAGGGGTTCAGCCGCCATGCCTGTACCCGGTAAAAGAGACAGGATGACGCAGAACAATTTTACATGATCCATGCATTTATGCAGGAAATGGTGTCCACCCCGCGTGGAATTGCCACGGCTTCCCGTGTTGCATATTCCTGCGATGGGGGAAGGGAACGGAAAGGGATGTCGCATTGCAGGCTCGTCTGAATGAATCACAGGGAAAGGCAGCCGGAACATTTCAGGAGTACAGGCGCAGTATAGATGTCATGACCGTGTCTGGTACTGAAAAAAGACGTGGATCATGTTGATGGCCGTCCTTCATATGTCAGGTTTCCTGTCCGCAGGCATTAAAGGTAGTCATGACAGTTGGACAGGCGGAATATCGTTTTTCCCATTACCACAATGCAATCTTCATGAAACTGTCACATATTTTTCCTGATAGAATATTTTACACAGCAACGGTCTTTTTCGATGACCAAAAACGGGGTGAGGAAGCTGTTGACGGAAAACTGGTTACCACGTCGGCAGGATTGGTTACGCCTGTACCGCCGCGTACGTATGCTGACGCACAGACATGATGCGGAGGACCATCTGCAAAGTGCCTTCATGAATTATCTGGAACGGCCGGAAGGAAGCATCGAACATCCCGAAGCCTATATTACCCGCAGTGCAGTCAACCTGTCCCATAACGCGCGCAAGCGTGAACAGACCATCTGCACGGCGGCTGTCAGTTGGGATGACATGCTGGTTGATGTGCGTGATGCCACGCCTTCGCAGGAGGACGCCTATGAAAGCCGCCAGAAACTGGCGCATTTTCATGCGGGTTGCCTGCAGCTTCCGGAACGGACCCGTCAGGTCTTTTTATTTCACCGCGTAAGAAAAATGAAATACCGCGATATTGCAGGCCTGCTGGACATAAGTGAAAGCAGCGTGGAAAAACATATTGTCAAGGCGCTGACCTTTCTTTCGGCATGGATGGAGCAGTGAAGGATTCCACACACCGTTCCACCATCCGTCATGACGCGGCATGCTGGATTGCACGCCTGCATGCCGAAGACTGCACAGAACCTGAAAAACAGGCGTTTCGATCCTGGCTTTCCATGGATCCGGACCATGCGGCCGAATTCCAGCATCTGACAGGGTTATGGGAATTGGGGGGCGGTGTGCCGCCTGCCTTGATTCCTGCCCTACCTGCAGCAAGGAAACAAGCTGCCGGGTTAAGCCGACGGCACATGCTGGCCAGTCTGGGGGCGGGCGGGTTGATGTTTTCCCCGTTGGGACGGCGCGCGCAGGCGGCGCGGGTGCAGCAGACCGGGCTGGGGGAACTTGCGACCATTACCCTGGGCGGGCAGGCGCGCTGCCTGCTGGATACCGATACCCGCCTTGTTTTTCTGCCTGATAGCCAATGCTGTCGCCTGGAAAAAGGTCAGGTGGTCCTGTCGACCGCAGGCTCCATTCCGCCGGTATGGCTGTTTGCGGGCAGTATCAACCTGCGGCTGCGACTTCATGCATCGGCTGATATCCGGATTGATTCCGACTGCGTTCATGTAACGGCAGTGCGGGACAGGGTGCTGGTGCGTGATGGAGCCAGTACCCATCAGGGCAGGTGGCTGCAGCCCGGCCAACGGCTACGCTTTTTTAAAGATGGCCAGTTGCATGACGATTATCCGGATCTTGACGCCCTGCTCTCGTGGCAGGAAGGGCGACTGGTGTTCCGCAATCGTCCGTTGTGGGAAGTGATAGCCGAAATCAACCGCTATATGCCACGAAAGATCACGCTGGCTGCCCCGCTTGTGGCTGACAGGCGGTTGAGCGGTGTCTACTACATTGCCCGCGGCGACAGTTTTTTGCAGATGCTGGTGCATCTGTTTCCCGTTCGGCTGGTCAATGGCGCAGATGGACTGACAATTGCGCCAGTATGACATTTTTATGAAAACACGTCGGGAAGAATGAGGAAAGGCAGGGCCCCGTCTGTCTTTTATGGCGGTATGGTTCCGTCCCACGTGAAGAAGGATTTTTTTCATTATGGTATTTCTCAAGCGCAGGCATGTGCTGGCAGGACTTGGTGCCGGGCTGTTGCTGTCCGGTCGCATCAGGGCCCTGCATGCCGCAAACCCGCGTAATCTGGATGAAAAGCCCAGATTTGATACCTCTCCTTTTCAACTGGGCGTGGCATCAGGCGATCCGTCACCGGATGGTTTCGTAATCTGGACCCGACTGGCTCCCAGGCCCCTGTCGCTTGATGCAGGCATGACCCATAATCGTCCCATGCTGGTAAACTGGGAAATAGCGGAAGATGAGCATCTGTCGCACATTGTGCGCAAGGGGCAGGCATTGGCCCACCCTGAACTGGCGCATTCCGTCCATGTGGAGGTCACGGGCCTGAAACCGGATCGTCCGTACTGGTACCGCTTCCATATCGCCGGGCATGACAGCATGGTTGGACGCGGCCATACGTTTCCATTGCCTGGCGCATCACCTGCACGTGTAAGGTTTGCTGCGGCAGGTTGCCAGCATTATGAGGAAGGTTATTATACCGCGTGGCGCAATATTGCGAATGAACCGATTGATTTCGTCTTTCATTATGGTGATTACATATATGAAGGTGGCGACCGGAAAGACGGCATGCACAAGCTGAATGGCAGGCCGTTCAGGGCATTGCGCCGACATATCGGGCCTGAATGTTATTCGCTGGATGAATACCGGCGCCGTTATGCGCAGTACAAGACGGATCAGGACCTGCAGGCTGCCCACGCGGCTGTGCCATGGATTGTCACCCTGGATGACCACGAAGTGGACAATAACTGGGCTGGTGACAGCGATCAGGATGGCACGCCACCGGACATATTCCGCCTGCGCCGTGAAGTTGCGATGCAGGCTTATTACGAACATATGCCGCTGCGCCTGACGTCCCTGCCTGATGGCAGCCATATGCAGGTTTATCGCAACCTGCGTTATGGGGATCTGATGAACACATTCGTGCTGGATACCCGCCAGTATCGTAGTGATCAGGTATACGGCGACCAGACCGCGGCACAGGGCGCGGATGTATGGTCGCCAGACCGCACGATGATGGGAGCGGAGCAGGAACGATGGCTGTTTGACGGGCTGGGGCGTTCGGATACGAAATGGAACCTGCTGGCCCATCAGGTCATGATGATGAATCTGGCGCACCGCAAGTCCGGTCATGCCGAACTGGTTTACAGCATGGATCAATGGTCCGGCTACATGTACAGCCGCAAGCGGCTGCTACAGTTTATCGAACAGCACTGTCCGGGTAATGTCGTCAACGTGACAGGGGATGCGCACCGTCATTTTGCGGGCAACCTTGTTTATGATGCCAGTCATCCCGCGCCGGTATCGGTTGAATTCCTGGCGACATCGGTCTCATCCGGGTCGGACGGACTGGGGGATGATGACACCTTCAGCCGTTCCGTCCGTCGGGAAAACCCGCAGCTGGAGACCCGCAAAAACCGGTAGCGTTTGGACGGCTATGGTGATTCATTGAAGTTACGCGATCACGGAGGCCTGCTATGGATCCCAAGTCCCTGTTCAGTTTGAGCGATCACCTTGATGCATTGAGCAAAGAGGGCGATCCGCTCGAGGTTTTGCAGGAGACGGTGGATTTCGAGTATTTCCGGGCGTGGCTGGTCGAAGGGCTTGGGTATGGCGATGGTAGCAAAGGCGGCCGCCCACCATTCGATCCGGTGATGATGTTCAAGGTCCTGATCCTGCAGGCGCAGCATAATCTGTCAGACGCCCGGATGGAGTTCATGATCCGCGATCGGCTGAGTTGGCTGCGATTTCTGGGGCTGTCGCTCGGGGATCGAACGCCGGACGAGAATACGATCCGGCATTTTCGCAATCGCCTGACCGAGACGGGAACGCTCAGGCGGGTGATGAAGGCCTTTGACTGGCAACTCCAGAAGAAGGGCTACATGCCAATGTCCGGGCAGATCGTGGACGCCTCGCTAGTGCCTGCGCCAAGACAGCGGAACACCGAGGGCGAACGCGAAGCGATCAAGTCAGGGAAGAGCGCCAGCGACATTTGGCCGGACGAGCCGAACAAGGCAGCACAGAAGGATACCGACGCTCGCTGGACACTCAAGGTCGGCGGAAAAGTCCGGTATCGGGCAGATGGGACGCCGCTCCCCATGATCGCCCTGCCGGTCTTCGGCTACAAATCCCACATCAGCATCGACCGACGCTTCGGCTTCATCCGAGGCATGGCGGTGACTTCGGCGTCAGCGGCGGACGGGCGTCTTCTCCGGCAGGTCGTCAGCACGAACAATACCAGTTCCGAGGTCTGGGCAGACAGTGCCTATCGATCCAGGCGCAACGAGAAGTGGCTGTCGGACCAGATGCTCACGTCCCGTATTCATCGGCGCAAACCCATGGGCAAGCCGATGTCAAAGGCAACCGCGCGGGCCAATGCCGCCAAATCCTCGATCCGTGCGCATGTTGAGCATGTCTTCGCGCATCAGAAAAACCGGTTCAACCTGTTCATCCGCACCATCGGCCTCGCCCGCGCTGAGGCGAAACTGACCCTTTGCAACCTGGCCTACAACTTCAATCGGCTGATCTTCCACGAGCGTCTAGAAACCGCAGGCTGACTCTGTCTGCAAGTCGGCAAAACCGGCGAAATCAACGCCGGGTATCGTGGAAATCGGTCCGAATGATACCCTTGGTGCGCCCCGCAACCTCGACGTCATCAAGCCAGCCCGCTTCGCCAGAAATTACCCGGTTTTTGCGGGTCTCCAG
>NZ_CADP01000060.1 GCF_000285295.1 Komagataeibacter europaeus LMG 18890 | reverse complement strand
CCGAGCCGATCTCAAAAAGCCGTCTCAGTTCGGATTGCACTCTGCAACTCGAGTGCATGAAGGTGGAATCGCTAGTAATCGCGGATCAGCATGCCGCGGTGAATACGTTCCCGGGCCTTGTACACACCGCCCGTCACACCATGGGAGTTGGTTTGACCTTAAGCCGGTGAGCGAACCGCAAGGACGCAGCCGACCACGGTCGGGTCAGCGACTGGGGTGAAGTCGTAACAAGGTAGCCGTAGGGGAACCTGCGGCTGGATCACCTCCTTTCAAGGATGTGTTCTGAGGATGGTCTGGGTAACTGGACTGTTTTGGAACGCTTCTTATATAAAGTCCTTGCCTGCAGGATCGGGCAAGGCACAGCTAGGTAGGCTGCCTGCACTTCGGTGTAACGCGCCGTCAACATATCCCTTCCAGCGACAATCAATGGACCCTTTTGGGGCTAGTAGCTCAGTTGGTTAGAGCACACGCTTGATAAGCGTGGGGTCGGAGGTTCAAGTCCTCCCTGGCCCACCAGTTCTGCTGCGTGCGTGTGATGGCATGCACTGATGGGGGCGTAGCTCAGCTGGGAGAGCACCTGCTTTGCAAGCAGGGGGTCGTCGGTTCGATCCCGTCCGCCTCCACCAATGACTGGTGTCGAGAGGGTAGGGAATGGCTGGAAGCCCCATGGGCTGAAGCGCTGGACTGGAAAGATTGTCGCCGGAAGATAATGGAGATCGGACGGATGCCTTGTGGAACCGCGTTGGCGGTGCACGGGGTGTTGCGGTCTGGTAAGTTTGCTCTTTGATAATGTGAATAGGTTGGTGCGTTCGTGGACGTGCCTTTGTCACGGGTTGGTCTGGCCCGTGGATGGTCCGAGCAGTCGGAGTATCCATGCTAAGTGATGAAGGCGCATGCGTTCATGAACGAGTTAAGTGTTGAATTGTGCGATGCACTGCACTTTCTCTGTGCGGGTGTTGTTGCTCGATCTGCCGGCTGGTTATCTGGCTGGTGGCTTGAGTGGATGGCTCCTGTGCATGTGTGGGCAATGAGCGCGATAAGGGCATTCGGTGGATGCCTTGGCACCAGGAGGCGATGAAAGACGTGGCACGCTGCGAAAAGCCATGGGGAGCCGCGAGCAGGCTTTGATCCGTGGGTATCTGAATGGGGCAACCCACCCAGCGATGGGTATCATGTTCTGAATACATAGGGACATGAGGCGAACCCGGGGAACTGAAACATCTAAGTACCCGGAGGAAAAGACATCAATTGAGATTCTGCTAGTAGTGGCGAGCGAACGCGGAACAGGCCAGTGTTCATTTTTGAAGAAGCAGAACGGAATGGAAAGTCCGGCCATAGCGGGTGATAGCCCCGTATGCGTAGTGTCAGGAATGATCCTTGAGTAGGGCGGGACACGTGAAATCCTGTCTGAACATGGGGGGACCACCCTCCAAGCCTAAATACTCCCTGGTGACCGATAGTGAACAAGTACCGTGAGGGAAAGGTGAAAAGCACCCCGACGAGGGGAGTGAAATAGACCTGAAACCGAATGCCTACAAGCAGTCGGAGCCTCTTATGGGGTGACGGCGTACCTTTTGTATAATGGGTCAGCGAGTTTCTGTTTGCAGCAAGCTTAAGCCGTTAGGTGTAGGCGCAGCGAAAGCGAGTCTGAACAGGGCGACGAGTTGCTGGCAGAAGACCCGAAACCGAGTGATCTAGCCATGGCCAGGCTGAAGGTGCGGTAACACGCACTGGAGGGCCGAACCCACGCCTGTTGAAAAAGTCGGGGATGAGCTGTGGCTAGGGGTGAAAGGCCAATCAAACTCGGAAATAGCTGGTTCTCCGCGAAATCTATTGAGGTAGACCGTCGAGTATTACCCCGGGGGGTAGAGCACTGGATGGGCTAGGGGGGCCCAAAGCCTTACCAAACCTAACCAAACTCCGAATACCAGGAAGTATGAGCTCGGCAGACAGACAGTGGGTGCTAAGGTCCATTGTCGAGAGGGAAACAGCCCAGACCACCAGCTAAGGCCCCCAAATCGTGGCTAAGTGGGAAAGGATGTGGGGATTCCAAAACAACCAGGAGGTTGGCTTAGAAGCAGCCATCCTTTAAAGAAAGCGTAATAGCTCACTGGTCTAATAGAAACCCTGCGCCGAAAATGTAACGGGGCTCAAGCCACGTGCCGAAGCTGTGGGTGCATACTATGTATGCGCGGTAGCGGAGCGTTCCGTAGGTCTGTGAAGGAGACGGGGTGACCCTCTCTGGAGATATCGGAAGTGCGAATGCTGACATGAGTAGCGACAAACAGTGCGAGAAACACTGTCGCCGAAAGTCCAAGGGTTCCTGCGCAAGGTTAATCCGCGCAGGGTGAGCCGGCCCCTAAGGCGAGGGCGAAAGCCGTAGTCGATGGAAACCGGGCAAATATTCCCGGGCCTGCCAGAAGTGACGAATGCAATATGTTGTCGGGTCTTATCGGATTGATCCGGCTTTTGGCGCATTCCAGGAAATAGCTCTGGCATATAGACCGTACCCGAAACCGACACAGGTGGACTGGTAGAGAATACCAAGGCGCTTGAGAGAACGATGCTGAAGGAACTAGGCAAATTACTTGCGTAACTTCGGGATAAGCAAGACCCGTCAGTGGGCAACCATTGGCGGGTGGCACAGACCAGGGGGTAGCGACTGTTTAGTAAAAACACAGGGCTGTGCGAAGTCGAGAGACGACGTATACGGCCTGACGCCTGCCCGGTGCCGGAAGGTTAAGAGGAGGTGTGCAAGCACCGAATTGAAGCCCCGGTAAACGGCGGCCGTAACTATAACGGTCCTAAGGTAGCGAAATTCCTTGTCGGGTAAGTTCCGACCTGCACGAATGGCGTAACGACTTCCCCGCTGTCTCCAGCATCGGCTCAGCGAAATTGAATTCCCCGTGAAGATGCGGGGTACCCGCGGTCAGACGGAAAGACCCTATGAACCTTTACTGCAGCTTTGCAGTGGCATCAGAGACATTCTGTGTAGGATAGGTGGGAGGCTTTGAAACCGGGGCGCCAGTTCCGGTGGAGCCATCCTTGAAATACCACCCTGACTGTTTCTGATGTCTAACCGAGGCCTGTTAGCCAGGTCCGGGACCCTGCATGGTGGGCAGTTTGACTGGGGCGGTCGCCTCCCAAAGTGTAACGGAGGCGCGCGATGGTGGGCTCAGGTCGGTCGGAAACCGACTGTCGAGTGCAATGGCATAAGCCCGCCTGACTGTGAGAGTGACAGCTCGATCAGAGACGAAAGTCGGCCATAGTGATCCGGTGGTCCCGCGTGGAAGGGCCATCGCTCAACGGATAAAAGGTACTCTAGGGATAACAGGCTGATCTCCCCCAAGAGTCCACATCGACGGGGAGGTTTGGCACCTCGATGTCGGCTCATCACATCCTGGGGCTGGAGCAGGTCCCAAGGGTTCGGCTGTTCGCCGATTAAAGTGGTACGTGAGCTGGGTTTAGAACGTCGTGAGACAGTTCGGTCCCTATCTGCCGTGGGTGTTGGAGACTTGAGAGGATTTGTCCCTAGTACGAGAGGACCGGGATGAACATACCTCTGGTGCACCGGTTGTCGCGCCAGCGGCACAGCCGGGTAGCTAAGTGTGGACGGGATAACCGCTGAAAGCATCTAAGCGGGAAACCCACCTCAAAACAAGGTCTCCCCGAGGGCCGTGATAGACCATCACGTCAATAGGCCAGGTGTGGAAGCGCAGCAATGCGTGCAGCTAACTGGTCCTAATCGCCCAATAGGCTCATTCCATCGCCACATAACGTGGCAACATACATGCACAGCAGTCATCCACTCTTCAACACACCATACAGCACCAACCCATCACATCCTCTCAGCCCCTCCCAAAGGGATGACTGGATGACCTGGTGGCCATGGCGGGGAATGATCCACCCGATCCCATCCCGAACTCGGCCGTGAAACACCCCAGCGCCCATGATACTGTGCCTTAAGGCACGGGAAAGTCGGTCGCCGCCAGGTCTTCCAGTCACCCCTCACCACCGCGGGGTGGAGCAGCCCGGTAGCTCGTCAGGCTCATAACCTGAAGGTCATAGGTTCAAATCCTATCCCCGCAACCATGAATAAACGTCTGAAAAGACTAAGAAAAAGCCACCCTAACGGGTGGCTTTTTTGCGTCAGGTTTAAAAAATACCGTATACGACCAAATGCAGCCCTGCCTAACGATTTTGCGATCTCCTGCTCTCCATTTCCTTACAGTATCCTAACGGCAGGTATGTGTGGGAAAGGGGAAGCCACATGAATCAGACATGGGGAGATTTTCAGGCGATCGTCCAGCTATCGGCTGGCCTGAACGTGGCGATTCTCAGCTTTGTGGATATCAGTCTGCCAGCCATAAAAGAGCGTCGGCGCGTCTTTGCCAAGGCGCAGCAGGAACTGGACATGCATCGTTCCGCCCCTGGCAAGCTGACCAGCGCGGCACAGCTGGAACATGATTGCCAGGTCGATGAAATGAACGAAAAATTATACATGCTGTGGAAGGAGTCATCCGACTTCAGCAATGAAGAAGACTCCCTTATTCATTCTACAGGAATTCTGGGTTTTCTGGGCGCTGTTCTTAGCATGTTCCTGCTGTGGTATTCAGCAGAATATTATGATGTCGTCATTGGCATGACGGGTAAAATAGTGATTTACCTGTCATTCTGCTCGCTTATCGGGGCCTTCATCATCAATTTCATGACGGCATCACAAGCCAGCGTCTTTACCAAGAAATGCAACGCGATCCGTCAGGAAATGCGCCAGAACCTCTAGGGAACCGGACTGCCGGACCGATTGCAGTCCTGCCGGAAACCAGCCAGGAAAATCCGTGCCGCATGGTGAAAGCGCGGCCGCATGTTTTCTTCAATCCATGTTGATTCGGATGCGCAGGCCAGGCTCTGCAGCATCAGGTCGCCTATGGTCATGCCGAACAGCATGTTGCTGTAAATACATATATCGCCTTCCACAACATAGTGGTTCTGGCGCACATAACGGTCCAGCCAGCTGGTCAGCACGTTTCCCTTTCCGCCGGCACGCAGGCTGGTCAGGATCTGCCGGATATCCGCTGATTCCTGTGATTCGGTAATCAATGCCCGGATCAGGCTGATACGGTCGGGCCGGAGAATGATCCGACCAAGGTTCATCAGCAGTTCGGTCAGTTCCTCCGCCGGGTTTTCACGGTAGTGGCATTCGTCTGGCGTGACATTGAACAGCCTGCTGTTGATCAGGGTATGGAACAGGTCCTGCTTGGAATGGAACATCTGGTACAGCGTGCGCTTGGACATGGCGGAATGCTGCGCCACCTTGTCCATCGAGGCCGCATGGTAGCCGCATTGCTGCAGCACCTCGCTTGCGGCGTCCAGAATCCGTTCCCGCCGTTCGCATTCTTCCATTTCTGGCGGTCGGCCTGGCCCACGCCTGCGGCTGTCGCAATCGTGCGACGCAGATGCGGGGGCTCCATGTCCATTCTTGCTCATTCGTAATATGCTCCGACCGCTTTTGTACGGGTGTCCTGCTTGACCGGCTTATGGAGACGATATAGTTTTCTATTCATTGAAAACCAAATGGTTTCGTTATTTGGCTTTCTTATGGCGGCCATGTGCGGGAAACGGCACACCCGTGATTCAGAAACATTTTATATATAACGGCCTACAAGCCGGTTGGTGACCATGATGCATTATTCCCGTGTCGTAGCCCCGGCGGCTTTGATACTTGCCCTGGCGGCATGCCAGCGGCATGCGGCTTCCCCCAAGCTTCCGCCACAGCCGGTCAAGGTTGTGACGCTCAAGACGGCACCGGTGGAAATCCACACGACGCTGCCGGGGCGTACCGAAGCCTTTGAAATCGCGCAGGTCCGCCCGCAGGTCAGCGGCGTCATCCAGCAGCGCCTGTTTGTCGAAGGCACTGATGTGCAGGCAGGGCAGCAGCTGTACCAGATCGATCCCCGTATCTATCAGGCGGCAGTGGACAGCGCGCAGGGCCAGCTGCTGCACGCACAGGGCAGCGAGGTCACCGCCCGCGCCAAGCTGAACCGCTACGGGCCATTGCTCAAGGCCCATGCCGTCAGCCAGCAGGAATATGATGACGCGCTGGCCGCCGAACGCGCGGCACAGGGTGATATCCTGACCGCCAGGGGACAGCTGGAACGCGCCACGGTTGATCTGGGCTATACCCACATGAATGCGCCGATCACCGGGCGCATTGGCCGTTCCATCCTGACCGTTGGTGCGCTGGTAACCGCCAACCAGACGAACAACGTCGCGATCGTCACCCGGCTTGACCCGATTTATGTGGACGTGAACCTGCCCGCGACCGAACTGCTGCGCTTCAAGCGTGAACTGGCGCAGGGACGGCTGACGCGTGCGGGTGATAACGCCGCCGCCATCACCATTTCACTGGAGGACGGCACCACGTACGAACATTCCGGCCGCATGGAATTTTCGGAAGTGAATGTTGACGAATCCACGGCCACGGTTGTGGTGCGTGCCGTCATGCCCAATCCCGATCGCCTGCTGCTGCCGGGCATGTATGTCCATGCCCAGCTGGCCGAGGGCACGGACCCCACCGCCCTGCTGGTTCCGCAGCAGGCGGTGCAGCGCAATTCCCATGGTGACCCGCAGGTATGGGTGGTTGATGCCGATAACAAGGTGAACCTGCGCGCCATTACCGTCAGCCAGGCTATCGGCACGGACTGGCTGGTGACGGGCGGGCTGAAGGGTGGTGACCGCGTGGTGGTCGAGGGCCTGCAGAAGATCCATCCCGGCGATACCGTGGCCCCGGCGGATGTGTCCGCCCCGCCCCAGGCAGGATAAGCCCCCATGTCTCTGTCACGCTTTTTTATTGACCGGCCCGTTTTTGCGTGGGTGATCGGGCTGATCATCATGCTGGTGGGCGGGGTTTCGATCTTTCGCCTGCCCATTGCCCAGTATCCCAGTATCGCCCCGCCACAGATCGCGATTTCGGTCACCTATCCCGGCGCGTCCGCGGATACGGTGAACGATACGGTCGTGCGTCCCATCCTGCAGCAGATGTTCGGGCTGGATCATCTGGAATATATTTCCTCGCAGTCCTATGCATCGGGACAGATGGAAATTGACCTGACCTTCGCTCAGGGAACCAATCCCGACATTGCGCAGGTGCAGGTGCAGAACAAGCTGCAGCTTGCGCAGCCCAAGCTGCCGCAGGAAGTGACGGCGCAGGGGCTGAGCATCACGAAGGCCGTCAAGAACTTCATGATGGTCATCGCCTTCATCTCGACCGATAACAGCATGAGTGGTGCGGATATCGCCGATTACGTGGCGTCCAACATCTCCGATCCGCTCAGCCGCGTGACGGGTGTGGGCGACCATACGCTGTTCGGTTCGGAATATGCCATGCGCATCTGGCTCGACCCGTCCAAGCTGTACAAGTACGGCCTGACGGTGGGCGATGTGCAGACCGGCATCCAGACACAGAACATACAGGTCTCGTCCGGTGAGCTTGGTGGCGTGCCCGCGGTCAGGGGCGCGCGTCTGGACGCCACCATCATCGGGCCGACACGCCTGCGCTCGCCTGAGGAATTCGAGAAGATTCTGCTCAAGGTACAACAGGACGGATCGCAGGTGCGCATCCGCGATGTCGCCCATGTGGAACTGGGACCGCAGACCTACAACACCCATTCCTTCTACAACAACATGCCTGCATCGGGCATGGCGCTGAAACTGGCGCCCGGGGCCAACCAGCTCCAGACCGAAACGGCAGTCCGCACCCAGATCAAGGAACTGGAACAGTTCTTCCCGCCCGGGCTGAAGACCGTCTATCCGCTGGATACGGAACCCTTCATCGTCCTGTCGATCAAGGACGTGATCATCACGCTGATCGAGGCGATCGCGCTGGTGTTCCTGGTGATGCTGGTGTTCCTGCAGAACTTCCGCGCCACCCTGATTCCGACCATCGCGGTGCCGGTGGTGCTGCTGGGCACGTTTGGCATCCTGGCCGCCCTTGGGTTTTCCATCAATACGCTGACCATGCTGGCCATGGTGCTGGCGGTCGGCCTGCTGGTGGATGACGCCATCGTGGTAGTGGAAAACGTCGAGCGCGTCATGACCGAAAAGCAGCTTTCCCCCAAGGAAGCCGCCCGTCAGTCGATGGATGAGATTTCGGGCGCGCTGGTTGGCATCGTGCTGGTGCTGACGGCGGTGTTCCTGCCCATGGCGGCCTTCAGCGGGTCAACCGGGGTGATCTACCGGCAGTTTTCCATCACCATCGTCGCGGCCATGTGGCTGTCGGTGCTGGTTGCCATGGTCATGACGCCCGCCCTGTGCGCCACCATGCTCAAACCCGGCAGTCATGAAAAGACCACGGGGTTCGCAGGCTGGTTCAACCGTCATTTCACGCGCCTGACAAATGGCTACCAGAAGGGCGTGACCCGCGTGCTGGGGCATGCCGGGCTGTCCATGCTGGTGTTTGCGTTGATTACGGTAGGTGTCGGCTGGCTGTTCATGCGCCTGCCCGGCGGCTTCCTGCCCGATGAGGATCAGGGCCTGATCTTTGGCCAGGTGACCATGCCCGCCGGTTCCACGCTGGAGGAGACGGCAGCCGTCAACCGCAAGGTGGCCGACTACATCCTGAAGACCGAGGGCAGGAATGTCGAATCCGTCTATTCCATGAACGGGTTCAACTTCGCCGGGCAGGGGCAGAGTGCTGGTGCTTTCTTCATCCGGCTGAAGGACTGGGACGAACGCCCCGCCGCCAGCCAGACGTCGGCCGCGATCGCCATGCGCATCATGATGCATTTCTGGATGGACCCGGTGGCGCAGATCTTCGCCATCAACCCGCCCGCCGTTCTGGAACTGGGTAACGCCACCGGTTTTGACCTTGAACTGGAAGACCGTGGCCACCTTGGGCATTCCAAGCTGCTGGAAGCGCGCAACATGGTGCTGGGCATGGCGGCGAAGGACCATCGCCTGACGGCCGTGCGCCCCAATGGCATGGAAGACGCGCCACAGTTCCACCTGAACATCGATCGTGAAAAGGCCAATGCGCTGGGGATCACCATCGCGGATATCAACACCACGATCGAAGGCGCGCTGGGGTCGATCTACGTCAACCAGTTCCTGCGCGATGACCGTGTGAAGCAGGTCTATATCCAGGGCGAGCCGGATGCCCGCATGATCCCTGATGACCTGAACAAGTGGTATATCCGCAACGCAACGGGCGGCATGGTGCCGTTCAATGCCTTCGTGTCCGGCGAGTGGATCATGGGACCGCAGAAGGTGGAGGACTATAACGGCCTCAACGCCTTCGAAATCCTTGGCCAGCCGGCAGCGGGCTACAGTTCGGGTGATTCCATCGCCGCAATGAAGGAAATCCTGGCCAAGTTGCCCAAGGGCGTCGGCTACGAATGGACGGGCCTGTCCTTTGAACAGATGGCGTCGGGATCGTCCACCGGGCCGCTTTATGCGCTGGCCATGATCGTCATCCTGTTCTGCCTTGCCGCCCTGTATGAAAGCTGGGCCATTCCCTTTGCCGTCCTGCTGGTCATCCCGCTGGGCGTACTCGGCGCGATTGTCGCAACGCTGGGGCGTGGGCTGGCCAACGACGTGTATTTTCAGGTCGGCCTTCTGACCACCGTGGGGCTGGCGGTCAAGAACGCCATCCTGATCGTGGAATTCGCCAAGGCATTTTTCGAAAATGGCGCAACGCTGGAGGAATCCGTGCTGGAAGCCGGGCGTGAGCGCCTACGGCCCATCCTCATGACCTCCATTGCCTTCGTGGTGGGCGTGTTCCCGCTGGCGATCGCCACGGGGGCGGGGTCGGCGGCGCGTATTGCAATCGGCACGGCGGTTGTGGGCGGCATGGTGACGGCGACGTTGCTGGCCGTTTATTTCGTGCCGCTGTTCTTTGTGGTTGTGCTGCGCCTGTTCCGTGTGCGGCGCATGTCCGAACGGGCAAAGGGAGAATAATGCAGATGACCGTTCTCCCTACAATCCGGCGCGTGGCCACGGCAGGCATGGCGGCAGTACTGCTGGCGGGATGTACGATGATCCCGCATTACAGGCGGCCCACGCCCCCCCTGGCCAAGGCATGGCCGGCCTATGCCAATACCGGCGATCCGGTGCAGGAAAACCCGCTGGCGGCCAATCTGGGCTGGTCGGAATTCTTTACCGACCCCCGGCTGAAGGCGCTGATTGCCATCGCCATCCGCGAAAACCGTGACCTGCGGCAGGCAGCGGCCGATATCCGCCGTGCGCAGGGGCAGTACGATATCCAGCACGCCACCCTGTTTCCCGCCATCAGTGGCGGGGGCGAGGCAATGTACCAGGGACCGTCGGACGCCGCCGGTCTGAGCTTCGCGCCGGGCCTGGATACCGGCAACCCGCCCATGTTCAAATATTACCAGATGGGCATTGGCGTTTCATCCTACGAGATCGACCTGTTCGGACGTATCCGCAGCATGTCGCGGGAAGCCGCGGAACATGCGCTCATGCAGCGCGAAAACGCCCGTGCGATGCTGATCAGCATCATATCGCAGGTGGCCTCGACCTATATCTCCTGGCTGGGGGATCAGGCGCAGCTTCGCCTGTCGGATGAAACCATGGCGTCCCAGCAGCAGACGCTGGACATGGTCAAGACCCGTTTCGCGCATGGTGAGACGGATGAAATGAATGTGCGCCAGACCGAAACGCAGGTTGCGCAGAGCGGCGCCTTCCGTGATGAGTCGCGCAGGCATGTGGCGCAGGATGAAAACATGCTGACCCTGCTGATTGGCCAGCCCATTCCCGATAACCTGCCCCCCGCGCACCCGCTGGGGCAGCAGACCATCATGCAGGACCTGCCGCCCGGCCTGCCGGCGGATGTGCTGGAACATCGGCCTGACATCATGGCGGCCGAACATGACCTGCTGGCGGCCAATGCGGATATCGGCGCGGCCAAGGCGGCGTTCTACCCCCGCATTACGCTTACGGCGTCGGACGGGATCAGCAGCCTGCAGCCGCACAAGCTGTTTACCTCGGCCGCGACGACATGGGGTGTGTCACCCCAGTTGCAGGTTCCCCTGCTGAACTGGGGCCAGAACAGCGGTAACCTGAAGGCGTCGCGCGCCATGCGGGCGTCCAAGGCGGCGGCGTATGAAAAAACGGTGCAGTCCGCCTTCCGTGAAGTGGCGGATGCACTGGCCGCGCGTGATACCTACCGTGACGAAACCGGGCAGATGGACCGTTATGTCTCCACCACGGGGGATGCCTACCGGCTGGCCATGCTGCGATACAATGCAGGGACGGATTCCTACCTCACGTCGCTCGTCTCGCAGCGTAACTACCTGCAGGCGCAGCAGTGGCAGATATTCATTGCCGTGTCGCGTTACCAGAACCTTGTGACATTGTACCGTGCGCTGGGTGGCGGCTGGACCGAGCATACCCCCGTTCCCCAGCCAGCCAAGGGGCAGAAGGCCGCGCATAAGGGATAGGACGCGGTATTCAGGATCTGCATATTCCATTACGGCCCGGACATGTTGGTTTCATGCCGGGCCGTAATGTTATTCAAGTAAAATAAAAAAATATTGAATATTGAAGTCATATTTACCGGTAATATAAAATAAAAATCTTAAATAAATTTAAAAAATAAACAAATAACATAAATATATTTTTGTTAAATTGATTACGAAAAAATGTAAATTTTGTTCTTCCAATATGAAAAATCATCCCATATCCTTAATTCATGGCTTCTGGCGCAATATGTTTTTGTTTCGGCGCACAAGAAGTGCATGAAAGGTAGGGTCTGAACTTTGAATTTACATAGCAAATCCGATAATCAACTGCCCGCAGCCGTGCGTCCCGATGGGAAGTTGCGCATGGTTATTTTCGATTGTGATGGCGTTCTGGTCGATGGGGAATACCTGTCCACCTGCATCATGGCGCAGGAAGCGCGGAAATATGGCTGGAACATTACGGACGAGCAGGCAAACAAACTGTTTACCGGCGGCGAACTGGCCAAGATCCGTGACCGTATCGCGCATGAAAGTGGCAAGACACTGCCCGATGACTGGGACATGCAGGTTCAGAACCGCATTGTCACCATGATGAAAACCGACGCCCAGACCGTTGACGGCGCGGAAGACATGCTGAAGGCCACACTTGATCTGGGGTTGCCGGTGCGTATCGGGTCCAATTCATCCATGGCGGAAATGGACGCAAAATTCAGCAGTACGGGTCTGGACCAGATGCTGGATGAAGACCGTATCCATTCCGGACGTGACTTGAACATGCCAAAGCCCCGCCCCGACCTGTATTTATATGCGGCCGAACAGGACAACATTCCGCCGGGCAACTGTATCGTGCTGGAAGATTCGGACGCCGGTGCCGAAGCCGCCTGCCGCGCGGGCATGGCCTGCGTGTTGCTGCGTGACCTGTCGCGGCCTGCGCCGCAGTGGCCGGGATTGATCCGTATCGGGCACCTGTCGGAATTCGTGCCGCTGCTCCAGCGCATCAGGGCGAAACAGAAGCAGGCAGTGGCATAAGGGCCTGTTTGAAAATAACGTCCGATAAAACCATAAAAGTTTCTGGGTGCCGCCTTTTTAAAAAGGCGGCGTTCTTTGAAGCTTTCCTCAAGAAGCTTTACCAAAAACATCTTTGCGTTTTGCGGAATACCTTTTTGTGCTGCTTATCCGTCTTCAATCTGTATAACGGCCGCTACGCCCCTGCTTGACGCGGCTGCGATGCTGTTTGTTGTCCATCCGTTTTTTGCGCTGCGTGCGGGAGGGGCGGGTGGGCACGCGGTAAGCCTGCACCGCACTGGCCTGGGTGATCATGTCCTGCAGGCGGGCGACCGCGTCCTCGCGGTTGCGGGTCTGGCTGCGGAAACGCCGGGCCGTCAGCACGATCACGCCATCGGCTGTCATCCGGCTGCCCGCCACCTCGACCAGCCGGTGCTTGACCCGGCCCGACAGGGTGGGGGAATTGCGGGCGTCAAAACGCAGCTGGGCCGCTGTCGCGACCTTGTTGACGTTCTGTCCGCCCGGTCCGGACGCCAGTATGTAGGTCACATGTAATTCATCATCGGGTATGATGGGGGATGACATGGCGGTTTACGGTCCTGTTGGGCGGAAGGTATATCGTAAGCTTATGGGCCGCCCTGCATGGGCAGCATTGCTGTGCTGGCCGTTTGCTATCACCATGCCTGCCGCATGATGACAAGAGCGGAGTAACACAATCATGAATGATGAGGCGGTCACGGACCAGTTGCGCAAGGCCCTTGCGCAGGCAGCAGGGGACGCGGCGCAGGCCAAGGTGATGCCCGTGGTCAAGATGATTGCGGCCCAGCAGCTTGTGGTCATGGATCTTATGCAGATGCTGGTCGATGCCAAGGTGCTGCATGCGGATGAAATTGCAGCACACATGCGTCATCATATCGATCATACGGATGCAAAGGACATGGCGGCGCGGACCCTGTTTGAACAGGTGCGCGCCCGGTTTGCGTCCGGTGTCAAACCCTCCTGATATCATAAGGAAGTGTGCAGATGGCTGATCATCCCCCCGCCCTGCGGGCAGAAATCGCGGCGCTGAAGACGGAACTGGCGCGTGTGCGTGACGAACTGGCCATGGCGCGCAAGACGATACAGGACCTGAACCTGAAACTGCGGCGTGAACAGACACGTCCCCCCACCGCGCGCTGATGCGGTGCGATGACAAGGTATTTGCCACCATGAACGAAGAACGCGATGCAGCCGGTCGGGCTGTGGTCTATCCTACCGTCAGTTGCGGGGCGGAAGCCGTGCAGGATTCCATCGTGGTCATGGACCTGTTCATGGCGACATCGCCCGAACACATGCCCAAGGGCAACAAGCGTGTGGTGACCGTGCTGCCGCCGGAACTGGCCCTTAACCTTGCCGAACAGCTACGCAGTGCGGCCGAGCGGGTGCAGGCGGCGCGCGCGGATAAAAAAGGCTGAAAGGACAATAAAGGTTTCTGGGTGTCGCCTTTATTTCAGAAAGGCGGCGTCCTTCGAAGCTTTTGAAAAAAGCTTCGCCTAAAACGTCCTAATGATAACGGGATGTTTCCCGGGCGGAGTTTTTCAAACGGTCTCTGACCTGTTGCGCTGGAACTGGCGCATGCCGGCATAACGCAGGTTGAGTGCAACCTGCCTACCCTGGACTGTGGGAATGGTCATGGTGTTTTCCAGCGCGCCGCGCATGGCCTTCTGGGACGCCATGTGCACGATCCCCACGGGCGGATGGGGAAAAAACAGGTTGGCCAGTTGCCCGGTGGTTTCATCCATCAGCCATGGGCCAAGGTAGTTATGGCCGTTATCAAGAAAGGTGACGGGCTGGCCATCAATATACACCGCCAGCGCCATGCATAGCTGGTCCTGTGTAAACGCCATGCCCCGCCGGGGCAGGATCAGCGCCTGCCACCGTCGCAGCACCGGCCAGATCGTGGCATTGCGATGCAGGCAGAACACGCCCGCGTTCAGCAGGGGCTTTGCGCCAATACGCTTGCGGATATGGAACGGCAGCCGGGCGCGACTGGCGTTCTTGTATAAAAAGGAACGGATCTGCATCCACCCCGGACAGATCCAGCGCACCCCCAGCAGGTTGGCGATCTTGGCGCCGATTTCCGGTACAATGGCCAGCGTGCCGCTTTCGCCCGCGGCAAACACCTGTTCCATCGCCCGCCCGTCCTGCACCCATGTATCGGCATCCAGCCACATGATCAGGTCGAATTCCGGCAGCATCTGATCCAGCCACAGCTTGCTTATGTTTATGGCAAGGCTGGGTCGGTTCCGGATGGCGCGTCCGGGGGCATAATCGGGGATATAGGGGGTGATGATCCGTATGCCCTGCGCCTGCAGCCGTTCCACCTGTTCCGGCGTCATGCCGCAGTCGATGACCCCGATGGGCGTATCGGCATGATCGCGTATGGAGGCGACCAGTTCGCATACCAGATGAAAATAGGTGTGATCGCATCCGGTGACGATGATCCGGCGGCTGGTCGCAGGGGGTATGGCGCAGGGGGCTTGCGGTGTCATGCCCGGCATCATAGGGACAAGGCAGGCCCACGGAAATATCCCTTTGTCAAAGGCTGTTTCCTTCACCTGCCTTGCAATATCAGGTGCGGCCATGGAAAGTTTTTGATGAAGCTTTTTTAAAAACCTTCAGAAGAACGCTGCCTTTTTAAAAAAGGCAGTCCCCCAAAAACTTTTATTATCCTTTTATCCCTTACGCCTTCACATCAGGCAGCAGTTGATAGCGCGCGCTGAGTTCAGGGTGCCGGAAGGCCATGATGGCACGCAGGCTTTCATGGGCGGCCCATGCATCGTTCGTGGTGCGTGAATTGCCATGCATGCGATAGCGGCACAGGATTTCGGGAACGTAGGCGGCCTCGAAACCATGGTCGATGAATTTCAGCCAGAAATCATAATCTTCCCAGCCCTGGTCAATATGGCTGTAGCCATCCACGTCCGTCCATGCCTGCCGACGGATCAGGGCCATTACATCAACATAGTTTTCCCGCGCCATCTGGGCGGGATCCCATATGTCGGCAGATCCGATGCGCTGTTCCTTGCCAAAATATTCCAGCTGGCTGTACGTGGCGTCGAACCCGCCATCGCGCGCGGCTTCATGCAGCCGGGCTATGGCGCGGGGATAGATGGTGTTATCCGCGTCCATCACGAACACAAACGCACCGACGGCATGCTTGAAGGCAGTATTGCGGGCTTCGGACGGCCCCTGGTTGCGCGGATGCACGATCAGGGTGCAGCGCCAGAAGCGTTCGCGGTTTTCCTCCATCCATGCGGTGATCAGGGCGACGGAATCGTCTTTGTCTGAATGGTCGTCCACCACGACCAGATCCAGGGCCATATGGGTCTGGGCGGCAATGGAATCGAGGGCTTCGGGAATATACCGGCCGTAATTGAAATTGGTGACGCATATGCTGACAAGGTCCGCCGGTTTCTTGCGGCGGCTGCGGAATGTGAACGCGGTCTGGCCGGTGGCCATCCATGGGGCGGTAATGCTCATGCCTCCGGCGTGCTCCATACATGCGAAATGAACCCGCGTATCCGCGCGCAGCGCGCACGGTTATGGGCAGGGGTATCGATGGCCCGCATGGCGGCCAGGCGCACGTCCTCGGCCTTTGCCTGGCCATCGGGCGTGTTCAGCAGCCATTCGATCAGGTTGGGAATGTGGCGGCCGCTTTCTTCAAGGAAATGCACATTGGGGCGAAAGACCGGATGCGGCAGGCAGGGTTCCGATACCACTACGCTGCCATTGGCCATCGCACCCTTGACGATGCGGTGCCATTCAAAAAAACCGTAATCGTCACGGTGGATGTTAAGCGCGATACGGGAATGCCCCGCCACATGCGACGCCAGGCGTGACAGGGGATTATCCCGCGGGCTGCTATCTATGGGCGTGGTGAATTTGCGATAATAGAAGTAATTGCGAAACTGCGCGAAGAAACCGGCATTGCAGGCAAAGAATTTCTCCCGGTGTGCCGACAGGCCGCCAAAGAAACTGATATCGAGCTGCCGGTCGGCAAAGGGGGTATGCCGGTCGGGATGCCTGCGGCATGCAGGCGGCAGGATGCGCACCATGGCATGCTGCATGTCGCCTTTTTGCAGGTAGTTGCGTTCAGTGCCGACATTGGGGGTGAAGTGGATGGCTGGCAGCCCCGCCTGCCGGAAGCTTTCCGCCATCTGGTGACAGATGTCGATGACACCGGCCGCCATGAGCAGGAAAGGAATGCCGCGTTCAAACCACAGGGTCTGTGGCTGTTCGGTATTGAACATGATGGCATCACGGATAATGGCGCCAGTGGCCCAGTCCTGACCCTGTCCCAGATGGAAGAATTCATGCGGGGCCACGAAAATGCACAGTTCGGGCCGGTCATCGGGGTTGCCGGTTTCATCCAGCAGGACACAGTTCAGCCCGCTCTCACGCAATGTCGTGCAAAGGTCCGATGCGATTTCGTGAATGAATACATTGCCGTTGGAATTGTAATAGACCCCGATGCCATCCGGCACCGCGCCATCAGCGACCATATAGTCCGCATCATCCAGCCCCTTGGCCGCGCACAGCGCACCCAGCGTGCGCGAGACATGCAGGGCGCCGAAAATGCGCCGCCCTTCCGGCACGCCATACAGCAGGGCATGTTCGGCCATGTCCGTGGTCGTGCGTTCGATGTCACGATTGATGTCGTGATAGAGATCGGGGGTGAAGAACGGCAACTGTTCCAGCGTTCGTGCGCCAATGCTCAGGTCTTCCAGATGGAAGCGGGGCAACAGCCCATGATGGGCGATATGGCAGCCACCATGCGTTTTCAGGAAATGAATGAAGGGGTTGCGGTTGCCGGCATCCGCATCGGGATACTGGCGCAGGTATGACGCGGGGCGGAAATTGCGGTTGGGCTGGCGTCCTTCCCGGAAACCGTATTTGACATAGTGGATCAGGGGATCAATTTTCGACCCGGCAACGTCCTGATGTACCGAAAGGTAGAAATCGGCATCGAACAGGCCTGATTCCTCTATGGTTTCAAGATCCTGCTGCTCGGTCGGGGTCAATGTCAGGAGCAAGTCCGCGGACAATGTCTTCACCTTGGCTGGGGCGGGATGGAATAACGGGTGGCAGGGCCACCTGTCGGGCGCGCACAGTCATTCTGCTAGGGCAGATCAATTAATAATTGATTATCCGGCCTGCTTATTTTTACCCGGATTGCAGGTGAAGCGTGGGGTACAGGGCGTATCCTGTACCAGCATTGCATAAATCGCCCTGTCGGGATGCCGCCATGCCCCAGCCAGCCATCCCGTGCAGGGGGCAGGTGGGCATGAGCGGTCATGGTCCCGTCAGGTAACGGCCCTGACGGGCAGAATGCTAGATGACGATCAGGCCAAGCGAGATGGCCTTGAGCACGGTCGTGACGCGGTTGGTGCAGTCCAGCTTGCGCTGCGCATTCTTGAGATGGAATTTTACGGTATTTTCATTCAGCTTCAGGATATCCGAGATATCCACCGTGGTCTTGCCATTCGCCACCCATGACAGACATTCGCATTCACGCTGTGTCAGCATGGGAAGTTCAGGTTCCGGCGGCGTCGTCAGGTAATGGTAATGCTGATAATACTGCATGGTCAGCATTGAAAGGGCCGCCTGAACGCGTCGCGATATCGCCTTGCGTGCAAGTTGTCCGAAATTGACCACGAAGACCGAAGAATCCGGTCCATGGATCGGCATGACAAAACCGTCCTGCAGGCCAAGGTCATGCATGTCGGTGACCAGTGCTCTTTCCTGCTTCTGCACCGGGTCGCATGCATGCCATCCGAACCCTGTATGACTGGTCATGGCGCGGCGCAGCACCGGGTCCACCTGCCCGTAACTGCGGTTCATGTAGTGCGTGGTCCAGTGGACAGGGTAGCTGGATGTCGTGGGACGCAGGCCGCCGGGCTGGAACTTCTTGATGATACCCGCGACACAGTAGAAATCACCGATCTGGCTGACAGCTTTATGAAACTGGGCGGCCAGTTCGTCCACGGTGCGCGTGTTCAGCATCGCGTCCAGCGTATCCATGACCCTGCTGTTGAAAAGGTCGCGATTCAAAAACCGTATCCTGTATCAGTCTCGCTGGTTATGGAACCATCTGCCTTGACAGGGCTATCATATTCGCGGGCATGGTACCAATACCCCGGTGACATGCAGCGGGAAAACCGGCACGGCATGCAGTCTTCTTTTTTGACGCTGCCGGAAATTAATTCTAGAAATATCCGTTTATGAATTTAGCCATTTGTGCTGTCGGTTTCAGGTCAGGTCATATGAATTCCCAGTCGCCTTCTCTACCTCGTCTTGCCATTGTTGTTCCCTGTTACAATGAATCTGAAGTCTTTTCTTATTGCCTGACGGAACTCGGCGGCTATCTTGGCCGGATGATCAGTGACGGGATGATCAGTCCCGCCAGCTATCTCCTGTTTGTGGATGATGGCAGCCGTGATGACACATGGCGGCAGATCAGTGCCGCAACCAAAAGCCATGCCCATGTCCGTGGCCTGAAACTGTCATGTAATACTACGGGCTATCACCTTTGACCTATATGAGCCCATTTTCTGAGAGCCTGAATCAGAAAGCGGTTTGATTGATTTTTCGCAGAACTCTGCGGATATGGGCAATCATCAACCACGCGTGGGATGAAGAGATTGTTGCCTCGACATCCTTCGTGAGGCGACGGCAGCGTCCGAGCCATGCAAAGCTACGCTCCACGATCCAGCGTTTGGGCAGGACGACGAAGCCTTCGGCCCGATCGCTACGCTTGACGATCTCGATCGTCCATCGGCCGAGTTCAGCCAGCGCACCACGCAACTTCTCGCCAGCATATCCCCCGTCACCGATCAGATGGCGAAGCCAGGGAAACAATGAGCGTATCCTGACCGCTACCAGCGGCGCACCATCACGATCCTGAATGTCGGCGGGATG
>NZ_CADP01000061.1 GCF_000285295.1 Komagataeibacter europaeus LMG 18890 | reverse complement strand
ACGCACTGCGTGCCCACGGCATCATGGAGAACGCGTCACCGACAAGAGCGAGCGATGAGGTCGCAGTCGAACCGAGCGCCAGGGCAGGGACAGAACCCATGGCCGCCTCCAGCGGATCGCCAGAGATCCGCGTTGTCTTGCTGTTGCCCCACGCATCAATTGCCTGGGAGAGGTCCGACGCCTGCCGTCGCAGCTTCGCCTCTGCTCCGACCGGAGCCCAGGTTGTGGCGGTCATGCGCATCCGCACGGAATTATGGTTGTTTTTCTGGCGCTCCAGCTTGAGTGCGGCAAACGCCCGTCGAATGTCGCTATTTCCGGGAAACATCGCCAGAAACCCGGCTCCGGCTTCCTTGAAGCCGAAGGCGGCGCGGCCACCACCCTCCAGGATCATGGCGCTGCGCCACGGCAGTCTCTTGCGGCCAAGCACGCTGGAGAGTTCGGAAAACGGGCGCGGATCCTCTGGGCCAATCGTCATGTCGACCGGGGCGTATGTATAATCCCCCACGGTCACGAGCTGTCCGCCTTTCGTTTCGGCGTCGGCATTGAAGATCTGGTCCCGGATCGCTGGCCAGAGCAGGCCCTGCGGATGTGGCTGCGGGNCATCCAGATCGTCCGGAAGCCGTGGCATTACCCGGTCACCCAACAAGGTCGGTTTCCAGGCGGAGCCCGCCGTTTCACGATAGGTCGCTTCGCGCGCGACCTGCAATGCCTGATGTGGACCGAGGAATTCGCAGGAAATGTCGAACCCCTGCAAGGCGGCCTGGACGCGTGAAATGAACGATTCATGGCGGGCCGCCATGATATCGGAGCGCAGGGCAAAACGTTGGGTATTGCCCACGCGAGGAAATTGGGAGGCAAGGGTCCGGCGCTCCTCTGCCACCTGTTTGCGGTCCTCACGTGTCAGCACGCTGGGCCGGGTCCACAGGACATAGCAAGTGGTCTCCCAGCGCATGACGTTTGGCCAGCGTCGGCGCCTCTCTTCGATGACGTCCGAAAGGTCCGCTCCGATCTGTCTGGCTATGGACCGGCAACCATTGAGACTCAGGCGGTCAATCTCGATACCTGAGCGCTCGGGATCGGAAATATACCATCCCACAATGGCATGGCCACGTTCTTCAAGGAGACCCTGCAATTCTATACGCTGCTGCTCGGCGAGCGCTTCCACTTCCTGCCGCGTGCACATGCGACGCAGGCCATTGATGCGCAGTACGGAGACATATTCACCGCGTTTGGTGATGAGATGGTCCCCGTGCGTACTTTCCACATCGCAGAATGAGGCAAGGGGCTGGCGTAGCCCGAGGCTGATGCCGGCCAGCAGACTGGAAAGAATGCCGCCCATCGATGTGATCCTGTCATGTCATGATCGGTTGGGGATCGGCGTCAAGCCATTGCCTGACAAGCGCCGGGTAGACATCTGTGGCGCCGTCATAGAGACGGCCCAGTGGGAGGAGCCGGATGCCGTCCATCAGGGTGGTCGCGCTGGCATCGATCTGCGGGTCTGCCCGGTTCGCCATCAGCAGTGCAGTCGCCAGCAGCCGGGGTGACGTCGTCTCCAGCCGCCGCCGGGCTTCGGCAGTTCGCGCGTGCAGAGCGCGGAGCACAGCGAGAGCGCTTTTGCATTGCGCAGGCATCATCGCGGTATCCGCCCCTGACGCGATCGCGTCCATTGCACGATGCCAGACGATATCTTGTCCGTTTGGCCCATTGCCGAGCGTCTGCATGAGGGTCTGATGCGCGCAGCGGGTCAGGGTCATGATGCGGGTCTGCGGCAGTTTCGGCCACCATATCAGGACGGCTTCGCGTTCAATGGCCGGACGGGTCGGATCCTGCAGGATGTTGCATAAGGCGCAGACAGGCCCGGGTCCGTCACCATGCCATGGAAACCTGCGACCAGGCGTTATCAGGCCGCAGCACGCACATGTGAAAAGGCCCGGCTCACCCATCTCCCCGGCGTCTGGCGCTGACGGATCCCATGGGCGCGGCAGCAGCCGGAAAGACTGTGTGAGACGGGCCATTGCGATCGGGTTCCTAGCCGCCGCTCGTGAATTGATAGGCCTGAGCCTGCGTACCAACGGTTGCCGAGCCACCGGACGCGGTGTTGGCAGCCTTGTTGATCCACTGCGGACCCGTTGCGAAAAGACCGCACAGCACGATGCCGGCGATTGCCATACCGACCTTTCCGGGCGAACGGTTCTGTTCGTTGCGGCTCTGCCAGGCCGCCCATACGCCGCCGATGAAGCAGATGAAGGCAGCGACATACATGCATGCAGCAGCGACAAAGCCGCCCGCTGTCAGTCCCTCCTGGGCGGTGGCCTGCATCTGGGCCCCGATACCGTTTGCGCTGCCGGTTGCGGATTGGGCCAGCGCATGGCTGGCAATGAGGATCGGGACGGCCAATGTGCCAAGTGCCGTGACGGCACGCTGTCTGTATCCGGCCCGTTGTGTCACCAGACGCGTCAGTCGCGCCGCGCTGGTGATGCCTGTGCGAGAGAGGTTCATGGTCGAGGGCTCCGTTGAAAGAGGGATCATGTCCCCCGAATCATTGTTCTGTCGGCAACATGCGACTTCGAACGCTTTCTTTGCGGACAGGACCTAGCCGGACGTTGTCCAGTGGCTCAGGATCCAGGTTGCTTCCTTGACGGGATTGAGGAGGATCACGCCGAAAACGAACTGGATGAGGCAACTGAGTTTTGAGCGGTTTGTTTTTCCGGTCGCCGACGCGTTCCACGCAACGACCGCCATGAACGCCGCCCAGGCGCCGAACATTTCGAAGAACAGGGCGAAATCACTGACGATTGACAGGATGGCATCCTCTGGGCCTGTCCCGGAAATGACGCTTCCGGTCGCGGCATCCGTATAACCGGTGACAGAAGCTCCCAGCGAAACCTGCGTATCGAGACCGGCAGAGGTGGTGGACTTGGTGAGTATCCTGTCAAAAGTGGCGAAGACGCCGGACAGGACAATCCCGATCCAGGGCACCCAGGGACGGCCGACGAACGGGTTCAGGGGCTGGCGCTGCTGCCATAATCCCCATGCCCCGGTCAGGAAGGCAATCCACGCTGCAATATAGCAGGCCATTGGCAGCAGCCAGGCCATGGCGAGAGCGAGATCGTTGACGAGGTTGACCAGACCTTGCACGTCGATGTGTCCTTGCCTTACTGGATGATGCCGCGTTCAGCCTGGATTACCCACATCGTGCCGCGTTGAGAGATGGCGCGCACACGACCATATCCGCGGAGATCGGTGCCGATTTCGATTTCGGACTGTGGCGGTTGCCCGACCGGCGCCGCATCGTCTTGCACCATGGCAAGCTGGGGAGATGCAGCAAGTATCCGGTAGTGCGGCGTCCATGTCGGGGGCGGAGCAGGAGGCGCCTGGCGCATTCTCGCTGTCCGGGACGCTGGAGATTGCGGCGGCGTTGGCGCCTGCTGCGGCTCGGCCGCCGCTGCTTCCAGGGCTGCCCGTGCCTTGTCGGCTGCGGCACGTGTGGCGGCCGGTCCATCTGACGGGGGCGCTTCGGCGTCGGCCACGGCTCGTTTCGCTTCGAGGAGCGACATCCGGCGGTTGAGATCCGAAGCCTTTGCCGTATCTGCGATACGCAGCCGGTCAAGATCCTGCCGGAGTGCTGCGATGTCGCTGCGGGTCCGCTGCACCAGTGCTGCTTCTTCCGTCACAAGCTTCAGCACCTGCAACTGGTCATCCGATGTCATGGGAGCCGCTTGCAGGCGGGTCGCTTTCTGGACCGCATCGTCGGTCGGAACAGCCTTTTCGATGCCGATATCGTGTCTCTGCGCAGGCGTGTTCTCGGTCGGCATAGTTGCCGGTGTTGGGACGGCGGGATGGGGCGGCTTTTTCATAGCAAGGAGTGCCTTGAGATCCTCATCTGTAGCCGAGACCTGAGGTGCCGGGGGTGATGGCAATGATGTAGGTGAGTGCCCCGGCGCTGGAGACGCTTTGGGGCCTGATGGTAGCGGGGCGGAAATCACTCCGACTTCCTGGCCTAGGGGAGACGCCTGCCTCTTTGCTATGCCCATCACGAGGAAGAGGGAGAGCAGACTGCCGACGGCAGTACCCGCGATGATGACCTGCCTGCGGCGCGGAAGCGCCCTGAAAAGGGCCATTGCATGTGGAACGGGTCGGTTCCTGTCAGGTGCTGCTGTCACAGGTTGCGGGTGAGGGGAGGGAGGCTCGGCAATTATGTCCGCCTCGGGCGAAGGGTCAGGCTCGGGCGTCGTGGCCAGCTTGCGAAACGGAACAGGTTCAGTGCCGCGATCCGCGCTGAACGGATCCCGGGACGTCGTTGCGGTTGCGGCTGAGGTCATGGTGAATGCTGCCTTCTGGTAGAGAGTGCAGAATTCGCCGATATCATGCGACCGGTGCCCGAAAACTTACTTCTTCATGACGACGTCCGACATGAAGATCACGCCAACACTGACCTGAGCGGCAAGATTTACGCGCGGCTGGGTCGGCATCTGCTGCATGAGCGCGCTATTGACCTGCGAGGCCGCCGCACCAGCCGCTACACCCAGTTGTTGCGGAAAATTCAGTGACTGGACGTAGTTGACGTTGCCGAGGGCTCCGATCGAACCGGTTGTGTTCGACGTCATTTCGATCGCCTGCCCGAGACCCTGGACAAAGGCGGCAGCGGCGGGAAGAACAAAGCGCTCAACGTATAGCTGGTCAACGCTTGAGGCCACCGCAGCTTCCATGGTGTCCGGTGCAACCACCATACCTTCGACCTGGATCGGGGTCGGATCGTTTTTATGGAAGACCTGATCAACACGGACAACCAGCCGGTTCAGATGTCCCCCGGCCCTTCTGACGGATGCTTTCATCCTGTCGCCAGCGAGTGGACCTGAATCAGCCTCCAGGATGATTTCTCCCCCGAGATCGCTGTTGGTTGCTGAAACCGTATGGGCGTAAATCCCCCGCCCGGCAGGAACAAGGACGCGGGAGAGGGCCGTCTGGGAATTTGCTGTCGCCGCCGAAGTTATTGAAGGGGAGACCACCGGTTTTTTTGTCTGTTCCCTTCCGGTTTCCGTCTTTTCATACAGGACATTTGTGACAGGAAAGCGTCCATCAAGACGGCCCGCGAGATCCATGATCGCATGTCTGTATGCGGTGATGGCGTCCTTCTGGAGCTGCGGGTCACGTGGCATGGCGGCGCGGAAGGCTGCATCCGTTTGCACTGGTACGACGGGAACGCTTGGCACGACCTCAGGCGCGTGCGGGGCTGGCGCTGCGGCGGCCCTGGCCATCGCCGGGTTGACGTCCGCCCCGACCTCCTGGGCGACCGGGGGCGGGGGAAGCTTGTCGTCGGGATGGGTGGGCGTGCCCGGTGCAATATCGGGTGAATACGACTGTCCCGCAGTCTGTGCCCGACCTGCCTCGTCGCGGATCTGATCTTCGCGGAGTTCCTGCTGGCGCGGATTGGAATTCAGGCCCCCGGGCAGGGGGTTGGCGGCGGGCGGCCTGCCGGGGTCCGAGCGTGGAAGCTCCTTACGGTGGATGGTGGAGATGAGGAGCGTGACGCCAAGAACGGTGCCGATACTCCCAAGGATTGCGAGCAGACGCCGGTTTCCGCCCCGCGACGCATCACTGAACAGCTGGTTGAATCTGGGTTTCATCACTGTGCGTCCCTGATATGGGCCGAGACCGTCCGTCCCGCATCGGAGAGAAGGACAACGGGGGACTCATGGAAGGCATAGAGCGTGTATCCCCCTTCACCGTGCTCCATGCTGTCCGAGGAGGGCGTCATGAGGTGAAGGCGCGTGCGAAGATAGACCTCGTTTCCAATCCGCCATGCGCGCACGTCATCGGGTGAAATACCCTCGACGGCCAGCGGAATGGCTGACGCTGGTGGGATGCCGCTTAGCATGGCGTTCATGTAGGGCTCGCCTGTCGCAGGCACTCCGGGGCGGCTGTCGACCGGCTCCCGGGCATTGGGTCCTCCCTCGGACATGCGAACGGTCAGGTTGTCATCGTAGGATCCACGCCCCGCGATCAACAGGAAGGAGACCGGCTTTGGCGCGTTCTGAAGCGTTACGAGCAGTCCACCTCTGGGCTGGAGCGACATCGGTTCGATATTGATGGTATTGGAACCCTTGAAGGGGACGCAGGTATAGAAACCTGTTGTCTCAACCGCAGGATTCCCGGCTGATGCGCCGCTTTTGCCGGAAGCACAGTTCGTGCTGCCGTCCGGGTTGGCGGAATTGCCAGATGTATTCCATGCGATCGGCCAGGGCTGTCCCGTGCTGTCCACGAAGGACAATGCGGTCGGATACCCTTTTGTCGTAAAGATCAGGCTTGTCTGCTGACCAGGCGCAAAGGAGACACGGATCGCCGGGCGCGCATTAGGGGTCGCGAATTCCGTGCCGACCTGCTCCGTGGCACGACGCACATCCTTCAGGCGTTCCCCCAGCCGAAGGATTTCTTCGGGCGTGAAAGGAATGGCCTCATGCTCGGCTTCATCTTCGGCTGCCTGATCCTGATCGTCTGCAGGTGTCGTTGCTGCAGGCCCGGGCTGTGATGGCTGCTGTGCGAGTGCCGCAAGTGGCAGGATGAACAGGGTCAGCGGAAAGAGAGAAAGAATTCGCACGGCTGTCACTCCCTCCCCGACGAGACGACAAGCTGTTCGATGGCCAGTCCATCCGGGTGATCCAGGTCCTCCACGCGATCAATCGTCACGGTTGCCATCAGCATTTGCGTATTCTGCTGGTTGACGTTTTCGCAGGTCTGGATGAAAGGAAACTGTATTACGTAGCGCGAGTGTCCCTGCACGACTGTCTCGGCGCGTACGGTCGCGGCCCGTGTCGGCTGCGCGTAACAGAGCAGTTTTGCATCTCTGAGTTTCGCCAGATTCCCCTGCGTAATGAAAGACTTTGCAAAGGTGTTCCATCCGTTGAGCGTGTAGTGAGCGCCCGCGGTGTTCATCTGGGTTGGAAAATCACGATAGTTGATGTTGTAGGGTGCGATCGCCCATTTGACGGCCCAGCCGAGAAGCTGGTCCTGGCCAAGTACCGGACTGGTGAGGGCCACGGCCGGTCGGGGAGCATTCTGGCCGTCAACGTAGAAATAGAGGGGTGTGGGCGGGTGTGCACGGATATAGGCGTCGTGCGCCGCGAAAACGATGACCACGCCCGCCAGTGCGATGTTGAGCAGCAGTGATCTGTCTACAACAATCCCCTGAAAGTCGGGGTCGGTAAGCCGCCTGGTTACTGCGGAATTAAACAGCCGCATGGCGCGCCTCCCTTACGGGGGCATGAAAAAAGGTGGTCATCACTCTACTCTCATTTCCCGACGGTGATGAGAGCAGGCTGGAAGTCTATCTTGCGACCAGCACGTTTTTTCTTTGACGGTTCCCGCTACTACTCAGGCGGCAATGCCATGCGTGGCGGCAATGCTGCGGCGGTATCGTCTGCTGACACGGTCGCCCCCCTTGCGGGTGGTCCAGAAAAAGCATCCGCTCTTGCAGAGGCATTCCCGCCGGATGTAGTGGTGTTCGCCGATATAATATTCGGCCCTCGCATGAATGAACCAGGGCACTTTGGCGCCGCGTCGTGGCGGAAGCTGCTCCCAGCAGCTTTGGGATTTCAGCGCGCTTTCCGAAATAAGGAAGTCCCGCGCAATTTCACGCGGGTTCTGAAATGCAAAATGGCGGTAGGCGATTTCAATGTTGGCGGCCTCGTGCCACCGTACCTTGTCTCCGCCCTTATGTCCTGTGAGGGTCAACCTGTTGAGGCTGTTCCTGACAAGCCATGTCCGTCCCCGCCGGGCTTCATGAGGAAGCAGGGAGGCTTGTTCCCATGTCAGGACAGCTTCGGGATCTGCGGGAATGGCGCTCCGCTTTTCGGCAAGTATGGTCTCCGCCTGTATTTTTGAAAGCCTGATGCGCGGTGGCAGGCCAAGCTGCTTTCTTTTTGCACGCACGCTCCCGGCCGAGCGGCCAAGCATCTCGGCTATGTCGGCGGTTTTATCACCACAGAGCCACCGTTGGCCGAGGATGAGTAGCTGGGTCCTTGTCCACGCTCCCCTGCGCGTAGACGCTTCATAAAGAGCATTCTGGGGTCGGTCGGCCCATTGCGCAACTGACTCTTGCACATCCTGCACTGTCAGGGTGAGCATTGTCGCCACAAGGACCTCGTCGCGCAGCCTGGCATAAAGGGCGCGTGTCATTTCTGGTGTGGGATAGGTCTGAAGCCATGTAAACAGACCGTGTTTTATGACCTGGCCGAACGATGCTGACTTCATGGCGGTATGCCCTCGTCATCGCGTTTTCGGGATAGGCTACGTGTTTTGGGAATAATATCTCTTAAGCGTTATATAACCGTCAAGAAATAAATAGCGCAGAACGCGCCAATATGACTCCAGACGCGGTTTCCGGTCCACGTTGGTGATCCGCCGGGGCACATCACCTGGAATGGACAGCCCAAGGCATAGGGTCTGCCATAAGAAAGGAGACCCCTTTCCTGACAGTCTTTATACCTTCATGCACCCGGTCAGTGGTTTGCGATATCGTCGAGGTGACCAATAATGGATTCGAGATCAGCGAGGGCTTCGAGTTGTGATTGCGCGGACATTGCCCACGCGGTCATGTCCAGGGAACGCAAAAGATCTGCGTCGTCATGTATTCCCGGGATCAGGTAATAAACGGAGACGGCCAGGCCTTCGGCGATGCGATAAACCGTTTCAAGGCTCGGATTTCTCAGCCCTGCTTCAATCAGGCTCAGGCTGGTCAGGGAAACATGTGATTTATGGGCGATCTGGCTCGCTGTTGCCCCCTGAAGCGTCCTGAAGATCTGAATCCTGCGCCCAAATATCTCGAGGAGGTCCTGCCGTTCCCCCGAGGTGAAGGCGACACTGTGTGAATAATGATCGATCGGCAATCTGGCCGGTATTTCCAGCAGGTTAAACGTTTTGGAAATATTGCCAATAATGTCGCGTAATTTCTGGATTGCCAGATTGTAGTCCGAACACTGCTTCATGGTCTTTTTCAGCTGCGTGGCGGATGCCACCAGATCCAGATGGGCAAACCATGTACCTTCTGGTGCACCTTGCGGAAGAATATCGCGCGGATCTATTTCAAATACCCGTAGCAGCGCCGATAATGTTTCCAGGGAAACCGGACGACCTGCTTCGATGCTCCGTATGACCGATACATTCAACCGTGCCAGTTTGGCGAGGTGCACCTGCGTCCAGTCAAGCGCCGTCCGCCTGTCATAAATGATTTCCCCGATGTCTCTATATAATTGGCCGGATGCAAATAAAGCCTCGGCTTGCATCTTGCCATTGTCATGGGACATTTTCGTTTACTCTCACGGCGGGCGTTTTCCTCAGCAAAAGAAACTTCCAACATCCAGAAGATATCGACTGGCCGCGTCCTGACAGGGGATCAGCCGTGACGGAACGTCATGATAGTCGAGTTGGAGCCCGCAAAAAAGGTGTCTGAGGTCGCAAAGGCCGCTGCTCTGGTCAGGAGAACTTGATGGAGACACTCATATGCCTGTTATGTCTGCCGTGGTTATGGCGCTGGCCTTTGGCCCCATATCTGCCACACCAGCCGCGTTTCATCTGGTCCAGACAACCTCTCCGGAAACTCCGCCCCGGCCGGCATTGACGTTGCCGTCAACGGGGACAACTGGCGGGGAGACCTTACCCCCATCGGGAGACACTGGTCAGGAAGGGCCGGGCGTATTGCCGGGTACTGGTACGGATCCTCGAACATCCGGGGCTGTTCCAGCCCGTCGATATTTCCATATCGCCAGTGGATACGGAAAGCAGGTTCCACTTGGCTTCGCCGTACGCCAGATCGTTCCGCATGGGGTGCGCGTCGTGTTCGCGGCGGACGTGGACACCAGCGTTCCTGTTGACTGGCAGGGCGGCCGGGAATGGAACAAGGTTCTGGCGACCACGGTAGCCCAGGCGGGCGACGTCATTGATGTTGGTCATAATAAAGTCGCGGTCCGACGTCGAATTCGCTGACCGGTCGCATGATGGCCCGACACCTTCGTCGTAATCACCCGAGGAAGGTTCCATGAACAAGCCCTCATCCGTCCGGAAATCCGGACCTTCTTCCCCGATGCCCAATGTCTCCCTTGCGCTGGATGCGCTCGGCGAGATCTGGCGCATCAGGGGCGGAAAGGACGTCATCGCGATGTTGGACAATGATATGACAGCGAGGACGGCCTGGCACGCCATCCTCGCTGGTGTCGCGCCACATGAATGGCCTGATCTGGTCAACTCCCTTGACGCGCTGATCCCCTATCTGCGCGGCCGCAGGGACCTGTTGTCGGCGGACAGCCCTTTTGGACGGGGCGTGATCTCGGAAAGCAGGCGCCACGCGCTTCATCGCCTTCTTGCTCCGGAAAGGATTGCCCTGCTGGAGGCTGTGACGCGTCCGGCCACACGTCAGGAGGCCGCATGATCGATCTGCGCTTCCGTGTCCTGTTGTCAGTGGCTGCCGCTCTTGTATCGATACAGGGGCATGCGCAGACCACGTCATCAGGCGCCTCTGGTGCCACGACATCGACGGGAAGCGTCGGCTGCGCCGCCCTGACCCAGGCGGCGGCAACAGCCGTAAACGAACGCGTCCAGGCCAACGACGCCTATGAAAAGCAGCCGGATAGCGTCAACGGCCTGTCCTGCCTGAGCAATTTTTTCAACGGCACCGGATTGAATCTCATCACGAACGGCCTTGACCCCGCGGCCCTGCTGCAGGCCGTCGAGGGCCAGATAGGTGGCCAGGTCTGTCAGGCAGCACAGGCCGCATGGGGTAACGCCATGGGGTCGACCCAGTGCGGACTCAGTCTGTCGGGCGTTAACCTGGGGCTCGGTTTTGGCTCGAGTAGCGGGCTCATGTGCCCGAGCCTGAGTTTCGGTGGTGGTGGTCCGCCAATTGCGACCGCCATTGCGGGGACGTCGAGCGGTACGACTGATCTGTATATCAACGGATCTCCCCAGCTTCCGACCGGATACAGCCTGAGCAATCTCGTGGACGGAGTGTTCTGATGCGCAGGCTGCAGATGGTTATCATTGGTGCTGCTTCGTGCGTCTGCGTGCTGGCAGTCACGCCGCGTCCGGCATATGCGCTTTTCAGTGACGCCGCGGTCGTTGCAGCGATCAAGCTTCTTCAGGCGTTCACGGGCAGCGCCCTCGATACGATGACGAAAAACCTGACAACCAGCATCGATTCAAACCTCAGTAGCCTTACAAACCCCAATTCCGTGGCGTCTCTCCTGACGAAGGGCTTCACGCAGGTTGCCAATTACGCAAAAGCCCAGGTTGGTGCCCAGTCGCAACTCATGGATGCCCAGGACGCGGCGATGGCCGGTTTTCTACGGCGCCAGCAGGAAACCGGAATCCGGGACGAGCATATGATGAACCCGGAATTCTGCGCGGGCCTTGACGCCCAGCAGTCTACCGTGGCGGCGTCCAAAGCGGCGCGCTCTGCGGTGTACGCCATTGCGACCGTGAGCGATCCCCGCGGTGAGGCAGGCCAGGGCACGCCCTCCTATTACGGCAAGTCGCAGGGCACGGATGCGAACATGTCCCTGCACCTCAAGCGCTACTGTTCATCCGACGACGTGGCGCAGGGGCTCTGCTCTTCCGTGTCCCGGCTGCCGAACGCCGACCAGCGTGCCGCCAGCCTGTTCGGCGCTGATACCCTGTCCGCGGATGGCGCAGTGGATGCCGCCAATGATTATGCGACCACGCTCATCCAGCCGGTCGCGCCGGCGGCCCTGCGTGGCGAGCAGCTGTCCAGCCTTCGGGGACGTGAAGCCGCAACCCGCCGCCGGTCGTACAACAGCCGTATGTCTCTTGCCCGCTGGGTCACGGGCTACGTCACATCTCTTGGCGTGCCGTCTGTCACGCTCACGCGGGACCAGAAGGCTGAAATGACGGCCGAGGGGCTCACGCCGCTCGACAAGGCGTCGTGGCTGCAGGCCATGGCGCTGGAAGTTAATCGCAGGGTCTCCAGCGTAAGCTGGAACGCCTCGCTCCAGGCAATGCCTCCCGCGTCCGTCATGCGCGAGGTCGCCACCGAAATGGCGCAGGCCAATTACCTGGCACTCCAGAACTACCGCCTCAGTCTCTATCTGGCGACCATGGGGGCTACCCGGGTCGCACAGGAAGAAGAGGTCGCCTTCAAGGACGGCCTCACCCCGATGCCGTCTCCCACGATCAACCCATAAGAGGTCCGTCATGTCTGAGGCCCAGCAGAAAACCGGTGATATAGAAGATGTGCTGAAAACCCTCGATCGCGTGCAGTCCGAATACAGAAAGCAGGCGCCCGGGCAGGCCGCCGCATATGATCGGCTGCGGCAGGAATCCCGTGGGCCTGACGTCCAGAATGATCCTGGGTTCCGTACGCGCATCGCGTACGCCGTGCAGGATGTAGAGCGCCTTTTGGGACCGACGCTCGAAAAGGAGCATCCTCTCCGCGCCGAGATGACAGAGCGCGCGGCACATTATCCAGGTTTGGAGGAGCCTGTCGTGGCTGCGATGATGCGTGAAACGCATCGCCTTCAGCAGCCAGAAGTAAACGCGATCCGGACACTTGCCAGCGAGCTGGTTGAAGGACATCAGGATCCGGACCACCCGGATATCGCGCACACAATCGATAGCCTGAGGGCGACCATCTTTCCCGAACCAGGGCGCCAGCCAGCGCCAGGTCATGACCATGCTGCCGGGTCTGCGCACGATGAGAAAGGTCAGGCGGACAAAACCCGTGGAATGGCGTCGCCGGGGGAGGGCGCTCCGCCAGGACCGGAGCAGTCGGCCAGCAGCCAACCCGGACAGACCCATACGATGGATCCTCAGAAGGATTTTCAAGAGAAACAGACAGGTTCGGCAAAAGATGCGCCGGAAAGCCGATCGACGATGGATGGCAACGGCACAAAGGAAAAGGCGGCAGCGAACACACGGGAAACGAACGCGGCGGCCAAGGATCAGGAGGACGTCAAGGTTATTCGCGGTGGGGGCTTTGCCCGCCTTGCGGAAGCGATTGCCTCGCGCATTGATAGCCAGCCTGCGAACCCGGCATCATCGTGGATGGAAAAGGCCGTCGATTTCAGTACCCGGCTGCACACCGCGCGTGACGAAAAGAGCCTGGAGGCGACCGAACGTCTGGGAAAGCAGGCGGTGGAGGCCCTGCGTGACCTCAGGGAGCGGCCAGCTTCCTCCATCATGGCGGCGATTTCAGATGCAGGAAAGGGCGACCCTGACGGTGTTGCCGGTGTGTTGTCGGAGATGAAGGCCGGTGGCCGGTATGCGGATCTGCATAGCCAGTTTGTGACGGAGAAACAGAATAACCAGGCATTTGCGGCGCAACTGGAGAATGTCACCAGCAAGCTCGAAGCCTACGGAAAGGGAAGGGACGCCGCCGAGGCAACAGGCCAGCGCATGGGAATGCCCGGCAGTGTGACGCAGCGCTTCACCCAGATCGATGCCGAGATCGGCAGGACTGCTGCCGAAGTGCCCGGAAAAAAAGAGGGGGCCAGTGCGCTGGAAGACATGAGCGAGAAGGTCCGCGAGATGATGCACAAGGCTGTGACTGCAGTCACGGATTTCATGACGCGGATGAAGCCCGGTCCCACCGCCAGTCCTGCGCCGTGACTTCGCCGCTGGAGGACAAACCATGACGCCCTTTCGTCGCCCTGTATTCGCCATCCTGCCGCTTCTGTTTCTGTCGGCTCTTACCGTGTCCGCGGCAGCGCAGACGGTTGTCGCGACCGGTTCGGGAGATGCAGCCAGCAGCACGGGCTATAACGTGACATGGGACCTGCTTGATCCGGGCAGTGACTGGGCGGCGCAGGTCATCCGGTCTGTATTCCCGGTTTTCGGCCAGGATACGGGCGCGCCCAGCATCGGCAACGAGGCGACCGTCATAGGAACCATGATCGGGTGGTTCTCCGGGTTTGTCATGGCATTTGCGATGGCGGTCGTAAGCTATATCTACTTCATGAACATCCACCGGGGTGCAGAAACAGCGCAACTCCTTGGTAACAACCAGACCAGCATGTCGATCGTGCGGATCGGGATTGCGGCCATCCTGATGTGGCCGCTGCCGACAACCGGCTTCAATGCAGCGCAGGCCGTTGTCGTGCAGGGCTCGCTCTGGGGCATCGGTATGGCGAAGGTCGTTTACGACAAGGCGAAGCAGGCGATCGGACCAGACGGCAAGGTCATTGCACAGCCCCTTATCCCCGGCACAAAGGGGATTGTGACCGGCCTTGTAAAAAATGAGTTCTGCCGGGCCATTATTAACATTGCTGCGAATAACACGAGCCTGATTGCAGCCCCGACCGGGCAGACCGTCCTGTCCGTGACCGGCGGAAAGATGGGGATCATCAACTATTCTTACAATATGGCAGCCGGCGCAGGAGACGGGACACCAGTTTGCGGGGCCGTAAGTCTGCAGGCGCCCAATACTGACGCAGTGAATCTGGCCGGTTTCCAGGTCGACCAGGCGGGTATGCAAAAGCAGGTCCTTGATTCCGTGATCCTTGGCGACATTCGCAGCCAGGTTGAACAGGTGGCGCAGAAGTACTGGCAGACCAAAACGACAACGTCCTTGGCCCCACTCATGACCATCATCGTCAATGCCACCAACGATTATGCGTCGCGTCTCACGACGCAGGCGGCACAACTGCGTTCGAAGCTTCAGGACACGGTCAATAATCAGACGCTCGCGCTTCACCAATGGGGAATTTCGACGAACGGAGATGCGGTCAACACCAGCAGCCAGATGGATACTCTCGGGTGGACTGGCGCAGGAGCCTACTATCTCGAATTCGCGCGCCTCAATGGCCAGACCCTGTCTCTCATGACCGCAACGCCAACCATCACCACGCCATCCTATTCCGGTCTCGGAAACTATCTTGCCTCGGACATTGCGCCCCTGGTGCAGTCTGCGGACACCTTTATGGAGAACATTGACAGCATGGTTGCAACGCAGGATGGCGTGACCGCGCCAGGCGGGAATGCTGACCTGTACACAGGAGCGATACCGGGCGGAGACGGTGCGGGTGTGCTCGACCAGCTGTTCCGCGCCCTGCACCTGAATGATTACGCCCTGCAGATCGTGACCGGATTTATCGAGCCGTCCGGTACGAACGGCTACTGGACGGATCCGTTTGGCAATCTCATGTCACTTGGCAACTGGATGATCACGACCGCCCTTCTCACCATGGGCACTGCGTCGGTTCTTTCTTCTACGGCCGGCACCGTCGGTATTGGCGTGCTGTCGCTTCTGAGCGGAAATCCTGAAGGTGCCGTTGCGGCAGGGGCCGGGCACGCACTGATGCACTTTTTTGGCGCGCCGATTATCGGCGGCTGTTTCGCCATGCTTATGCCAGGCCTCACCATCGCCTATGTCATCCCGATGATCCCGTTTGTCATGTGGATGTTTGCCGTGGCTGGATGGTTCATCATGGTCTGTGAGTCCGTGATTGCAGCGCCTCTGTGGATGCTCGCGCATATGACCATGAACGGGGAGGGGCTGCACGGTCATGCAAAACAGGGTTATGCCCTTCTGTTCAATGTCATCTTCCGGCCGGTGCTGATGCTGTTCGGACTTTTCCTTGGATATTTTATATTTGATTCAGTGTCGTGGCTGATCCACATGTGTTTCGGCATTGCGGCCGGACTGGTGCTGTCAAACGGCTGGATTGTGAGCAACTTCCTCGGCATGATTGTTCTGGTCAGCCTGTTTGTCATGATTCATGTCACTTTGGCGTTCATTTCATTCAGGATGATCTCGATCCTACCCCAGCGGGTTCCCGCCATGATCGGATTTGGTGACGTGGACCGGGTCGACATCGACCAGTTCAGCCGGGACGCCGCCGTTGTCGGTATGGCGGGCACGTTGCTCTCGATTCAGCAGTCGCTCGGTGGGAGCGATCGAACTGCGACCCAGCCTATGGATGATAAAAATAGTAAGCAAATATATACGGGTGCAAATAAAGCTGTAGATACGACAATGAAAAAGATCCTATAGTGCGTTACACTTGGAGGGCATGAAATGTTTGGTGGCAACGGGTTGAGTGGGCCGGCAGGCTTCATACTCGGACGCATGTCGTGTCAGTATAGCGAGAGCTTGCAACGCAATATCCGACAGGCCCTTCATGGTGCTGCTCCGCCGCATTTTAACGAACTCGAAGAGCAGGTTCGGTTAATCAGTCGCTTGACCGAGGCACTTAATCTGGCAAATGCTCACTCCGATAAACTCGAAAGCCAGTTGGAAGACTGGAAAGACTACGCTCATGGCCTGGAATCCCAGATCAGAGAACTGAAAGACCATTTTTGTCGGACGAGTGCTCATGCTGAGCAGCTTGCCAACGATCTCAAAATATCAAGGGAACAGGAAAAAGACCGGGCGCAAGAACTTGAGGCAATCCGTGTCAATTACCGCCGACTCAGCGATGACCATGTCACACTGACAACCAAGGCCGAGAACATGGAACGACGGATTTGGGGCTATCTTTCCATGGAAAATGAATGGAGAAAGCGGCAGTCCTAGTCGCAAGATACTTGGTCAGGATGGTCTCCTCTAAGCGGGAGACCATTCGTGAAACATCTCATTCTACCTCTTGTCCTCTCCCCCTGGCTTGCGGCATGCAGCGCTGGCAACGTGTCGTCTGCTGCCCATGTGCATGGCCCAAAGGCTCCGCCGACCAGGCATGCGCGTTATGATCCGCACGCTGCCTACGGATCGACACGTGTAATCTGGACACCCCCTACGTGCGATCGCGCCGGTACGATCGTCCGGCCTGATGATCCACGGGTGATGCAGGGGCGCGAGGATTATGAACACGCCTCTTGGGCAACAGGCGCTCAGGGCGGCGACAAGAACGCGCCTCCCGGGACGTTCTGAGTGCTCCGCCGATCCTATCTATTCACCAGCGCAATGCAGATGGACTTGCGCTTACGGCTTGCGGGGAATGAGGCTGTCGGCGGTCGCGACAAATTGGCGGGCGGAACACAGGCGGCGTTCGCGGATCTGCCAGTTGAGCCACGCGTTCTGAAACGCCACGAGTGCCAGAAATGTCCAGAAGGGTGCGAACTCCAGCGCAGCAAGGAGTTGGGTGCCCTTCCAGTGGGAAAGGAGCATCTCTCCGGCCCAGCCAAGAATCAGACCTACAGCGAGCATACTGGCAGCAAGCGCCCGCCTGTATGTCTCATGCTGTCTCTGATCGAGTAAGATCGCCACAACGCGGGGTTCGACGCCATATTCGGCAGCGATCGCGGCGATATCAATAGGGGTACCGTCTGGCGCCCGCGGGCCCTGCATACCGGCTTTTGGCATCAGTAATGCCTTCCCGAGGGCTTCAATCAGCGCGGCATTTCTCGTTACATCGGACCAGGCGACCAATGTACGTGGATCGCCAATCACCAGCCGGGCCACCTTGCGCGTTCTTGCAAAAAAACGCCGCGGGCCGGTCTGGTCCTGTCGTGTCTTCATTGCGAGACCGAGGTCAGAAACGTGGCGACATCCGTGGGAACGCCGTCGAGCCGGCCGATCCTGCCATTGCGGTGCATCCAGACGAAGGTTGGGGTCCCTGTGAGCCCTATCCGCCGTGCAATCTCGGTATTGCGGGCAAGCTTCTCCTCACTATCCGGTTCAGGTGCTGTCAATCCTGGGTTTAGGCGACCGTTGACCCACGCTTGTGCCATCTCGTTTGCCGGAAGCGACAGCATGGCTCTCGCATTGACGGTGCTGGCGCCATTATCCTCGTAATCAAGCAATGACAGCGGGACTATTTTCAGGCGAACTTTCCCTGCATCGATTGCGGGCTGAAGGATATGCATCGCCTTCATCGAGTAGATACATTGCGGGTCTATGAACATGATGACTTCCGGGGCTGAAGGTATCCCTATAAGGCCTCCCGAGAGACCCGGGAGCCCGGACTGTTCGTTAGCGTCGGCTGAAGCGCCAGAGATACTGATTTCCGGGACGGCTCCAGGAATGCCCCTGATCTGGTCTCTCGTGATGTCCTGTCCGGTGGCGCCCCACATGCGGGCAGCGACTGCTGCCTTGCCATCCGGGGTCGCATAGACGACCTGAAAACGGTTATCTGCCCGAACAAACATTCCCCTGATGCCATCGACCGGCGCGAGATCGTGGGCGCGCGATCCGGCCAGGGAACGTAGGGTGTCGTAGGGGACCGGGATCAGCGTGCCGCTAAGCACGATCGCATGGCTTTCCGGAGCGAAAAAGACGAGGAGTTCGTTCCGGGTATGGGCGATGCCAGCTTCGAAGCCGTGGAGATCGGGTAGTTTTTCGATGTTGGCCCCTGCGATTCCAAGGTGGGCGACTGCATCGGTCCTACCTTTATCACCATGTTCCAGGGGCGGCCCTATGGTGTCGCTCCTGGACCCAATCGGAGTAGACACAGAGCATTGCTGTCCTCGCGCTGGCGCGTGCATGAGCAGGAGAAATGGCAACACGTAGAAACAGCGCATGGCGGACTCCGGACAATACCTATGTCCTGTACGCCCTGATCATGCGACTGCGATTAAAAAATCATTCCTTGTCGTTCCCCCTTTCTCGAGACAGGGGATTTTCAAAAGCAGGGTTGATCGGGGAGAGAATAAACGTCTCTTCTGCTTCGCTTCCTAACTCGTCGATCGACATCTCGCTTATCATTTTTACAAGAATATCAACGCGGAGCTGCAAATAATGGGAATTCGGGTGGTCGTCTTTCAACTGACGGCCTTTTTCGTGGCAAAGCACCAGAATGGGGTGCAATGATCTTGCCTGCTCACGCTTGGCAGTTGATGTTTTCGCTGGAGAAGCAATGTATTCAATATTGCATCTCAGCGCTAAAATCGCCTGAACCAGCGTCAGGCATAGCTGTCCGGATTGTTCGTCATCGATAAGCTCGAAACGCGAGCGAAGTTCATCAAACTTCATGTCATCCTCACACGGATCAAGACGAACACACTGAAGCAACGCAGTGCACGGTTGCCATGTTTCTTACGGAGCGCTGGAGCGGCATAACCCGATATACTTTGCCATTATTGACGATTTCCGTCGTGATTTAATCTGGTCACCTGGCTCCACGGAATCATGATCAGGATGCTCAATCTACACGATTCCGTCTTGTTGTAACG
>NZ_CADP01000062.1 GCF_000285295.1 Komagataeibacter europaeus LMG 18890 | reverse complement strand
CTGTGTCAGGCGGGCTTTCTGTCCCCCGCCATGACGATCCACAAGGCCATCCGGACCATCCGCATTGAAACGCACCACCCAGTCACGGATACTCTGACGGTCTGTCCCGGCAAGCAGGGCCGCCTCGCCGCGTGAGGCGCCATCATAAATCGCCGCAAGCGCCAGCAGGCGACGCGACTGACCCGCATGCCGGCTTCTGCGCGCAAGGCGTCGCAACTCCGAACTATCATGATCGTCACGCAGGGACAGAGGGCTGCCCATCCAGAATGCCTCCTTCAGAGAATGGTCAGCATCCTGTGAATCACATTTTTAAACCGATGGGTACCCCGTGAGTCAGGCCAAACAATGGTTGGTATAACCCTTGAAATGAAGCATCTGCTTAAAGTCCTTGCGGTGCTGGCGTCGTGCGCGACCCCCGCGCTTGCGCAGCCGTCATCTTCCTCCACTGCGCCGCAGCTCAACATCACGACCGATGCGGCAATGGACATGGCGCATTATGCGGTTGGCCTGGCGGAAAACCGGCATCTCAAGCTTTGCATAGCGGTCGAGGACACGGACGGAAACCTGGTGGCCTTTATCCGCATGCAGGGCGCCTATGCCGGATGTGTGGAGGCTTCGATCGCAAAGGCGAAATCGGCGGCACGGTTCGCCCGCAACACGATCGAGTTCTTTGACGCCGTACGCACGCAGAACCTGCCCATCGGCTTTGTCCCCGGTATCCTGCCATCCGCCGGTGGCGCGGTTTTCAAGCAGGGTGATGTGGTCGTCGGCAGTATCGGCACCAGCGGCGACACCAACGAAAATGAACAGGCGCTTGTTGTCGATACGGCCAAGCATTTTCACTGAAATGGCCTCTCCCAGGTAAAGAAACAGTATCCAGACAATCTTGCATCAGGATCTCCCATGAAAATCAGACATATCGGGCCGCTGGCCGTTCTGGCGTGCTTTCCTGCCTTTGGCGTGGCACGCGCCGATGATGCCAAGTTGCTGACCCGCCCGCAGCTAAGCAACGCCGGTGCGAAAAGCCTGCTGAATGCAGCCGAGGAGGAGGCGCGGCAGAAGGGCATGCAGGTTAGCATCGCGGTGGTGGATGCATCGGGCAGGCTGCTTGCCTTCACCCGCATGGATGATTCACAGACCGGCACGGATGAGACAGCCATAAAGAAAGCCCGCACGGCCGCGCTGTATCATTCACCAGGCAAGGTACTGGCCCAGCGCATCAGCCAGAACCAGGCCTTTCTGGCGACATTGCCCGGCATTACGGCCGTGCCCGGATCGTGTCCGGTCATGAGTGGCAAATACCTCATCGGGGCGGTTGGGGTCAGTGGGGCAACGGACGATCTGGACAATGCGGTCGCCACCGATACGGCAAACGGCTTCCATTCGTAGGAAATAGTCCGGGCCGGATGGCCCGGTAATTTCAGACAGTAAAAATACAGGCGATCCTCCATGACAGGAAGATGGCCTGTATTTTCTTGAAGACTGTCTGAAAAGCCGGTTTTTGTGAAAGTGCGCGGATCATAAAGGATTTTTCAAAAAGCGTCGAAGAATGCCGCCTCTTTGGGAAAAGGCAGTGCCCAAATACTTCTGTTCCTTTATGAATGATTTGTAATGAAACGCGATTTAGAAGGTAAAGCCTGTTTTCATACCGACAACCGTGACCGTGCTGCGCTGCGTATAACCGCCCGGATTAACCCAGAACTGGACGTTCGGTTCGATATAGACCCATGGTGTGAACTGGATTGTATAGTCTGTTTCAATGGCGAATTCCGAATTCCGTCGTGGCCCCTTTTTACCTGCCTGATACCATTCCAATGTCGCAAGGCGTGAATTGACGTGATTGGTGCCAACCGCAAGTGTTATGGCGTCATGCCTGCGCCACGGCAGCCCGAGATAGCGCAGGCTGCCTGTTACCTGCGATGAAACGGGGCTTGTTTCCTTGTCAACCATGGTCAGCGTGACATAGGCGGTCAGGCCCTGCACGATCACCGCGTCCTGTCCGGGTTTTTCGGTAAAGGTGCCCGTCAACTGCTGCTGGAACCATAGGTAACCACCATGGGAACCGCCCCGTTCCAGCATTGGCAGTCCGCCGGTAACCGCAGGCTGCCCATTGGTCGCCAGTAAAATATCCGGTGCGCTGGCGGTATTGATCCACCCGCCAATGCGGTACACCCCCGGATAACGGTGCGGTCCCATATGCAGGCGCAGCCCGGTTTCGAATGGCAGCAGGGCGCCGGTTGCCCCATGGACGTAACCAAGGAAAAACTTGTTATCCAGATTGCGCATGTTCTGTTCATAAGCACCTGCCTGCAGGTACCACAGGGGACTGTTGTATTTGAGGTATCCACCCCAGGTACTGACAGGCCAGTTCAGCCAGCGATTGCCATCCATGTTGCCTGTTGTCGCGCCGCAGAAATAATTGACCATTGTCAGGCAGGGCACATTGTCAAAATCGGCACCGGTTGGCAGGCGGCCGATCTTGAAACTGAAGTGGTCGCCCAGTTTCTGGTTATACCACAATCCGGTCAGCCGGGTGGTCTGCCCACGGCCCCATACTTCCTGTGGCTGTTGCAGGGTATACAGGCCCGCCCTTGTGATCAGGTTGCTGCCCCAGCGGCTGGTAAAAGTGAAATTGAAGGTCGCCCCTTTCCATTTCACCAGTTTTTCCGCGTCGATATCCATAATCGCCGCGATCTGGTTGGTTTCGGCCGCGGTACGCCGGTCGCCGCCGGTCGCATTTCCGGCGGTTTCGTTGGTCCATGCCGCCGCCAGATCTATTCCCCTGTCACGCAGATAGGTTCTGTACCCACCCCAGTCTCCTGTCATGGTTGAAGCCGGGTGCTGGGCACTGTTACGCAGGGCGTAACTGGCATCATCGCCCTGGCTGCCGTTTGCAACGCCATTGGCGGGTGCATCCTGCGCGCTGATCACTAGATACATGGAAAAACCGAAATATAATATCGCGAATTTTCCACGTCCATGCGTAAAATATTTCATTGTACGGCCACTGGCATATTATTGGTTTTATTTGTGTGGCGTTTAAACGGTTTTATACGGACACGGTTTTTTATTTTATATATTAATTTATCGTGCGCCGTGCTGCATGAATTTTCACTTGTGTTTTTTTGGAAACATTATTTGCGCAATGGCGTTCCTGCCATCAGGCCATGCGGTTTTCAGGAAAAGTTTTCCTGCCCCGGACCCGTCCATGTAACAGGTCACAGACCACGGAAAAGTTTTTGGCAAGGCTTTTTTCAAAAAGATCCAGAATCTGGTGTCGTCGCAAAAAAACAGGGCGCATAAAACTTTTATTGTTTTTTCCAAAAATTATTGCGTCATTTATTTATGATTCATAAAGTTATTATTATAAAGTAACGATACAAGGACGGGCTCCTGCCATGCACAGGCATGCAACCCATGGCGCCCCAGCCATTGGAATATGCAGGTCCGGACAACATGAACTGAAGACGCTCTGTAATGAAGGTTTTTGTAAAAAGCTTCACCAGAACCGTCTTTATGATGCGCAGTCTGTAGCAGGCAGCCGCCACGACCGTTTCCGGCCCCCGTGGGGGTTCAGTGGCGGGGCAGGATGAATTCCGCCATCCATCGGCATTCATCCGACAGGTCCATGGCTGCGTCTTCATCCAGTACGAATGTGCAATCGGGATGGAAATGCAGTGCTGAGGCACTGGTCATGGGCGAAATCGCCCCTTCAGTCACGCGGGCAATGATCGCAGCCTTGCCGGGACCTGTCGCCAGCAGGACAGCGCGCCGGGTCTCCAGAATTGTGCCGACGCCAACAGTCAGCGCATGCTGCGGCACATCATCCGGGCAGTCGCCAAACATTTCCGCATTCTGGGCACGCGTGGCCGGGGCAAGCCTGACACGGCGCGTGCGGGATGCGAAGGAGGAAAGCGGTTCGTTAAAACCGATATGGCCGGTATGACCAATCCCCAGCAGTTGCAGGTCAATGCCGCCCGCGGCACGGATTGCGGTTTCGTACCGTGCGCATGCCGCCGTGACATCATCGGTATCACCGGGGGGCAGGTGCGTCTGCGTGGGCAGAATATCCAGATGGCGGAACAGGTGGTGCTGCATATAGGCACGGTATGACTGCGCGGTCCGGGCAACCGGCCCGCAATATTCATCCAGATTGAACGTCGTGCAGCCTGCAAGGTTGACCGGCCTGTCGTGAATGCGGCGGACAAGGTGGCCATAGACCCGTTCCATCGTGCGCCCGGTTGCAAGGCCCAGCACGGCTGCCGGGTTTTGCGCGCAGCACGTATACAGCATGTCCGCCACATGGGCGCAGGCAGTGTCCTGATCCGGTGCGATGACAAGTTTCATGAACATCTCCCGCTGGTTGCATGGATCCACGGTGGCACAGGCATAAGTCCCGCACAGGTCAGGCGGCCACCGGACAGGCCATCCGGCCCGCCCGTGATCGTGGGCGCGGATAATGGCAGGCCGCGTGCGCTGCGTGCGGCCAGGAAACCGAAACATTGCGCCTCCAGCGCATCCCCGTTCCAGCCAAGGCGGTCCACGGCTTCGACCGGTGCGCCCAATGCCGCCTGCAATCCCTGCATCAGCACAGGATTATGCCGCCCGCCGCCACAGACATACCAGCGCGCGGGCCTTGCTGGAAGGGGCGTGCGCCGGACGGCTTCGATGGTAAAGGCGGCCAGTGTCGCCGCGCCATCGGCCGGGGTGCAGGCGGCCACCCGGTCAAGGGCCGTGGCAAAGCTCTGACGGTCCAGCGATTTGGGGGCAGGGCGGGCAAAATAGGGATCGGCCAGCAACTGTTCCACAATGGCCCGGTTGACCGTGCCCGCGCGCGCCAGTCCGCCATCAACATCGCAGGCCGTGCCGGTATGGCGCATGGCCCAGTCGTCCAGCAGGGCATTGCCCGGCCCGGTGTCACAGGCATGGATCGTATTGTCCGCATCAATGAACGTGACATTCGCAACGCCGCCGATATTCAGCACGGCGACCGGTCCCGGCACGTCATGCAGCAGGGCCGCGTGAAACCATGGCACCAGTGGCGCGCCTTCGCCGCCTGCCGCCACGTCGGCGCTGCGGAAATCATGGATGACAGCCACCCCGGTCGCGCGGGACAGCAGTCCGGCATCGCCTATCTGCCATGTCTGGCGGCGTTGTGGCGCATGCAGGATGGTCTGGCCATGAAACCCGATCAGGTCGATATCCGGCACCAGGGCCTGCAACTGCCGCACCGCGTCGATGTGATGGCGGGTTATCGCGTGTTCTACCGCTTTCAGTTCGGGATTATCAGGGGACAGGGTGGGCGCATGGTCCAGAATCCCCCGCGCGCGCTGGCGCAGGGCCGCCGTGTAGGGCAGGCTGATATCCGGGCCAAACCCTGCGATCCGTTCACCATCGGTATGGATGATGGCCGCATCCACGCCGTCAAGTGACGTGCCGCTCATAAGGCCGATGACCGTAAGCATGGGCTTCATGCCCGTTCCTCCCCGTGCAGCATTTTACCACGCCATCATAATGAACAGGGCGATGGGACAAAAACGTGATGTCCGGCACCCGTCCATCATGCCGCGTGTATACGGGCGGTCCGGGACTGCCTTTCAGAACGCCTCAAAGAATGCCGTCTGCTTGAAACGTTGATTTCCGGACACTGTTTTACGGCGTGGCAGGGGTGCTGTCGTCCTGTCCAAGAACCGAACGCAGGTTGCCGCCATGCGCTGCAAGCAGTGCCTCGACCTGATCGGCGGGAATGCCCGAACAGATCATGACGGCCCGTTTGACATTGAACCCCGTTGCCGCCAGCGCCTGCTGCGCCTTCTGTTCGGTACTGCCGGTCAGGTTGCGGACCATGCGGCACGCCCTGTCCCGCAGCTTGGCATTGACGACCCGCATGTCCACCATCTGGCCGCGATAGGCATGGCCCATACGGATCATGAGTGTTGTGGAAATCAGGTTCAGGGTGGCTTTCTGCGCCGTGCCGGCCTTCAGTCGGGTGGAACCGGAAATGACTTCCGGCCCCGTCACCACCGCAATGCCCTGTTCCGCCACGTCCAGCAGCCTGCCGCCGCGATTGCATGCAATGCCGATGGTCAGGCTGCCCGCCGCACGCGCAGCCGCAAGCGCTGCGCAGGTATAGGGCGTGGACCCACTGGCCGCGATGCCCAGTACCACGTCATCGGGACCGGGATTGTGGGCCAGTATGTCCGCGCGGGCCACGTCCTCGCGGTCCTCGGCCCCTTCCGCAGCCTGGTACACGGCGTCATGCCCGCCTGCCAGCAGCAGCACGAGCCGCCCCGGTTCCCAGCCGAAGGTGGGCAGCAGTTCCACCCCATCCTGCATGCCGATCCGCCCGGACGTGCCCGCGCCGACATAGAACAGCCGCCCCCCCGCCAGAAGCCGGGGCAGGGCGCTGCCGACCGCGCGTTCCAGTTCCGGTGTCGCGGCGCGGACGGCGGCGATGGCGCTCATCTGTGATTCCACCAGTGCATCCAGCACGGAGGCAACGGGCCAGATATCCACATCCGCATAGCGGGGATCCTGTCCTTCTGTCGCGATGAGGGGGGTGGGAACGGTGCTGTTCGGGGACATGTAACCTGACTTGTCTGCAAATGAGTGAAAATGCTTCACCAGAAATTTTCATATGATTGAAAGATATGACCTGATCCGACTTTTCACGCAGCCCTTCAACCCCGTGACGGGATCAGCGCAAGGGCCGCCGCCGTCGCCACGTCATGACGCAGGCGCACGACGTTGCCATGGCCATCGGGATGCAGGCGGCTGGTCAGGATCAGGACATAACTGTCGCTATCGGGATCCAGCCACAGCGACGTGCCGGTAAAGCCGGTATGGCCGAAGGAACCCACGGGAAACCTGTCCCCCCGGACGGAGGAATAATGCGTGGCGATATCCCACCCCAGCCCCCGCAGGTCGGTCCTGCCCTGTGGCTGTTGTGCCGTGGTCATCAGCATGAGTGTATCGGGTCGCAGCGGATAGGCCGATGGCCTGCCCGCGCGCCGGTCCAGCAGGGCCTGCGCGTACAGGCACATGTCATCGGCGGTGGAAAACAGGCCCGCATGTCCTGCAACCCCGCCCATGCGCCGGGCCGAGGGATCGTTGACCCGTCCACGCAGCATCTGGCCCCGTTCATCGGCCTGGGTGGGGGCGATGCGGGCGGACCATGTACCGGGTGGCAGGAACCGTGACTGCCGCATGCCGAGTGGTGCAAGGATAAAGCGCGTGGCATAGGCATCCAGCGTCATGCCGGTCAGTTTTTCGATCAGGAAGCCCAGCGTGATGAAGTTGATGTCGCTGTAGACGAAACCGCTGCCCGGTGGCTGCGCGGGCGCGGTTTCCATGGTCAGGCGGAACGCGGCGTCACGTCCCTGCCACGGGTGGGTCAGGTCCAGGTCGGGCGGCAGGCCGGAATAATGGGTCAGCAACTGCCGGATGGTGATGGCGACTTTCCCCGCGGCGGCAAATTGCGGCAGGTAGCGCGAAACCGGGTCATCCAGGCCGAAGCGGCCCTGTTCCCATAACTGCATGACGCCGGGCGCGGTAATGGCCGGCTTGGTCAGGGATGCCATGTCGAACACCGTGTCCCATGTCATGGCTTCGGGCACGGGCGTTACGGCACGCCTGCCATACACGGCCCGGTGCATGACCTGCTGGTCGTGGCCTATGGCACAGACAACGCCGGGCGCTTCCCCCCGTGTCACGGCCTGTTGCAGCCTGCGGTCCACATCGCGCATGTCCGGTGCAGGCGGCTGGCCCGCATATGCGCGCGGGGCGGTGGCGGCAAGGGTCGCGGCATCGGTCAGCATCAGGACATGACGGCGCTTCAGCCGGGGGGCGGCTGGAAAAACATGCATGTTGCAAAAGGCCCGTTAAAAGACGGCATGCCGGATGCCTGATGCGCGGACGATACCATTATCCCGCCCGCAATGACAATGATCCGCCCCGGCGCGCCGAGCAGGGACGTGGGAAAAGCCATGGCATGACGGCGTTGGAACATCCCTGACTGGTTTCTGCGCATGATGGTAATGCACAATCCGTCCCGGTTTCCGGGTCGTCCGGGGCTTTCATATGGCTTCGGTCTGGTCATATGGTCTTTGTCTGTTACGTGATGGAACCCGTATGCCCGCAATCGATCTCTCGGTTATCTGCATCTATTGTCTGACCCTGCCATTCATTGCGTTCGCCCTGTCGGGGCGGCAGGATTCCGTTTCCAGCTATGTCGGGGGCAGGCATGACCTGCCGTGGTGGGCCATCTGCCTGTCCCTGGTCGCGACGGAAACCTCCACCCTGACCATCATCAGCATACCCGGCATCGCCTATGGCGGGGGCATGGTGTTCGTGGGGCTGGGGGTGGGGTATGTCATCGGGCGGTCGCTGGTGGCGTGGCTGTTCCTGCCCCGTTATTTTTCCGGGCATGCCGGTAGCGTGTACCAGTATCTGGGCCGGCGTTTCGGGCAGGCGATGGAACGTACCGTCTCCGTCACGTTCCTGGTCACGCGCGTGCTGGCCGAGGGGATCAGGCTGTTTGCGGGCATGCTGCCGGTTGCCGCCATCCTGTCCGTCATGGAATTCCCGCTGCCGCAATGGCTGGTCATGGTGGTGATTGTCGGGCTGACGCTGGGGTATACGATGCTGGGTGGCCTGCGGGCGGTGGTCTGGTCCGATGCGATACAGCTGGTTGTGTATGTTATGGGGGCGGCTGCCTGTGTCGCGTTGCTGTACCACCATGCAACGGACATGCAGATCCATATGCTGCGCCATTCCAACCGGTTTCACCTGTTCCACAGATCCCGCCTGTATTTCCTTGATCCCTATACGCCCTGCGCCGCCATGATCGGCGGGGCGATCATGGCCATGGCGTCACACGGGACGGACCAGCTTCTGGTGCAGCGTGTCCTTGCGGCGCGAAGCCTGGCGGATGCCAGAAAGGCGCTGGTGGGCAGCGGTGTCATGGTGGGCTGCCTGTTCGCGCTGTTGTCGCTGGTGGGCATGCTGCTATGGGCGCGTAATGATGAAAGGTCGCTGGCCGCCATGGGGCTGACGACATCGGACGCGCTGTTCCCGGATTTTATCATGCATGGCCTGCCGCAGGGGCTGGCGGGACTGCTGGTTGCGGGCCTGCTGAGTGCCACGATGGGATCGCTTTCCGCCACCCTCAACGCCATGACCAGTGCGACCCTGCTGGATTTTGCCGCCCCCTGCCGGACCATGGCGCGGTGGGCGCGCCTGTCGCCACTGGGCTTCGCGCGGCTGGTGACCGTACTGTGGGCGGTCGTGCTGGTGCTGGTGGCGCTGGGGTTCGCACGCAGCAATGGCCCGGCGGTGGTGTTCGGTCTGTCGGTGGCGTCATGCGCCTATGGGCCCATGCTGGGGGTATTCGTGTTCGCCCTGTTCAGCAGGCGGGCGGACAGGCGTGACGTGCTGCCTGCGTTCATCGTCACGCTGGCGGTGATGTGCGGTGCCATGCTGTTCTGGCGGCCCCATGGCCATGCCATCGCCTTTACGTGGCTGGTGCCGCTGGGTGTCGCCATCATGCTCGCCTGCGGGGGGCTTGCGCGTGGCATCCGGCAGGGACGGGCGTGATCCGGCCCGTCCTGCCGCGCCCGGCGGGATCAGATCAGCCCGTAGCGTTCCAGCAGGGTGTCCACTTCCGTCCCACCCGCCAGGTGATGGATCAGGGTCGAGGCCGGTATTTTTTTCCCGTCGCGCATTTCCGCCGCCGCCTGCACCAGCATGCGCACGTCATAGACGCTGCCAAACACTTCGGGCACGGCGCGGTCGATATCCAGCAGCGTATAGACTGCCTCCATCGCGGTGCGGACGGAATATTCGGTCGTGAACACCGTATCGCGCGGGGTTTCGGCAAACTGGCCGAGGAAGGCGAGGTTGACGCTGCCATCGGGAACCACCTTCGGCCTGTCGCCCACGGCGCGTGGCATGAACTGCGCGGTGATGAAGGGCATCATGCACGGGTGGGTGATGGCGCCCGTGGCGGCCATGTCGTCAATCTCCGCCTCCGGCACGCCCATGTGGAACAGCCATTCGCGGGTGATTTCCTCACCCGTGCAGTCCTGCATGGGTTTTTTCACGTAATTGCCCGGCACGTCGCTGAACAGGCCATACAGCCATGCCACCATCTGCCCCTTCGGCTGGCCCTTGAAGTGTGGCTGGCGGCTGACGACCCAGCTCATCAGCCACGCGGAGTCCGCGATCGTGACCGGTCCCCCCGTCACGGTGCGCCCCGAAAAGGGATCGCGCCCCGTCACCCTGTGCACAAGGGCCGGGATGCGGGCATCCAGCGTGGTGACGGTGGCGGATTCCCAGCGCGATTTCGTGGTGTCGCCACAGAACACGTCCGGCTGGCCAAAGGCGGGATCCTGCGCCGCGATATTGCGCCATAGCTGCCAGACATTCCCCTGCGCGATCGTGGCATCAATCGGCGCGGGTGTATGGTGGTCGCCCCAGCGGGAGTTTTCCACCATGGAGCCATTGGTGACGAACACCAGATCCCGCCCGCCGACCGCGATGCCGCCCGCCGCGCCGTTTTCCAGCCAGTCGATATGGGTCGCGACCTTCTTCACGCCTGATGTATCGACGCGCACATTGGTCACCTGCACGCCGTGACGGAACGCCACGCCCTGATCGGCCAGCCATGTGGCCAGCGGCAGGCTGAGGGATTCCTGCTGGTTGAAGCGGGTGAATTTCAGCGTATGCAGGTCCTTCAGGCCAAGGATCTGGTGTACGAAACGGGCAAGGTAGCGCTTCATCTCGATCGCGCTGTGCCATGTCTCGAACGCGAACATGGACCGCCAGAACAGCCAGAAATTCGATTTCATGAAATCGGCGGACAGGACATCGCCGATCGTCTTTCCATCCAGCTTTTCCTCATCCGTCAGGACAAGGGAAATGATCTCGCGCCGTGCCTTCCCGGTCAGCTTCAGGCTGTCGCGGTCGGGCAGGGGCTGCCCGCGCCCGCACATGGCCCGGACCGGGCTGGAGGACGGATCGACGCGGTTAAGGCGATAGAACTCATCCAGCACCGATGCATCGGGTAATTCCAGTGAGGGGATGGAGCGGTACAGATCCCACAGGCACTGGAACTGTTCCTCCATTTCCCGGCCGCCACGGATCAGCCAGCCGGTTTCGGCGTTGCCCGCGCCATCCAGCGCCCCGCCATTGGCGTCCGATGCCTCCAGGATGGTAATTCTTGATGGCGTCATCCCCGCATCGCGGATCAGGAAGGCGGCCGCGGCCATGCCGCCAAGGCCGCCACCCACGATCCATGCCGACCGGGTGTCGATACCGGCCGGTTTTTCGGGGCGGACGAAGGCTTCGAAGTTACTGTGGGCGTAGCGCATGGAATTTCTGCCTCTTCTGGGGCCGACCGTGGCCCGGGCGGTTGGTCGGATTTAAAACCCTGCCGTATATAGCAGGTCTTTATGAAAATGCCGTCGTTGATGTGCATCAATCACACGGCGGGTGGCAGGGATGCGGGAACGGCCCGCGTACGGGCCGCCATGGCCACCGCCGCGATGCGGGGCCCGGGGCACGGCATTGACCACGGTACTGACACAGTATGTTAAAAAAGGTATTGTCATGGCATGGATCATGAACATGCCGCCATCCGTACCATGCAATGGGACCATCGCAGCCTTGACCGCGCGCAGCGTCATGCCCGCGGCGTGGCCCTGCGCCGCAGGACGATGCGTGCCCACCATGCGCAATGGCATGCGCCAAAGCGGCGGCCCGACCCGGTCGACCTGCTGGTCCGGCAGGGGGAAGGCCGGATACGCGACCTGCTGCCGGTGCGCTATGGACGGATGATGGCCTCGCCTTTCGCGTTCCTGCGCGGGGCGGCGGTGGTCATGGCGTCCGATCTTGCGCATACGCCCGCGGCGGGGCCACGCGTGCAGGCATGCGGGGACTGCCATCTGGCCAATTTCGGCAGCTATGCCTCACCCGAAGGCACCCCGGTTTTCGATATCAACGATTTTGACGAAACGCTGCCCGCCCCGTTTGAATGGGACATCAAGCGTCTTGGCACGTCACTGGTGCTGGCCGGGCGCGAGGGCGGGCTGTCGGAAAAGAAGGCGCGTAACCTGGCGGTATCCATGGCGCGGACCTATGCCGTGGAAATGAAGCGGCTGGCCGTGCTGTCCCCGCTGGAGATCTGGGGCAATCCCATTGACCTGTCCGCCGCCATTGCCGCGTTTTCGGACCGGCATGCGCGGGCGCGGGCCGAAATCCTGCTGCGTGAGCGCATGGACAGCGCGCGCTGCCATTATGGCCTGATAGATGCGGATGGCGGCCTGCTATCGCTGCGCGAACACCCGCCGCTGGTCATGCGGCTGCCCGCGCATGAGGACACGATCCGCCATGCCTTTGCCCGCTACGTCGCGACACAGCCGGCCGAACTGGCGATCCTGCTGGACCGCTACGTCCTGCGTGATGTGGTTTTCAAGGTGGTTGGCATTGGCAGTGTCGGCACCTTTTGCGCCATCGGCCTGTTCGCCACGCCGGATGGGGAGACGCTGCTGCTGCAGATCAAGGAAGCCCAACAGTCGGTGTTGGCCCCCTTTGCCGGGGCATCGCTGTTCCATAACCAGGGGCAGCGCGTGGTGGTCGGCCAACGCATCATGCAGGCGGAAACGGACATATTCCTGGGGTGCACGCATACCCGGTCCCGGCCAGATGCGGACCCTGTTGCACCGGACCTGTCGGGGGCCGGGCGGCAGTTTTATGTCCGCCGCCTGAAAGATGCCCGGCTGGCAGCCATCGGCGCGGATGTCACGCCCGAAGGACTGGCCGATTACGCACGATTATATGGCACGACGCTGGCCCGCGCGCATGCGCGTTCGGGGGATGGCGCCTTCATCAGTGGCTATCTGGGCAAGGGCCATGTGTTTTCCGATGCCATAGGCTGTTTTTCCACCCATTACGCGGACCAGACGAAGGCAGACTGGGTACGGTTCACGCAGGCCATCAAGGCCGGAAAAATACCGGCTTCCCATGATGGTAATTCTTGATAACCGTTCCTGAACGATAAACCGGGAACGTCAGAACAGCTATGACAGGGATAACAGTATGAAGGCAATCCATCTTCTTTGCAGGCTGGAGGGTGGTCGCCCCCGAAATATCAATAAGGACAAAGCCACCGGGATGGTACATTCAGGTAACTGGGACTTTATGCCTGAAGAAGCTGAAGAACTGGTGGGAGGCTGGATTTATCTGCATGAAAAAAAGGCGGAACCGTCCTATTATGGGGGACAGGTTACAGGTTGGTACAAGGCGCAGGATGATACGGTTGCCCGCACCAACCGGATCAAATTTATTTTCAGACCCGTAATCGAAGGCAAAAACGTCAAATGGCGCGGCCAGTCTCACGTGATGGCATGGACGGGCGGCGTTGTAAGGGCTGATTGTCCGCATGAGAAATAGGGGTATTTAGCCGATAATCCGTCGTGGGCCAGATGGCGCGCACCTCACCACCCCATATCGCCCGGACCACCCCATCCACCACCCAGACTGCCCCAGCCGCCCTGCGGGCCACCATTGCCGTTGTCATAGGCGGCGCGTGCGTTACGGTCCATGCGTGGATCCCGGTCTGCGCAGGCGGTCAGTGATGTGACAAAGGCGAGGGCGGCCAGCAAGATCATGGTGGGTTTCATGGGGCTTCCGTTGTCAACATGCACCGTCATGCGTTGTATGTATGAATACACACCACATGCAATGACGCATCGGTGGATGTCAGCCATGAAACCCTGCAGACGGCAACCCTGAAAAGGGGCGTTGCGACAGGCTGAATGGCACGGTGTGCCGATGCGGCGGCATAGCCCGCCCATGGGGCCATGATCCGTATATCAGGCGGTTTTCCCTGCCATGGCAGGGAAAGACGGAACTCTGCGGGGGCATGCGCCAGTCATGTCGTCCGCGCCCCGCAGGTCCGTGGCACTGGCCTGTATCCGGAATGCGTCAGGCGAATGCCTCGTCCCATGTCCCGAGTGTTGCGCCACGGCTGTATTCCGTGGCCCGGTTTTCGAAGAAGTTGGCGTGTTCCACCGCGTTCATCATCTCGTCAATCCACGGCAGGGGATTGCTGGGCACGTCATAGATCGGTTCCAGTTCCAGCCCGATCAGGCGCCGGTTGGCGATGAAGCGGATATACTGCTTGACCTCGGCCGCCGTCAGGCCATTCACCGGGCCCATGCGGAAGGCGAGGTCGATGAAGCGGTCCTCGTTGGTCACGATCTCACGACAGGCGAGGTGGATGGCATCGGCTACAGCGGGCTTGTCGATCTGGTGGCCGAATTCCTGCATGTAGGTCTTGAACAGGCGCGTGATGGATTCGACGTGCAGGCTTTCGTCACGCACGGACCATGTTACGACCTGCCCCATGCCCTTCATCAGGTTGTGGCGGGGGAAGTTGAGCAGCATGGCGAACGATGCGAAAAGCTGCAGCCCTTCGGTAAAGCCCGCGAACACGGCCATGGACAGGGCGGTATTGTAGTGGTCGTCCATGTTGAATCGCTGCAGGAATTCATGCTTCGCGGCCATTTCCTCATATTCAAGGAAGGCGGCATATTCGGTTTCCGGCATGCCGATGGTGTCCAGCAGGTGGCTGTAGGCGGCCTGGTGGATGGATTCCATGTTCGTGAACGCCGACAGCATCATGCGCACTTCGGTCGGTTTGAAACGCGGCATGTACAGGTCGATATAGGCGTTCTCGACCTCGGTGTCCTGCTGGGTAAACAGGCGGAAAATCTGGGTGACCAGATATTTTTCCGTCTCGGACAGGTTGTTGTTCCAGTCCTTCACGTCATCCCCAAGGGGGATTTCCTCGGGCAGCCAGTGCAGGGACTGCTGGGTTTTCCATGCCTCGAACGCCCACGGGTAGCGAAAGGGCTTGTAGACCGGGCTGGGGGAAAGGAGGTTGGGTGTGTCTGTACTCATGATTTCCCCCTATAACCCAAAAATCGCCACCGCTGTATCCTGTTTTGAGGTTGCCGGAAGATGTCACCGGAACCGGGGGCATGGAAGGGGGAAATACGCCTGAAACTGCTTGATCATGCAACCGGATTTTCTGACTGATGGTGACCGGTTTCCTGATTTTCAACTATGTAATTATCGCATGTAATATTGATGATATAGCCCGCTTCCGGGAAAACAGATGGCTGCGGCAGGGATTGAAACCGTGGACCCCGGCATGACATAGTATGAGAACAATAATCAGAACAGTGCGTTAACCGTCATTGTCGGCCCGGTCCCGTTCACCCGGAATCAAGGGGGCGGCCAGATTATGGAGCAGTTTCATGAACAGTCCTGACACGCCGCAAAACCGCCGGATCGTGCTGGCATCCCGCCCATCGGGTGCGCCGACCCTGGCCAATTTCCGTCTGGAACGGGTTCCGGTTCCCCGGGCGGGTGCGGGGCAGGTGCTGCTCAAGACGCTGTGGCTGTCGCTGGACCCCTATATGCGTGGCCGCATGAGTGCCGCGCCGTCCTACGCCCCGCCCGTCGCCGTGGGTGATGTGATGGTGGGCGGAACCGTGGCGCGGGTTGAACAGTCGGGGATTGAAGGATACAGGCCGGGCGATATCGTCCTGTCCTATGGCGGATGGCAGGATTATGCCGTGTCCGACGGGACGGACCTTATGGTCCTGCCGGCTGGCATGTCCCATCTGTCACGCGCGCTGGGCGTTCTGGGCATGCCCGGTTTTACGGCGTGGTATGGCCTGTTGAAAATCGGTGCGCCCAAGGCGGGCGAAACCGTGGTGGTGGCCGCTGCCAGCGGACCTGTCGGGGCCGTGGTCGGGCAACTGGCCCGACTGCATGGCGCAACCGTGGTGGGCGTGGCGGGCGGCCCGGAAAAATGCCGTCGCGTGCGTGAGGAACTGGGGTTTGACGCCTGCCTTGACCACCGCGGCCCTGATTTCGCAGCCCAACTGGCGGCTGCATGCCCCAAGGGCATTGATGTCTATTTTGAAAGCGTGGGCGGCAAGGTGTTTGATGCCGTCCTGCCGCTGCTCAACACATTCGCGCGTATCCCGGTCTGTGGCCTGATCGCCCACTATAACGACAGTGTGTATGATGGGGGTGTCAACACTGATCCTGGACCCGACCGGCTGCCAGCCTTCATGGGGCAGATCCTGATCCGTCGCCTGCGGGTGCAGGGGTTTATCATTCTGGAACACTACAGCGAATTTTACGCCGAATTCCTGCACGACATGCAGCCACTTGTCGAAAGCGGGAAAATCCGTGTCTTTGAAGATATCGTGGACGGCCTGGAAAATGCCCCCGCGGCCTTCATCGGCATGCTGGAAGGGAAAAACAGCGGAAAACTGCTGGTAAAAGTCAGTTCATGAACCCCGAAGGGGCCGCCACCCCATTGGCGCGGCGTTCCGACGGATACAGGCTGGCCAACCCGGTATTTCCCCGATCAGTCCCGCTGCGGGACATAGCCCTGCCATAACCACAACAGGGCTTCGGGCAGGGTCTGCGCGATTGTCGGACCATCCACATGCCCCGCGTTGCGTGACAGGACAAATTGGTAGTCATATCCTTTCGCCGCCAGGACGCGGGCCATGTTTTCACTGGCCAGCACCCAGTCATGCATGCCATCGGGCATGGCGGGCGCGGGATAGAACAGGTCCCGATCACCCGCGGCAAACCAGAACCGGACCGGCTTGTGCGCGGCATTGGGCACCAGCGCCGCCCCCGGCTGGCTACCCGTGGCGGCGGGGTTGCCCGCCCAGGGGGAGTGATACTGCCACGCCCCGCCCGGCATGGCTGGGTCATGTGGCCACTGCTGGTTGGTCAGGGTCGGGGAATAGGCCAGCACGCGCCGGTACAGGTCGGGATGGAACCATGCCATGCCAAAGGCCGCGCCGCCGCTGGAACTGACCCCCATCGTGGCCCTGCCATCGGGGTCATGGGTCAGGCTGACGCCTGCCTGTCGCTGGGCCAGGGGCAGGACCTCGCGTTCAACCCATTCGGCATAGGTGCCCGATACCGTGTCATATTCCAGCCCGCGTTCGCTGCCCTGTGCATCCTGTCCGCCCGCGCCGATGCCAATGGCGATGATGGGGGGCAGGCGATGGCTGTTGATCAGCGCGTCCAGGGCGGCAAACAGGTCCCGGCCGGGATAGAAACCATCCGCCCCGCCATCGCCAAAGACAAGGAACGGTGCCTTGGTGCCGGGTTTGTACTGCGCGGGCACATAGACATCCACCTGCCGCATCCATGGGCCGGAATGGCTGCTGGTCAGGCGCAGGTCGGACGGGTCGCCGGGGGCGGAACGGGCTGTATAGATCGCGCCATTGGGGCAGCCATCGGGGTCATCGCGCACAATGCCGGAATTGAACAGGACGCTCTGGCTGGAATTCATGGTGAAGGAGACCACACGCCCATGCGGCGCGGTGCGGGCTGCCGCGAATTCCGGGGCGGCCGTATGGGTGGGGCCCAGCACGAAATTGCCATTTGTCGCCAGTGGCGGGACGGTGCCATCCGGCAGGTCGCGCGCCGGGGGATAACGGGAAACATGCGGGTCGCGCCGGGGTGTCCCGCCATCAGGCGCAAGCCCGGACAGGTCGATAAAGAACGGGGCCTGCGGGTGCGTGGTGTTGGCGGCAGGCGGGGTGGGAACATGCACCGACTGGCAACCGGCCACGGCAGGTGACAGCTTCATGGCAAGGCAGCCCGAAGCCAGAAGGGGAATGAAAAACCGTGTCCTGAAGCCTGCCGTCAACCGTCCGTATCCCGTTCCGTGCTGAAAATTGCTCATGCCCCAGTCAAACACGGGCGATGATCCATATCCACCCCCGGTTTCAGGGTTGTGCGTGTGGCATTCCGGGGTCGTGGCAGGCGGGAAACAGACGCCCCATATCAGCCATGTTTCCCTGCTTGCACCATGATGGCCGATGCCATCCGTCGCATGGCCTGATGTATGTCATTGCAGCATGTGACGGGCGGCCCCATATCAGGGATGATGGTTTTTTTCATATGATGCAGGAGGGAACTGCTGGCGCAAGGATCAGTCATGTCCCGGCTGCCTGTCGCATGCGGGGGTACCGGCGCGGGCAGAAACCGGTTGCGTGATTTTTGTATTTACGTCCATTCCCCCGCATTTTAACTTATTAATCAATGCATACCCGGGACATTATCCCTGATGTCCGATCATCGCCTTGGTGGTATATAAATACTGAACATAGGATAGATAGAAATGCCTGTTGAGCAGATGCGCAAGAACATGTCGGAGAACGCGGGTTTCATCGCGGCCCTGGACCAGAGCGGGGGATCAACACCGGGGGCGCTGCGGCATTACGGCATACCGGACAGCGCCTACAGCACCGATGCGCAGATGTTTGCCCTGATGCACGAAATGCGGGTCAGGGTCATTACCGCCCCGGCCTTCACGGGCAAAAGCATCCTCGCCGCCATCCTGTTCGAGCAGACCATGAACGGGCTGGTCAAGGACACGCCGGTTCCCACCTACCTGTGGAAGGAAAAGGGCGTCGTCCCCTTCCTGAAGGTGGACAAGGGGCTGGAGGCCGAAGCGGGCGGCGTGCAGATGATGAAGCCCATCCCCAACCTTGAGCCCCTGCTGGACCAGGCGATCAGCAAGGGCATCTATGGCACGAAGGCGCGTTCGGTCATCCGCCTGGCCGAGCGTGAGGGTGTCGCCGCCATCGTGAAGCAGCAGTTTGCCCTGGCCGAGCAGATTGCCGCCCGTGGCCTCGTGCCCATCATGGAACCCGAAGTCCTGATCAAAAGCCCGGACAAGGCAGGGGCGGAAGCCCTGCTGCATGACGAACTGCACCGTGGGCTTGATGCGCTGCCCGGTGACTACCAGGTGATGATCAAGGTCTCGATCCCCGAAAAGGCCGATCTTTACCTTGACCTGATCAGGCACCCGCGCGTGCAGCGCGTCGTGGCGCTGTCCGGTGGGTATCCACGTGATGAAGCGTGTCAGCGGCTGGCGAAAAACCATGGCATGATCGCCAGTTTCTCACGCGCGCTGCTCGAAGACCTGCGCTACACCATGACGGATGCGGAATTTGACGCAGCCCTCGCGAAGTCCATCGAACAGATCTTCA
>NZ_CADP01000063.1 GCF_000285295.1 Komagataeibacter europaeus LMG 18890 | reverse complement strand
CGAATTTCCTGTCCGGACGGGGTCTTGCCCGGGCGGATGATAATGGCAACCGGCCTCGACGTGGCGGCATCGTAAACATGGATCGGCATAAAGCACCGCTCGTCATGATGCGCGTTGAACAGGGCGAGTTGCTGATGACCGTGCACCACATCGACCGTATCGTCGATGTCGAGCGTCACCGCGGCGGGTGGCCGGGCGTAGCTGTCGCACCATGTATCGACCAGGGCATAGGTCAGGCGAATGACCTCGCGCAAAGTCGGGGCGTTCTCCCAACGCGAGATCGTGGGTTGCGAGCACAGATCCCGACCCGTATCGGGCAGTCGTCCGCAGGCGAGCTTGAAACCCGGATCGCACCGCAGGTGATCGAGGTCGTCGGCGTCCTCGTAGCCGCAGGCAATGGCCAGCATACGGGCGCGCAGAATATCGGCCACCCCGTGTGTCACCCGTCGCGGATTGCGTGGATCGGCTATGAGCCGGGCGAGGCGATCGGCCATGCCGATCCGCCGCTCGGCGGCAGCCAGCAACAGGACACCACCATCCGAGGTGATCCGGCCACCATCAAAATCAGCCGTGATTTTCTTGTGTCGGATGGCTGGAAACAGGAACGGCTGGCTCGTATCGTCGGACATGGCGGGTGTGGCTCGGCGTGATCGGAGAAACGGATGGCTTTGACACCCAATTCGTAAACCCAATCAAAAGCTTAGGCGATACCCGCCGCCCAGTCTCGACCGCCCCCGTGAATAAGATGGGCTAAATCACTAATATGTTCTGATGTACTACGAATTTTAGAACTTTTAAGATCCGATATGGCTACCCACCTATTTTCAGTAGTTTTGTCTATATCCCAATAAGCCATGTTGGAACGGGCTGGAGTTCCTCCTATTTTAAGGGTGAAAAGATCTGAAAAGGTTTTTGTTACCCACTCCCCCGTGAACCCCGGCAGGCGTTTTTTGCCTGTGAGGAGTTGCTGCATGAGGGCTTTTTTCTGCTGCTGGCTGTTGGCCAGAAGCTTCTCCGTAACCTCAATCGCATGATCCCACGTCGAGAGGATCGTTGCGATCTTCTTCTGTTCGGGGAGAGGGGGGGTAAGAATTTCTAGGGGTTTGAGTGTCTGAAGGTTGATATTTTTTTGTGCATTTTGGGGAGCATAATTTTCAAGAGCTGTTTTTTGAGTGCCGAGAAAAATTCTTAGCCAATATGTATCAGCTTTGTTTTTCCTAGCAATAATACCAACCAAACTGTCTGGGCAGGCAAGATCAAATGACGCAATTGCTGTGTCACCAATATTTGCAGCTATCGTCATCAGAATCGTTCCTTTGGGAAATATTCTGCTGACGGATAGGCCCTCTTTGTTGAGAGTCTGAGAATAATTTTTTACATAGATAGAAGAATTCGTAACGTCTCCAGTTTGTACGAATGGAATGTTCCCACCAAAGAATTTTGGATCATTTCTTGGGCGCGCAGAAAATTTTCCCCGCTCAACTGTAGCTAGATCGTCTAGTCGACATAAACTCCACCCATCAGGAAGCATAACCCAGCTCCTTCAGATAAGCGTCCATCTGTGCTTCCAGCTTCGCCAGTTCTGCCTTGATCTCCGCCCGTTTCTTGCGCACTGCAACGAGGTCGATTTCTTCTGCCTCCTCAAACGTATCGACATAACGCGGAATGTTCAGGTTGTAGTCGTTTTCCTTGATCTCGTCCGGCGTGGCGAGGTGAGCGTATTTGTCCACGTCCTTGCGGGCACGGTAGGTGTCCACAATCTTGGTAATGTTCTCTTCGGTCAGCACGTTCTGGTTCTTGCCTGCCTTGAACTCTCGGCTGGCATCAATGAACAGCACGTCCTTCGTCTTGCGGTCCTTGCGGAAAATCAGGATGGCGGCTGGAATCCCCGTGCCGAAGAACAGCTTTTCCGGCAGGCCGATCACGGCATCCAGCAGGTTTTCCTCAATCAGCTTCTGGCGGATTTTCCCTTCCGAACTGCTACGGAACAGCACGCCATGCGGCACCACCACGCCCATGCGGCCGGTGCGTTCCTTAACAGTGGCAAGCATGTGCAGGATGAAGGCATAATCGCCCTTGGTCTTGGGTGGCACGCCACGTGCAAAACGATGATGGACGTCGTCCGCTGCCTCGTCATGGCCCCATTTGTCGAGACTGAAGGGCGGGTTGGCTGTCACCACGTCAAAGCGCATCAGGTGGTTCTTGCCATCCAGCAGTTTGGGGCTGCGAATGGTGTCGCCCCATTCAATGCGGTGGTTGTCCTCGCCATGCAGGAACATGTTCATCTTGGCAAAGGACCAGGTGGAGCCAATGGCCTCCTGCCCATACAGGGCGTAATCCCGGCTGCCCTTGTGGTGCAGCGTGACCTGTCTGCCGCATTTCATCAGCAAGGAGGCGGAGCCACAGGCAGGGTCGCATATGCTCTCACCCGGTTGCGGGTTCAGCAGGCGGGCCATCAGTTCACTGACTTCCGGCGGGGTATAGAATTCGCCCGCCTTCTGGCCACCGCTGGCGGCAAAATGCTTGATCAGGTACTCATAACCATTGCCGATCACATCCAGATTGCCCACGCGGGACGGGCGCAGGTTCAGTTCCGGCTTGGCAAAGTCCTCCAGCAGGTGGCGCAGAATGGTGTTCTTCTGCTTCTCGTCGCCCAGTTTGTCGGAATTGAAGCTGATATCCTGGAAGACGCTCTTGCCTGCATCCTTCAGCTTGGTGCCGTTGGCTTCCTCAATGGCATGCAGGGCCTTGTCAATTCGCTCACCATTGCCGGGGGCGTTGCGTTCCTTATAGAGCGTATAAAAATCGGTGCCTTTGGGCAGGACAAAGCGCTCCTGCGCCATCATGGCTTCAATCAGTTCGGGATTGTCGCCGTATTGCTTTTTATAATTGTCATAATGATCCTGCCACACATCGGAGATGTATTTCAGGAACAGCATCGTCAGCAGGTAATCGCGATATGTATCGGGGCTGACTGTGCCACGGAACGTATCGCAAGCGCTCCATAGCGTCCGGTTGATGGTGTCCTGGCTGATCTGTTCGGTCACGGTAATATCCTGTCTGTAAATCGCAAGAGTGGATCAGTGGGCCATAAGGTCGCGGGCAAGGCCGGTCATGATCTGCTGGTTGCCCTGCATCAACTGGTGCAGCAGTTGCGCTTCGCGCCGCATGGCCTGTGCTAGCCCAGTAATCTGCCGCTGACGGGGCAAGGTCGGGATGGCGATGGGAATGGTGTCGAGAACGGTTCGGGAGACATTACGCACAATGCCGGAACTCTGAGCCTGCTGTTCCAGATGGCGCTGTGCCGGTTCCTGGTTGAGCCACCATGCCACATAGGCGGGCAGCACATCGGGCTTGCGTAGGCGCAGGACAAAAAAGTGCGGTGCGGCAACGGCCTGGATGTCCCCAATGGTTTCGTCAACCAGTGTGGCGCAGGACAGGTTGCCGCGTGTAGGGAACAGGATATCGCCGGGTTTCAGCCAGTCCGGTTCGCGCCTGCCCGGCAGTTTCGTGCGGGCACAACTGGGCCAGTCTATGCCATCCGTGCTGGAGGTATCGCGCATCTGCACTACGGCTGTTGTCGCGCCGGGAATTGGCTTGATTCCTGTTCGGAATGGGTAACCCAGCGAAACTTCGGCTATTGCACACAGGGTGTTTTTCATGCACCATCTCCTTAGGTGCAAGGAAAGCATACGAGAATTGGCACGTCAATATAATCTACCATACACCAATGGGTTTGGAACAAAAGGGTAGTAGGAACAAGATTCCTTCTTCATAATGTCCTTGTCTTAGATTCATGGTGGTGGTTCATGCTTTAACTAAGGCATCAGCAGCGCTAGGATATACTACGATACCTGTCATGGAAGCATACGTTCCTTGCTTTTTCATGTAGTTGACATTTTCGAGAAGGAAATTATAAAAATTTGGTTTATATTATAATAAATTTAAAATTGGCAAATTATACTTATGAATTACAGAGATTTCACATCGGATTTTGATTTTAACCAAGATTATTTCGAGATTATACATCTTGTAGGAGAGAAGAGATATCTTGAAATACTTAACGGCATCAGAAAGAAACTGAATGCTAAAGTATACGTTACTCCTGCGGAGGATCTACTATTTTTCTTGGAACTAGGTTTGTTTAATATCGAAATTAATAGAGTTCGGAGTTCTAGTAAAAAGGCACGTATTCTTCCCCTATGGCACGAAGCAAGTGATTTAGTAATAGGGTTAGGTCAAACACTTAGGAAGTTATCTCCCGGGGCTAGGGAACGTTTAAAAGGGCAATTCATTGGCGGTCTTCGTAAAGGTGGTCTCAGACCTTTGCATCATGAATTGCGTACAGCTAATCGGTTATGTCGGCTAGGTGCGGACGTGAGATTCAATGATTTAGAAACAGGCACGGGGGTGGACTTTATTACCATCCAGTCTCAACAAGAGTGGGAGGTTGAGGCTAAATCTATAAGTATTTTTACAGGTCAAAGAATTTCGCCTCTCGATGCCGATAAATGTTTTGATTACATCAGACGAAAAACTCGTGGACTATCGGACCGCAGCCGAACGCCGATTATTGATATTGTAGTTCCGAAGGCACTTTCAATGTGCGGTGCCGATTTGCTAGAGATAGCGCGAAGTTGTACCGAAGTATGTCAGTCTGGAATAAAAAAAATTCTTGATAATGGGGTATCTATTTCACTTTCAGAAACATTAACCGATGATAAATTAGAAAACTTCAAAAAAGATTATATTAATTCCACATTTCGTGAAAGAATGTATATATATATACCACCGGATCGACCGAACTTAATAGTTCGTCTAAAATCTTTAAGTCCTCCCAAGTTTTTTCAACGTCTTACAGCGACGATAAGCGATTCCGCAAAAACACAGTTCACAGGAGCGCGACCTGGAGTTATCGTAGTAAATATTGAGCATATTAGCTCAGACTTTTTTCAGTCCTTAACACCTTCAGCTGGTTCACAAGTCCTTGCTTCGTTAGCTAACGCGGTCTTTCGTTCGCATAAGCGAGCGCATATTCGGCAGCTGATTTTCACAGGTGGGGCTTCACAAAAACAACTTGGCATTAGGCAATACAGTACCAATAACATGTGCGTCTTCAACTCTCCTATGGAATCAAATTGGCCCAATGCACTTTTTCCTGGTGGCCATGTGAGAAGTAGTTCCCAATTTTCGGATAGGTGATTAAGCTATATCCGGTTGATATCATGCCGCCATCCTGACCAGCAGCGCCGTCAGAATGGCGGCATAACGACAAACGGGTATAGCTTATCAAGCTCACAAAACTGTCCGAACGGACGGATCCACCTCTGGCGTTCAACGCCAATCAGGATTTCCTGAGCCATATTTACCTCCCAAACGACGTCAATAACGACGTCGTTAACGACGGTAAGTTACCAGTCACAATCCTCAGGCATAAGGCGGCCTCAAGCGGCCGATTACGAATAAGGGCTATATGTCGGTTTTTGTCGGGAAGCCTGAATGGGACAGACTTCCAGCCATTTCTATTGAAGCTGTCAAAACGGATCTTGTGCAGCGAGGCCCTTTTATGACGGCGGGTCTGGTAGTGCCGGTTCTTCCCCGAAGGGCCGATTGAGGATCGTGAGCACGTCTTCAGCGGCATAGATCCGGTTGCGGGCATAGCCGGTACGTTCGGTCAAAATCCCGACCTGGCAGAGTTGGGCGAGGGCCGTCTGGGCAGCCGGGGGCGTGATGTCCAGCAGATGGCCAAGGCGGCTGGCTGTCAGGACGGGATAATCGGTCAGCAGGTCCAGCGCGCGCAGCGCAGTCGAGCCCTTGCGGAAAGCCCGGCGCTGCTGCCATGTGGCCTTCAGGGCCTGGGTTGCCTGCCGGGTGACCTGCACTTCGGTAACGGTCCGGATGATGGCGTCTGACAGGAACCCGATCAGGGGCGGCCAGTCGAGCCGCTGCTGGGCCCGTTTGAGCGCCGCGTAATAGTCCTGTCTGTGGGCCTCGATATACGGGGAAAGATAGAGGGGGATCTGGCCGTCAGCGGCCATCATCAGCGGAAGCAGCAGGCGGCCAACCCGGCCATTGCCATCGCTGAACGGATGCACGGCCTCGAAATGGGCATGGGCGATGGCCAGCCGGGTGATGAGGGACTGGGTCATCTGCTGCATCCCGTCAGCCCGCATGTAGTCCAGGGTGGCCTCCAGACAGGCTGCCACCTGGTCGGGCGGGGGCGGGTTATAGGTCGAATAGGCGATATGCCCTGTCCCGCCGATCCAGACCACGTTCCGGCGCAGGGTGCCCGGTGTCCCGCGATAGGCCGGGTCATGCTGCATGACAGCCTGATGGAGCGCCAGCACGGTGGGCAGGCGGAAGAGGGCCGGGCCTTCGCTAGAGGCCTGTGGCAGGAACTGTTCCAAGGTTCGCGCATAGTCGCGGACCTGCCGGGTGGCATGGGAAGCGTCCTGGTCGTCTTCATCGACCACCAGCAGCTCATTGAGGGTGCTGTGGGTGCCTTCCAGGGCGGAACTGCTCAGGGCTTCCTGACGGCTCAGGACGCGGCTGATCAGGTACGGATCAGGCAGGGCGCGGGCGAGGGCGGCGATTTCACCCAGGGCGGACAGGGCCTGCCCATGGCGGGCGGCAGCATCGCCCAGCATAACGCCCGCTTCAGGCGGCGACGGGGGCACGACCCCGTAATGCTGGGCATAGGGGGCGGGTAGCCGCTGCAGACATTCCCGGATCCCGCCGGCCAGATCCTCACGCTTCATCCTGCCTAACCTTTTCCTGAGACCGGATTTTCCTAACATGATTAATCTTTTTGTTAAAACCTTAATCATGTCTGTCAGGAGTGGCCCTTGCACAAGGTTCTGCCACGTTGTGCGGGCGGCCACAGATGATGTGGACAAAAAAAGTTCTCCCCACCCCAAACCTGTCCGGTAATATGGATTATCGGACAGGCTGTTAACGCCCTCATGTCAGTCATTAGAGGAGTTATTCGGGCTTTCGGAAAACGGACTGTCTATCGTGCACGAGAGTGGGCCGGAACGGGCTGTGCCCGTCGTATGTTTTTGAACATCGGAGCGGAGCGGCCTTGATGGGGCGTAATTACCGCAGAGCATGAAACACGCACAGGAAAGGGCAGCCTAGCGGCGCGTTTACAGACAGAGCTCCAAGATGGTTAAATATCTTCTCGGTAATAATTCTCCAGATATTTGATCATGCTCTCTCGGTGCCGTTCCATCACTTCATCATTCCATTGTGCATTTTGGTAAATAAGGTCCATTTTCAGAGATTCAATACGTCCATGTTTTTTGATATTCTCGAATTTTATCTTCTTTTCATTGAATGGTCTGTTACTGTATTCCGAATTAATTCCCCCTGACAACAGAACTAGGTTGCCGAAATCATCCCTGTTATCAGGACTGATAATATTATAGTCCGTAGGCTGGGGTTGCTGCGGCGAGATATGTTCTACGGAGTTCTTGGCTGTAAAGCGGAAATTCTTCCACTCTTCTTGTGCGTCACTTCGTTGGGCACTGTGCCACAATACAAAATCTAGCTTGTAAAACCAGTAATGACGAAAATGCACCCCATGCCTGCCACGAAGATAATCTGCGAAATCTGTTAACGGTCCGTTGCGCCAAGGGTGCTCCATAAATGAGCGAGTGCGCTTTACAAGCGGTTCGTCCGTTTCCTCACCTAGCAGATAATTATCCAGATGCCGCAGATATTTTAAGTAGTAATCAGAGGAATAGTTTTGGTTTTTATATACATAATATAAATAGGGAGTCATCCAATACTGCGTTGTATTTTCCTGTGTATGATACAGCATGCTTTGCAATAGAGACAGTTCTGCATTTTCTTGATAATTAATGCTTCTTGTCAGATTGCGTGTTGTTTTTTCACCGGAAACGGACATCTTACAGAGCATATGGATACGGTCCGGCCTATTCTCGGACCTGATTTCAGCCTCAGCCCATTTTATGATTGTGGCATCCCATAGAACTCGGATCGTCCAGACAAGATCGACAAACCCTTTGGCATCCTGTTCCTGTTCCTGCGGCGTTTCCGAAGAGAAAAAGAATTCTTCAAATATCTTCGTTAGGTCACGATCCAGTATCCTGTCCAGATCCTTACGGCTATTTTCATAAAGCCATATCCTCAGGACATGCAGCAGGAAAAGGGGAAAACCGATGATGCTGTCTGCCCAGTGATCGTCACCCTCGACCTGTTCCTTCTGCATGGTCTTCTCGTGATCCGCGTCGGCAATCTGCGCCAGGCTGCGGTAACCCGACAGGGAGTCATCGGTTTCCTGTAATGCTTCTTGTCGGGCGAGAAGGTCACGCACGGATGGAGCGCAGGCCAGTTTTTGCTGCGTGTACAGCGTCGCCAAGGCGGATCCGGACAGTTTGTCGCGCCCCTGACGTAAAGTCTGGTCCACAAAGCCTTTCATGTCAGCGCATGCATCCCATAACGCTGCATAACGCTGGCGCTCTTCGGCGGGAATGGCATGCAGGAGCCGCGCCTTGAGGATTTCATGATGCTGAAGTTGAACGCCGCGAGCATTGATTACTTCAAACAGCTTGTTCAGATCCATCCGCCGAGGGACTTCCGTACGGACAAAGCGGACATTTTCGTAAACATAACGGGCTATTTTTCCTATTCCGGCTTCATCCAGAGCCCGTTTTTCACGGAAGCCCGTCATGATTTGCCGGCCATTCTGCATGAACTGTGTGTCTGGAACAGTGGTTAACGCATCCTGCGCGTCCTTAAGCATTGCCTCGAAATAGCGATTGACATCGGGCCGCACCGAGAAAGTCAGGCGGGATGTGAAGCCACCGTTCCGCTCGACCCTACCAAAGGTGGAAAGTTCCCTTCTCCAGCCCGGTGACTGGCTGAGCAGAAACAACGTCGTAAAACGCTGCTGCCCGTCAATAAGGTCAAAAGTACGCCGCTTTGCCCTGCGTTCCTCCTCGGTCGTTGTTTCGACAACCAGAATTCCTCCGAGGAAGAACTGCGCGTCCTGCCGTTCGCAGGCATTGGCAATATCGTTCAGAAGGGTCGAAATCTGTTCGTCACTCCATACATACAGACGCTGGTACAGTGGCACATTAAAAAACCAGGCCTCGGTGGGGTCATGATCTACAATGCTCTTAAGTGTACACCACTCGGACTTAACGTTCTGCATACAATGTCTCTATCTTAGCTTCGACCCACGCCTCTTTTTCTGCCAGAGAGGTCGTCTCTTTTCCGAAGAACTTCAGCACCGCTTTTTTGTATCGTCCCTTGACCGTGCTGCTGACCGGTGTCTGATCCTGACGATAGGTTTCCCGGCAGGACTCGGCCTGGCTTTTCAGGTATATGTTCACCTGGCGGGGGTGGCTGGCCTGCGTTATCACATCCAGCAGATTGAGTTCGTCACCCTGAAGATCCGAGAAAAATTTCTGAGCTGTCTCTTTCGCAATCCTGTCATGGGAAAGACGGATTTCTCCAAAAAGAAACTCCAGCCTCAGAGCAAATTCACCCAAGGATTCCTCGCCAAATTGGTCGACATACATCAGGGAAGCCAACTGAAAAATTTCAATAATATATTTCTGATTTTTTAGAATTAGGTCATAAAATGTCTGTCTGAAATGTGTGTATCTGTCAGATTGATCCACGAAAATATTCTGGTACAATTTGGCATATTTGTCAGCATAGAGAAAAAATCCGACTCCCCGCTGGATGGGTTGCCTGAGAGTGAAAGGAAGCTGCCCTACATCCATTCCCAGCGTGATTTGGTTGCCGTGCAGGATCATTCCTCCCTGTTCGGACAGGGCCAGGCTCCTCGCTAGGATGTTTGTGCGAGACTGGTAGAGCGCGACCGTGTCCGGTCCCTGTTCCGCATGCCATGTCTGCTTCTGGAATTCATCGAGCAGACGGGTCTGGTCAGGGAGCGGTCGTTTGTTTGCCTGCCACCGTCGTGCCCGCCATAAAAACAGTTCAAACAGGCGGGGAGCGAAATCCACGCCATCCTTCTGTCCATCCGGCCGTTTTTCCGTTTCCTTCTGCATGATCTCCCACCGTTTTGCACAATGGTCTTGCAAACCGTGGATCAGACTCTTCTGGCTTTCCTGCGGTCTGCTGCCCGAACACTGTGCGATAGCGCGCAGATGGAAGGCCTTGAGAAGATCAGTCGTCTCAAGCCGTACGCCCCGACTGTTCTGTGTATCGAAAAACGAAAAAGCCATGTCCACGTCGGAAACAATAATGACCGTAAAATGAATCTTTCCGAAAATGCATGGTTTTATACTGCTTGGCGTGGTTTTCAGCAGACGAAGGGCAGCGGAAATGGCGCCTGCGGATGCGCGGGAATATCGCAGGTCTTGGCCTGCGGGAAAATATCCGACCGCATGCTGATAGAGCAGGCACAGCGCCGTCATGCGCTGCTGGCCATCTATGATGAACCGTTTCCTTTTTTCTGCGCATTCATGTAGCAGGAGCGTGCCCATATAATAGGGGACATCGGGTGTCGGGGCATGCGCGTAGGCTACCAGGTCATCGTGCAGGATGGACACCTGCTCTTCGGACCAGACGAAACCGCGCTGGTACGTATCCAAGGCCAGTGGAAATGAAGAGTCTTCAAGAATATTTGCAAAGCTGAGGATATGTACCGATGGGTAAATCATTATACAGGGCCGTGCTGCCGAACATATCCATAACATTAATCATAGAACAGCATACCGGACAAGTTTCCTTTTTCTGAATTAGTTACATAAACATTTTCAAATGAATATATATAAATAAGAATTATTAAAAATTTTATTATCGATACCGGACTCTCTGTTCTCGCCCTCAACGCGGACATAGGACACAAAACCAGTATTTTCGTAAGCGGACATGACTTAAATCACAGTAGATTATCCGGCCTAGACCGGTTGTGGAATGCTCGCCTCGGAGCGCATTATTGGGCACAACTCCCGTTTGCTTTGGTGGGATTAGCAGTGGCTCGCGATCAACTTCTTACGAAATGAGTCTATTTGGAAGAGCGCCGCAATACCTTCGTTGCCGCGTCGCGAGAGGACAATGTCCCCGTGATGTAACGTGCGGCGCGCTCGATATCCGGGAACATAGTCTTTTCATTGATGCCGAGCTTATCGAGTTCCTTGAGAATATCCCCCTTAACGCTGGCAGGGATGACGATATGCCCCACTTTAATCCTGTCAACAGAGTCTGACTTGATTTCTTCGTCCAAGCCGAAGGCAAAAAATGCCCCCGCCTGTGCGAGAATGCGCTTATTGTTCTGCTTCGGCTTCACTAGGATGATAGAATCCAGATCAGTAGGCTCGATCTCATCGAGAAAGCCGCTCTTTTCCTGCCTAACGAAATGAAGCAGCCTTTTGATGGGCGTACTTTCATTGAACTCCCCCAGCTCCAACTCCGTGTTTATCTTGCTCTTATAGGCCCAAGAGAGTCGCGCGAGGTTTGTGAGGCAGCTTACGGTATCGCTGTCGAAGTATCGCACCCGTCGTTTGAAGACACGGAGCATGACAACGTGCCCGTCCATATCCTTCCGCATAGTCTTGCCATTTGAAGTAGGAACACGTTTCTTAACCGTATCGCAGGCAAAATAGAGTGCTACCAGTGGATTCATTGTCACATCAAGTAATCGCGTAGGCAGCGAGAAATGCTGCATTCTGACCAACATCTCCAGCGCGCTCGTATCTCGGTCGAAATCCTCAGGATGAGCGGCGATGAGTTCGCGCAACAGGATATGCTCATTTTCGCGCGTGGCCGCCTTGCGGAAAATGGACGGGGTCAGTTTGAAATCAGTGCTGCCATGACCCCGATAAGTTACGACCACATTTTCCTTGACTGGCCGGTCAAGGATGATCCCGACGAAATCCGTGACCGATTTGATAGGATTCATGCTTCCCCCTGCTACGGAGATTATCATGACGCTATCCCGTAATTTTGCGCAAGGCGGCATATGAACGATCGACTGGTCTCGATATCCCTGAATGGTGCTTCGAACGACCGATTAGGAGGCATGGCTGTCGGCAACCTCACTTAAGTTATACGATTTTGTTGATGGGATCGACATCCTCGACCGTTCGTGGCCCCGATAATTGGCCACAGGAGGCCTCAGCCAAGTTGACTCCTGGCAGGAACGCTGATCTGTGTTGATAAAGGGGAGGTAGCTTGAAATTTATCCATTCTGCTGATTGGCAACTCGGCAAACCATATGGCCGCTTCGAGCCTGAAGTCCGGGCTGGCCTTACCGAGGCGCGGTTTGAGGCAATCGATACACTTGGACGTGCAGCGGCCGAACAGCGGGCGCAGCACGTCGTTGTTGCCGGTGACATCTTCGACACCGAAGGGCCCGAAGACCGAACAATCGTCCAGGCCATATCCCGGATGAGCCGTCATGACTGTCGCTGGTGGCTGCTTCCCGGCAACCATGATTTCGCGCGCAATGGAGGCTTATGGGATCGCGTCCATCAGCGGGCGAGCGAGAATATCGTCATCTTGTCGACACCCGAGCCCGTCGAGATGAACCCCGGCATCTGGCTGCTGCCTGCGCCGCTTGAGCATCGCCATAATCTCGAAGATCCCACCGCCCGTTTCGACGCCATGGAGACGCCCGGCGCGACTCTGCGTATCGGCCTCGCGCATGGTTCGATCCGCGACTTTGGCTCACAAGGCGAAACGAAGAATCAAATCGCGCCTGACCGTGCACGGCGATCACATCTCGACTATCTGGCGTTGGGCGACTGGCATGGAGCGCTTCGCGTCGACGGTCGCACGTGGTATGCTGGCACGCCCGAAGTCGATCGCTTTCAGCGGGATGATCCCGGGCAGGCCCTGATCGTCGAGCTTTCGGCTGGTGCAGAGCCGTCCGTGACACCGTTCCGTACTGGCCGTTTCCAATGGCTCTTACGGGATTGGATGGTCAGCGACCTGGCGGCATTCGATGCCGAGTGCGAATTGCTCCTCGGCGCGATTGACGCACCCAGTACGCTCGTACGCCTGACCCTTGCGGGGATCACCAGCCTTGGCGACCGAATTGGCATGCTGGCGCGTCTCGAAAACGATATCGGTCATCAGTTGCGCTATCTTGACGTGCGCGCGGACGATCTTGTCGGTCGACCGAGCGAGGAGGACATTGAGAACTTGGCTGTGGAGGGCATGCTCGGGGCGGCAGCAGCGATGCTTAAAACTAGGATCGAAGGCGGCGGCGAAGAAGGGGCAGTGGCGAAGCGAGCCCTCGAACGCCTTTTCGTCGAGTATAGCCGGGAGGAACCGGCATGAGCCTCGTCATTCGCCGCATTGCGGTCGAGAATTTCCGTAAGTTTCGCGCGCCCGTCGTGATCGACGGTCTCACCGACGGCCTTAACGTCGTCATCGAGCCTAATGAGACGGGCAAGTCGACGCTTCTTGAGGCCTTGCGCGCGGCATTTTTTGTCCGTTTCAACACGCGAAATCAGCTTGCCCAATCCTTCGCCCCCCATGGCGATGCAGTTGGTCCTGAGGTCGAGGTCGCTTTCGATGTTGATGGCGCGCGTTGGTCGGTAACCAAGCATTTTCTACGCAGTGCATCGGTCGAGGTCTCAGGGCCTCAGGGCCGTGCGCAAGGGGAAGAAGCCGAGGCGCGGTTGAATGCGTTGCTCGGTTCGGTTCGCGACACAAGCCGGGGCGGCGATGTTGCGACCTATGGCGCGCTCGGTTTGTTGTGGGTTGCCCAGACCGAGGCCTTGTCCGTAACCGCGCCTGCCCAGATCGTCCGCGACAGTGTCACCTCCACGCTCGAGGCGGAAGTCGGATCGATCATGGGCGGCGCTGCCTATCACCGCGTTAGGAATCGGGTCGAGGCTCAGTATGAACTTTACTGGACCCCGACGGGGCAGAAACGTGGCCGGCAAACCGCCGCGCGTGAACGGCTTGAGGCCGCCGAGACCACGGCGCGCGAAGCTGCGGATCGTTTGGCCATGCTGGAGCGTAGTTTCTCAGATGTCGAAGCGGCTCGCGCTCGCCTGAAGATCGTTCAGCGGGAGATGGCGGACAATACGGATGCGCAAACGCGTCAAGACCTGATTGCTTCGCTTGACGTTGCACGAGCTGCGGCTCAGATTCTTAGCACCCGTCGTGCAGAGCAGGAAGCGATCAATGGCAAGGTGACGGCGCTCGCGGACCTTCGGCAGCGGCACGATGACGCTACGCGGGCCCGGATGAAAGCGGAAGCCGCGCTGACCTTGGCAAGCGAGCGGCGCCTCGGGGTCGCCGACACATTCTCGGCCGCCAGGCAAAAGGTTGTAGATGCACGAACTGCGCTCGATGCCGCGCGCGCAGACCGTCAAGCCGCGCGAATGGCATTGGCGGAAGGCGAAGAGCAGATTCGACGGAGCCGTCGGTGCGCAGCGGTCAAGGCCGCGCGCCGGCGATATGCCGACCTTCTGAAGTTCGAAGAGCAACGCAGCACCGCGAAGGCGCTCTCCGATACGGCGATCGCCCCGAAAGTGCTGTCGTCGCTTGAAGCGCATGAGCGCGCCGTTGCGGAAGCACAGGCGGTGGTAAATGCTGGCGCGACCCGGATCACGTTGTCAGGCTCAGCAGATGGCATCACAATCGATGGCGTGCCAATGGCGCTCGGCACGAGCACCCTCGATCGCGAGGTCCATATCCGCTTCGGCGACGCCGAGCTTAAGATAGCGCCACCGGCGTCTGTCGCCAGTGCCGCAGAGTTCTTGGTGTCTGCGCTTCGTAAGCGGAAAGCTGCACTTGACGATCTCGGTGTGGTCGATCTTGCAGCCGCGAGAGTTCGCAACCAGACCGCCAGGGATGCCGCAGCGGACCTGCGAACCCTGGAGGCGCGCATCCAAGCCGCGACGCCGGCAGACGATGTCCTTCAGCTTGCCGCTGGATCCGCCGATCTCAAGCTGTTCATCGCAGAGCTTGGCGAGGAAGAGGCTGTAGGAGAGGAGGAACTTCCCGATATCGCGGTGCTCACTGAGGGGATGGAGACGGCCGATAGCGCCGTAGCCCGCGCCGAAGGGACCCAGGACAGCGCCATTGAGGCCCTTCGTCGCGCCGAGCAGGAGGAAGCGCCGCTTGCGATGGCAGAAGCCAGGGCTACGAGCGATGTCGCCAACGCCGTCAGCGCGCTCGAGGAGATCGAGCAGCGACCAGAATGGGCTACGCTTGCCGAAGATCTGGTCAAGGCTCGTGAGCAAGCTGCTGAAGCTTCGGTCAAGGTTGAAGATGCGTTTCGCGATGCCTCTGCGCACGACGTCGCGGCCATCAACCGCAAAATCGAATTGATCGATGCGAGAGTGCGCACGACCGTGGAGACCCGAACGCGCCTCGAGACCGATATAGCCCGCCTCGAAGGAACGATAGAGAGCGAGGGCGGGCTTGGCCTCGCGGATCGGGCAGCTGCGGCCTCTGAAGAAGTCGAGGCGGCTCGCCTTGCTCTTCAGCGCATCACCGATGAAGCGGAAACGCTAAAGGTGTTGAGGAGCACCCTCGACGCTGCCCGTAACGAGACGTCTGCGAAATTTGTCGGTCCTGTGGCCGCCCGGGCGAAGCGTTATATCGAGCGTCTGCTGCCTGGATGCGAGATCACGTTCTCGGAGGATCTCGGCCTCGAAAGCGTGAGCCGTGCGGGCATGGACGAACGCTGCGCGAGCCTGTCGCGAGGCACGCAAGAGCAGCTCGCCGTCCTCACGCGGATCGCTTTTGCCGATATGCTGTTGGAGCAGGGGAAGCCCGTGTCGCTGATCCTCGACGATCCGCTGGTCTACTCTGACGATGCCCGTCTCGACACGATGATCGAGATTCTGTCGGAGGCAGCGACCCGTATGCAGGTCGTTCTTCTCACCTGCCGCGATCGCGCCTTCAGACATGTTGCTGGCAATCGGATCGCGTTGTGACCATCACGTCGTCAATCGCCGATATGCTCTCGTAGAGGAACAGGAACGGGCAAAAAATGGAATTTCTATGGCGAATGAATGTGGACGTTACGCCCGCGCGGCGGATCACCACAGGAGTTAATCGTGGCTGATCGAAGCGCAGTTTCCACGATCGCCGGCTATTTCTATCAGTTCGATCGATCGATCCTCAGCATCCTAGGGCTGACCGGCACGAATGACTCTGTGGCGATCGAGTGCATTGAGGATATCGACGTCCACACAGCCACAGAAATGACCGCCGTTCAGTGCAAATATTATGAGAAATCCGAGTATAATCATTCAGTTATTAAGCCGGCCATCATGTTCATGCTCGCGCACTATAAAGCGGGTCTTACCGCCGGTCGGCCGGCGATTCATTACCAACTCAGCGGCCATTTTGCGTCCGGGCAGGACAAGCTGCTGCTTCCGTTCGATATTGCCTTCCTCAAAGCCAATTTTCTCACGACTGCGTCTAAAGAGAAGACAGTCCAGAAGCACGAAGAGTTGGGTGTCAGTGACGAGGAGCTTGAGGAGTTTTTGAAACTCCTTTCGATCGACGTGAATGCAGCGAAATTCAAGGATCAGTTTCAGGCCATTATCGAGCTTCTTGTCAAACAGTTTGACTGCTCGCCCTTCGCAGCTGAGTTTTTCTATTATAACAGCGCCCTGCGCGTCATCAAGGAGCTGGCGATCGAACCGGACGATGCATTGCGCGTCATTACGAGGGCAGCCTTCATAAGGCGAATAGATACGTCATCGTTTCTTTTTGACGAGTGGTTCATCGCCAAACTCGGTTTAGCCAAATATTATCGCGGACTTCGCAATGAGTTTTTCGCAGCGGGTGTCAATGTTTCCCCGGCCGACCGGCTTTTCATCATCCACCCGGCTGGTGATACTTACAGCCGGAATGCCGTGAAAACTCTTCTGAAGACCATCTCCCGGAAATACTCCAAACTGTCCAGGCGGGATGCAAAACCTTTCTCGCCATACGTTCTACTCGTCGGCATCGACGATAGTGAACTTACCGGCCTCAAGCAGGAACTGCACAATGAAGATGTTCACTTCGCCGACGGCTACGATTTCAAGGGCGCCCAGTTTGACGCCGCCTCGATCTCTCGATCGGCATCCCCCGACGCCGGGCCTACCTTGAGGCTATTCTGTAACCTGTCGGAGGCGCAGCGGACATTTTTGTCGTTCCAGCGCTCGCGCGAAATCTATGAATTTTATCGTAATGAGCCGGTCGAAGACTTTGGTGATGGTGCCATCAGTCACATCCGTTTCCAGGTTCCCAATTACGAAGATATCGACAAGATTATTTAGAGGGTGGATATGAGTAACGTGAAAGCGGAGGTCGTCGCTGTCTTTCCTAATAAGGTGAAGATCGTTGTCGACGACCTAGAGAATTTCAGGATCGCTGAGGAGTCGCTCCGCGTCGGCTCATATTTAAAAATCGCTGACAATGAGAACGCGGTACTGGTAGCCATCATTGAAAATTTTCAAATTCAGGCGCGTGATGACGGAAGTCAGGACTATGTGATCGAGGCTTTTCCACTCGGCGTTCTACGCGATCAGAAGTTTGAGCGCGGCGGCGACGCCCTTGCGATCCCGCCAAAGACGGTCCAGCCTGCGACGATCGATGATATCCGCCTGATCTATGGCAGTTGGTTGCCCGTGAAGGATTGTTTCTGCTTCTCGAGGCTTGCGACGAACAAAGAGGTCGAGGTGCCCGTTGACGGGAACAAATTCTTCAACAAGCACATCGCGGTGGTTGGGTCTACGGGCTCCGGCAAGTCCCACACCGTCGCAAAGATCGTCCAGAAAGCCGTCGGTGCTAAGGGCGATTATACGCTGAACAACTCGCATGTGATCATATTCGATATCCATTCGGAATACCATGCGGCCTTTCCGGAGGCGAATTTCATCGATAGCGCCAGTCTGGTTCTCCCCTACTGGATGCTGAGCGGCGAGGAATTGGAGGAGTTCTTCCTCGACACTGAGGCGAATGATCATAATCAGCGGAATGTCTTCAAGGATGCCGTGATCCAAAGCCGGAAGGCACATTTCAAGGGGGGCGATGAAGATAAGAACCGGATCCATCTGGACACGCCGCTCCAGTTCGACATTCGCGATGTTCTGGATCACGCCAACTATCGCAACACCGAGATGGTCGATACCGGAGACGTGTATGCTTCGAGCAACAAGGAAAAGGCAGGGCAGCCGAAGCTTACGCAGGGCAGTCTATATGGGCGGCTGACCAACTTCGTGAATCGTCTCGAGAGCAAGATTAACGATCGGCGCCTCGACTTTTTCCTTGGAGAGAAATCCAAGACGATCTCTTTCGAGGAAACGCTCCGATCCATCCCCTTCCGGACACATGAAGGAGACATCCGATCATGGCGCGGCGCCGTCTTCTGACCCGTGAAGCTCTCGCCCGACATTACGAGCCTTCTGTCGATGATCGCGAGATCACGAGACATTTTACACTCAGCCAGGATGACTTCGATCTGATCGCAACCCGCCGCGGAGAAACCTCCCGATTGGGTTTTGCGATGGTCATGCTCTACATGCGCTGGCCGGGACGGGTGCTGGAATCTGGTGAAACACCACCGGCTGTTAAGCGGCATGGAAAAGTGACCCCTTCGGAAGGGGGACAGGCAGCCAAAAACGACCCCTTTCTGAGAAACGGGTTCACGATGGCCTTCATGCTGAATGGAGGCCCGGTTTGGGATGCTTGTTGTGGAAACAATTGGAAAGATCCGTCGCGCGCATTTTGTCGAAGGAAAGGCGATCAAGGCGATCTGCCGGGACCTTGGGATATCGCGGCAGACGGTACGCAAGGTGATCCGGTCGGGACAGACGTCTTTTGACTATCACCGAGAACGACAGCCTCTTCCCCGGATTGGTCCATGGGAGGGAAGATTGTGCGCTCTTCTTGAGGAGAACGTGGCGCGTCCGGCCCGCGAACGGCTGAGCCTCATCCGTCTGTTCGAACTGCTGCGTGAGGAAGGATATGAAGGAAGCTATGATGCCGTAA
>NZ_CADP01000064.1 GCF_000285295.1 Komagataeibacter europaeus LMG 18890 | reverse complement strand
ACAGCATCTCCTGTGTCAGGCGGGCTTTCTGTCCCCCGCCATGACGATCCACAAGGCCATCCGGGCCATCCGCATTGAAACGCAGCACCCAGTCACGGATACTCTGACGGTCTGTCCCCGCAAGCAGGGCCGCCTCGCCGCGCGAGGCGCCATCATAAATCGCCGCAAGCGCCAACAGGCGACGCGACTGACCCGCATGCCGGCTTCTGCGCGCAAGGCGTCGCAACTCCGAACTATCATGATCGTCACGCAGGGATAGAGGGCTGCCCATCCAGAATGCCTCCTTCAGAGAATGGTCTGCATCCTATGAATCACATTTTTAAACCGATGGGTACCCCGTGAGTCAGGCCAAACAATGGTTGGTATTATGTATAAATACTTTATGGAATGACAGCGATAACATCCACCTCGATCAGCCATTCCGGGCGGGCCAGCGCCACGACAACCAGCCCCGTGAAAACGGGGAAGACCCCCTTCATACGCCGCCCCAGAACACGATATGTCGCTTCCCGGTAACGGATATCGGTCAGGTACACCGTAACCTTGCAGATATGGGACAGTTCGGAACCGGCTTCCTTCAGCAGCAGTTCGATATTGTCCATTACCTTTTCAGCCTGGCCCACCGGATCGCCGACCGCAACATTTTCACGTGTATCGAGATCCTGCGGCACCTGGCCGCGCACATAAACCGTCTGGCCCGCGACGACAGCCTGACACAGGTCATTGTCCAGGTTCTGTTCGGGATAGGTATCCCGCGTATTGAAACAGCGGATCCGCTTATGTGTTACCTGGCCTGTCATTATTTGTTCCCTCCCTTGCCCTGCTGCAGCACACCTTCGCTCAGCCCGGCTGAACGCTGCACGAATTCCAGTGCGCCGTTCCAGTCAAAGTTACGATAGACCGCAGCCAGATGCGCAAACGGCGGGGCCTGCGCAAAAAGCTGGAATGTCAGACGATGGCCGGCATAATCGGAATTGAGCATGTCACGGGCATAGGCCAGCAGCTTGCGCCGGTCCTCGGCCTGCCATGTTTCATTGATGGAATAGAATTTTTCCATCCATGGCGCGGTTTCGGGATCCCGGAATGTCGCCACGTCCGGCGTGACACAGATCTGTCCGCCACACAGTTCGCGCGTCAGGTGCATCATTTCATGCAGCCTGGAACACGCAAGCACACGCCCGGCCATAAGCAGCGACTGGTTGGGCATGAGCAGGCCACCAGGGCTTTCTTCCGCCATGGCGATGGACGCCGTCAGGTGGGCATTGATCCCTTCACGGTAGCAGGCAAGGGTCGCCAGCTTCTCCTGCACCGCCTGCTGGCGGTCCAGTCCGGTCTGGCGCACGTTGAACAGGGCAGCGCCGATCATCATGTCGGCCAGTTTCTGGTTACGCTGCACGAAAGCGAAGGCGCTGTAGCGATGCAGCGTCGCACGGATGAAGGTCGCGGCCTTGGTATGCCGGTAGAAAAGTACGTTTTCCCACGGGATCAGCACGTCATCGAAAATGACAAGGGCTTCGACCTCGTCATATCTGTTGGACAGTGGATAATCCTCGATCGGGGCGCGACCGGCAAACCCGGTGCGACAGATGAATTTCAGGTTGGGTGAGGAAAAGTCACAGATGAACCCGACTGCGTAATCAGACAGTTCCGCATCACCCCAGTTGGCAATGGTGGGCTTGGTAAAGGCCTGGTTGGCGTAAGCCGCCGCCGTTTCGTATTTGGCGCCACGGACAATGATGCCCGCATCCGTTTCACGCACGACATGCAGCAGCATGTCCGGGTCCTGATCCTGCGGCCGCTTGGAACGGTCCCCCTTGGGGTCCGTGTTGGCCGAGACATGAAACGGGTCCGCATACATCGCCTTGTGAACGTGATGGCGGATATTTTCAGCGAACTGGGGATTGACCTCGTTAAGGATGTCCTGACCGTCATACAGTGACCACATCTCGCCAATCGTCTCGTCACCGACGCGCGTAACGATGCCCCCCACTTCGTCCAGCACTGTGTCGGTCGCGATACGCTTTGCCTTCCAGTCTTCCTGCGTGTGGGGCAACTGCAGGGCCAGCGGGGATTCATCACCCTTGTCATCCGTATAGACAAGCCGGTCACGGAAAGCCGCTTCATGCTGCATGTCGTACATCCGCGCACGGATGGACACGATGGGCCTGAACATCGGATGCGTCGTGACATCCTTCACCCGTTCGCCGTTCATCCATATCCGCCTGCCATCACGGATGGAGTCCAGATACTGCTGTCCTGTACGGATCATGAATTATATTCCTGCTCAAGAATTATGAAGAACGGGTTCCGGCCGATGAAACGCCCGGCGGAAATGCAGCAACGTCTTTGCGGGCCGCAGACAGGTGTGCCGGACGCCACCAATAATCACCCCGTGCGTCCCGACATCGACGGATTGTTCAAGGGTGCAGTCAAAGGACGCCAGCGCCCCGTCCAGCAGCCATCCCCCGGCCTGCCCCGGCTTCCATGCCGCGCAGCCGAAATCGAATGCCGGAAAAACCCCTGCCCGGCCCGCGAAATTTTCCGCAACCCCCACATGGTCGTGCGACAGCATGTTGATGACGAAACAGCCGTTTTCGATAATGGCCGCAAAAGCCGGGCTGCGCCGGTTGATGCACGCCATCATCATTGGCGGGTCGGCGGATGCGGATGTCACGGAACTGACGGTAATGCCGAACCGTCCGGCGGGGCCGTCCGTGGTGATCACGGCCACGGGGGCAGCAACATGCCCCATGGCCGCGACAAACAGGTCACGTTCGGATGATCCCTGCCCATGCTGTGATACCGATGCCTGGGTGGACATGGCACGCCTCCCGAAAACCAGTGCTTATGACCATGGGATATTCGAACGGAACATCATTCCGCTAAAGAAATATATATCGAAGATCGACCTCAGAAAAACCGAAGCAATAATGATTGCTCAAAGGTTATTGCAATGCTCTACTCATCTCCCGGCACACCATATGAAGGGGCCTGGGCGGGATGCAGCGCACGCTGGACATAATCATACATCTGGGGTTTCCATACCGCCCACAGTTCCATCAGGCGTGCGACCGGATTTTCACCCCAGTCCACCCGCAGGTCCGCAAGCGGCCACTGTTCACGGTCAACCACCAGCATGCCGGCGGAATAGACAGGTCCGGCTTCGCCACCCGCATCGGCGCCAGCCTGCAGGGCCAGCAATATCCGCTCCCCCAGTTCGAGGGACGGATCACCCTTTTCAAACGCGGCGACAATCGCGGCCGGCACATCCGCATTGGCCAGAAGGTTGCCAGCGGACACGACATCCTTGCCAAAGGCCTCGGCGTGGGTGCCCAGCGTGCCGGTGCCCGACCACGCGGCCCCGCGGCCGCTGCCGTCGATAAAGGTCATCTGCCGGTATTGCGCATGGGTTGCGACGCGGGCCATGACAACCTGGCATTCAGCGGGTGTCAGTCCACGTTCCAGCAGGTCGAGGGCCATTGGCCCCAGTCGCGGATCGGTTACATTTTGCGACGTGACCGCCCCCACGCCCGCGCGGGCATAGGCGCAGCGGGCCGCCACGGCGGGCGACGACGATACGACCGCCACCCCGAATTGCCCGGTACGCGCGCAATGCGCGACGATGGAAAATGTCATGATCCTGCCTTTCCTTTTTTATCCTGTTTCATCCGATCCGGCGCCACCTGCCGCCATGCGGTCCCTGGTCCCGTCGTGACAGACACAGCAGCCGGAGCCACCCCATGCGTTTCACACTGAAACAGATCGAATATTTTGTCGCGGCTGCCGAAACGGGGTCGATTACCGCGGCATCCAGGCGGGTTCATATCTCCCAGCCATCCATTTCCGCCGCCATCGCCCAGCTTGAGGCCGTGTTCGGGATTACCCTGTTCATCCGCCATCATGCCGCCGGACTGTCCCTGACACAGGAAGGCCACAGCTTCCTGCGTGAATCGCGCAACCTGCTGCTTCATGCCACGGAACTGGACATGACGGCGTCTGGCCTGTCGGGGCAGGTCAGCGGCATGATTGAAGTCGGATGCATGACAACGCTGTATTCCCTGATCGTGCCGGAACTGCTGCAGGAATTCGAAACCCGCCACCCCGGTGCCCAGCTGCGCATTATCGCCGGCCATCACAGTGAACTGATTGAAAAGCTGCGCAATGGTGAAATCTGCGCCATGCTGGCCTATGACCTGAACATGCCGCAGGATCTGGATTTTTCCCCGCTGGCCGCCCTGCCTCCCTTTGTCTTTGTATCGGCGCAGCACCGTCTGGCCCGCAGGCGGCATGTCGCCCTGTCTGAACTGGAACATGAACCCTTCCTGCTGCTGGACCTGCCGCTGTCACGGGATTATTTCCTGTCCCTGTTTTCCCATGCGGGCATCGTGCCCAGCATAATGGGACGGTTCCAGAGCATTGATGTCATCCGTTCGCTGGTCGCGCGCGGCGAAGGCTACAGCCTGGCCAACGCACGCCCCCGCAACAAGGCGGCGCTGGATGGCAGGCCGCTGGCCTATCTTGCGCTCAAGGACACACCCCAGCCGCTGCTGTACGGCACGGCCACGATCGCGAACATACGGCAGACGGCGCGGGCGACGGCCTTCCTGCAGGTATGCCGTGAACTTCTTGCGGGAAAGCCACTTCCGGGCAGCGACTAGGGCCGACGGCCTTACACCACGCACAATGTATCAACAATACGGGCAAGGAAGGCGTCACCGGCGGCCAGTTCGTCGCGGGTAATGTATTCATCCGCCTTATGGGCACGATCGATTGATCCGGGGCCGCATATTACGGTGGGCAGGGTCAGTTCCTGCTGGAACAGTCCCGCTTCAGTCCCGAACCCGATGGTGGTCACCGCATTATGCTGGCTGGCCTGCAGGGCGATATTGCGGATGGCGGTATCAGGTTCGGGCACAAGGCCCGGATATTCATTGATGATTTCGAAGTCGATTGCCCCACCGGGATAATCGGCTGCCACACCCACTGCGCGTTCGCGCAACCGCTCCAGCCATGTATCCGCCGACTGTCCGGGCAGCAGGCGCATCTCGAACTGGATTTCGCACCGGTCGGGGACGATATTCAGCGCGACCCCGCCGTTTATAAGCCCGACCTGCGCCGTGTTGAATGGCACGTCGAATGACGGGTCCTGTATCGGGGCGTCCATCATTTCCGCCTGGATGCGGGCGACTTCCTGTGTCATGCGGGCCGCGATCTGGATGGCATTGCACCCCAGCATGGGATTGGCGGAATGTGCCGCGAGGCCGTGGCATACAATGCGCGCGGCCACCTTTCCCTTATGCGCCACGGCAACCTGCAGCCCGGTTGGCTCCCCTACGATACAGCCCCGTGCCGCAATCCCGCGTTCACGCAGGAACACCAGAAGGGAACGCACGCCCACGCAGCCGATTTCCTCGTCACAGGAAATGGCGAAATGCAGGGGATGCCGCAATGTCCGACCCGCCGCGTATCGTGCCGCCGTCAGCATACAGGCCAGAAAGCCCTTCATGTCGCTGCTGCCGCGCGCGAACAGCTTTCCATCACGGTCCGTCAGGCTGAACGGGTCGCATGTCCATCCCTGCCCCCGCACCGGCACGACGTCGCTGTGGCCTGACAGCACGATGCCCTGTCCGGTATCTGGTCCGATCGTGGCAAACAGACCATAACGATCCGTCTCCTCATGCCGCACGATCGTAGCCGTGGCATGCGCCGCGCGTAACTGCTGCGCATACCATTCGATCAGGCCGAGATTGCTTTCCCTGCTCAGGGTCGGCCACGCAACCAGATGCGCAAGGGCCGCAACGGTCGGGTTACTGTCATGCAGCAGGGACGTCATGTTCGCTCCATCATCAGGGCCATCCGCCCTATCGTAAGGCAGTCCGGGGGCATCGCCTGCTCGGAAGTTTCTATGCCAAAGGAAGAAACTTCCGATGCGCTGCATCCATGCAAGGCAACTGGCCTGGCGATGGCACCCTTCCCCGGCCCGCACCATTCGCGAACCAGCGGGACCATTACCGACAACCGGTTGAAAACAATAGACCATTCACTGAATCATCCGGCCCGCAGGCCCGGCTTTCCCGTTGCCGTGCGTTCGTGAACGGACGTGTCGCAGCGGTCGCTGGCATACCCTTACATCCAAGAAACAATATGCTCTAATCACACCATATTGCCATCTCAGGAACAGATCCATGCCCCTCGACCTTGCCATCATCAATGCTGACATTCACGGCCATGCCCCACCCGTCAATGCAGTCGGCATCATGGACGGACATATCGTGGCGATCGGCACATCATCCGACATCATGGCGCAATGTGTCCCGACAACCGTCATCCGTGATCTGGGCGGCATGTTCCTGATGCCGGGCTTTATTGATGTCCACATGCATATCGCCATGGCCGCGTACTATCTTTCCGCCATCGGGCTGCGGAATGTGCGGACAATGAAGGCCCTGCTGGATCGGGTCGCGCAATGGGCGGCCGCGCATCCCGACGCGCCATGGATCCGCGGGCTGGAATGGAGCTATGGCTATCCCGACCTGCCCAATGGCGAATTCGATGCGCGCATGATTGACAGCATCCTGCCAGACCGCCCGGTTATCCTAACATCGGGCATGGCGCATGCGGCATGGGCGAATTCGCGTGCCATGGAAATTGCCGGAATTACCCGCGATACCCCCGACCCGGAAAATGGCGAGATCGTGCGCCGCGCCGATGGCACGCCATCGGGCTGGCTGAAGGAAGACGCCGTCAGCCTTGTCACCAGCCATATCCCGCCCATGACCGGGCCGGAAATGGATCACGCGCTGGGTCTGGTGCTGGATACGGCATCCCGGCTGGGCATCACCCGCATGCAGAGTGCCGCATATGACGAAGCCTACCTGCCGCTGCTGTCGGCCCGGGATGCGGCGGGCACGCTGCCGGTCCGTATCGGGATGATGACGGAAATAGAACCCGATCCCGGCCTGACGCCACAGCGCCTGCGCGAAGCACTTGACCTGCGCGCACGCTATGACAATGCGATGGTTCGCCTGGATGGCATCAAGTTCTTCCTTGACGGCGTGCTGGAATCCCATACCGGCTACATGCCAGAAGGCTATGCGGACCAGCCTGATGCACGCGGCACCCTGTTATGGGACCGCAGGGCCTATATTGATGCGGTCCGTGTCGGTGTGGAAAACGGGCTGGACATATGGACCCACGCCATCGGGCCGGGCGCCATCCGTCTGGCGCTGGACGCGGCGGAAAATGCAGGCAACAGCCCGGAACGTCCACGGATCCGCGTGGAACATGCCGAACTGCCCTATCCCGATGATATTGCCCGTTTTGCCCACACATCCACCATCGCCAGCATGCAACCCGTCATGATCGCGCCTGCGGATGAGTGGATGGGCATGGAAGGAGTCTGGAAAAAACGCGTGGGGGACAATCGCGCGCAACTGGCTTTTCCAATGCGCTCGCTGCTGGATGCGGGCAGCACGCTGGCGTTCGGGACGGACTGGCCGATTGTATCCCTTGATCCCCTGCGTGGATTGCGCAAGGCCGTCCTGCGCCGTCCCATCGGGGCACCTGCATCGGAAGCATGGATCCCGACACAGGCGATCCGCTTTCCCGAAGCATTCGACAGCTATACCAGCAAGGCCGCGGTGGCCGCCGGACGGGAACGGTATGAAGGCCGTATTGCCCTGGGCTACCGCGCGGATATCGCCGTCCTGTCGGGCAATCCCTTCATGACGGATCCGGACAGCCTGCCGGACCTGAAATGCATGCTGACGGTCACGGCAGGCCGTATCGTCCACGATCTTATCTGACGGCAGGACGTGCGGGGGAATCCGCCTGCCGGCATATCAGCCAGTAAACCAGGCCGGGCAGCAGGATTCCCACCACCCATGACAGGTCAACCCCATCCATCTGCCGTGCCATCAGGCCGGAATACAGTTCATTTGAAATAAAGGGTACCTGCACGACAATACCCATGATGTAACAGAAAATGGCCGGTCGGTTGAAACGTCCGTATATGCCGCCATCATGACGGAAAAAGGACCGGATATCATAATCGCCATGCCGGATCAGGTAATAATCAACCAGATTGATTGCCGTCCACGGGGACAGGACCGCCAGCAGGAATTCAATGAAACTGTTGAGAATGTGCAGTATGTCGCCACTCAGCATAATCGTCAGCAGTACGGACAGCAGCAGCAGGCCACCCGCCAGCAACCCGCGACTGCGCGCCGTGGGGCGCCATGTCGGCCACATGGTATAAAACAGGGTCATGCAGGACAGGGCTGCGCAATAGATCTGCATCGTGCATGAAACCGTGATCGAAATCAGGACAATGCCAAGCAGGACATAAGTCGGCAGCGTATAATGCGCATGGATCGCGGCATAGAAATTCCCTGCCCATGCGGTACTGCCCATATAGGCCCCCAGAAAGGTAGGGACCGCGGTTCCAATGATGCTGCCCGTCATGCATGACCAGAATGCATCGCGTTCGGGTGTATCGGCAGGCAGGTAACGGGAATAATCCGACACATAAGGGGCATACGCCACCTGCCACAGCACCCCGATCGAGACGGCCGCCACAAAATCATGCATGCTGGGGAGCGCCATCAACGGCTGGACCGGCAGGGCATGCAGGTAAAACAGGAAGAAGGCCGCAAGGGCAAAGAACGCCGTGGCCGCCACATAGGTAAACCCGACCACAAAACGTTCAATCCACCCATGCCCGACAATACACAGCGACAGGATGGCCGCGGCCAGCACATAGACGGGTAACTGATGTGGCGGCCCCCCCAGGGCCTGCTGCACCTGTTCACGTCCGATGGCCAGCAGTGTCGCGGTGAACCCCACATACATGACAATGACGACAACAATGACCAGTAGCGCACCATAGGCCCCGAACTGGCCACGTGTCTGCTGCATCTGCGGAATGCCCAGATGCGGCCCCTGGGCGGCATGCAGGGCCATGAACATGCCCCCCACCCCGTTGCCGGCCAGAATGGCAAGCGCCGCCCAGAACAGCGAAAGGTGACAGACCTGGCAGTAGATCATGCCCGTCAGGATCGCGAGTATGTTCTGGTTCGCCCCCAGCCAGACCAGACACAGCCCACGCGTGTTCCCCCTGCGCCGGTCTGCCGGTATGGGGAAAATCGTATCTTCCTCAACGGCCAGAACCGAATTGCGCAATGGTGCGTCAATGTCCATATACGGCAACTCCTTCAATAACAGGGGATCACTGTTATCAGATTGGTTCCGGAATGATATTTCTAATTTCCGGGATCAATTGCATCAAGAAAGCGGCTGACCACATCCTGCCCTGGCGGCACGGGTTCGCTGCCGCACATGACAGCAACCGCCAGCCCCGTCAGGGATGAAAGCGGCGTATGGCCACCAGCCCCATCGGCGCACAAATCCATTACCAGCGTCGGACAGCAGAACAGGCCACACCGGATCGTCGCGCGCCAGTCGGCAGGCAGGTGCCCCGTGGCGCGCATATGCTCCAGCAGCGGACGCCACAGCAGCACCGCCTTGGAATCCAGAAAGGCGCGCCGCAGGTCATTCATCTTCCACCCCAGCGTGACATCCAGTATTCCGTCGGGCGTCACGCTGGCATGGGTCGCCATATCAGCAGGCAGGTCATGGGGATGATACAGCCAGTCCGCATGGGCGAAGATGTTATGGAAAGTCGCCTTGACCTCCGCCATGATGGCCGGAATATCCTGTCCGGCAAAGGCGGGATCAAAGAAGGTCAGGCTCCTGCCCGCCCCCTCCCACCATACATTGGCGTTATGCGCGTCCCCATGCGCCGTAACACCGCCAGAACGGGCCAGCATGCGGGGGGACAGCAGTCGCATGCTGCGTTCCAGCACAGTACGCAGCGTATCGGCATGCATCACCCCGTTGATGCGCCACTTCATGTCCAGCAGCGCGTGATCGGCAATACTTACGCCCGGAAACGCAAACGTACGCCCGGATGCAAAAAAACGCGCCGCCCGCGCCCCAAGCCACCGGTCATCGGTTGTCAGCCGATGGTGGAATAACTGATGAAACGGCTCGGCTGCGCATTCGGCTTCGGATATCGGGTGAAAGGTTTCACGGTAAATGCGCGCCGTCAGCGCGTCAAGTTCGCGCTGTGCCGCAACGACTGGTCCGATATCCGCATCCGTCCCGTCATATGTACGGCACAGATCAGCCAGCCGTGGCGTTGATCGCCTGGTATAAAGCAGTATCTGCCGGCCGATAGCACGCGACACATAAACCGGCATGTCAATCGGGTAGCCAGCGTCGCGCAGGACCTCGCCACGATAGAATTCCTGAAGGGTACTTTCTTCATTTTCCTCATGATGGAACTTGAAGAAATATTCCTCCCCCGTCGGGGTGGTCAGGAAGCCGTTTACGGAATTCAGGCTGTATCCATCATTTCCCAGCGTAATATTGCTGACCTGCAGACCGAATTCCTCCCGTATCAGGTCGGAAAGGATGATGCATGTCCGCGCTACGTCTTTCGCACGAAAGGCCTGTAGCGCCTGTGCGGATGCTGAGTCATTCATGAATACAGCCTTTGTTCACAACCGGCGGTTTACTGGCCTTTGGGTAGTGGACGGGCGGAAGACACCGCACGCGCATGGCCGGAAAACCCTTCATATGATGCAAAACGGTGCGTATGGGACGCCATTTCCCTGTATCCCCGCGCGGAGACACGGGCAAACGACATCCGTTTCATGTAATCATGCACCGAAAGCGGTGAATGCGTGCGCGCGGCCCGGTTGGTCGGCAGCACGGCATTGGGACCAATGACGTAATTGCCAAGGCTGACTGGCGTGTGGTTGCCCAGCAGCACCTCGCCCGCGTTACGGATACGCCCGAGGTCAGCCATCGGGTCGCATGTCAGGATTTCCAGATGTTCAGGGGCATAGGCATTGGTGAATTCGACTGCCGTATCAAAATCACGCGTCAGAACGATGCCACCATACGCCCCGCACAGGACAGTGGACGAAAATTCGGCGCGTTTGGCGTCCATCTGCTGCCAGTGCCCGGGCAGCGCTGCCTGCACGCCCCTTGCCACGCGCGGGCTGTCCGTCACCAGCCAGGCGGAGGAATCCGGCCCATGTTCGGATTCAATAATCAGGTCCAGCGCCGCCAGTTCAGGATCCACGCTGTCATCGGCAAGGATGATCGCCTCACTCGGGCCTGCGGGCACGCCGGGATCGATGACGTGGGAAAGCAGTTTCTTTGCCGCAACGACATACGGGCTGCCCGGTCCCACGATCTTCATGCAGGCCGGGACGGTTTCCGTGCCATACGCTACGGCGGCCACGCCCTGCGCACCGCCACATTTATAGACTTCGGTCACGCCAATCAGGCGCGCGGCGACAAGCGTGCCCGCATCCACGCGCCCATCCGGCGCGGGCGGCGTGATGATGACCAGGCGCGGCACCCCGGCCACCATGCCCGGAATGGCGGTCATGTTCACGACGCTGGGAAACGCACCCTTGCCACGCGGTACGTAGCAGGCCACCGATTCAATGGCGACATTCCGGTCCCCTGCCCATACGCCGGGCTGGACCTCGATCATCCAGCTGTCCTCGGGCTTCTGGGCCTCATGGAATTTGCGGATATTGCCAATTGCATATTCAATTGAACGGATCAGTTCGGGATCCATTTCACGAAAGGCGGTTTCAAACTCCTCCTCCGTAGCGCGGATGCTCATGTCGGGTATGGTCACGCCGTCATAGGCCTGCGCGAAACGGCGCAGGGCTGCGTCACCTTCGGTCCGGACGGCCTCGATAATCGGCTTGACCCGTTCCAGATACGGACCAAGGTCGGCTTCCGTACGGTCAAGAAGGTGGGCGGGAATATTTTCAGCATCCCGCAGATCGACAAAATTGACAGTCTTGTTCATCTGGTCGCTTCCACTCAGGCAACGCATTATAGGCGACCGGCAACCATAGCCGGGCAAAAAACCATGTCTGTTCCCTGCCGCGCGCTACAGATCGGCCTGGTCCCCGTTCACCCGATTCATATCAATTCCAAAACGAATGAGCAACGATAATATCATACATATATATACAACCTTCAGATGGCCGCCAGGAAACCACCATCCACATACAGGATCTGGCCGTTTACATAGGCTGCAGCATCCGAGCACAGGAACTGCACGATACCCCCCAGTTCCGCAGGCTCCCCAAACCGCCCAAGCGGAATGCGCGCCATCATCGTCTCACGCCATTTTTCATCATGAAAAAAGGGCTCCGTCATTTCCGTGCGGAAATATCCCGGCCCCACCGCATTGACCCGGATACCCTTTGGCCCCCATTCCGTGGCCAGTCCGCGCGTCACACCCAGCAGGCCGGATTTTGACGCACCATACGGCACGGCCCCGGGAATGCCGACCGCGGACGCCAGTGAACACAGGTTGACGATCGCCCCACCGGCCTGCATCCCGCGCGCCACATGCAACGCACAGAAAAATGCCCCGCGCAGGTTGGTATCGACAATCCTGTCCCATAATGCTTCGTCCGCATCAATGGCGGGACGCAGTTCTTCCATACCGGCATTGTTTACCAATGCATCGATCCGGATGTCCTGTGCGTGAAGATCATGGAAAGCCCGTTCAATATCATCAGTATCGGCGACATCTACCGTAAAATGGTCCATGTGCAGGCCATCGCCCCGCGCCATCTCGCAGGTTTCCCGCAAGGGGACGACAGAACGGCCACAGATAAACACCCGTGCCCCCTGCCCTGCCAGATGCAGCGCCACCGCCCGGCCAATGCCACGACCGCCCCCCGTCACGACAATGGTGCGTCCGCGCACACAGAAGGGGTTTTTCATCATGCTTCCTCCGCAATGGAATGGGGAAAGATCAGCGTTTTCAGTCCTGCACGCTGTTGTGCCAGCAGTTCCCCATAGACATCTGGTATCTGCCCTACCCCCTGTATCATGGAGACGAAAGCCTTCAGCCGTTCGCGCAGGGCCGGCAACAGGGCGATGGCTTGAGGCATTTCATCGGCAAAGGCGCTGACGCCGCGCACCTCCAGTTCACGCTCGACAATAAGGTTCAGGTCGAGGTTGAGCTTTGTCGCGGTCAGTCCGGCCAGAACCAGTCGCGTCCCCGGCGCGGCACAATCCAGCAGATGCCCCGCCACCGAAACCGATCCCGTGGTGTCCAGCATGAAACGGGGCGCCTGACCATTGACGGCGGTGCCGACCGCATCCAGCGCCAGGGGCGAAACGCCGCAGGTTTCCTGTAACAGGCGCATACGTTTCGGATCGCGTTCGACAAGATACACCGTGCCATCATGCCGTTCAGACAGCACCAGTGCGGCAAGGCCGCCAATCGTTCCGCCGCCACAGACCACGACAGGCATGCCCGGATCGGGAGCCAGCCGGTTTACGGCATGGACCGCCACGGACAGGGGTTCCGCCAGTGCCGCCAGCCAGAACGGCATGTCGGAGGAAATACGGTGCAACTGGCGGGCCGGGAGAACGACTTCCTGTGCAAACCCGCCATCACAGACCTCGCCTACAAATGCCAGCCTGATGCACAGATTGCTCTGTCCCTGCCGGCACGATGGGCACTGCCCGCACCCCACCCGGGAATCCGCCACCACGCGATCCCCCGGCCGGAAGCCGGTCACGCCGGGGCCGACCGCCATGACTTCACCGGAAAACTCATGCCCCGGTATGACGGGGGTGCGGGTAATCCACTGCCCTGTCCGGAAATTGTGCAGGTCCGAACCACAGATCCCGGCCGCCATGACCCGTATCCGCACCTGATCCGGACCTGGTGCAGCCGGTGCCTGAACGGTTTCGATGCGGATATCCCCAATTCCGTATAAACGTGCTGCCTGCATCTGCCATCTCTTTAGCGTGGTATTCTGCTGGTCACCGAACCTGCGGCGTCCAGTCCAGAACGGTGTCAAGAAATCCTGCCATGGTTGTGGAAAGCCTGCGGAAGGCCGTTTCATCCAGCGGCCATGGCGCGTCTTCATGCTGGAGATAGGTACTCTGGGCAATTTCCATCTGCACGGCATGAAATCCCCGGTCCGGCTGTCCATAATGCCGGGTGGTGTATCCCCCCCGAAAACGGCCATTCACGACATGAGTATAGCCGGACAGGCTTTTGGCATGGGCCGCGATACGGTCCTGAAGCCGCCTGTCGCAGGATGCGCCGCTGTTGGTGCCGATATTCAGGTCAGGCAGGCGCCCTTCAAACAGGCGGGGAATATGGGTCTGGATGGAATGCCCGTCCCATAACACCGCCCAGCCATGCTGCTGCTTCAGCCGTTCGAGTTCCTGGCCAACTGCATCATGATAAGGTTTCCAGAACGCGGTGGTCCTGTCATGGATCTCGTTCTGGTCCGGTTCCTGTCCGGCCTGATAGATCGGCGTGCCATCAAATGCCAGATTGGGAACAAGTCCGGTACTGGGACGCCCCGGATACAGGACGGCGTCATCCGCGCCACGATTAAGGTCCACTACATAACGCGAATAACGCGCACGGATGACACCTATGCCGCGTTCGCATGCAGGGCCTGTATAAAGCTGGTCAATATACCAGTCCGTATCAGGCAGTTGCCTGCCATACGGGGTCATGCGCGCCGCCATGCCGGGGGGCAGGTCCGTGCCCGAATGGGGAAGGGTCAGCAGGACGGGCGCATGACCGGGATGGAAGTCGAATACCGGGGAACCCGAAGGAAGATTGGTCATTATCGATCGTAACCTTTCATTCAGCCGCCAGCGCGGCAAGCGCACGATGAAAATTACGGGTAATGCCGTCATGATCGGCATGACGACCGTCCTGCACAACCCACTGCCCCGCACACATCACATCACGCACAGGCAGCGTGGGACAGGCAAAAATGGCTGAATCGAGGATCCGGTCCCCCTGCAGTTCCGGCAGGGACAGTTTTTCCGGGGCCAGCACACACAGGTCGGCCCGCGCCCCCACAACCAACCCCGATGATGGCAGGCCGCAGGCCTGACGGCCGCCTTCGCATGCCGCACGGTACAGGTAGCCGCCAACCGAACCCATCTCCCCTTCCGGCAGACAGACGCAACGCTGCTGCCGATCGAGGCGTGCGCCATATTCCAGCAGGCGCAGTTCCTCGCCAGGGCTGATCAGGATGTTGCTGTCGCTACCAATGCCGAAACGCCCGCCCTGTGCCACGTAAACCGAAAAGGGAAAAAGCCCGTCCCCCAGATTGGCCTCCGTAATCGGGCATAGACCGGCCACCGCGCTACTGCGGGCGACCAGTGTCGTTTCGGCCGCCGAAAGATGCGTGGCGTGCACGAGGCACCAGCGCGCATCGACAGCGGCATGATCAAACAGGTATTCCACAGGCCGCGCACCGGTTGCCTGCAGGCATTCCGCCACTTCGGCCTGCTGTTCGGCCACGTGGATATGGATCGGCGCGCCAGCCGCCAGCTGATCGACTGCCGCCCCGACCTCACGGATATCCACGGCGCGGACGGAATGAAGCCCGACCCCGACAATAGGGGACATTGCATGATCATCTGCCTGACGCACCCGGCTTATGATATCCGCCAGGGTCTGTAGCGTACTGGCAAAACGCTGCTGCTGGGACAACGTCGTCTGTGCCCCGAAGCCCGACCGGGCATATAATGTTGGCAGCAGGGTCAGGCCCATGCCCACGTTTCGCGCGGCCTGCACGATACGCAGCGACATTTCCGCGCGGTCGGCATACGGCACGCCCCCCCTGCCATGATGCAGGTAATGGAATTCGGCAACCTGCGTATAACCGCGTTCCAGCATTTCCATATACAGGAATGTAGCAATATCCTGCATCTGTTCCGGCGTAACATTGTCAGCCAGACGGTACATGGCCCTGCGCCATGTCCAGAACGTATCGAACGGGTTGCTGCGCCCTTCCGCAAGGCCGGCCATGGCACGCTGGAACGCATGGGAATGCAGGCTGTATTGCGGGGGAATGACAATATCCGTGCATATTACCGAAGGGTCGGGACTGGAATCAGGTATAATGGCGGAAAAGCAGCCATCCTTTCCCACTTCGATCCGCACATTGCTGCGCCATCCGGTGGGCAGCATGGCCTGTCTTGCAAAAATCGTGACCATTTTCACTCTCATGCCTGATAGGCAGGTGATCCTGCGTTTTGTTATGAATTGATAACAGATTTGACTTATTTGTATATACTTATCTAAAAAACATGGGAAACGAAGGAAAACGCACGATGTGGGACAGACTCTGGATCAACCTGAATATCGCGACGATGATGCCCGCCACTGACGCATCGGATGATCCGTACGGATGCATTCATGATGCCGCCATCGCCACCAGCGGCAGCCGGATTGCCTGGATCGGCGCGCGCGCGGACCTGCCCGCCGCCCCTGATACGCTGGCCCATACCGTCATTGACGGGCATGGGCACTGGATGACGCCGGGCCTGATTGATGCCCATACCCACATCATTTATGCGGGCGATCGCAGCACGGAGTTCGAAAAACGGCTGAACGGCGTTTCCTATACAGAAATTGCGCGGCAGGGGGGCGGCATTCTCTCCACGGTCACCAACACGCGCGCGGCAAGCGAGGATACCCTTCTCTCCCTTGCCATGGAACGTGCGCAGCGCATGATCCGCGCGGGCACCACCACCATCGAGGTCAAATCCGGTTACGGCCTGACGCTTGAAGACGAACTCAAGCAGTTGCGCGTCGCCCGACGGCTGGGCGAGGTCCTGCCGGTATATGTACATACAACATTCCTTGGCGCCCATGCCTTTCCCCCTGAATATGTGGACAGGCAGGATGATTACGTCTCCTTCCTGATTGATGTCGTGCTTCCGCGCGCAGCAGCCGAAGGGCTGGTCGATAGCGTCGATGCCTTTTGCGAAAACATTGCCTTCGGTCCCGCGCAGGTCCGCCGACTGTTTGACAGGGCCATGGAATTGCAATTGCCCGTACGCATCCATGCCGACCAGTTATCCGATACGGGTGGCGGCAGCCTGGCCGCGCAGTACCGCGCCCTGTCCGCCGACCATGTCGAATATGTCAGCGAGGCGGGCGTGATGGACATGGCGCAGGCCGGAACGATCGCCATGCTGCTGCCCGGCGCGTTCTACTTCATTCGTGAAAAGCATGCGCCCCCCGTCGCCCTGTTCCGCAGGCATGGGGTGGCCATGGGACTGGCGACCGACTGCAATCCCGGCACATCCCCCGCGACCAGCCTGACGGCCATAATGAACATGGCCTGCACCCTGTTCCGCATGACACCGGCCGAGGCACTGGCGGCCGTCACCCGTATCGGCGCGCGGGGCCTGAACCTGCAGGACAGCACGGGCAGGCTGGCGACCGGCATGATGGCGGACATGGCAATATGGAACGTCAGTGGCCCGCATGAACTGTCATACTGGATCGGCGGACTGACCCCCATCACCCGGATTTTCCACGGCGTGCCGGACGCGACATAGAAATGCCGGATATGTGATACCGCCGCGCGGAAGGCCGCATTTCCCCCCGGTGCTTGCGCTTGGCGATTTTATCCGTAGGTTCTGCTCCGCATGGAAGCGTATAATGCCGGACCAGGGGCAAAACGGGGGAAACCGGGTGGATGAAGTTTGATCGCGTGAAGTCGTTGGACGCAATCCTGGCGACGGCCAAAAAGAAATCACTGAACCGGTCGCTTGGGGCTTTCCAACTCACGATGCTGGGAATCGGCGGGATCATCGGAACCGGTATATTCGTGCTGACTTCGGAAGCCGCGCAGAAAGCGGGACCGGGCATGATGTTAAGCTTCATCCTTGCCGGTTTCATCTGCATGTGCGCGGCGATCTGTTATTCCGAACTGGCGTCCATGGTCCCCACTGCCGGATCGGCCTACACCTATACCTATGCCGTGATGGGTGAACGGCTGGCATGGATGGTGGGCTGGGCGCTGATCCTGGAATACGCCATCGGGGCTTCTGCCGTGGCGTCAAGCTGGTCGGGATACATGATCGGGCTGATCGAGAACCTGTTCCATATCGAAATCTCCCCCTTATACCAACCGTTGATTGCTATAACCCATGAGCCCAATTGCGCAGTCCGATTGACATGATGCGCCATGGTTGATTGACGAGCTGGTTCCAGGCATGGCAGGCGATATCAACGATATCGTCATAGGTTCTGAAGATCCTGTTTGAGAGCCATGTATTGCGCAGGAACTGCCAGAGATTTTCCACCGGGTTCAGTTCAGGAGCCCGGGGAGGCAGCGGGAGAATGGTGATATTGTAGGGAACATCCAGCTTCTGACTGGTATGCCATGCGGCCTGATCCACAATGAGGACGGCGTGAGCGCCCTGCGCGACCGTGCGTGAAATCTCCGCGAGATGGAGCTGCATGCCGTGCAGGTTGCAGACAGGGAGCACGAGG
>NZ_CADP01000065.1 GCF_000285295.1 Komagataeibacter europaeus LMG 18890 | reverse complement strand
TCGAGAGATGACGTAGAAGACGCTTTTTCTCGCCACTCAGGCGTGAGTGTCAATCGATCAGCCAGGGAGCACTGTGCATGTTTCGAACATGCGTTGCCCGCAAAATACAGACGATACATTTGGTAACAATAATGAGATATACGTTACAACAAGACGGAATCGTGTAGATTGAGCATCCTGATCATGATTCCGTGGAGCCAGGTGACCAGATTAAATCACGACGGAAATCGTCAATAATGGCAAAGTATATCGGGTTATGCCGCTCCAGCGCTCCGTAAGAAACATGGCAACCGTGCACTGCGTTGCTTCAGTGTGTTCGTCTTGATCCGTGTGAGGATGACATGAAGTTTGATGAACTTCGCTCGCGTTTCGAGCTTATCGATGACGAACAATCCGGACAGCTATGCCTGACGCTGGTTCAGGCGATTTTAGCGCTGAGATGCAATATTGAATACATTGCTTCTCCAGCGAAAACATCAACTGCCAAGCGTGAGCAGGCAAGATCATTGCACCCCATTCTGGTGCTTTGCCACGAAAAAGGCCGTCAGTTGAAAGACGACCACCCGAATTCCCATTATTTGCAGCTCCGCGTTGATATTCTTGTAAAAATGATAAGCGAGATGTCGATCGACGAGTTAGGAAGCGAAGCAGAAGAGACGTTTATTCTCTCCCCGATCAACCCTGCTTTTGAAAATCCCCTGTCTCGAGAAAGGGGGAACGACAAGGAATGATTTTTTAATCGCAGTCGCATGATCAGGGCGTACAGGACATAGGTATTGTCCGGAGTCCGCCATGCGCTGTTTCTACGTGTTGCCATTTCTCCTGCTCATGCACGCGCCAGCGCGAGGACAGCAATGCTCTGTGTCTACTCCGATTGGGTCCAGGAGCGACACCATAGGGCCGCCCCTGGAACATGGTGATAAAGGTAGGACCGATGCAGTCGCCCACCTTGGAATCGCAGGGGCCAACATCGAAAAACTACCCGATCTCCACGGCTTCGAAGCTGGCATCGCCCATACCCGGAACGAACTCCTCGTCTTTTTCGCTCCGGAAAGCCATGCGATCGTGCTTAGCGGCACGCTGATCCCGGTCCCCTACGACACCCTACGTTCCCTGGCCGGATCGCGCGCCCACGATCTCGCGCCGGTCGATGGCATCAGGGGAATGTTTGTTCGGGCAGATAACCGTTTTCAGGTCGTCTATGCGACCCCGGATGGCAAGGCAGCAGTCGCTGCCCGCATGTGGGGCGCCACCGGACAGGACATCACGAGAGACCAGATCAGGGGCATTCCTGGAGCCGTCCCGGAAATCAGTATCTCTGGCGCTTCAGCCGACGCTAACGAACAGTCCGGGCTCCCGGGTCTCTCGGGAGGCCTTATAGGGATACCTTCAGCCCCGGAAGTCATCATGTTCATAGACCCGCAATGTATCTACTCGATGAAGGCGATGCATATCCTTCAGCCCGCAATCGATGCAGGGAAAGTTCGCCTGAAAATAGTCCCGCTGTCATTGCTTGATTACGAGGATAATGGCGCCAGCACCGTCAATGCGAGAGCCATGCTGTCGCTTCCGGCAAACGAGATGGCACAAGCGTGGGTCAACGGTCGCCTAAACCCAGGATTGACAGCACCTGAACCGGATAGTGAGGAGAAGCTTGCCCGCAATACCGAGATTGCACGGCGGATAGGGCTCACAGGGACCCCAACCTTCGTCTGGATGCACCGCAATGGCAGGATCGGCCGGCTCGACGGCGTTCCCACGGATGTCGCCACGTTTCTGACCTCGGTCTCGCAATGAAGACACGACAGGACCAGACCGGCCCGCGGCGTTTTTTTGCAAGAACGCGCAAGGTGGCCCGGCTGGTGATTGGCGATCCACGTACATTGGTCGCCTGGTCCGATGTAACGAGAAATGCCGCGCTGATTGAAGCCCTCGGGAAGGCATTACTGATGCCAAAAGCCGGTATGCAGGGCCCGCGGGCGCCAGACGGTACCCCTATTGATATCGCCGCGATCGCTGCCGAATATGGCGTCGAACCCCGCGTTGTGGCGATCTTACTCGATCAGAGACAGCATGAGACATACAGGCGGGCGCTTGCTGCCAGTATGCTCGCTGTAGGTCTGATTCTTGGCTGGGCCGGAGAGATGCTCCTTTCCCACTGGAAGGGCACCCAACTCCTTGCTGCGCTGGAGTTCGCACCCTTCTGGACATTTCTGGCACTCGTGGCGTTTCAGAACGCGTGGCTCAACTGGCAGATCCGCGAACGCCGCCTGTGTTCCGCCCGCCAATTTGTCGCGACCGCCGACAGCCTCATTCCCCGCAAGCCGTAAGCGCAAGTCCATCTGCATTGCGCTGGTGAATAGATAGGATCGGCGGAGCACTCAGAACGTCCCGGGAGGCGCGTTCTTGTCGCCGCCCTGAGCGCCTGTTGCCCAAGAGGCGTGTTCATAATCCTCGCGCCCCTGCATCACCCGTGGATCATCAGGCCGGACGATCGTACCGGCGCGATCGCACGTAGGGGGTGTCCAGATTACACGTGTCGATCCGTAGGCAGCGTGCGGATCATAACGCGCATGCCTGGTCGGCGGAGCCTTTGGGCCATGCACATGGGCAGCAGACGACACGTTGCCAGCGCTGCATGCCGCAAGCCAGGGGGAGAGGACAAGAGGTAGAATGAGATGTTTCACGAATGGTCTCCCGCTTAGAGGAGACCATCCTGACCAAGTATCTTGCGACTAGGACTGCCGCTTTCTCCATTCATTTTCCATGGAAAGATAGCCCCAAATCCGTCGTTCCATGTTCTCGGCCTTGGTTGTCAGTGTGACATGGTCATCGCTGAGTCGGCGGTAATTGACACGGATTGCCTCAAGTTCTTGCGCCCGGTCTTTTTCCTGTTCCCTTGATATTTTGAGATCGTTGGCAAGCTGCTCAGCATGAGCACTCGTCCGACAAAAATGGTCTTTCAGTTCTCTGATCTGGGATTCCAGGCCATGAGCGTAGTCTTTCCAGTCTTCCAACTGGCTTTCGAGTTTATCGGAGTGAGCATTTGCCAGATTAAGTGCCTCGGTCAAGCGACTGATTAACCGAACCTGCTCTTCGAGTTCGTTAAAATGCGGCGGAGCAGCACCATGAAGGGCCTGTCGGATATTGCGTTGCAAGCTCTCGCTATACTGACACGACATGCGTCCGAGTATGAAGCCTGCCGGCCCACTCAACCCGTTGCCACCAAACATTTCATGCCCTCCAAGTGTAACGCACTATAGGATCTTTTTCATTGTCGTATCTACAGCTTTATTTGCACCCGTATATATTTGCTTACTATTTTTATCATCCATAGGCTGGGTCGCAGTTCGATCGCTCCCACCGAGCGACTGCTGAATCGAGAGCAACGTGCCCGCCATACCGACAACGGCGGCGTCCCGGCTGAACTGGTCGATGTCGACCCGGTCCACGTCACCAAATCCGATCATGGCGGGAACCCGCTGGGGTAGGATCGAGATCATCCTGAATGAAATGAACGCCAAAGTGACATGAATCATGACAAACAGGCTGACCAGAACAATCATGCCGAGGAAGTTGCTCACAATCCAGCCGTTTGACAGCACCAGTCCGGCCGCAATGCCGAAACACATGTGGATCAGCCACGACACTGAATCAAATATAAAATATCCAAGGAAAAGTCCGAACAGCATCAGCACCGGCCGGAAGATGACATTGAACAGAAGGGCATAACCCTGTTTTGCATGACCGTGCAGCCCCTCCCCGTTCATGGTCATATGCGCGAGCATCCACAGAGGCGCTGCAATCACGGACTCACAGACCATGATGAACCATCCAGCCACGGCAAACATCCACATGACAAACGGGATCATCGGGATGACATAGGCGATGGTGAGGCCTGGCATAAGCATGGCGAAACAGCCGCCGATAATCGGCGCGCCAAAAAAGTGCATCAGTGCGTGCCCGGCCCCTGCCGCAACGGCACCTTCAGGATTTCCGCTCAGAAGCGACAGCACGCCAATACCGACGGTGCCGGCCGTAGAAGAAAGAACCGACGCAGTGCCCATGGTGAGAAGGGCGGTCGTGATCATCCAGTTGCCAAGTGACATGAGATTGCCAAACGGATCCGTCCAGTAGCCGTTCGTACCGGACGGCTCGATAAATCCGGTCACGATCTGCAGGGCGTAATCATTCAGGTGCAGGGCGCGGAACAGCTGGTCGAGCACACCCGCACCGTCTCCGCCCGGTATCGCTCCTGTGTACAGGTCAGCATTCCCGCCTGGCGCGGTCACGCCATCCTGCGTTGCAACCATGCTGTCAATGTTCTCCATAAAGGTGTCCGCAGACTGCACCAGGGGCGCAATGTCCGAGGCAAGATAGTTTCCGAGACCGGAATAGGATGGCGTGGTGATGGTTGGCGTTGCGGTCATGAGAGACAGGGTCTGGCCATTGAGGCGCGCGAATTCGAGATAGTAGGCTCCTGCGCCAGTCCACCCGAGAGTATCCATCTGGCTGCTGGTGTTGACCGCATCTCCGTTCGTCGAAATTCCCCATTGGTGAAGCGCGAGCGTCTGATTATTGACCGTGTCCTGAAGCTTCGAACGCAGTTGTGCCGCCTGCGTCGTGAGACGCGACGCATAATCGTTGGTGGCATTGACGATGATGGTCATGAGTGGGGCCAAGGACGTTGTCGTTTTGGTCTGCCAGTACTTCTGCGCCACCTGTTCAACCTGGCTGCGAATGTCGCCAAGGATCACGGAATCAAGGACCTGCTTTTGCATACCCGCCTGGTCGACCTGGAAACCGGCCAGATTCACTGCGTCAGTATTGGGCGCCTGCAGACTTACGGCCCCGCAAACTGGTGTCCCGTCTCCTGCGCCGGCTGCCATATTGTAAGAATAGTTGATGATCCCCATCTTTCCGCCGGTCACGGACAGGACGGTCTGCCCGGTCGGGGCTGCAATCAGGCTCGTGTTATTCGCAGCAATGTTAATAATGGCCCGGCAGAACTCATTTTTTACAAGGCCGGTCACAATCCCCTTTGTGCCGGGGATAAGGGGCTGTGCAATGACCTTGCCGTCTGGTCCGATCGCCTGCTTCGCCTTGTCGTAAACGACCTTCGCCATACCGATGCCCCAGAGCGAGCCCTGCACGACAACGGCCTGCGCTGCATTGAAGCCGGTTGTCGGCAGCGGCCACATCAGGATGGCCGCAATCCCGATCCGCACGATCGACATGCTGGTCTGGTTGTTACCAAGGAGTTGCGCTGTTTCTGCACCCCGGTGGATGTTCATGAAGTAGATATAGCTTACGACCGCCATCGCAAATGCCATGACAAACCCGGAGAACCACCCGATCATGGTTCCTATGACGGTCGCCTCGTTGCCGATGCTGGGCGCGCCCGTATCCTGGCCGAAAACCGGGAATACAGACCGGATGACCTGCGCCGCCCAGTCACTGCCCGGATCAAGCAGGTCCCATGTCACGTTATAGCCCGTGCTGCTGGCTGCATCTCCCGAACCGGTCGCGACAACCGTCTGCGCTGCCGCGGACACGGTAAGAGCCGACAGAAACAGAAGCGGCAGGATGGCGAATACAGGGCGACGAAAGGGCGTCATGGTTTGTCCTCCAGCGGCGAAGTCACGGCGCAGGACTGGCGGTGGGACCGGGCTTCATCCGCGTCATGAAATCCGTGACTGCAGTCACAGCCTTGTGCATCATCTCGCGGACCTTCTCGCTCATGTCTTCCAGCGCACTGGCCCCCTCTTTTTTTCCGGGCACTTCGGCAGCAGTCCTGCCGATCTCGGCATCGATCTGGGTGAAGCGCTGCGTCACACTGCCGGGCATTCCCATGCGCTGGCCTGTTGCCTCGGCGGCGTCCCTTCCCTTTCCGTAGGCTTCGAGCTTGCTGGTGACATTCTCCAGTTGCGCCGCAAATGCCTGGTTATTCTGTTTCTCCGTCACAAACTGGCTATGCAGATCCGCATACCGGCCACCGGCCTTCATCTCCGACAACACACCGGCAACACCGTCAGGGTCGCCCTTTCCTGCATCTGAAATCGCCGCCATGATGGAGGAAGCTGGCCGCTCCCTGAGGTCACGCAGGGCCTCCACCGCCTGCTTTCCCAGACGTTCGGTCGCCTCCAGGCTCTTTTCGTCACGCGCGGTGTGCAGCCGGGTACTGAAATCGACGGCCTTTTCCATCCACGATGATGCCGGGTTCGCAGGCTGGCTATCAATGCGCGAGGCAATCGCTTCCGCAAGGCGGGCAAAGCCCCCACCGCGAATAACCTTGACGTCCTCCTGATCCTTGGCCGCCGCGTTCGTTTCCCGTGTGTTCGCTGCCGCCTTTTCCTTTGTGCCGTTGCCATCCATCGTCGATCGGCTTTCCGGCGCATCTTTTGCCGAACCTGTCTGTTTCTCTTGAAAATCCTTCTGAGGATCCATCGTATGGGTCTGTCCGGGTTGGCTGCTGGCCGACTGCTCCGGTCCTGGCGGAGCGCCCTCCCCCGGCGACGCCATTCCACGGGTTTTGTCCGCCTGACCTTTCTCATCGTGCGCAGACCCGGCAGCATGGTCATGACCTGGCGCTGGCTGGCGCCCTGGTTCGGGAAAGATGGTCGCCCTCAGGCTATCGATTGTGTGCGCGATATCCGGGTGGTCCGGATCCTGATGTCCTTCAACCAGCTCGCTGGCAAGTGTCCGGATCGCGTTTACTTCTGGCTGCTGAAGGCGATGCGTTTCACGCATCATCGCAGCCACGACAGGCTCCTCCAAACCTGGATAATGTGCCGCGCGCTCTGTCATCTCGGCGCGGAGAGGATGCTCCTTTTCGAGCGTCGGTCCCAAAAGGCGCTCTACATCCTGCACGGCGTACGCGATGCGCGTACGGAACCCAGGATCATTCTGGACGTCAGGCCCACGGGATTCCTGCCGCAGCCGATCATATGCGGCGGCCTGCCCGGGCGCCTGCTTTCTGTATTCGGACTGCACGCGATCGAGGGTTTTCAGCACATCTTCTATATCACCGGTTTTCTGCTGGGCCTCAGACATGACGGACCTCTTATGGGTTGATCGTGGGAGACGGCATCGGGGTGAGGCCGTCCTTGAAGGCGACCTCTTCTTCCTGTGCGACCCGGGTAGCCCCCATGGTCGCCAGATAGAGACTGAGGCGGTAGTTCTGGAGTGCCAGGTAATTGGCCTGCGCCATTTCGGTGGCGACCTCGCGCATGACGGACGCGGGAGGCATTGCCTGGAGCGAGGCGTTCCAGCTTACGCTGGAGACCCTGCGATTAACTTCCAGCGCCATGGCCTGCAGCCACGACGCCTTGTCGAGCGGCGTGAGCCCCTCGGCCGTCATTTCAGCCTTCTGGTCCCGCGTGAGCGTGACAGACGGCACGCCAAGAGATGTGACGTAGCCCGTGACCCAGCGGGCAAGAGACATACGGCTGTTGTACGACCGGCGGCGGGTTGCGGCTTCACGTCCCCGAAGGCTGGACAGCTGCTCGCCACGCAGGGCCGCCGGCGCGACCGGCTGGATGAGCGTGGTCGCATAATCATTGGCGGCATCCACTGCGCCATCCGCGGACAGGGTATCAGCGCCGAACAGGCTGGCGGCACGCTGGTCGGCGTTCGGCAGCCGGGACACGGAAGAGCAGAGCCCCTGCGCCACGTCGTCGGATGAACAGTAGCGCTTGAGGTGCAGGGACATGTTCGCATCCGTGCCCTGCGACTTGCCGTAATAGGAGGGCGTGCCCTGGCCTGCCTCACCGCGGGGATCGCTCACGGTCGCAATGGCGTACACCGCAGAGCGCGCCGCTTTGGACGCCGCCACGGTAGACTGCTGGGCGTCAAGGCCCGCGCAGAATTCCGGGTTCATCATATGCTCGTCCCGGATTCCGGTTTCCTGCTGGCGCCGTAGAAAACCGGCCATCGCCGCGTCCTGGGCATCCATGAGTTGCGACTGGGCACCAACCTGGGCTTTTGCGTAATTGGCAACCTGCGTGAAGCCCTTCGTCAGGAGAGACGCCACGGAATTGGGGTTTGTAAGGCTACTGAGGTTTGAATCGATGCTGGTTGTCAGGTTTTTCGTCATCGTATCGAGGGCGCTGCCCGTGAACGCCTGAAGAAGCTTGATCGCTGCAACGACCGCGGCGTCACTGAAAAGCGCATATGCCGGACGCGGCGTGACTGCCAGCACGCAGACGCACGAAGCAGCACCAATGATAACCATCTGCAGCCTGCGCATCAGAACACTCCGTCCACGAGATTGCTCAGGCTGTATCCGGTCGGAAGCTGGGGAGATCCGTTGATATACAGATCAGTCGTACCGCTCGACGTCCCCGCAATGGCGGTCGCAATTGGCGGACCACCACCACCGAAACTCAGGCTCGGGCACATGAGCCCGCTACTCGAGCCAAAACCGAGCCCCAGGTTAACGCCCGACAGACTGAGTCCGCACTGGGTCGACCCCATGGCGTTACCCCATGCGGCCTGTGCTGCCTGACAGACCTGGCCACCTATCTGGCCCTCGACGGCCTGCAGCAGGGCCGCGGGGTCAAGGCCGTTCGTGATGAGATTCAATCCGGTGCCGTTGAAAAAATTGCTCAGGCAGGACAGGCCGTTGACGCTATCCGGCTGCTTTTCATAGGCGTCGTTGGCCTGGACGCGTTCGTTTACGGCTGTTGCCGCCGCCTGGGTCAGGGCGGCGCAGCCGACGCTTCCCGTCGATGTCGTGGCACCAGAGGCGCCTGATGACGTGGTCTGCGCATGCCCCTGTATCGATACAAGAGCGGCAGCCACTGACAACAGGACACGGAAGCGCAGATCGATCATGCGGCCTCCTGACGTGTGGCCGGACGCGTCACAGCCTCCAGCAGGGCAATCCTTTCCGGAGCAAGAAGGCGATGAAGCGCGTGGCGCCTGCTTTCCGAGATCACGCCCCGTCCAAAAGGGCTGTCCGCCGACAACAGGTCCCTGCGGCCGCGCAGATAGGGGATCAGCGCGTCAAGGGAGTTGACCAGATCAGGCCATTCATGTGGCGCGACACCAGCGAGGATGGCGTGCCAGGCCGTCCTCGCTGTCATATCATTGTCCAACATCGCGATGACGTCCTTTCCGCCCCTGATGCGCCAGATCTCGCCGAGCGCATCCAGCGCAAGGGAGACATTGGGCATCGGGGAAGAAGGTCCGGATTTCCGGACGGATGAGGGCTTGTTCATGGAACCTTCCTCGGGTGATTACGACGAAGGTGTCGGGCCATCATGCGACCGGTCAGCGAATTCGACGTCGGACCGCGACTTTATTATGACCAACATCAATGACGTCGCCCGCCTGGGCTACCGTGGTCGCCAGAACCTTGTTCCATTCCCGGCCGCCCTGCCAGTCAACAGGAACGCTGGTGTCCACGTCCGCCGCGAACACGACGCGCACCCCATGCGGAACGATCTGGCGTACGGCGAAGCCAAGTGGAACCTGCTTTCCGTATCCACTGGCGATATGGAAATATCGACGGGCTGGAACAGCCCCGGATGTTCGAGGATCCGTACCAGTACCCGGCAATACGCCCGGCCCTTCCTGACCAGTGTCTCCCGATGGGGGTAAGGTCTCCCCGCCAGTTGTCCCCGTTGACGGCAACGTCAATGCCGGCCGGGGCGGAGTTTCCGGAGAGGTTGTCTGGACCAGATGAAACGCGGCTGGTGTGGCAGATATGGGGCCAAAGGCCAGCGCCATAACCACGGCAGACATAACAGGCATATGAGTGTCTCCATCAAGTTCTCCTGACCAGAGCAGCGGCCTTTGCGACCTCAGACACCTTTTTTGCGGGCTCCAACTCGACTATCATGACGTTCCGTCACGGCTGATCCCCTGTCAGGACGCGGCCAGTCGATATCTTCTGGATGTTGGAAGTTTCTTTTGCTGAGGAAAACGCCCGCCGTGAGAGTAAACGAAAATGTCCCATGACAATGGCAAGATGCAAGCCGAGGCTTTATTTGCATCCGGCCAATTATATAGAGACATCGGGGAAATCATTTATGACAGGCGGACGGCGCTTGACTGGACGCAGGTGCACCTCGCCAAACTGGCACGGTTGAATGTATCGGTCATACGGAGCATCGAAGCAGGTCGTCCGGTTTCCCTGGAAACATTATCGGCGCTGCTACGGGTATTTGAAATAGATCCGCGCGATATTCTTCCGCAAGGTGCACCAGAAGGTACATGGTTTGCCCATCTGGATCTGGTGGCATCCGCCACGCAGCTGAAAAAGACCATGAAGCAGTGTTCGGACTACAATCTGGCAATCCAGAAATTACGCGACATTATTGGCAATATTTCCAAAACGTTTAACCTGCTGGAAATACCGGCCAGATTGCCGATCGATCATTATTCACACAGTGTCGCCTTCACCTCGGGGGAACGGCAGGACCTCCTCGAGATATTTGGGCGCAGGATTCAGATCTTCAGGACGCTTCAGGGGGCAACAGCGAGCCAGATCGCCCATAAATCACATGTTTCCCTGACCAGCCTGAGCCTGATTGAAGCAGGGCTGAGAAATCCGAGCCTTGAAACGGTTTATCGCATCGCCGAAGGCCTGGCCGTCTCCGTTTATTACCTGATCCCGGGAATACATGACGACGCAGATCTTTTGCGTTCCCTGGACATGACCGCGTGGGCAATGTCCGCGCAATCACAACTCGAAGCCCTCGCTGATCTCGAATCCATTATTGGTCACCTCGACGATATCGCAAACCACTGACCGGGTGCATGAAGGTATAAAGACTGTCAGGAAAGGGGTCTCCTTTCTTATGGCAGACCCTATGCCTTGGGCTGTCCATTCCAGGTGATGTGCCCCGGCGGATCACCAACGTGGACCGGAAACCGCGTCTGGAGTCATATTGGCGCGTTCTGCGCTATTTATTTCTTGACGGTTATATAACGCTTAAGAGATATTATTCCCAAAACACGTAGCCTATCCCGAAAACGCGATGACGAGGGCATACCGCCATGAAGTCAGCATCGTTCGGCCAGGTCATAAAACACGGTCTGTTTACATGGCTTCAGACCTATCCCACACCAGAAATGACACGCGCCCTTTATGCCAGGCTGCGCGACGAGGTCCTTGTGGCGACAATGCTCACCCTGACAGTGCAGGATGTGCAAGAGTCAGTTGCGCAATGGGCCGACCGACCCCAGAATGCTCTTTATGAAGCGTCTACGCGCAGGGGAGCGTGGACAAGGACCCAGCTACTCATCCTCGGCCAACGGTGGCTCTGTGGTGATAAAACCGCCGACATAGCCGAGATGCTTGGCCGCTCGGCCGGGAGCGTGCGTGCAAAAAGAAAGCAGCTTGGCCTGCCACCGCGCATCAGGCTTTCAAAAATACAGGCGGAGACCATACTTGCCGAAAAGCGGAGCGCCATTCCCGCAGATCCCGAAGCTGTCCTGACATGGGAACAAGCCTCCCTGCTTCCTCATGAAGCCCGGCGGGGACGGACATGGCTTGTCAGGAACAGCCTCAACAGGTTGACCCTCACAGGACATAAGGGCGGAGACAAGGTACGGTGGCACGAGGCCGCCAACATTGAAATCGCCTACCGCCATTTTGCATTTCAGAACCCGCGTGAAATTGCGCGGGACTTCCTTATTTCGGAAAGCGCGCTGAAATCCCAAAGCTGCTGGGAGCAGCTTCCGCCACGACGCGGCGCCAAAGTGCCCTGGTTCATTCATGCGAGGGCCGAATATTATATCGGCGAACACCACTACATCCGGCGGGAATGCCTCTGCAAGAGCGGATGCTTTTTCTGGACCACCCGCAAGGGGGGCGACCGTGTCAGCAGACGATACCGCCGCAGCATTGCCGCCACGCATGGCATTGCCGCCTGAGTAGTAGCGGGAACCGTCAAAGAAAAAACGTGCTGGTCGCAAGATAGACTTCCAGCCTGCTCTCATCACCGTCGGGAAATGAGAGTAGAGTGATGACCACCTTTTTTCATGCCCCCGTAAGGGAGGCGCGCCATGCGGCTGTTTAATTCCGCAGTAACCAGGCGGCTTACCGACCCCGACTTTCAGGGGATTGTTGTAGACAGATCACTGCTGCTCAACATCGCACTGGCGGGCGTGGTCATCGTTTTCGCGGCGCACGACGCCTATATCCGTGCACACCCGCCCACACCCCTCTATTTCTACGTTGACGGCCAGAATGCTCCCCGACCGGCCGTGGCCCTCACCAGTCCGGTACTTGGCCAGGACCAGCTTCTCGGCTGGGCCGTCAAATGGGCGATCGCACCCTACAACATCAACTATCGTGATTTTCCAACCCAGATGAACACCGCGGGCGCTCACTACACGCTCAACGGATGGAACACCTTTGCAAAGTCTTTCATTACGCAGGGGAATCTGGCGAAACTCAGAGATGCAAAACTGCTCTGTTACGCGCAGCCGACACGGGCCGCGACCGTACGCGCCGAGACAGTCGTGCAGGGACACTCGCGCTACGTAATACAGTTTCCTTTCATCCAGACCTGCGAAAACGTCAACCAGCAGAATACGCAAATGCTGATGGCAACCGTGACGATTGATCGCGTGGAGGACCTGGATCACCCGGATGGACTGGCCATCGAACAGCTTGTCGTCTCGTCGGGGAGGGAGTGACAGCCGTGCGAATTCTTTCTCTCTTTCCGCTGACCCTGTTCATCCTGCCACTTGCGGCACTCGCACAGCAGCCATCACAGCCCGGGCCTGCAGCAACGACACCTGCAGACGATCAGGATCAGGCAGCCGAAGATGAAGCCGAGCATGAGGCCATTCCTTTCACGCCCGAAGAAATCCTTCGGCTGGGGGAACGCCTGAAGGATGTGCGTCGTGCCACGGAGCAGGTCGGCACGGAATTCGCGACCCCTAATGCGCGCCCGGCGATCCGTGTCTCCTTTGCGCCTGGTCAGCAGACAAGCCTGATCTTTACGACAAAAGGGTATCCGACCGCATTGTCCTTCGTGGACAGCACGGGACAGCCCTGGCCGATCGCATGGAATACATCTGGCAATTCCGCCAACCCGGACGGCAGCACGAACTGTGCTTCCGGCAAAAGCGGCGCATCAGCCGGGAATCCTGCGGTTGAGACAACAGGTTTCTATACCTGCGTCCCCTTCAAGGGTTCCAATACCATCAATATCGAACCGATGTCGCTCCAGCCCAGAGGTGGACTGCTCGTAACGCTTCAGAACGCGCCAAAGCCGGTCTCCTTCCTGTTGATCGCGGGGCGTGGATCCTACGATGACAACCTGACCGTTCGCATGTCCGAGGGAGGACCCAATGCCCGGGAGCCGGTCGACAGCCGCCCCGGAGTGCCTGCGACAGGCGAGCCCTACATGAACGCCATGCTAAGCGGCATCCCACCAGCGTCAGCCATTCCGCTGGCCGTCGAGGGTATTTCACCCGATGACGTGCGCGCATGGCGGATTGGAAACGAGGTCTATCTTCGCACGCGCCTTCACCTCATGACGCCCTCCTCGGACAGCATGGAGCACGGTGAAGGGGGATACACGCTCTATGCCTTCCATGAGTCCCCCGTTGTCCTTCTCTCCGATGCGGGACGGACGGTCTCGGCCCATATCAGGGACGCACAGTGATGAAACCCAGATTCAACCAGCTGTTCAGTGATGCGTCGCGGGGCGGAAACCGGCGTCTGCTCGCAATCCTTGGGAGTATCGGCACCGTTCTTGGCGTCACGCTCCTCATCTCCACCATCCACCGTAAGGAGCTTCCACGCTCGGACCCCGGCAGGCCGCCCGCCGCCAACCCCCTGCCCGGGGGCCTGAATTCCAATCCGCGCCAGCAGGAACTCCGCGAAGATCAGATCCGCGACGAGGCAGGTCGGGCACAGACTGCGGGACAGTCGTATTCACCCGATATTGCACCGGGCACGCCCACCCATCCCGACGACAAGCTTCCCCCGCCCCCGGTCGCCCAGGAGGTCGGGGCGGACGTCAACCCGGCGATGGCCAGGGCCGCCGCAGCGCCAGCCCCGCACGCGCCTGAGGTCGTGCCAAGCGTTCCCGTCGTACCAGTGCAAACGGATGCAGCCTTCCGCGCCGCCATGCCACGTGACCCGCAGCTCCAGAAGGACGCCATCACCGCATACAGACATGCGATCATGGATCTCGCGGGCCGTCTTGATGGACGCTTTCCTGTCACAAATGTCCTGTATGAAAAGACGGAAACCGGAAGGGAACAGACAAAAAAACCGGTGGTCTCCCCTTCAATAACTTCGGCGGCGACAGCAAATTCCCAGACGGCCCTCTCCCGCGTCCTTGTTCCTGCCGGGCGGGGGATTTACGCCCATACGGTTTCAGCAACCAACAGCGATCTCGGGGGAGAAATCATCCTGGAGGCTGATTCAGGTCCACTCGCTGGCGACAGGATGAAAGCATCCGTCAGAAGGGCCGGGGGACATCTGAACCGGCTGGTTGTCCGTGTTGATCAGGTCTTCCATAAAAACGATCCGACCCCGATCCAGGTCGAAGGTATGGTGGTTGCACCGGACACCATGGAAGCTGCGGTGGCCTCAAGCGTTGACCAGCTATACGTTGAGCGCTTTGTTCTTCCCGCCGCTGCCGCCTTTGTCCAGGGTCTCGGGCAGGCGATCGAAATGACGTCGAACACAACCGGTTCGATCGGAGCCCTCGGCAACGTCAACTACGTCCAGTCACTGAATTTTCCGCAACAACTGGGTGTAGCGGCTGGTGCGGCGGCCTCGCAGGTCAATAGCGCGCTCATGCAGCAGATGCCGACCCAGCCGCGCGTAAATCTTGCCGCTCAGGTCAGTGTTGGCGTGATCTTCATGTCGGACGTCGTCATGAAGAAGTAAGTTTTCGGGCACCGGTCGCATGATATCGGCGAATTCTGCACTCTCTACCAGAAGGCAGCATTCACCATGACCTCAGCCGCAACCGCAACGACGTCCCGGGATCCGTTCAGCGCGGATCGCGGCACTGAACCTGTTCCGTTTCGCAAGCTGGCCACGACGCCCGAGCCTGACCCTTCGCCCGAGGCGGACATAATTGCCGAGCCTCCCTCCCCTCACCCGCAACCTGTGACAGCAGCACCTGACAGGAACCGACCCGTTCCACATGCAATGGCCCTTTTCAGGGCGCTTCCGCGCCGCAGGCAGGTCATCATCGCGGGTACTGCCGTCGGCAGTCTGCTCTCCCTCTTCCTCGTGATGGGCATAGCAAAGAGGCAGGCGTCTCCCCTAGGCCAGGAAGTCGGAGTGATTTCCGCCCCGCTACCATCAGGCCCCAAAGCGTCTCCAGCGCCGGGGCACTCACCTACATCATTGCCATCACCCCCGGCACCTCAGGTCTCGGCTACAGATGAGGATCTCAAGGCACTCCTTGCTATGAAAAAGCCGCCCCATCCCGCCGTCCCAACACCGGCAACTATGCCGACCGAGAACACGCCTGCGCAGAGACACGATATCGGCATCGAAAAGGCTGTTCCGACCGACGATGCGGTCCAGAAAGCGACCCGCCTGCAAGCGGCTCCCATGACATCGGATGACCAGTTGCAGGTGCTGAAGCTTGTGACGGAAGAAGCAGCACTGGTGCAGCGGACCCGCAGCGACATCGCAGCACTCCGGCAGGATCTTGACCGGCTGCGTATCGCAGATACGGCAAAGGCTTCGGATCTCAACCGCCGGATGTCGCTCCTCGAAGCGAAACGAGCCGTGGCCGACGCCGAAGCGCCCCCGTCAGATGGACCGGCCGCCACACGTGCCGCAGCCGACAAGGCACGGGCAGCCCTGGAAGCAGCGGCGGCCGAGCCGCAGCAGGCGCCAACGCCGCCGCAATCTCCAGCGTCCCGGACAGCGAGAATGCGCCAGGCGCCTCCTGCTCCGCCCCCGACATGGACGCCGCACTACCGGATACTTGCTGCATCTCCCCAGCTTGCCATGGTGCAAGACGATGCGGCGCCGGTCGGGCAACCGCCACAGTCCGAAATCGAAATCGGCACCGATCTCCGCGGATATGGTCGTGTGCGCGCCATCTCTCAACGCGGCACGATGTGGGTAATCCAGGCTGAACGCGGCATCATCCAGTAAGGCAAGGACACATCGACGTGCAAGGTCTGGTCAACCTCGTCAACGATCTCGCTCTCGCCATGGCCTGGCTGCTGCCAATGGCCTGCTATATTGCAGCGTGGATTGCCTTCCTGACCGGGGCATGGGGATTATGGCAGCAGCGCCAGCCCCTGAACCCGTTCGTCGGCCGTCCCTGGGTGCCCTGGATCGGGATTGTCCTGTCCGGCGTCTTCGCCACTTTTGACAGGATACTCACCAAGTCCACCACCTCTGCCGGTCTCGATACGCAGGTTTCGCTGGGAGCTTCTGTCACCGGTTATACGGATGCCGCGACCGGAAGCGTCATTTCCGGGACAGGCCCAGAGGATGCCATCCTGTCAATCGTCAGTGATTTCGCCCTGTTCTTCGAAATGTTCGGCGCCTGGGCGGCGTTCATGGCGGTCGTTGCGTGGAACGCGTCGGCGACCGGAAAAACAAACCGCTCAAAACTCAGTTGCCTCATCCAGTTCGTTTTCGGCGTGATCCTCCTCAATCCCGTCAAGGAAGCAACCTGGATCCTGAGCCACTGGACAACGTCCGGCTAGGTCCTGTCCGCAAAGAAAGCGTTCGAAGTCGCATGTTGCCGACAGAACAATGATTCGGGGGACATGATCCCTCTTTCAACGGAGCCCTCGACCATGAACCTCTCTCGCACAGGCATCACCAGCGCGGCGCGACTGACGCGTCTGGTGACACAACGGGCCGGATACAGACAGCGTGCCGTCACGGCACTTGGCACATTGGCCGTCCCGATCCTCATTGCCAGCCATGCGCTGGCCCAATCCGCAACCGGCAGCGCAAACGGTATCGGGGCCCAGATGCAGGCCACCGCCCAGGAGGGACTGACAGCGGGCGGCTTTGTCGCTGCTGCATGCATGTATGTCGCTGCCTTCATCTGCTTCATCGGCGGCGTATGGGCGGCCTGGCAGAGCCGCAACGAACAGAACCGTTCGCCCGGAAAGGTCGGTATGGCAATCGCCGGCATCGTGCTGTGCGGTCTTTTCGCAACGGGTCCGCAGTGGATCAACAAGGCTGCCAACACCGCGTCCGGTGGCTCGGCAACCGTTGGTACGCAGGCTCAGGCCTATCAATTCACGAGCGGCGGCTAGGAACCCGATCGCAATGGCCCGTCTCACACAGTCTTTCCGGCTGCTGCCGCGCCCATGGGATCCGTCAGCGCCAGACGCCGGGGAGATGGGTGAGCCGGGCCTTTTCACATGTGCGTGCTGCGGCCTGATAACGCCTGGTCGCAGGTTTCCATGGCATGGTGACGGACCCGGGCCTGTCTGCGCCTTATGCAACATCCTGCAGGATCCGACCCGTCCGGCCATTGAACGCGAAGCCGTCCTGATATGGTGGCCGAAACTGCCGCAG
>NZ_CADP01000066.1 GCF_000285295.1 Komagataeibacter europaeus LMG 18890 | reverse complement strand
TTTTTTTGGGCTCCCGCCGCCTTGTGGTGAGCCCTGATGTTCGTGCCATCCAGAAAAGTCATGCCCAGCGCCACTCCGTGGTGGTCCTGAACCAGTTCGAGCAGGCGTTCCCACACCCCCAGTTTCGCCCAGCGGATGAAAAGCTGCGCCGCCCGCCACCACGGACCCAGCTCAGCGGGGATACTTCGCCATTTCGCACCATTCTCATGACGCCAGAAGATCGCTGCTATCGTACGCCGCAGATCATGGGGCGGTGTCTTGCCCCTTGGCCGAACCGCCTCAATCAGCGGTTCCCAGATCGCCCATGTCTCATCAGTGAAAGTGCCTGTTCCGTCTCCTTCTTCAATCCATACAATATAGGAAGTATTTTAAGATCTAACAGGCCCTAGCCTCGATGATGATTGAGCGAAGTATTGAGGCCGGTGTGCCGTTCCGCTGGGTTGCAGCAGACAGCGTGTATGGCGTGGGCGACGTAGAACGCACGCTTCGCCGGGCAGGAATTGGATATGTGCTTGGGGTCAAGGGCAATCACTGGTTCGGATCATGGGCAACGGAACCGCTGATTGCCGGAGAGGCGAAAGATATTGCAGCAGGACTGCCAGACCAGGCCTGGCGTCGTCTGTCAGCGGGGCACGGCACAAAAGGTGAGCGACTTTATGACTGGGCGTATCTTCCGCTTGCTGATCTGGATGCTGAAGAATTTGACTGCCCTATAGCCGGACCATGGACACGTGGCCTGTTGATCCGCCGAAACATCGCTGACGGGGACCTTGCCTATTTTACGACCTGGAGCCCGAAAGGGACAACCACGCAGGAACTGGTGAACGTTGAAGGGACGCGCTGGAGGATCGAAGAAGGGTTCGAGACGGCCAAAAACGAATTTGGTCTTGATCATAACGAGACCCGCTCCTGGCATGGTTGGCATCGGCATGTCTCTCTGGTCATGCTGGCCTATGCCGTCATGGCCAGTGTCCGTTACCAGGCAAACTCACTGAAACCGAAAAAAACACAACTCAGAACACGACAGTCCTTGTCCGCTGGTCCATTCAGGAGATCAGGCGCCTCGTCGTAAAACTTGCACAACGCAGACTACCCGTCTCTCACATCCTCAGATGGTCCGTCTTTCGACGAACGCATCAGGCCAGTGCTATCCGCGCTCACTCACGACACAAAATGCAACTGTAGTGCTAGCACTACAGTTGCAGTTTGGTTTCCGGCCTAGAAAGATGAAGAATTTGCGGTTTTTCTCGATGTAGACCGTCTGAAATTCGAGCTTTCTGGAAAGCACGGAAACCATGAACAATTAACGAACAAAACAAACTGCAACTGTAGTGCTAGGCAACCGGGCGACGACGGTGCCGCTCTGTGCCTCCATCGGGGAAATGCTGGGGCGGCTGGACCGGGTTTTGGTGGGCTTTCATCATCCGGCCCAGTCTCATGCGCTTTTGTGGAATTTGTGTAATGCAGCCTATATGCACAATTTCATCCATTATTTCCAAACCGGAGAGCAAAGGGCGCTGGCCAGCGCGGCGCTGGCGGCGTTCGAGCAGCAGGTGCAGCCTGTCATGGCAACACTGCCCGCGCAGGTGATCCATAACGACTTCAATGTTCATAATATCCTGTGCAGCGAGCAGTCCATCGAGGGGGTGATCGACTTTGGCGATGTGATATGTGCCCCGCGCGTGCAGGACCTTGCGATTGCCGCATCGTACATGATGGGCACCGGCACGCAGCCGCTGGAGCAGTTCATGGCGATCCTGTCTGGCTATTGCCGCACCATTGCGCTTACAGGGGTCGAACTGGCGTGCCTGCCCGCGATGATGGGGGCGCGCTTGGTCATGTCGCTGGGCATCAGTTCATGGCGCGCCAGCCGCAATCCCGCCGAGGCCGGATACGTCACGCGCAATCAGGCGATTGCCTGGCAGGGTCTGGCCCGGCTGGAGGCCCTGCAGGACATCCTGCGTGACAGGGTGCTGACTTTTGCAACGGCGTGACCGTATACGATACGGCTGGCCGAGTGCAGCCCTTGGCTGTTTCCTTACGGTAGATACCACGGCAGCCAGCTTTCGCGCCTGCAGGGGAACAATCACAGTCTCCCGCCGCTAATGATGGGCAGCCACCTCGATACCCCGTCCACCGGCGGCAGATATGACCGCATTTCCGGCGTGGGACATGACGTAGCCCATATGATCCGGATCTGCCCGGCCGCGATGATCTTCATTCCCCGCCGTGACGGGTTGAACTACAATCAGGCGAACACGCCGATCCGGGTGATATCGTGGCAAGCGCAAACGTGCTGGCATACACGATCATGGCGGCGGATGAACATTGCGACCCGGCCTGAGTGATGACAGGAAAGTTTTTGGTGAATCGTGTTTGAAAAGATTCAGGAAACGCTGTCTTTTTTAGAAACATGACCCATGGGATTAACGGGACAGTCCGGGTAATACCGCCTTGATCCCTGCGATAACCATGCCGACGGAAATGGCCAGCAGGATCATGCCCATGAGGCGCGTGGTAATGGTGCGCATGGTCTCGCTCATGACCTTGCCGATCTCCGAGGCAAAGAACAGGGTGACAAACAGGATAAGGAGTATGCCCGCGATAATGCCGCCAATCTCCGCCATGTCGGTCAGCGAACTGCCATGGCCGGTATAGATGATGATGGTCGCGATCGTGCCCGGGCCGATCAGCATGGGAAAGGTCAGGGGGTAAAAGGCCAGGCCGGACAGGTTCTGTAACTGGGCCTGTTCCTGATGGCTGCCCTGATGGGAGGGAATGCTGCTGCCATTGAGCATCGACCACGAAATCTGGGCCAGGACAATACCGCCCGCCACACGGAACTGGTCAATGGTAATGCCGAAGAAACTGATGATCTTCTGGCCAGCCAGCAGGATGACCAGGCACATGACGACCGAAAACAGGGTGACCTTGACAGCAAGCGCGCGCTGCTGGGTCACCGAGAACCCTGATGTCATTGCCAGAAAGACGGGCAGGCTCAGGAAAGGGTTCATGATGGCCAGAAACGTACCAAGCGCCTTGACGATTTCCGTATGGTCCAATGGTTGATGTCTTTCGTACTATGCAGCATATGACAGGAGAAAATAAAATGTCTCATACGGTCATAATGCGTGGCCGCCAACCTTTTTAACCCGCGTCAGCGGCAGGGAAGGTATGTGCCTGCCACTGTATTGCAAGCGTGTTGTATTATTCAAGAACGCTACACATGCATGACAGAATTGATCGACCGTTACTCTTTGAACTAGTTCATTATTAAATTAAAAATCTATTTCATTAAATATTAATTCGCGCACGCGGGAATAGTATTATCTGGCCATGACGAGGCCATCGGAAATGTAAGCCGGTCGGATATCGCATCTTTCCGCCACCTCACGCCTTTTGCGAACCGGATTATGGGATGCAACCTGATTTTTTTGGACGAATTATTTTTTGATACGGTTCATTCATACAGAGTCGGCAATATCTGAATTTTCGTGTTGATGAATACGCGGACCAATGTTCCCGGTCTGAAGACTGTTGCCGTGTCGTGTAATGACCATTCGATGTTTGGTAAAATTGTTAATCCACTCCGTTGTCATGAAAAAGCTGTTGGATACCTTTACCACAGGTAAACGAATTTGACGTAATATGCGTTACTTTCCGGAATATTCCGGCCATCAACGGAATGCGAATATCGTGTGGTAAAGGAAACATGCTTTGTGATGTTAAACATGGCGCCAAGGCCCAGGGTTATTTCACGACTGTTTGAATCGTCCAGATACTGGCCCGCCGTCCGGTCATAGGTTCCTTTGACATTCTGCCAGTCCAACGCGAAGAAAGGTTCGAATAACCGCGTGGCTTTCCAGCTGAAGCGCAGATTGGTGTAGAAGACCACACCGGGTGAATAGGTGTGGCCGCCTTTTACATGCTTTGCCGCCCCCGCGACAGTGCCGGCGTCGCCATCAAAGCTGAAATGTTTCCATTCATAATCAAAAATAAAGCTGGATATGTTCGACCAGTAATTCGGGGACGTTGCGTCGCGTGTGCCAACGGCGGTCTGCATGAAGGTCTGGATGCCAAACGTGCTGTGCCTGTTGGGTTTGAACCATGCTGCCGGCCCCACGATGGTTGGGCTAAGGCCACCATAATTTGTGCCATCTGCCAGGTTGTAGCTTTCGGTCTGGATCAGTTCAAACGCAAAACCGACATGGGGGATGGCATCGAAACTGCGGAAATGGACATATTTGGTCATGCCTGACCATGTATGGCTGCCGCCACCGGGTTTGCGCTGGCCAAGACTGTTATAGGAATTGCCTGCCGCATTACCATCGCCATACTGGACCAGTACATTGAACGGCTTGAAATCAACCGGCAGATCATATTCGTGGGGACCGATGATACCAAGCGTGACGTCCGCAGCATGCGCGCCGGACGCACAGAACAACATGATGGAAGGGATGGTGATGCGGAGCAGGGCAATGAACCCGGACGATCTTGCCGGCAGATACATGGGACGAAATCCCCGGGAAGGAGCAGGCATCGGGCTTCCCCGTCGCCTGCATTGTTAATTACCGGGCGGCATGATCTTCCTGTGTACCATCATGGATGTAGGTGATGCTGTCGTCTTTCCTACAGGTACCAAAGCCATCATGGCCGCTTTCATTTTTACGCAGGACATGGATGCTGCCTTCCGCAATGGGCGGACGGTTCCCCATGTCCCCTGTTAGTGACAGGATCGAAGATATGTGGGCACACCATCTGCCGCATCGACAATGAATGCAATGCACAGAAAGTAAAAATATTGATATGTTTGTTACATATACTTGTTATTTCATACAAATAATTGTGCATATGAAAATGACGTTATTCCGGATGGCGCCGGAAATTTCTGTCGATCAGAACTTATTCCTCAACTCACTTGCATTCGGTGTGCCCTGTACAAGTCACGTTCTGGGGCACGTAACAGGTCCGGAGCGCATACGCATATCTGAGCGTAATCGGTTCAGGCGTCATGCTGCCCGGCTCAACGGATAAATGGGGCTTGAGGCTGGCAGACCGGGGCGGTTGCAACCCTGTGCGGAATGCCCCACCCCAGCGTCTGATCCCTGCGCCCCTTTTCCGTTCGCAGCCTGTTGATGGGCGCGGACGATCATTGAATTGAACATCAGGTACTGGTTGTCCCGATCGGCCGTCAGCGTCACGCAAATCCTTCCAGTGCGCGCCCGAACGTAGAATCCAGAGGCAGCCATTTACGAACAGGCGGTTATCCGCCCCACTGCGGCCTGTATTTTCAACTTTGCCCGGGAGCAGAGGCGCAATGCGCTGCCATGGCGCTTCGTTCAATTCGTGTCGATCGCGTCATTATATACGCCAGTGATGTCTTGCAATCTGACCGCCTGGCATGTCGCCCGTATATGATCAGGCAGTTTCTGCAGCGGCCCTTGCGGCTGCCCGCGCGGCGTTCTTTTCTTCTTCGGTCCAGACTTTCCGTTCGCGCTTTTTCTGCGGCTTGACCTGCTTGACCGGTCCACCGCCCAGAACCGGAGGCCGCATGGTCGAATTCCGTGCCGCTTCCGAATGCCATGGATGATCGGCCTGCACGGTCAGGGGGCGACCGATTTCGCGTTCCACGTCCCGCAGCCAGGCGCGCTGTTCGGCATCGCATAGTGTTATGGCAAAGCCATTGCGGCCAGCGCGCCCGGTGCGGCCTATGCGGTGGACATAGCTTTCAGGCAGGCTGGGCAGGTCGTGATTGAAGACATGCGTCACCGTATCAACATCGATGCCACGCGCCGCGATATCCGTTGCCACCAGCACCTGTGCCGCGCCAGAGCGGAAAGCGTCAAGCGCACGTTCGCGCTGGCCCTGCGACTTGTTGCCGTGCAGGGCTTCAGCCGTGATGCCTGCCTCGGTAATGAAGGCGCAGACTTCGTTGGCAATATTTTTCTGCAGGGTAAAGACCACGGCCTGACCCATCCCCGGCGTCTGCAGCAGCGCCAGCAGTGCCGCCTTCTTGTCGGTGGCATCGACGAACATGACCGACTGTTCGATCCGGTCGACGGTGGTCGAGGGCGGCGTGATCTCGACCTTTGCCGGGTCGCGCAGCAGGCGTTCGGCCAGTGCGGTTATGGATTTTGGCATCGTTGCCGAAAACAGCAACGTATGCCGGTCGTTCGGCAGTGCCGCGACAATACGCTCGATCGGCTTGGCAAAGCCCATGTCGAGCATCTGGTCGGCCTCATCCAGTACCAGTGCCTCAAGCTGCGACAGGTCGCACAGGCCCTGATTGATCAGATCCAGCAACCGTCCCGGCGTGGCCACGATGATGTCCACGCCGGCCTTGAGCGCATTGATCTGGTGAAACTGGCTGACGCCACCAAAAATCGTTGTCACGCTGGGGCGCAGATGGCGACCGAAGCGCTCGAAACCATCCGCGATCTGCGAAACCAGTTCGCGCGTGGGGGCCAGCACCAGCACGCGGGCGCCACCTGCGGGCGCCGGGCGCGGCGTCGTGGCAAGACGATGCAGCAGGGGCAGCGCAAAGGCGGCGGTCTTGCCCGTTCCGGTCTGGGCCATGCCCAGCAGGTCGCGCCCTTCCAGCAGCAATGGAATTGACCGGGCCTGAATCGGGGTGGGGCTGGTGTAACCTTCCTCGGCCAATGCACTGAGCAGGGACGGCGCCAGGGAAAGGTCGGCGAATGTCATGGACATGGTCAGGCGGCGCCTCCGGCGCTAGGTCAAAGGCTGAGCCGGTTGGGGCTTCGCTGGTTTAGGACGCGCACTCTTACGGGGGATGCCACACTACGTCAACGCGCGAGGGTGGGCCGGCAAAGGTTTTTTCTTGTCCTGACATCCTTCGGTCAGGTCCAGACCCATGCCCGGAAAAGGTGGTTGAAAGGACAGTCCCGGTAAGCCTGTCGCCACCCGGTCCCGATCCGTGGGATGTGAAGGCTGCACCTATTGCCGTCCTGCCGCCCGGTGTGACCGGCATGCGGGATGGCCGGTTTCGGTGGCCGATGCCGCCGTGCCGCGAAGGGCAGCATTTCAATCAGGAATATCGGCTACCGACACGTGTAATTCACGCCCGCCTGGCATTGGCCAGACATGTCATGATGCAGCCCGCTTCATGCGGTAATGGATATCGGATGATCAGCCATTCCTGGCGGCCTGCTGGACATCTTCCGTCCTGTCGCGTCATTCTTGGGCATAGGCACCACAAAGGAGAATGCATCATGGATGAACAGGCCAGGAAAACCGCGTTGCGGATGATTCCGTATGGACTTTATGTGCTGACGGCTGGAACGAAAGAGACCACCATCGCGTCCGCCACGATCAACTGGGTCACCCAGACCAGCTTTGCCCCGCCGCTTCTGGCCCTTGGCATCAAGACGGATTCCGCTGTTTATGCCGCCGCGCGTGAAAGCCGTGATCTGGTGCTCAACATCCTGGGACAGGGGCAGGGCGGTCTGGCCTTCGCTTTCTTCAAACCCGCGGAATACGCTGATGGCAAGCTGGGTGGACAGGAAGTCCGCTGGGCCGCGAATGGCGCGCCCATCCTGACCAGCGTGCCGGCCGCAGTGGAACTGAAGGTACGTCACATCGTGGAACTGGGGGACCATCATACCTTCGTTGCGGAGGTCACGAATGTGCACCTGAACCAGCAGATTACGGGTCGCCCCGATGAAGCTATCCTGCATATGAAGGATCTGGGCGAAAAAGTCTTCTACGGCGGCTGACCGTCCTGTTCCGTGACCCGCCCGTGTCGGTCGTGCAGGCTGGAACCGGCATGGCGGCGGGTCATGGCCGGTGGGGATCTTCATCCCCAAGTGCCAGTATCTGCATGGTTGGCTTTGACGACGACCGACTTGCTCCGCCATGGTGCAAGCGTATCTTCAGGTCATGATTCCGCCCGGTATATGCCCTGTGATTTCAGTGTTATGGTCGGGCCAGACGCATCACCGAACCGGATCAGGAGTTTCCCATGTCACGACCGCCATTTCCCCCATTCGATGCTGAAACCGCTGCGATAAAGACCCGTCTTGCCGAAGATGCCTGGAACAGCCGCAATCCCATGCTGGTTGCGCAGGCCTATACAATGGACAGCCAGTGGCGCAACCGTACGACCTTTATCAGGGGGCGGAGTGAAATCGTCTCTTTCCTCACGCACAAATGGGCCACGGAACATGATTACCGCTTGATCAAGGAATTCTGGGGCTTTCGCAATAATCGCATGGCGGTCCGTTTCGCCTATGAATGGCATGACGCAACGGGATGCTGGTTCCGGTCTTATGGCAATGAAATGTGGGAATTCGATGAGGCGGGGCTCATGCGCCGTCGCTTTGCCTCAATCAACGACTTGGCAATTGCCGATGCGGACCGGCTGTTTCACTGGCCACAGGGGCGCCGTCCGGACAGTCATCCGGGATTGTCCGAACTTGGGCTGTAATTCTGGTTAAAAAGCCAGACTGCAAATTATAAAGAAGTTTTTGGTGAAACTTTTTTCAAACGGTTTCCAGGCAGGCACTTGCAGATATGACGATTTGCGGGAATACGTTTTTCGTGAAAACGGATTTCGTCCTTTTCTGCAAACGATCCCTTTATCTTTGGATTTGCAAGGACAGACATTCATGGATGAAGACCAGACGGTATCAATGCCATGCCGTGGCACTATTGCCTAATATCCAATGCCTGTTACCGTAATGCGTCGTCAAGCAGGTCTTCAAGTGACATGTCTTCCCCCTGGCTTGACAGGAGGGGATCCAGAAGCCCGTCAATGGCCAGGACCGCCAGCCCATGCACCTTGCCCCAGTGGGCCGCGCGTATTCCACTGCGTGTCCGCTGGGGCTGGTGATCCGTCATGTTGCCGATCAACCGGGTCAGCATGTGTGAAGTCCGGGCGGAGGCTGCGGCCAGTGGGCGATCGCCCCGGTCAATCACGTCGCTGCGGAACATCAGGGTAAACAGGCCAGGATTGTGAATGGCAAAGCGCACGTAAACCAGACCGGCGGCATGGGCACCGATTTCAAGAACGGGTTCAAGGGCGGCAGCCAGCTCTTCATGGCCAGTGGTTGCCAGCGCACTCAGCAGGCCCGCAAGATTGCCGAAATGCGGGACGGCAGCCGCAGAGGAAACACCGGCATGGCGCGTGATGGCACGCAGGCCAAGGGCTGAAATCCCCTGCTGTTCAAGCAGGGCACGGGCCGAACGCAGGAGTGCCGACCGCAGGTCCCCATGATGGTAATTTTTCTTGGATTTCTGTCGTTCCATGACCTGTAATCCCATGACCGCCCTTCCTGGCATCATCCTTGACAACAGGTCCGGGGCGATATCTTGTCATTGATAAGTTTTATTCTCGGAGCGGGTCAAGCAACGATTTCACCGCAAAAGGATTCATCATGCTTTTTTGTCGTTCCAGCTTTACGGTTGCTGGCCTGCTTGCGGGTATCTGCTTTCCTGCCCTGAGTGTCGGTGCCCATGCCGCCGCGACCTCCACCCAGGACGGACCGGGCACGCTGAGTGCATCTGAAACCCTGGCCCCATCTTTCAGCCTGCCCGATGCGGGGCGGTCAGTGCGGATTACCTACCTTTCCACGAATGGCGTGACGGAGAAGGGGCTTGTCCCCGTGACGGCGGAAGTCATCCTGCCCGCAGGCAAGCCGCCGGCAGGTGGCTGGCCAATTGTCGCCTGGGCCCATGGCACGGTGGGTGTGGCCGACCATTGCGCACCGTCCAGCAATCCGTGGACCGAACGCAACCGTCGCTATCTGTCGGAATGGATGAAACGTGGCTTTGCCGTGGTTGGTACCGATTATCAGGGTCTGGGCACGCCCGGCACGCATGCCTATCTTGATACCCGCGTAGAGGCGTACAGCGTGCTGGATGGCGTGCGCGCGGCCCTTGCAGGTGTTCCGGGATTGCAGAACAAAATCATGATTGTCGGGCAGTCGCAGGGTGGTGGGGCCGCATTTGCCTCGGCCGCTTTCGCGCCCGGCTATGCGCCTGAACTGAATATCCGGGGAACGGTGGCCACGGGGGCACCCTATATCACGCCAGAACTCCTGCAGCAGATGACCGCACTGGATCGGGCAAGGGGAGGCTATGATCCTGTCATGGTCTACGCCCTGTATCTTGCGCAGGGTCTGGCAGGCTACGACCCCGCTTTCCGACCCGAAGACACCTTTACCCCAAAGGCGATGCCGGCCTATCAGGCGGCTGCAGATTTATGCGTGCACGAACTGACGGATAAGGTGAGGCAGGACAGGCTGAATTTCAGCAATTCCCTGAAGCCGGGTTTCCTGAAGACCCTTGGACCAGCCCTGCTGGCAATGAAATATCCGACCATGAAGCTTCCGCAGCCGCTGTTCATGGGAACAGGCGAACTGGACCGTGATGTCCCGCCGCCGCTGCAGTTCGGCCTTGTCAAGGCAGCCTGCGCTGCGGGGACGGTTGTGCAGGCGCATGTCTACAGGGGACTGGACCACGACCAGACCGTCAATGCATCCCTGCCGGATTCGGCAGCCTTCACAAAGGCAGTCATGGCGGGCCAGCCGATAACGCCGCAGTGCAGCCCGCCCCCTGAATAAATATCCGGAAAAGCAGCCGGGTCAGGTAAAGGACGATCACGCCCGTATACAATATCTGCCTGCGCGATGACCACCCGCATGGCCGTCTGGTTCATGTTGACATCATGAAAATCATGCGTTGCGGGGAGCACATCATATGCACTGCCCCCGGAATGCATTTTCATCTGGTTGCGGACGGAGGGCATGGAACGCAGTCGCATGACAGGCGGTATGCAGGCTTTGGCCGGTTTCGTATCATGGCAGGCGGCTTAACTGTGTCAGCACGACTTCCCATAATGCCGCGCTGTCCACTTCGCGCAGGAAAAGGGCATTGCGTGGTCGGTCGGTGACCTGCCACCAGTCCACGGCTGTGGCTCCCTGCATGAGGGGGCTGTCCACCTCGACCGAAACATTGACCGTGCGGCCTGCAAACAGGTCTGGCGCCAGCAGCCAGCCGATGGTGCAGGGATCGTGCAGCGGCGCACCATCCCAGCCGTATTTTTCAAGATCGAACCGTTCGGAAAATCCCAGCATGGCTGCTGCCGCCTGCGCGCAGCGACCGGGCAGGGCACGCAGTCGATCCAGACGCGATGCGCTGATCAGGAATTTATGTGTGATATCCAGCGGGACCAGCGTCAGTGGCAACTGCCTGCGCAATACAATGTCCGCGGCATCGGGATCGGCGAACATATTGAACTCGGCACTGGGGGTGATATTGCCACATTCGGAATAGGCCCCGCCCATGGAAACAACCCGCCCGATGCGTGCCGCAATGTCGGGTGCCTTGACCAATGCGACGGCAAGGTTGGTCATGGGGCCAAGGGTGACCACGGTTATGCTGCCTGACGGATGGGCCCTGATTGTATCAATCAGGAAATCCACGGCATGCTGCCCCTGTGGGCGCAGTTCCGGTTGTGGCAGGTCCGGACCATCCATGCCGGTCCGGCCATGGACATGCTCGGCCGTGATGGGCGTGCGGCGCAGGGGGGCGGCGCATCCGGCATGGACCGGGATATCCGGCCGTCCCGCCAGTTCCAGAATCGTGCAGGCATTCGCGGTGGTCTGGCTGACCGGCACGTTGCCCGCCACAGTGGATAGCCCAAGGATTTCCAGATGCGGTGCCGCCAGCGCCATCATGATGGCAATGGCATCATCCTGACCCGGATCCGTATCGATTATGATCTTTTGCACATCCACTTCGGTTTCATTCCTTTTCGCGGTTGAAGTGTTACTGGATGATGATACCGGCGATCGCGGCACTCAGCAGGTTGGATAGCATGCCTGCCAGTACGGCGCGGGCGCTCCTGCGGGCGACTTCCTCGCGCCGGTCGGGACACTGGCTGCCGAATGCCGCCACAAGCAGGCCGATGGAACTCAGGTTGGCGAAGCCGCATAGCGCGAATGAAGCAATCGCGGCAGCCCGGGGCGACAGCACGCCGCCCCGTATGTCGGGGCCCAGATGCAGGTAGGCGACAAATTCGTTGACGGCCATCTTCAGCCCCAGCACTGACCCCACGGTGCCACATTCAGACAGTGGTACGCCCAGCAGCCATGCGACCGGGGCAAACAGCAGTCCCATAAGGTATTCCAGTGACAGGGCAGGCCACCCGACAACCCCGCCCACGCCCTGCAATATCACGTTGACCAGCGCAATCAGCCCGATACACGCGACCAGCATGGCCGCGACCGATACGGCCGTGCGCGTGCCATTCAGCGCCCCTTCCATGACGGCTTCAAAAAAGGCGCGGTGATAGGCGGCATCGCCTGTGGCAAGTGGTGTGGGCGGTACGTCGGGGGGAAGCGGTTCAAGCAGCTTGGCAAACAGCAGTCCGCCGGGTATGGCCATGAAGGATGCGGCGACCAGATAATGCGCCGGAATACCTAGCCCGACATAACCAACCAGTGTAGCGCCCGAAACGGACGCCGTGACACTGCACAGTACGCTGAACAGTTCCGTCCCGCCTATGGTGGCAAGGTAGGGACCAAGGGCAACCGGCAGTTCGCTTTGCCCGACAAAAATGGTGATGATGGCGCCAAGGGATTCAACGGATGATGTCCCGGCCAGCCATTGCAGCCCGCGCCCGGACACGCGCGCGAAGGCCTGCATGATGCCGCAATGGTACAGAATGGCGATCAGGGCGCTGACATAGACCAGCGATGGCAGCACCTGAAACGCAAAAACATAGCCTTCCCCCGGAAAGACCGTATTCATTCGTGGCCCGACCAGCGCGCCAAACAGGAACCGCCCGCCTTCGTCACCATAGGCCAGCAGGTGCGTTACCATGCCCGATATCGCGCGCAGCAACGCCTGACCCGCGGGAATGCGCAGGACGATAAACCCGATGGCGACCTGAAGCCCAAGGCAGGCAAGGATGATGCGCGGCCTGATCTGCCTGCGATCAGCCGAGAAGAGGATGCCTGTACACACCAGAAGTATGATACCGATACATCCACGGATATGCATGAAGCCGCCTTCAGGGAAGCAGGGAGACAGGTTTGGGGTAACGGTTTTTCTGATTATATGGTTGATTTATCGTAACATTGCACAGGCGCGCGTCAAGCCGCACGTGCCATACATCCTCCCGCATGAAGAATGGACACGATGATTTCCCGCCTGCTCAGGGTCGCCCTGCGCGGCATGTATGTCATTTCTGCCCTGTTGATGGTCACACCCGCCAGTGCGCAGGCCACGCAGGGGACGCCAATGTCACGTATCCAGGCCCGTAGCCGTGCGCAGGCGCTCAGTGTGCTTGGACGTGACCTGTTTCATGATGTCCGGCTGTCGGCATCCGGGCATATGGCCTGTTCTTCATGCCATGATGACACCCATGCCTTTGCACCCGCCAACAGCCTGCCCGTGCAGTACGGTGGCCCGGACATGCGCCAGCAGGGTCATCGGGCGGTGCCATCACTTATGTATCTGCAGGATGTGCCCCAGTTTGCCGAACATTTCTTTGATTCGGAAGACGAGGCCGATGAAAGCCTCGATAATGGCCCCACCGGGGGCCTGACGTGGGATGGCAGGGTGGATACGGCGCGGGGACAGGGGGAAATTCCGCTGCTTTCCCCGTATGAAATGGCGAACGCCAGCCGGAGGGATGTGCTGCGGCGGGTGCTGGCCGCAGGCTACGGGCCGCGTCTGGATACACTGGTCCGGACCCCCACGGATGACCGGTTTGCCCTGATTGTGGAGGCTTTGGCCACCTATCAGCAGGAACCGGGGCTTTTTTACCCCTACACCAGTAAATACGACGCGGTGCTGGCAGGCCGTGCGCGGCTTTCACCACTGGAAGCGCGGGGACTGGATCTGTTTGAACGGGCGGACAAGGGGAACTGCGCGTCATGCCATGTCAGCCAGCCCGGCCATGATGGCACGCCACCCCAGTTTACGGATTACGGACTGGTGGCGCTTGGGGTACCGCGTAATCGTGCAATCGGACTGAATGCCAATCCGGCCTATTTCGACATGGGCCTGTGTGGACCGGATCGGACCGACCTGTCCGACCACCTGGAATATTGCGGCCTGTTCCGCACGCCATCGTTACGCAACGTGGCGACACGGCACGTCTTTTTCCATAATGGCGTGATTCATTCCCTACGGCAGGCCGTCGCCTTCTATGCGTTGCGTGATATCCGGCCACAGCTATGGTACCCAACCGGGCCGGATGGCAGGGTGCGGATCTATGATGATCTGCCCGCGCGTTTTCATGCCAATATCAACATGGACCCGCCCTTTGGTCCCCGGCCCGGTAACCGACCGGCTTTATCCGATGATGAGATTGATGCCGTTGTTGCCTTTCTCGGGACCTTGACGGATGGATATTTTCACCCCGCGGGCGACGTGCGTTGAGCCTAACCCACAGGGGGCAGGGGCGGAAAGCGCATGCTCCGAAAGCCAGCCATGACAGGGCATGATCGACAGGCAGGGCCTACCGCATCCCCCGTGTCAGCAGCAGGGCGCCGGTCAGGTCGCCCAATGGTTGGCCCGTGCTGGCCTGTATGGCCTGCTCGCGGGCGGCAAGACCGTCCAGCGTACGCAGGTGAAAACGTTCGGTCAGGAATTTCAGGATGGACGTCGTATCCTGCACCGTATGGTCAACATAGCCACGTCGTGCGTAAGGCGAGATGATAATGGCGGGAATGCGTGATCCCGGTCCCCATCGGTCACCTTTTGGCGGTGCGACATGGTCCCACAGCCCGCCATTTTCGTCATATGTGACGATTACCAGCATATGCGGCCATTGGGGACTTTTTTCCAGATGGGCGATCAGGTTGGCGATATGATGATCCCCGGACTGAATGTCGGCATAGCCGGAATGCTCGTTCAGGTTGCCCTGTGGTTTGTAGAAACTGACCTGTGGCAGGGTGCCGTGGTCGATATCGTCAATGAACCGCATGCCCGCCAGCCCGCCATCGCGCAGGTGCGCCTGTCGCGCCGGTGTGCCGGGGGCGTAATTGAGGAAATAGTTATATGGCTGGTGGTGGTACTGGAAATCCGGCGTGGGATAATGGTTGCCATGGACCAGCACATCCTGCCATGCGCTGGCATACCATGCCCATGTGACCTCCTTTTCACTCAGGCGGTCACCAATGGTGGGGATCGTCTGGGGCGGCAGGGTGGTGGCCTGTGCGGGATCGGCAAAGCGTGGATCCTGTCCCGCCGCCGGTGCGTTGCCACTCGGCTGATAGGGGGGCTGCATCGTGTTGATGGCGTGAAAATCGGGCGTCAGGTTGCCATCGCGCACGAATTTCGGAATGCCCTCCAGTGCGGAACGGGGGGAATTGGCGGCGACAAGCAGGGACGTGCCCGAAGGATCAGCCGCGGAAATGACCGGATGGGCGGGACTTGTATCCGCATCGGGATAGTAGGGGGCGCAGGCGCAGGCCAGCCATTGATGGTTGAGAAACGAGCCGCCAAACGCCCCCATGAAGAAATGGTCCGCCAGGGTGTACCTGCGTGCGACCTGCCACATTTCCATCCGCGTGCCATCCCAGTAACTCATGGGCATGGCCCCGGAATCCGCCCATGCGACAAACATGTCGTTACGGCCGCCGTTGATCTGCATCTGGTTCTGGTAATACCGGTGCCACAGGTCATGCGTGCGCGTGCTGAGGGGACGGTTGAACCCCTGCGGATCATCCACGCGGAATGGCTGGTTCAGCAGGTGGGCACTCATGGCCTGCGTGACCGGATCAGGCACGCCCCGCCCCGTCAGCCCACCCCATACAGGGGGGAGTTCATGCAGTATTGATCCATCCCGGTCGCGCTGGGCAAACAGCGACAGGGGCTTGCCCGTAAATGTGTCCGCACCGGGAAAACCATTGTACAGGTTATCAAGGGAGCGGTTTTCGGCAAAGATCACGACCACTGTCTGGATCTGGTCCAGTGAAGGGGATACAGGCCCGGCACGGCTGCCGGTGACGCCGCAGGCCATCGTGACGGCAAGGCACAGGAGCCCGATCGTGGGCCGCGCCACGCTGCGTCGACTATTGGTATACTTCAGGTCTGCCATGCTTCTTCATTATCCTGAACTTGCAACCGGTCAAGCCGGATGGCCCGCTATCCGTGATTGCGTGCGCGCGGGCCTGACGACCGGGATACCGGGATGGTGCAGGCAGGGCCTGTCCGTCCCGGCAGGACAGCGGGGCCGGGTGGTATTCTATTCCTGGTTGCGGTCAAGAAGGGTGACCTTCATATGGCTGAATTCGGTCATGCCGTTTTCGGAAAAGGTCATGATGCGATCGGCATCGGCTGGCGGAAAGACAAGATCCGTCATGACAACCGAACCATTGCGCGACAGGACTTCTACCGAATTGCGGTCAACAATGACATGCAATGAAACCTCCCCTGCCGGGGCAGGCATGCTGACGCTGTGTTCATGACTGAACTTGGGCGAGAACCCTGTCTGACCCGAACGTGACCGGTCGACGGTCAGTGTCTGTTTCTTCATGTCATAGAGCCCGATCCGAAAGTTTTTGAACAATACCAGCCTGTTGTGATTCATCCGTCTTTACGAAGAGATGGAGTGAATGGTGACATGGACTGGTATTGCCCGACGTGAACATAGCCGGGAAGGAATGCGATATCCATCGGATACGACGGACGAAGAGTGGGCTCTGATCATGCCATTTATACCCCCGGCGAAACGGGGTGGTCGCCCCCGCACGACGGATATGCGCGAGGTGGTCAACGCGATGCTCTACATAGCCTCGGCCGGGTGTGCGTGGCGTTTGCTGCCGAAATGCTTTCCGCCGGTCTCGACCGTCAGGCGCTATTTTTACGCCTGGCGTGATGCCGGATTGTTCGAAGTCATGAATACGGTCCTGGTCATGAGCCTGCGCGAGATTGAGGGGCGTGAAGCCTCTCCAAGCGCGGGCGTGATTGATAGCCAGTCGGTAAAAACCACGGAAAGCGGCGGGCTTTCGGGCTATGACGCGGG